>NZ_CP059851.1:0-724375 GCF_014117445.1 Sandaracinobacteroides saxicola | reverse complement strand
GCCAGGCTGTCCCCGGCCTTGGCGTGCAGCCGCGCCACCGTGCCGGCTTTCTCGGCGCGCAGGATATTCTCCATCTTCATCGCCTCCACCGTCGCCAGCGCCTGCCCGGCCTCCACCCGATCCCCCTCGGCCACCGCGATGCTCACCACCAGCCCCGGCATCGGGCACAGCAGGAAGCGGCTCAGGTCCGGCGCGACCTTGGCGATCATGTGCCCCGCCAGCTCCGCGGCGCGCGGGCTCAGCACCCGCATGGCGTGCTGCGCGCCGCCATGCGTCATCCGCCAGCCCACGCCCAGCCGGTCGAGCTGGATCGCCATCGCCACATCGTCGATCTCGGCCTCGAACAGCGGCTCGCCCGGCCGCCACTGGCCCCGCACCCGCAACTGCGCACCCCCGACGGCCACATCCCACAGCCCGCCATGGTCCACCACCGTCACCGGCGTGCGCTCGCCGTCCAGCTCCACCACCCAGTCCGTCCCCCAGGCGGCGCCATGCCCGTTCAGCTGACCGTCGATCATCTGCGCCCGGTCGGCGAGAATCGCGTTCACCACCGCCGCTGCCGCCACCAACCGCGCCCGCACGTCCGCCGTGGCCGGATGGCCCTTGAACCCGTCGGGATATTCCTCCGCGATGAACGCCGTCGTCACCGCCTCGCCGGCCCGAAAACGCGGATGCTGCATCAGCGCCGACAGGAAATCGGCGTTGTGGCTGATGCCGCGCACGACATAGCGATCCAGCGCCGCCACCTGCGCATCCGCCGCTTGCAGCCGGGTCGGCGCATGCGTGATCAGCTTGGCGATCATCGGATCATAGAACATCGAAATCTCGCTGCCCTCCACCACGCCGCTGTCCACCCGCACGCCCCCTTCCTCCGTCGGCGGCAGATAGCGTGTCAGCCGGCCGATCGAGGGCAGGAACCCGCGATAGGGGTCCTCGGCATAGAATCGCGTCTCGATGGCATGGCCGTTGATGCCGATGTCGCCCTGGCTCAGCGCCAGCCGCTCGCCCGCCGCCACGCGGATCATCTGTTCCACCAGGTCCAGCCCGGTGATGCACTCGGTCACCGGATGCTCCACCTGGAGCCGCGTGTTCATCTCCAGAAAATAGAAACTGCGGTCGGCGCCGGCGATGAACTCCACCGTCCCCGCGCTGAAATAACCGACATTGCGCGCGAGCGCGACCGCCTGCTCGCCCATCGCGCGCCGCATCTCGGGCGTCACGAACGGGCTCGGCGCTTCCTCCACCACCTTCTGGTGCCGCCGCTGGATCGAACAGTCGCGCTCGTTCAGATAGAGGATGGTGCCGTGCCTATCGCCCAGCAGCTGGATTTCGATATGCCGCGGCTGCTCCACGAATTTCTCGATGAACACCCGGTCGTCGCCGAAACTCGCCAGCGCCTCCCGCCGCACAGCATCGAACCCCTCGCGCACATCGGCCTCGCTGAAGGCCAGCCGCATCCCCTTGCCGCCGCCGCCCGCGCTTGCCTTCATCATCACCGGATAGCCGATCTCGCCGGCGATCCGCGCCGCATGGTCGGTGTCGGCAATCTCTCCCACAAAGCCAGGCACCACGTTCACACCGGCGGCCTTCGCCAGCTTCTTCGATTCGATCTTGTCGCCCATCGCGGCGATGGCGCTTGCCGGCGGGCCGATAAACGCGATCCCCGCCGCGTCGAGCGTCTCCACGAACGAAGCCCGCTCGCTCAGGAACCCGTATCCCGGATGCACCGCCTCGGCCCCCGTCGCCTTGCACGCCGCGATGATCCGGTCCGCCAGCAGATAGGATTGCGCCGCCGGCGGCGGCCCCAGATGCACGGCTTCGTCCGCCATCTCCACATGCAGCGCCGCCGCATCGGCATCGGAATAGACGGCGACCGTGGCGATCCCCATGCGCCGCGCCGTCCGGACGACCCGGCAGGCGATTTCCCCACGATTGGCAATCAGGATTTTCTTGAACATTCCGGCTCCCTAGTCCCCGTGCATGAACATGCCGGAATAGAACATTGCAATCAGAACAATCGTCAGGACCACCAGCCCGAAAACCGCAGCGCCCCTCGTCACGTGGTGCCTTTGGCGGGCACCCCCCGCAACAACCCCTCCGTGCTCAAATCCTCATCGATCTCCGGCCAGTGGATGCCGTACCCGGCCCCCGCCCGCTCCCAGCGGGCACGCTGCTCCGCCGTCGCCCGCAGCAATCGCGGATACCAGGCCAGCGGTGCACTGATTGTCCGCCCGTCCATCAGGTCCACGATCAGGCTGTGCGCGTCGCAGCGCACGTCCAGCACCCGCTCATCCGCCACCCTAGCCAAAGAAGCCATGCCATGCCTCCGTCAGACGCGCGCGGTTCGCCCGCACCATCGCCACCACTTCGCCGATCTCATGTGCCCTGAACCCCCGGTTCAGCGCCACGTCAAGACCATCCAGCCAGATCTTGATGGTCGCGCCGCCGCGGTCGACATGCACATGCGGCGGCTCATTCGGCTCATGGCTGTAAAAGTAAAAGCGAAAGGCACCAATGCGAAGCACGGTCGGCATGGCATTCGTCGTGGCGTCTGCCACCCCGCCAAGTCAACCCGCCCGCCCTCACGCTTTTGGCAGCCGCGCCCGCCGCGCGACATTTGCGGCGGCCGCCCCTTCCACAAAGCCCTCGATCCGCGCCACGCGCTGCGCCAGCAGCGCATGATCCGCCGCCAGCGCCTGGATATCGCGCGACAGCGCCGTCACATCGCCTTCCAGGTCGTCGATCCGCTTGCCCAGCAACAGCACGTCACGCACCGCGCGCACCGCCGCCTCCACCGCGCTCATGCCCGGGCGCCACTCGCGCGCAATGCCAGGTCGATGGCCGCCCGCGCCTCGTTGACCGCCTGCCGCATGGCATCGAACTGCCGCTCCATCTTCGGCAGTGCCGCCTGCAACTCGGCGGTAAGCGCTTCCAGCTCGGCCTCCGTCCCCCGGTCGCCAGCAAAATTGTCCACCGCCAGCCGCACGAATTCGCCGGTAGACAGCCCCATGCCCGCCGCGCGCATCGCCATCGCGGATTTCGCCTCCGGCGCCATCAACACCGTCACACGCTCGGTCTGCATATCATGCTCCTTATCATCACATGATAAGGCCACCCCCCACCCCGGTCAACCGCGCCCCAGCGCTGCCGGGCGCAGCGTCACCCGCACATGGCTCGCCTCATCGGGCGTGTTCACCGTGGCGGTATCGAACCGCACCGCCATCCCCGGCCCCAGCGTCGGCCGCGGCGGCGCCACCTGCCAGCGATACAGCTCGCGGTTGCCCCGGCCATAGAGGATGACCTCAATGGGCGGCACCGGCCGCACCGTGCGCGTGTCGTTCACCACCCGCCCGGTCACCTCCCACACGTTCCCGCCGCCTGGCACCTGGCGGTTGGTCACCGTGGCGCTCAGCGTCAGCGCCGTCGGCGGCGGCGCCGGCAACCGCACGCCGGGGATCTCCCGGCTGATCAGCCATTGCCAGCCGGGAATGCGCGCCGGATCGATCCGCCCCTCGCCCACCGCCCAGCCCAGCGCGCCCCCGCCGCCCAGCAGCAGCAGCGCCAGCACCAGCAGCCACGGCCAGCGCCGGGCCGGCGCCTCGGGCGCGGCCGCCGGCGCCGGAGCCGGTGCCGGCTCCGGTTCCCGCGCCGGCTCCGCACTCCCCGCCGGCAGCGCCTCGGGCAGCTCCCACACCTCGGGCAGCGCCAGCCATTCGTGCGCGCAGGCCTTGCAGCGCACCTTGCGGCCGGCGGCGGGAATGGCATCGGCGCGCACATTGTACCGCGCGCCGCAGCTGGGGCATGTCAGGATCATGGCGCCCACAAAGCACAGTCGCCGCCCGTGTCGCAAGACCGCAGCCACGCCGATTGCGCCCATCCGAGCGCCCGGTTAAGCAGACGCAGTGCCCCGCCGCAAACGCCGTGCCGCGCCCTTCGCCACCCTGCTGCGCCTCGCGGCCCTGGCGATGCTTGCCTGGCTCGGCGGCTTCGTCGCCTTCATCGCCACCCTGCCGGCCCCCGCGCTGCCCGGCACCCGCACCGATGCCGCCATCGTGCTGACGGGCGGCCCCGGCCGCGTCGCGCGCGGCGTGCAGGTGCTCGAAGACGGCCTCGCCAAACGCCTGCTCATCTCCGGCGTGGGGGACCGCGTCACCCGCCCGGTGCTCACCGAAAAGGCCGGCGTGCCGCCGCGCCTGCTCGCCTGCTGCATCGATCTCGGCTTCGTTGCCGATGACACGCGCGGCAACGCTGATGAGGCCGAGGCCTGGGTGATCCGCCACCGCTGGCGCAGCGTCCGGCTGATCACCGCCGCCTATCACCTGCCGCGCGCCAATGCCGAACTGGCGGCCAAGCTCGGCCCCGATGTCCGCGTCGTCCCCGATGGCGTCCCGGCCGGGCTTCCCCTGCTGCCGCTGGCGCGCGAATATTCGAAATTCATCGTCCGCTGGCCGATGCTGCAAATGGGGCTGCGCTGATGGCCACGCTGCGCGGGTTGCTGTTCGCCCTCCTCTTCTACCTTGGCTCGGTGCCGATCGTCGTCACCACCGCGCTGCTCTCCCCCTTCTCCCGTGCCGCGATGATGCACGGCAGCCACCTCTGGTCGGCCTGGTGCTTCTGGCTCGCCCGCTGGATCCTGGGCATCCGCCTGGTGGTGCGCGGCACCATCCCCGGCGGCGGGCACATCGTCGCCATGAAGCACCAGAGCTTCTATGACGCGCTCCTCACCCTCTACCTGTTCAAGGCGCCCGTCGTCGTGCTGAAGGCGGAACTGCTGCGCATCCCGGTCTTCGGCTATGTCGTGCGCAAGCATGGCAGCATCGCGGTGCAGCGCGGCAAGCACGGCGTGGCCCTGCGGGAACTGCTGCGCGCCGCGCTGGAACGCGGCGGCCCCGACCGCCCGGTGCTGATCTTCCCCGAAGGCACGCGCGTCCCCGTCGGCGAGGCGCCGAAACTGAAATCCGGCCTCTCCGCGCTGTACGGCGCGCTCGAACTGCCCATTGTCCCCATGGCGGTCGACGCCGGGCGCGTCTGGCCCAAGGGGATCGCCAAATATCCCGGCACCGTCACCGCCGCCTTCGGCCCGCCCGTGCCGCCCGGCCTGTCCCGCGCCGAGATGGAGGCCGCCGTCCACGCCGCCATCAACGCCGATCCGCGCACGGCACCGGTATGAGGCGCATCCCGCTCTGGGTCACGCTCATCCCGTTGGCCGCCGGCATCGCCGGCTGGTATCATGTCTGGAGCGGCTACGCAGACACCCTCGCCGCCGACGTCGCCCGCCTGCAACCCGGCGCCGCGGTCGGCATCGCCGGCTTCCCCTACCGGCTGGAGGCGACCGTCGAGCGCCCGCGCATCGGCTTCGACGGCCCCGGCCTCGCCGCCGGCGCGGAGGCGGAAAAAGCGGTCATCAACCGCCAGCCCTGGCGCCCCGAGCACAGCGTGTTCAACCTGACCGCCCCGCTGGCCCGCGTCGCGATCCCTGCGTTGCCGCTGGTGCAGGCCAGCATCCGCGCGCCCGCGGCCCAGGCCAGCCTGCACCTGGTTCCCGGCACCGCGCGCCCGATCATCGCCCGCCTGTCCATCGTCTGGAGCGACGCGCAGCTCACCACCACGCTGCTCCCCGTCCCCGTCCGCGCCGCGGCGTTCGAAGCCCACCTGCGCGAAACGCCCACCACCACGCCCACCAACCGCGGCCCCACCCCGCCCCGGCAAGCCCAACTCGTCCTGTCGGGCACCGCCGTCCGCCTGGGCGAAGGCGCGCCACTGACACTGGCCGCCAACCTGGACCTCACCGCGAACCAGCCGATCACCAGCTTCACTGCCTGGCGCGCCCTCGGCACCGCCGAACTCACCTCGCTGACCCTCGCCGACAAAAGCGGCGAAATCCTGTCGCTCACCGCCACTGCCATCCCCACGCAACTCCCCTCCCGTTCACGGGAGGGGCGACTCGGCGACAGCCGAGCGGGGGTGGGCGCGAGCGCAGCGAGCGACACTGTCTCCGCCAGCCCCTCACCCGCTCGCGGGGGAGGTGTCTCGCCCAGCGAGACGGAGGGGGTCACCACCCTCCGCCTCGCCGGCACCGTCACCACCGTCTGTCCCCTCAGCCTCCGCGCCGCCTTCGCCGGCCTCCCCGCCCCTTCCGAAAACCGCACCCGCAAACCGGTGACGATCGCCCTCCAGTCCCTCCTCGGCGAGCCCCCCACCCTCTCCCCACCCCCCGAATCCGAAACCAAAGCCCCCCGCCGCAACCAGCTCCCCCCCTGCCCAAGGCTGCGCTAGCAAGTCCGCCACAATAATGGCACGATGAATGTCGTTGAGTCGAAAAGGCGCATGCCAATGCTACAGTCCGTCCAGTATGGACCTTGGTCCGAAAACACGAATGGTGGTCGCTGCCTTAATGATCAGCTGCGCGCTTTGCGGGCTGACGTGCAAGCCAATTTTCGCGAGCATGGTATTGAATTGAATACAGCTTCGTTGTTTGATCGACTGCAAAAATGGAAAACAATTTTGCGACAGACTGCGCGTGAGCATCCCAGCATTGGTGATGAGGATGAAATGCTGCGTAATGTGGATAACAGCCCTCGACAATTATCTATCGGTACTGCATACGTGCACAGCGAATTCAATTTTTCAGCATTCGAACCATTAGAGTCATTTTGTCTTGCAAGTCATTTTTCCATGCTGCCGGCCTATGCGCCTCGCATGACTCCAGGCGAGGCGAAGTCCGGTGGCTTTGAGAAGGAAGAAAAAAACGAAATCCGGCCCATTCGACCACGCCTTCTTTCTGAATCTTCATATGACATGTTGGTGAAAATGAGGAGGCGTGCTATTCACCAGCTTGAACCCGGCACCTCACCGCTCAAAGGCGGCAAAGACCGTGTAATCAACGCGATGACAACGCACTGGGACTTTTCAGAACCCTATGTGACAACACGTCGCCTGCTGACGAAGCTATGGCTGGACTGGCGTGATGCAGCCGTTCTGAACGAGCATGTGGAAGCCAAGAATGTGGACGTTTTGCTAACTTGCCTGAGGGCTGGAAGCAGCAATGCCGCCAGCAACATGCGGCGTCTGTTCTTGCACGCCGACCAACCGACAACGGGCGAACGCGGCAAATACTTCACCAGCCTTTAGGTGGATTCGGCATGACAGCGGCTATCAGACCTGGACTGGCATTGACGAGCGTCGTGACCCTGCAAACCATCGACCACAATCTATCATTGGCCTACCAGAACCGGGGGCGGATCGCATTTATCGCGCTATTCGCGAATTCATCGAAAAGCCATCCAACGCAAAAGTCGAGTTCCGTTGGTCATCGGCGTTTGACGGCTTGCCAGCTGGTGGCGCGATTCCAGCTTGGTCCGACATCATCATCGGCAATTTCGCGCAAGGTGCAACATATGTAGTCATTCCATGCTTTTGGTTGCTCGAGACCACTTACGTGCGCTATGCTGCACAACAAAGGGCAGATGCGTTCGAGCATGCACCGAAGCCAGCCAAGGAAGATGTCGATCCTGGTCCGTCCTGGATTGAACTAATAAACGCCAAAACTCGCCCAACTCAGTTCCAACAATCTATGCGTCGTGCAATCCACTCAGACAATGCACGGCAACGCCCTCAACTAGCTAGCACCGTTTGCCAACTAGCATTGCCGCTGATCCAGCACATGTTTGGCCATGGCCCCACCGCAGCGCAGCGCAGCGATCATGAGTTCGTAGCGGCATCCGTAATGGGAGGTCGCGCCGTCTTGTTCTCAAACGTAGAGATGGACCAGCGAGGTGTGGGACCATTATTTACGCGTACTGTCATTATCGATTGTGGGCTGAATGCCTTCCAGCGAGGACGATTACTTGAAAACCTGTTTGCCTTTTCGACACAACGCGTCTTGACTATGCTTGCTCTGCCACAATTCCGATTGTTGCAGCATTGCCTTAACGACCTCCATTCCGATGTGCAGGATGCCGTGCAGAAATGGAACTCCAATGACAAAAGTATTAAGCAGCAGCTGAGAGATAAGGAGTTCATCACAGATCTCCAGAACGCCACATTAAAATTGACTATTCTTAACGAAATGGTGGGTGGTGGTATATCACATCGTGCGCGATCCGTGGAACACGCGACCGAAGCCTTGGAGCGCATTCTAGAACGTATTGACCACCGCAACATTCCTGGTTACCTCAATCTACGCGACTTTCTCGCGCGACGGTTCAACCGATCGGCGCGCGCCATGGTCGGGGTAGGCAGGCGTTACGATTCGCTGCGGCTGCGTATTGACGAGTTGTCAAATCTTGTTGAAAATGCACTCGATCGCAGCCAAACTGACACCTTAATCAATCTACAGAATGGTGCAGAGGTCATCGGTTATATAGCAGCATGCTATTACGGCGGCAGTTTGATCGAGAAGGTATATCTATCCATTTATAGTACATCTCATCAAGAAGAAGCAAAATGGGCATATGGATCAGCCATTCTAATAGCTATAATTATTCGCGGTTTGCTATACTTTCATGAGTTATTTGTCGAGGGACGTGATAACAAGCGAAAGAATCGTGGCACCCCCCCATAGACTTTCATCCCCCCTCAAAACCCCCAGCCTGCCCGCGACGCCGAGGCGGTTGCAAACCACTCGCCACCCCCCTAACCCACCCCCACCATGACCAGCCTGAACCTGTCCGCCGATACCGACCGTCACGCGCCCGCCGCGCTCGCCGCGCCCGACATCACCGTCGATGCTCGCGCCACCTTCGGCGTCGACATCGACATGGCCGTTCCCGCCTTCAGCATCGCCGACGAGCGCGTGCCCGACCTCGACCCGGCCTATGTCTTCGATCCCGAAACCACGCTCGCCATCCTCGCCGGCTTCGCCCACAACCGCCGCGTCATGGTGCAGGGCTATCACGGCACCGGCAAATCCACCCACATCGAACAGGTCGCCGCCCGCCTCAACTGGCCGTGCATCCGCATCAACCTCGACAGCCACATCAGCCGCATCGACCTGGTGGGGAAGGACGCCATCGTGCTGCGCGACGGCAAGCAGGTGACGGAGTTCCGCGAGGGTCTCCTCCCCTGGGCGCTGCAAACCCCCACCGCGCTGGTGTTCGACGAATATGACGCCGGACGCCCCGACGTGATGTTCGTGATCCAGCGCGTGCTGGAGGTCGAGGGCAAGCTGACCCTGCTCGACCAGAACCGCGTCATCCGGCCCAACCCCTGGTTCCGCCTGTTCGCCACCGCCAACACCGTCGGCCTCGGCGACACCTCGGGCCTCTACCACGGCACGCAGCAGATCAACCAGGGCCAGATGGACCGCTGGAGCATCGTCACCACGCTCAACTATCTGCCCGCCGCCACCGAGGCGTCGATCATCCTCGCCAAATCGCCGCAATATGCCAATGAGGCGGGGAAAAAGACCGTCGCCAACATGGTGAAGGTGGCGGACATGACGCGCGCCGGCTTCATCGCCGGCGACATCTCCACCGTCATGTCGCCGCGCACGGTGCTGACCTGGGCGCAGAACGCGGCGATTTTCGGCAACCTCGGCTTCGCCTTCCGCGTCAGCTTCCTCAACCGCTGCGACGAAGCCGAACGCCCCCTGGTCGCCGAATATTACCAGCGCGTGTTTGGCGAAGACCTCCCCGAAAGCGTCGCCAGCAAGGCCAAACGATAATCGCCTGAAACCGTCACCCCCCGGCCCGCGTATCCTGACCGAAAGCCACGCCGGCTTTCGTCCCATCGCCATCGGCGATGCCCGGAACCAAAGGGTGCAATCATGCGTAAATCGGCAACAATATTCACTTCGATGGCGTTTTTCCTGTGCGCGGCGCCGGTCGTCGCCGCCGAATACAGCTTCAGCTTCGTCACCAATCAGCCGCTCTTCGGCGGCCCCGTGGACGGCTCGGGCATCTTCACCACATCGGACACGCCCATGACCGTCGGTGGCGAAACCGCTTTCGCCGTCACCTCGATCACCGGCATGGTCAACGGCTCGGCCATCGCAGCCCCCACCGGCAACTATGGCAACTACTTCACCACCGGCGGCACCTTCCTCGACGGCAGCGGCCTGCGCTTCTTCACCGCCGCGGGCAATGACATCCGCTTCTTCTTCCAGGACAGCGTGGGCCGCTATCGCGTGAACACGTTCAGCCCCGGCTCCTCCTCCTTCGTCACGGCTATGTCGGCGCCGGTTCTGGGCGCGGTGCCAGAGCCCGGCACATGGGCCACCATGATCCTCGGCTTCGGCGCGATCGGGCTTTCGCTGCGCCGCTCCCGGCAGCCCTCCATGGTGCGCGCGCGGGCCTGAACCCTATCGTTGCAGGGTGAGCGTCCACCTCGCCGGTCCCGGCAGGAACGGGGCCGGCGTGCCCTTCACCCACGCCTCATGCCCCGCCAGATAATAGGGCGCGCGGGGGTTGCCCGCCTGCCCGCCGCCCATCTGGAACAGCGCTTGCGTCTCATGCCCCGGTGACACCGCGAAGCGCTCGCTGGCGCCGAAGCCCGGCGCCTGCGCCCGCACCGTCGCCCGGTCGCCCGGCACCGCCACGTCGCGCGGGTCGGTCACCCAGCCCAGCGGCGCGATCACCTTCGCCAGCGGATGCTGCACGCCGGCCCTGCCCACCGCGCCCCAGGTGAAGCGCGTGATGTCGCCCCCGGCCTTCGCGTCCAGCTCCGCCATCGCTTCCGCCAGCGCCCGGTCGATGAACTGGTCCCAGCTCACGTCCCCGGCCGGCAGCAGCGCGGGCGTCCGCGCCTCCAGCACCCGGCGCAGCGTCACCTCCCCCATCGACGGCGCATAGCTCTTGCGCATGCCACCCTTTTCCGGCTCGCCCACCCACGCGCGATAATAGCGTTTCACTGCTGCATCGCGGAATACACCAATGAAACGATACCCCGTCGCCGCCGGCACCGCCCGCTCGCCCCAGTCCCTGACCGGAGCGATCAGCGCCGCCAGCTTTGCATCGCCCTTGCGCTTCTCCAGCTCACGCAGCAGCAGCGCCTGCCACCAGCGATGCTTCACATTCACATCGTCCAGCTGGATCGACAGAAAGTCTTCAGGGGTGAAACGCTGTTTCATCAGCAAACGGTCGCGAATGCGCCCCGCCCGCGCGCCGGTGTCATAGCCGCCATCGCCCAGCAGGGCATGGGCCGCACCCCCCACCACGCGGCTGTTCGCCGTCCAGATCCGCCCGTTCGCCGGGTTCATCACCACCGGCGTGGCCTCCGGCGGCAGGATCCCGCGCCAGCCCCGGCTGCCGTCGGCAAAGCTCACCGCATCCTGCCCGTTGAAGCCATAGCGCGCCGGGATGGCGCCGATGATCGTCCAGGCGATATTCCCCGCGCTGTCCCCCACCGTGAAATTCTGCTGGGGAATCCGCGCCTTGTGGGCAATCGCCACCGCTTCCGCCACGCTACCCGCCGTCTCCAGCGCCAGGCTGGGCGACAGCCGGATGGCGTCGCGCTCATGCGCGGTCCAGCGCATCGCCAGCTTGCGACCGAATGCATCGGTGCCAACCACCGGCCCCCAGATCGTCTCCTCGATCACGAACGGCTCGCAGACATCCCGCGCACACAACTGGTCCTCCACCCGCACGATGGTCTCGCCACCGTCCGGCGTGCGGTAACGGTCGGCGAAATCCGGGTCCGGCTGCACCACCACGGCATCGGCGGTATCGATATAGCTGTTGGTATAGCCCCAGGCGATCCGGCCGTTGCTGCCCGCCACTACCAGCGGCGCGCCGGGCAGCGTCACGCCGGTCACCGCCGGCCGCCCGTTCACCACCAGCCGCGCGCGATACCAGATGCTGGGCACCCCCAGCCCCAGATGCATGTCGTTCGCCACCAGCGCCGCGCCGCTGCTGCTCAGCCGGCCGGCGACCGCCCAATTGTTGCTGCCGGTCACCACCGCCTCCGGCGCACCCTCCGCAACCTCATCCAGATCGGCCGCCAGCAGCGGCTTCAACGCCGCCGGCAACGGCACCTCGGGCAGGCGGCTGCCGTCGATCGGCGCATCCAGGCTGCCGGCCAGCGGATAGAGCAGGTCGGCCAGCGCCACGCCCCCCTTCGCCATCGCCCGCGCCCGGTCCATCTCCCGCATCGGCAGCGCCGGTTGCAGGTTCATGTACATCGCGAACACCGTCAGGATCGTGTCCTCGTCCCGCCACGCCGCCGGCGTCCGGAACAGCAGCGCATATTCGAACGGCGCCGCCTTCAGGCTCCCCAACCCCCGGTTCACCCCCGCGACATAGGCGTTCAGCAGCGCGCGCTCTTCCGGCGCCATCCCGGCCACGATCAGGCGCGCCCGCGCCCGGAACCGGTGCACCCGCGTCACCCGGTCCAGCTTCAGGCCGTTCGCCCCCACCAGCCCGCCCAACTCACCGGCCGCCGCCCGCCGCAGCGTGTCCATCTGGAAAAACCGCTCCTGCCCGTGCAGGAAGCCCAGCGCCCAGGCGGCATCCGCCCGCGTCGCCGCCGTGATCGTCGGCATGCCCGCCGCATCGCGCGCCACCGTCACCGGCGCCGACACGGCCACACCCGTCAGCTCCCCCTCCAACTGGGGTACGCTCGCCTCCATGCGCCACCACAGGAACGCGCACAGCAGCACCAGCAACACCACAACCGCCAGCAGCAGCCACACCAGCCCCCTGCCTGCCCGCTTCGTCCAGATCATGCCCGAATCTCCCCGTTGGCGTTTGCGTAGCGCTTCGGGCCCCCCATCTCAATTGCCACATTGACAGCGCGCCCGCCGCTTTGGACAGAGCATCCCATGGCGCAACCCGACAACCCGCTCGAAGATTTTCGCCAGGCGCTCGCCGCCGGCATGCGCGCGCTCGGCCGCACGCCGGAATTCGAACTCGCCTACACCGCCGACAAACCCGCCTGCCACGGCACCCAGGCGCGGGTGCCGCAACCCGCCCGCAGCCTGTCCGCGGAACAGGTCGCCGAAGCGCGCGGCTGGGCCGACAGCTTCGCCCTCAAACGCCGCCTGCACGACGCCCGCGCCCATGCCGCCGCCGATGTCGCCCCCGGCCTTGCCCGCGAGCTGTTCAATGCCGCCGAACAGGCGCGCATCGAGGCCGCCGGTGGCGCCGACATGGCAGGCGTCGCCGCCAATCTCACCCGCATGACCGAAACCCGCATGCGCACGGACCCCATCGCCCGCGCCCGCACCGCTGACGAAGTGCCGCTCGCCACCGCCGTCCAGCTGATCGTGCGCGAACGCCTGACCGGCGAGGCCCCACCCGCCAGCGCCAGCGCCGGCGTCGCCCTGGTGCGGGACCGGGTGGAAAGCGCCGCTGCCGGCCATCTCGATGCCCTGGGCGCGGTGATGACCGACCAGGGTGCCTTCGCCGACGCCTTCCGCCGCGTCCTCTCCGACCTCGGCCTGGGCGACGATCCCGATGCCGACCAGGAAGCGACCGACGCCGACGACAGCGACGACGCCGAACAGGAACAGGCGGGCGAAGAAGGCGAGGAGGAGCAGCAGGACGGCAGCAGCGCCGACAGCAGCGTCGAATCCCGCTCCGAACAATCGGACGACGCCGATGGCGAGGGCGAGACCCGCGAGGTCGAGATGGACACCGAGATGGTGTCCGAAGCGGATGACGGCGAGGACGGGCAGGAGGGCATGATGCCCTGGCGCCCCAACCTGCCCGAATCGAAACTTCCGCCGGATTTCGACTATAAACCGTGGACCACGGCGTTCGACGAGGTCGTCACCGCTGAGGATCTGTGCGACGCCGAGGAACTGACCCGCCTGCGCGGTTACCTCGACCAGCAGCTGCTGACCCTTCAGGGCGCGGTCACGAAACTCGCCAACCGCCTGCAACGCCGGCTGATGGCGCAGCAGAACCGCGCCTGGGATTTCGACCAGGAGGAAGGCCTGCTCGATCCGGCGCGCCTCACGCGCGTTGTCGTCAGCCCGGAACATGCGCTCAGCTACAAGGTCGAACGCGACACCGATTTCCGCGACACCGTGGTCACGCTTTTGATCGACAACAGCGGCTCGATGCGCGGCCGGCCGATCAGCATCGCCGCGATCAGCGCCGACATTCTCGCCCGCACGTTGGAACGCTGCGCCGTGAAAACCGAAATCCTGGGCTTCACCACCCGCGCCTGGAAAGGCGGCCAGAGCCGCGAGAAATGGCTCGCCGAGGGCCGCCCGGCGAAACCCGGCCGCCTCAACGACCTCAGGCACATCGTTTACAAGGCCGCCGACGCCCCTTGGCGCCGCGCCCGCCGCAACCTGGGCCTGATGATGCGCGAGGGGCTGCTGAAGGAAAATATCGACGGCGAGGCGCTGCTCTGGGCACACAACCGGCTGCTCGCCCGCCCCGAAGACCGCCGCATCCTGATGGTCATCTCCGATGGCGCACCAGTCGATGATTCGACGCTCAGCGTCAACAGCGGCAGCTATCTCGAACGCCACCTGCGCCAGGTGATCGGCTGGGTCGAAAGCCGCTCGCCCGTGGAACTGATCGCCATCGGCATCGGCCACGACGTCACGCGCTATTACCGTCGCGCCGTCACCATCATGGATGCCGAGCAGCTGGGCGGCGCCATCGTCGACCAGCTCGCCACGCTGTTTGACGAGGACCGCAAGGGCAAGCGCTAACCCTTCTGCCACGCCTTTGTCAGCGTGACGAACTCCGCGATGTCCAGCGTTTCCGCGCGGCGCGTGCCGTCCAGCCCCGCCGCTTCGATGGCCTCCACGCCACCGGGCAGGCTTTTCATCGCGGCGCGCAGCATCTTGCGGCGCTGGCCGAAGGCCGCAGCCGTCACGCGCGCCAGATCACCTGGCGCGACCCCATCCGCGGGGTCTTTGGGCAGCAGCTGCACCACGGCACTGCTCACCTTGGGCGGCGGCACGAAGGCGGCGGGCGGCAGCGTGGTGACGATCCGCGCCCGGCTGCGCCATCCCGCCAGCACCGCCAGCCGGCCATAAGCCGCGCTGCCCGGCAGGGCGACAATCCGCTCGGCCACCTCACGCTGAAACATCAGGGTCGCGCTGCGCCACCAGGGCAGCCATTGCGCTTCGGACAGCCAGCCGACCAGCAGCGCGGTGCCGATGTTGTAGGGCAGGTTGGCGGCGATGTGCGCGCCGCCCGGAAACAGCGCGGCCGGCTGCTGCTTCAGGGCATCGCCCTCGATCACGGTCAGCGGCGCGACCGCGGCCAGATCGCCCAGGATCGGCAGCGCGCGGGCATCGCGCTCCACGGCGGTGACGCGCGCCCCCGCCTTCAGCAGCGCGCGCGTCAGCCCGCCCGGGCCGGGGCCGACTTCATACACCGCGTCGCCGGGCTGGATGGGCATGGCGCGCACGATGCTGTCCAGCAGGTTCAGGTCGAGCAGGAAATTCTGCCCCAGCGCCTTTGATGCCCGCAGTCCCGCCGCCTCGATCACCTGCCGCATCGGGGGCAGCGCGGCAATCGCGGCGGTCACCCCCGGTTGCGGACGCACTGGCCGGCCAGCGCGATGGCGGCGATCATCGCGCGCGGATTGGCCTTGCCCTGCCCGGCGATGTTGAACGCGGTGCCATGATCGGGCGCGGTGCGGATGATCGGCAGGCCCAGGCTGACGTTGACGCCCTCGTCGAAATACAGGGTTTTCAGCGGGATCAGCGCCTGGTCATGATACATGCAGATGGCGGCGTCATAGGTTTCGCGCACCCCGGCGTGGAACATCGTGTCAGGTGCCAATGGCCCCCAGGCATTGATCCCCTCGGCCATCAGCGTCGCGATGGCGGGCGCGATCACCTCGATTTCCTCCCGGCCGATGGCGCCGCCCTCACCGGCATGCGGGTTCAATCCGGCAACCGCCAGCCGCGGCTCCGCGATGCCGAAATCGCGCTGCAGGCCGCGCACCGTCGCCCGCGCGCGCGAGACGATCAGTTCCACCGTCAGGGCTGTCGGCACGTCGGCTAGGGCGCGGTGGATGGTCACGGGCACGGTGCGCAATCCGGGCCCGGCCAGCATCATCGCCACATTGCCGTCCGCCACGCCGCAGCGTTCCGCGATGAATTCCGTTTGCCCGGGATGCACAAAGCCGATGGCGTAGAGCTGTGCCTTGGCAACGGGGCCGGTCACCAGCGCGGCGGCGGCGCCGCTGCGGGCCAGCCCGACCGCCAGTTCCACCGAATCGAGCGCGCAGCGGGCGCCGGCCAGGTTGGGTTCCCCGGGAACGATATCGCCGGGATCGTCCACCTGCAGCAGCGGCAGGGCTGCGGCGAACATGTCCGTGGCGTCGGCGGGATGGGCGATGCTCTCCACCGGCACATTGCTGACCGCCGACAGGCTGCGGCGATCGCCGATGGCGAAGAAGGGCGGCAGGCCATAGGCCTCCCGCAACGCCCAGGCCTTGGCGACGATTTCAGGCCCAACCCCCGCCGGATCGCCCAGGGAAACGGCGAGCGCCCCGCTCATCGCGCCGTCACTGATAGTCAATGATCGCGTCGCGCCGAAGATCGCGCAAATAGCGCCGCGCCGCCATGCTGACCCGTTCCTCGTTCATCTGTCCATAAACCTCATCGAAACTGGGAAGTTTCGATGCCGTCTGCGAATCGTCGCGGCCGCACAGCACCAGCACGCGCAGGCCATCCCGCTGCGAACCGAACGGCGGCGTCGCGCCACCGACGGGCAGGGTCTTCAGGATTTCCTGCAACGGCGGCGGCAGGTCGCGGATGCGGAGCTGGTCGTTGGCAGTGACGCTCGCCCCGATGTCCTTCGCGACCGCTTCGGCCCGGCCGCAGCCGCCCATCGACTGGGTCTTGGCCTGGATATCCGTCACCATCGCCCGCGCCTCGGCCTCGCTGGTGTCGGGCTTCAGCGGGATGGACAGCTGCTTCAACGACAGCATCGCGTCCAGCGGGTCCGCCGACAGCACCTGCCGCTGGTCAATGAGCGCGACGATGGTGACGCCGCCCTTGACGATGGCGGGGTCGGAAACCGCGCCCCGCGCCAGGTTCGGCACGATCGCCGCCAGCTCCGGCGACAGCTGTTCCGCGCGCACCCAGCCCAGGTCGCCGCCGACCGGCGCGGTCGAGCTTTCGGAAAATTGCCGGGCATAGGCCACAAAGCTGGCGCCGCCACGGATCTGCTGCACGATGCGGCCGGCATCGGCCAGCACCGCGGCCTGGGTTTCCGGGGTCGCCGACAGGAAGATTTCGCCGACGCGATACTCCTGCTTGCCCTTCGCCGACTCCAGCCGCTTGATGACGCCCTGGACCTCGTCGTCGCCCACATTGATGAACGGCTCCACCCGCTTCCGCAACAGGCGCGACCAGGCGATTTCGCCGCGAATCTGCTGCCTGATCGATTGCGGGCTCGATCCGCCGGCGCGCAGGAAGGCCTCGAACGCCTCCATCGACTGGCGGAAATTGGCGGCGACGCGGTTGTAGGCGTTGTTCACCTCGGCGTCGGACACCTTGACGTCATGCGTCGCCGCTTCCTGGATCTGCAATTTCTCGTCGATCAGGTTGCGCATCACCTGCAGGCGAAGCCGCTCCCGCTCCTCGGCGTCCACCTTGCCCTGGTTGGCGATCAGCACCAGGTTCAACCGCTGCTCGATGTCGGTATCGGTGATGATATCGCCATTGACGATGGCGGTCGCCTTGCGCACGTTGGGATCGATCGTGCCCAGCACCCGCAGTTCCGGCAGCTGCATGATCGAATTGCGCGGCGAACTCAGCGCCGCCACCTCCTGCGCACCCGCGGTGGCGGAGACCAGGGCCAGTAAGGCCGCGCCAACCCATTTCACTGTCATCGTCCTGTCATGCCCTTGCTATCGGCGCCGCTCTATCGCAGCGGCCGCCCAATCGCCATCCCCTATTCATGCGTGCCTGAACGCGGGGTGAGCACGGCCGGAAGAAAAACGAATGAAAAGGTGGGCGCCGACGGGGTCAGCCGCGGGCCTCATCGCGCAGCAATTGCCGGGCGAACGGCAGGCACTGCCCACACTGCGGCCGGCAACCGAGCGCGCGATACGCCTCACGCTCGCAGCGAATGCCGGACCGGCCGACCTCCCGCACCTGGCGTTCGCGCAGCGCATTGCATGAACAGACGATCAAACGGCCCTCCAGCGATTCGTTGCTGCGATTGATACGCAACAACGATCCCAGATGCAAGCGCCTCGCAAAAACAGCAATTATGCTGGCACCGGCCCTGCCGCTTCGCTAGGATGGCTGGGCTGGTTCAATCGAAGGGTCGGTTGAAAGCGTCACTGCTGCTCGCCCAAGCTCCCGTCATGCTCGTGTTCGGCACCCGTCCCGAAGCGATCAAGCTGGCCCCGGTCGTCACCGCCTTGCGATCCCGCGCCATTCCCACCCTGATCGTCGCCACCGGCCAGCATCCGCATCTCGCGCCAGCGATGCTGCAACAGGCCGGCCTGCAGGCCGATATCGACCTTGGCCTGCATCGCCCCGGCATCACCCCGCCGGACCTGGTCGGCGCCCTGGTCGCGCACCTGCCAACGCTGTTCCGGCAACACGCGCCCCGGCTGACCCTGGTGCAGGGCGATACCACCTCGGCCTTCGGCGCCGCGCTCGCGGCGACCTATGCGCAACTGCCCCTGGCGCATGTGGAGGCCGGCCTGCGCGCCGGGCACCCGACCGACCCCTTTCCCGAGGAAATGCATCGCCGCCTGATCGCGCCGCTCGCCTGCCTGCACTTCGCGCCCACCGCCTCGGCGGCTGCCGCGCTCAGGGCCGAAGGCATTCCCGCCGGTCGGATCCATGTCACCGGCAACAGCGGCATCGATGCCGTGCTCGCCACCTCGGCGATGCTTGCCGGGCAGGCCGCCCTTGCCGCCGACCTCCGCGCCCGCTTTCCGCTGCTCGCCACACCGGGTCCGCCCTGGCTGCTGGCCACCGTCCACCGCCGCGAGAATCAGGGCGAACGCCTGTCATCGATTCTCGCCGCCTTCGCCGCCCTTGCCCGCGGCGGCGGCGCCCGGCTGATCGTGCCCGTCCATCCCACCCCAGCGGTGCAACAGCGGACGACGGCGCTTCTCGGCCATGTCCCCGGCATCCTGCTGTGCGCGCCGCAGGACCATGCCGCGCTTGTCTGGCTCATCGGCCAGACCGCGCTGGTGCTGACCGACAGCGGCGGCCTGCAGGAGGAAGCGCCGGCGCTGGGCCGTCGCGTGCTGATCCTGCGGGAAGCGACCGAGCGGCCGGAAGGGGTGGACATGGGCGCCGCGCAGCTGGTCGGAACCGATACCCACGCCATCATCCGCGCGGTGCACGCCGCCCTCGCGCTGCCCCCGCTCGACCCCTGTTTCCCTTATGGCGACGGCCGGGCCAGCCACCGCATCGCCGCCGTCATCGAGCGCTGGCTGCACCGCGCTCAGCCGACGCGGGCGCCCAGACCGGTCATCAACGGCAGGAAATCGGGAAAGCTGGTGGCGATGGGCGCGGCATCGTCGACGATGACCGGCTGATCCGCGCGCAGCCCCAGCACCGCGAAACTCATGGCAATCCGATGGTCCAGCATCGAGGCGACCGTCGCGCCGCCCGGCACCGGCGCGCCATCCCGCCCCGTCACGATCAGCCCGTCCGGCACTTCCTCGCATTCAACCCCGCAGGCGCGCAGGCCCGCCGCCATCGTCGCGATCCGGTCGCTCTCCTTGACGCGCAGCTCCTCGATGCCGCGCATCACCGTACGGCCGCTCGCCAGCGCGGCCGCCACGAACAGGATCGGATATTCGTCGATCATGCTGGGCGCCACCTCCGGCGGCACCTCGATGCCGATCAGGGGACCCGCCCGCACCCGCAGGTCCGCCACCGGCTCGCCGCCCACCAGGCGGGAATTCTCGCGCGCAATGTCCGCCCCCATCATCGCCAGTACGCGATACAGGCCGTCGCGCGTCGGATTGAGGCCGACCCCCTCGATCAGCACCTCGCTGCCCGGGACGATCAGCGCGGCCACCGCGGGAAACGCCGCCGAGGACGGATCGCCGGGCACGACGATATCCCGCGGCCGCAGTTCCGCGCCCCCGCGAACCGTGATGGCGCTGCCGCCCGGCACCGGCTCCACCGTCACCTCGGCGCCGAATCCCGCCAGCATGCGCTCGCTGTGGTCGCGCGTCGGCGTGCGTTCGATGACCGTGGTGGCCCCGGGCGCGTTCAGCCCGGCCAGCAGCACCGCGGACTTCACCTGCGCCGACGCCACCGGCAGGTCATGGACGATCGGAATCGCCGGGCACAGGCCGCGCTGCATCAACGGCAGCCGCCCGCCCGGCGAGGCGCTGATGTCCGCCCCCATCCGCCGCAACGGATCGATCACGCGCTGCATCGGCCGCCGGCTGAGCGAGGCATCGCCCACGAAGGTCACGGTCAGCGCATGCGAGGCGAACAGCCCCATCAGCAGGCGGGTCGAGGTGCCGCTGTTGCCCATGTCCAGCGCGTTCAGCGGTTGCAGCAGCCCGCCGACGCCAACACCATCGATCAGCCAGTCGCCATCGGCCTGCCGGTCAATCCCCGCACCGCAGGCGCGGAGCGCCGCCGCCGTCGCCAGCACATCCTCCCCTTCCAGCAGGCCGGACACCCGGCTGGTGCCGACCGCCAGCGCGGACAGCATCAGCGCGCGATGCGAAATGCTCTTGTCGCCGGGCACGCGGACATGCCCGCTCAACGGACCGTCCGCGGCAAGCGTCAGGGGGCGGGGGGCGGCGTGCATGGGCGCAAGGCTTTGACAGCGGGTGCGGCCTATGGCAAGGCGCGCCCTCTTTCCGGCGGGCAGGGCCCGGCCGGTCCACGCATGTCTGGAGCGAAACCTTGGTCAAGGCGGAATGGGGCAGCAAGCGCAACTGCCCGAAATGTGGCACCCGATTCTATGATCTGACGGTGGCCGATCCGGTCACCTGCATCAATTGCGGCCATGCCTGGGTGCCCGAACCCATCCTGAAATCGAAGCAGACGCTGCCGTTCGAGGCGGCGAAGCCCGAGGCCGTGGCCGCCGAAGGCGCCGACCTGTCGACCGACGATCTGGACCTCGATGCCGACAACGAGGAACCCTCGGACGAGCATGCCGTGGACATCGGCGGGGACGACGACCTGTCCGAGGTGGTCAGCGACAACGACGACGAGGAGCGTTAATCGCCTCTGCCCGAGGCCAGGATGGCGCGCGCCAGCGCGCCCGCCTGGGCATAGCTCATGACATGCACCGGCTCCGGTGCGTCATAGCCTTTCAGCGGCAGGTCGATGCTGTCCGGGATCGACCCCGCCGGCAGGCGCGGGTGGATGAGGCCGATCATGTCAGCGGCGATCAGCACATCGGCGCCCAGCGCCTTCGCCCCGCCTTCCAGCCGGAAAGCCTTGTTCACCGTATCGCCCATCGCGGTGAAGTCGGCGGTGCCGGCGCTGCCCATGTTGCCGGTGGCGGCATAACCGGCGTTCAGCGCCATGCGCATGCGGATCGGCTCCCCCAGCGCATGCCGAACCACCAGGTCGCGTGACAGCAGCAGGAACTCCGCGAAAATCCGCAGCAACAGTGCCAGGTGCATCGGTTCTAGCACCGGCTCGCGGTGGCGCCACACCGCCATCACCGCATCGCCGATATATTTCTTCGCCCAGCAGCCATTGCCGTCCAGCACCTCGCCCGAGGTGCGGAACAGGTCGCTCACCAACCCGCCGATGCGCGTCTCGCCGATGCGCCGCGACAGGCCGGTGAAATCGCAGATATCCACCACCATCACCGTCACCAGGTCGCGCGAGACCAGGAACTGGGTATGTTCGGAGGCGGAGTCGTCGCGCTTTCCGACTTCCAGGGCGGACTGCCGGAAGCAGAACTGCTGCCCGCCGATCTCCACCAGGTCGCCGTCCCTCAGCCGCTCGCCGCCGGTCAGCACCCGGCCGTTCAGCAGCGTGCCGTTACTGCTGCGGGCATCGAACAGGTGGAAATGGCCCACGCCATCACCTTGGATCGTGGCATGGTGGCGCGACGCCGCATGGGTTTTCAGCACGACATCATTGTCGGCATGGCGACCGATCCGGAACAGGCGTCCGGCGGTCAGCGGAAAACTGCAATCGGCACCCTCGATCGTCGCTTCGATACGGGCCGAGACCTCCATGCCATGTCCCCGAAAGCCGCAACACGGCCGAACCGGACAACCATAGAAGAACAGCATTTAACAGTCATCAGGCCTTTTTCCGACAGCACGGCGCGGCTGGCACCGGTGCGCATTTCGCAGAATCCGGCTTGATTCGGGTGTCGATCCCGCGTAACCGGCGCCTCCCGCCCCCAGGCGGTTTGTTGGTTCGGGGCCTTAGCTCAGCTGGGAGAGCGCTACAATGGCATTGTAGAGGTCAGCGGTTCGATCCCGCTAGGCTCCACCACCGCCAAGCAGGCTTGGCGGTGGAAGAAAATTGCGAAGCGATTTTCTGAAGCGCCAAGACTCTGCGCAGTGCGCGGCCGGCGTGCGCTTTTGCGGCGAAGCCACAAAAGCGACACGCCCGACGAGCGGGCTTTGCCCGCAATTTCTTTCTTCACTTCCCCCGGCAGACTCGTCGGCCTTGCCGACGGCTGCATGCGCGCGCCTACCGCGCCGTCCACCCCCCATCCACCAGCAGGCTGGTCCCCGTCACCATCCCCGCGGCGTCGGACAGCAGATAGGCCACCGCCGCCGCCACATCCTCCGGCTTGCCGATCCGGCCCAGCGGGATCATCTCGGTCACGAACGCCCGGAACGCCGGGTCCGCCAGCATCGGCGCCGTCAGCGGCGTTTCGATGAAGGTCGGCGCCACGCTGTTCACCCGGATGCCGTTCGGGGCCAGCTCCACCGCCATCGCCTTCGTCAACCCCTCCAGGCCATGCTTCGTCATGCAATAGACGGTGCGCCCGGGCGACCCGACATGCCCCATCTGGCTGGTGATGTTGACGATCGCGCCGCCGCGCCCGTGCCGCAGCATCGATCGCACCGCCGCCTGCGCCACCAGATAGGCCGCGCGCAGGTTCAACCCCATTACCCGGTCCAGCACATCGTCCGGCACGTCGGCCATCGGCATTGGCGCATTGGTCCCGGCGTTATTCACCAGCAGGTCCACCTCCATCGCCGCCAGCGCCGCATGGAACCCCGCATCCGCCGCATCCGCCACCCAAGGGCGGATATTGGCGGAGTCCGCCGCCAGCGCTGCCAGCTCCTCCGCCCCGCGCGCCACGGCGTGCACCGTCGCGCCACAGTGCGCCAGCAATCGCACGATCGCCGCCCCCAGCCCGCGCGAGGCGCCGGTGACGACCGCGACCCGGCCCTGGAGATCGACGGAAAAATGGCGCGTTGCATCCGCAGTCATCCGCGGTTATCCTTTCCCACAGGAGGTTCCCATGGCCCGATATCTGAAGACCGGAATAGACGATAGTGCCGCCGCCGCGGTGGACGCCAATGTGCGTGCCACCGTCGAAACGATCCTTGACGACATCGCCGCGCGGGGTGACGCCGCCGTCCGGGACCTCTCCATCCGCTTCGACAAGTGGGACCGCGAGGATTATCGCCTCAGCCCGTCGGAAATCCAGGCCTGCCTCGACCAGCTGACGAAGCAGGACATCCACGACATCGAGTTCGCCCAAACGCAGGTGCGCAATTTCGCGCGGTTCCAGCGTGATTCGATGAAGGATGTCGAGGTTGAAACGCTGCCCGGCGTCATCCTTGGCCACAAGCACCTGCCCGTGAACGCCGCCGGCTGTTATGTCCCCGGCGGCAAATATCCGCTGCTCGCCAGCGCCCACATGTCGGTGATCACGGCAAAGGTGGCCGGCGTCCCCCGCGTCGTCACCTGCGCGCCGCCCTTCATGGGCAAGCCCGCGCCGGCCATCGTCGCCGCGCAGGCGCTGGCGGGTGCCGACGAGATCTGGTGCCTGGGCGGCATCCAGGCGGTCGGTGCCATGGCCATCGGCACACAGTCCATGGCTCCGGTCGACATGCTGGTCGGCCCCGGCAACGCCTTCGTCGCCGAAGCCAAGCGCCAGCTGTTCGGCCGCGTCGGCATCGACCTGTTCGCCGGCCCCACCGAAACCCTGGTCATCGCGGACGAGATCGGCGCCGACGGCGAACTCTGCGCCACCGACCTCTTGGGCCAGGCCGAACATGGCCCCGATTCGCCCGCCATCCTGCTCACCACCTCCGAAGCGCTCGCGCGGGACACGATGCGGGAGATCGACCGCCTGCTCACCATCCTTCCCACCGCCGACATCGCGCGCCGCGCCTGGGACGTCTATGGCCAGGTGATCGTGGCGGAGGACGATGCCGAAATGGTGCGCATTGCGGACGCCATCGCATCGGAGCATGTTCAGGTCATGACCCGCGACCCGGATTATTTCCTGGCCAACATGACCAATTACGGCGCGCTCTTCCTGGGCGCGCGCACCAATGTCAGCTATGGCGACAAGGTGATCGGCACCAACCACACGCTGCCCACCAAGAAGGCGGCGCGCTACACCGGCGGGCTGTGGGTGGGCAAGTTCATCAAGACCTGCACCTACCAGAAGGTGCTGACCGACGAAGCCTCGACGCTGGTGGGTGAATATTGCAGCCGTCTGTGCGCGCTCGAAGGCTTCGCCGGCCATGGCGAGCAGGCCAACATCCGCGTCCGCCGCTTCGGTGGCCGCAACATCCCCTACGCCGGCCGCGCCGAAGCGGCATGAGCGCCAAACCCCCCGCCGGCAGCAGCGTCACCAGCTATGACGTCGCCCGCCGGGCGGGGGTTTCGCAATCCGCCGTCAGCCGCGCCTTCCGCCCCGGCGCCAGCGTCGCGCCGGACACGCGCGACCGCATCATGGCGGCGGCTCGCGCCCTCGGCTATGCGCCCAACGCCATCGCCTCGGGCCTGATCACCAAACGCTCCCACCTTGCCGCGATCATCATCTCCAACCTCACCAACCTCTATTATCCCGAGGTGCTCGCCGAGCTGACCCAGCGCCTGTCGGCGCGCGGCATGCGCGTGCTGCTGTTCACGCTCGCCGCCGAATCGGACGTGGACGACATGCTCGACCAGGTCTGGCGCTACCGGGTCGATGGCGCCATCGTCGCCGCCCGCCTGTCGGACGCGCAGCTGGCGCAGTTCGCCGACCGCGGCGTGCCGGTCGTGCTCTACAACCGCATCGGCGATGCCGCCCCCGTCGCCAGCGTCTGCTTCGATTCGGGCAGTGGCGCCCGTGCCCTCGTCGATGGCCTGGTCGCCGCCGGCCACCGCGATTTCGCCATCATCGGCGGCCCCGCCGACAGCTATGTCGGGGAGGAACGCGTCCGCGCTGCGGCCGCCCGCCTCGGCCATCACGGCTTCGATGCCCGCCTCGAACGCGGCACCTTCGATCATGCCAGCGGCGCGCTTGCCTTCCGCACCCTGGCCGCCACCGGCCTGCCCGATGCCGTCATCGCCGCCAACGACGTGATGGCGATCGGCGCCATCGATTCGGCGCGCCGCGATTTCGGCCTTGCCGTGCCCGGTGACTTGTCTGTCGTCGGCTTCGACGGCGTCGGCCCCGCCACCTGGCACGCCTATCAGGTCACCACCGTCCGCCAGCCCGTCCGCCGCATGACCGACGCCGCGGTTGCCATGCTGATGGAACGCATCGAAACCCCGGGGCAAACCCCGGAACAACGCCTCTTCGCCGGCGAGATCCTCACCGGCGCCTCCGCCCGCCTGAAAGTGACCGCATGACCCGGATCCTCACCACCCATGTCGGCAGCCTGCCGCGCAGCGCCGCCGTCACCGACCTGATCTTCGCCCAGGAACGCGGCGACGCGCTGGACAAGGCGCAGTTCGATGCCGTCATCGCTGCCGCGGTGGACGATGCCGTCGCCCGCCAGGTCGCCGCCGGCATCGACCTCGTCTCCGACGGCGAAATGGGCAAGATTTCCTACGCCACCTACATCAAGGACCGCATCACCGGCTTCGACGGCGACAGCCCCCGCACCCCGCCCGCCGACCTGGAGGCCTTCCCCAGCTTCCTCGAACGCCAGGCGAAGGGCGGCGGCACCCCCAGCTACCGCCGCCCGCGCTGCGTCGGCCCGGTCGAACCGCTCACCCTCGCCCCGCTCCACGACGACCTCGCCCACCTCGCCGCGGCGATGGCACGCCACAAACCCCACGGCGCCTTCATGAACAGCGCGTCGCCCGGCGTCATCGCCCTCTTTCAGCCCAACGACCATTATCCGACGCAGGATGCCTATCTCGAAGCCCTCGCCGAGGCGATGCGCCCCGAATATGAAGCGATCGTTGCCGCCGGCCTGCTGCTGCAACTCGACAGCCCCGATCTCGGCCTCGGCCGCCACATGATGTACAAGGACCGCTCGGACGCGGACTATCTCACCCTCATCGGCCACCACGTCGATGTCCTGAACCACGCGCTGCGCAACGTCCCCGCCGACCGTGTCCGCATGCACGTCTGCTGGGGCAATTACGAAGGCCCCCACCATTGCGACGTCGAAATGGGCGTCATCCTGCCCACGCTGATGCGCGCCAAACCGGCCGGGCTGCTGTTCGAAACCAGCAACCCCCGCCACCAGCATGACTGGAACTATTTCGTCGAACAGGCCGCGATCATCCCCGACGACAAGATCCTGATCCCCGGCGTCATCGACAGCACCACCAACTTCATCGAACATCCCCGCGTCGTCGCCGAGCGCATCGAACGCTTCGCCCACATCGTCGGCCGCGACCGCGTCATCGCCGGCACCGACTGCGGCTTCTCCACCTTCGCCGGCTTCGGCGCGGTCGATCCCGCGATCGTCTGGGCCAAGCTGAAAACGCTGGCCGACGGCGCCGAAATCGCCTCCGCCCGCCTGTGGAAAGCGGCCGCGTGAACCCCGCCTTCAAGGCGCAGGTCCGCGGCGGCGCGCTCACCGTCGGCACCTGGCTGAAAACGCCGCATCCGACCGTCGCCGAGGTGCTCGCCCTTTCCCCGCTCGACTGCCTCGTGCTCGATGCCGAGCACGCCCCCTTCGGCCGCGCCGAGCTCGACGCCTGCGTCCGCGCCGCCGGCGCCAAACCCGTCCTCATCCGCCCCGAAAGCGCCGCCCCCGCGCACCTGCTCCAGGCGCTCGACTACGGCGCCGCCGGCGTCATCGTCCCCCACGTCCGCAGCGCCGCGGAAGCACGCGCCATCGTCCGCGCCTGCCATTTCGGCCCCGGCGGGCGTGGTTATGCCGGCACCACCCGCAGCGCCGGCTTCGGCACCCGCGCCATGGCCACGAACCGCGCCGACGCCGCCCACGTCACCGTCATCGCGCAGATCGAGGATGCCGAGGCGCTCGACGAGATCGAGGCCATCGCGCGCGTCGACGGCCTCGACGCGCTCTTCATCGGTCGCGCCGACCTCACCATCAGCCTCGACGCCGCCTCGCCGGACGACCCGCGTGTCGTCGCCGCCGTCGAGGCCATCCTTGCCGCCGGCCGCGCCGCCGGCAAGGCCATCGGCATGTTCCTGCCTCGCCCCGGCGATGCCGCGCTGTGGCGCGGCAAGGGCGCCAGCCTGTTCCTGCTGGCGAGCGACCATGATTTCCTCCTGGCCGGCGCGAAGGCCCTGGCGGCCGGCGTCCGCGCCTGACCGCGGTTCAGATCCCCAGATTCTTCAGGCTCAGCGTGAACAGGAAACTGTTGCCGCGGCGGATGTTGATGTTGCTGACATAATCCCGGCGCCACGACAGGCCGAACTCCAGACAGTCGTCGAGGTAGGTGACGCCGACGCGGTGCCGGATCGGCTGGAAGCCGTCGTTCACCGTCAGCGGATCGTCGGCGCGTGACGTCAGGTCGACGATGATCGCGCCATAGACCGCCCAGAACCGCCCCACCGGCAGCCGCCCGCCCAACCGCAGCTCCTCATGGTCGCGCAGGTCCTCCAGGTTGATGTTGCGGTTGTACTTGAAATAGCCGACGGTGGCATAAGTCGAGCGCGTGCCGAAGGTGACGTCGGTCTCGTTGCGCCGGATCGCCAGATTCTCATTGTCGATGCGCACCCGCTGCGACAGCTCCACCCAGCGGCCGATGCGGATGTTGAACCGGCCGACCAGATCGGAAAAACGGTTCGAAAGGCCGGTGCCGTCCGGATACAGGTTGCCCTCGCTGGAAAAGCGATAGCTCTGCCCCAGCTGCGCGCTGGCGGCGAGGCCGGGCGCGTTCCAGGTCCAGGTCGCGCCATAGGTGATGCGGGCCCCACCCTCCCACCGGTCGAAGCCGGGGAAGCGGTTCAGGCTGAACAGGTTGATGTCTTCAAGGTCGATGGCGCGGGCATCCTCGTTCGGGATGCCGCTGTTCACGCCCGCCCGGCTGGCCACGAACTGGATGTGCGGCGTCAGCGTCTGCGTGCCGCCCCACAGCGCCCCGGCCAGCGGCCATTCGATGTCGGCCGCGACCAGCGGGATGGCCCGCGCCTTCCAGCCATTCTCCCCGGCATAGAGCGGCAGGTCGGCCAGCTCGCCGTTGCGGGTGTTGTACACGTCGCCGCGCACCAGCGCGGTCAGGGTGAGGCGCTGGCCGGCGGTGGACAGCCAACTGCGATCCCATTGCAGGCTCGCCAGCGCCCGCGTCATGTCCTGCCCGGCGGCGCGATGGATGTTCAGCGAGTTGACATGCAGCATCAGCGCGCCGCCCAGCGGTTGCAGCGGCAGCCGCCAGCGGAAATCCACCAGCGGCAGCGCCAGCGGCGTCGTGTCGGCGCGGTCGGTGGCACGCAGCCCCTGGAACGCCCAGCCCTGCACCGACAGATAGGATTGCCCCCCGAAATGCTCGAGGTTCCAGGTCGAGCGCAGCCGGTCGTCATAGCTGATCTGGTAGCGCCCCAGGAAATTGTCGTCGGTCGCCAGCCGGCTGGAAAAGGTGCTGCGCCAGCCGTCGCCGTGGTTCAGCTGTCCCTTGATGTCGAGATTGCCGCGGATCCGGTTGGCGGTATCAAGGAGGCTGACGCCGTCGGGCGCCAGCGTCTGCCCGCGCGCCCAGGTGATGCGGCCGCCGATCTCGATCGGCCCGGCATCGAACAGGTGGCGATAGCTGGCGCCCAGCACCGGGTTGACGCCGGTATAAAGAAAGGGTGTCAGCGTCAGGTCGCGGTTCGGCGCGAAGCTGATGAAATAGGGCAGCGAAACTTCCGCTCCCAGAAAACGGTTGAAGCGGACATCCGGTCCCAACAGGCCCGACCGGTTGCGGTCGAAATTGTCGGGGTGCGACAGCCCGGGCAGCGCCACCAGCGGAATGCCGAACATCTCCAGTCGCGCCTTCTGATAGGACACCAGGCCACGCGCCGGATCATGGACGATGCGCAGTGCCTTGATCTGCCACACCGGCCGCAACGGGCAGCCATTGGCATCGACCACCGCGCACGGGCTGTACACCGCCCGGTTCAGCGTCGTCACCTCATCCTTGCGAACGCCATCCACCGCCGCCAGCCGGCTGCCGTCCTCCAGCACCAGCAGGATGTTGCTGACGAACCCGTCCTTCAAACTGTCGGTCAGCGCGATGCGGTCCCCCACCACGCGGTTGCCGCTGGGGTCGACGATCAGCACCCGGCCATCGGCTTCGACCAGGCCGGTCTTCCGCTCCCAGCGCACCCGATCCGCCGTCAACCGCGTGCCGTCGCGCGTCAGGATGACATCGCCCGTCGCCGTGACAAGGTCGGCATTTTCGTCATAGGTCAGCAGGTTGGCGCTGAACTCGATCTCCTCGGCCTGGTTGGCCGCGGGCGGGGGCGCATCCTGCGAAAACCCCGGCGAAGCGCACGCGAGCAGCAGGGACAGGAAGAGCGGACGCATCACGGCATCAGCCATAGGCAGGCCCATCCGGTGCATCAACCGCAATTCAGAAGGGCAGGATGCGTCCTTCGCGGGTGTAGCGGATATAACCGACGTTGGCCCCCAGCCGCCAGCCGGCCCCCAGCCGCACCGGCACCACGATGATCCGGCCGCGCTGGTGGTAATTGGCACTGATGCCGCCGATCAGATAGGCGCGCCCCTCGACCGCCGGGAAACGCTTGAAGATGTCGTCGGTGTCGTCGAGGTGATAGACCAGCGTGAAGGTGCGCGAGGCATCGCCGCCCACGTCAAAGCCCAGGCTCGGCCCGGTCCAGTGGACGGTGCGCTCGCCTTCGACCTTGGAATAGAGCGTGCCCTTGCCATAGCGCAGGCCGACCCCGACCGCGCCCGAGCCCTCCCGCCCGACGATATAGGCGTTGGGCTTGCCGAGATCGATGAAGATCTTCTCGATGACGGCACCGACGCCCTTGGCACCCTTGCCAAAGGCACCGTCGGCCGCGGCGATGATGTCGTCCTTCTCATAGACAGCGCTGCCGGCGGGTTGGGACGGAACGGCAGCGGCGCCCGCCGCGGGGGCTGCCGGCGCGGCCGCCGGCGCGGGCGTTGCCGGCTGGGGCGCCGCCGTCTGGGCCAGGGCCGGGCTGGCGAGAAGCAGGGCGAGGAGGGCAGGGCGCATGGCTTCCTCTCGCCCAGCGAAGGTGAATCGAGGGTGAATCATCGGCGGCGAATCACGCGGCCGCCACCCCGTTGCGCAGGACTGGCAGGCCGGAAACCTCGACTTCGACCGTGTCGCCGGGGAACAGGTACAGCGGCGGCACCCGCTTGTCGCCCACGCCCCCGCAGGTGCCGGTGGCGATGATGTCCCCGGTCCGCAATTCGGTGAAGCTGCTGACATAGGCGATCAGCGTCTCGACATCGAACAGGATGCGGTCGACCGGTGTTTCCTGCACCACCTCGCCGTTGACGCGGGTCAGCAGCCGGTGGCGGCGATAATCCCCGAACAGCGCCGCCGGCACCGGGCTGTCGCCGATGCTGCCGCTGCCGTCGAAATTCTTGCCCGGCGTGAACTGCGCGGTATGGCGCTGCCAGTCGCGCACCGACCCGTCCATGAACGGCACCCAGGCCTCGACATGCGCCAGCGCCTCCGCCCTCGGCACATGGCGGCCCGGCCGGCCGATGATCAGCGCCAGCTCGCCCTCATAATCGAAGCGGTCGCTGTTCGGCGGCTTGATCAGCGGCTTCCCCGCCGGCACCAGCGACTGCGGCGTGCGCAGGAACAGCATGGGATGGGTGTCGCTTTCCTCCCGTCCCATTTCCGCCCGATGGTCACCATAGTTGACGGCGGCGCAGAAGATGCGGGCATGGGGTGGCGGGAAATAGGGCATGGCGCTGCCTAACCCGCGACCGCCAGCTGCAAAAGCTGTTTCTTCAGCGGCACCATCGCCGTGATCGCAGCGGGCATGGCGGCCCGAAAGGCGCGGTCGTCCACCCGCAAGCCCCCCGTCAGGCTGCCATAGGCGGGCAATACCAGCTTGTTCGCCGACAGCGCGAAACAGCGGCGCGACACCTGCCGCCCGGTGCGCAGCGCGATGCGCACCTTGGGGTGCCAGTGGCCGCTGATTTCCGCCCCCCCCTCCGCGGGGTCGGCGATGTGGCGCAGGCTGACGCCGGCAAGCCGCGCTTCCTCCACCACCCGTCCCCCCAGCCGGCCGGGCGCCAGGCCGTCATGATTGCCGCCGACCCAGGTCCAGTCCAGCTGCCGCAACAGCCGGTCGAGCAGCATCACCGCATCCCCCGGCAAGCGGCCGGGACCATCGGGATCGTGGAAACTGTCCCCCAGCGCGAACAGCCGCGTCGCCGCCGTGGCGGCGAGGGTGGACGCCAGCCGTTGCAGCGTGTCCAGGCTGTCATAGGGTGGCAGCGGCTGGCCGTGGGAGGCAAGCCAGCTCGCCTTTTCCAGGTGCAGGTCGGCCACCAGCAACGCCGATTCCGCCGGCCAGAACAGCGCGCCGCAGGGCAGCGGATACATGGTGGCCGATGCGAACGAAAAGGAAACACCGGGCATCGTCGCCCTCTATCGCAAGCGGCGCCGGCGCGGCAAGCCGAAATGCGGGGGCATTGATTTTCCCGCCGGAACCGCCGAACAGGGATCGGGGTCGGTGCTGCCAGGAGACGCGCGCCGATGAACGCTTCATCCCTTTCGCCGCAGGCGTGGCATGTCTCGGACAGGCCGCTGCGCCGGGCGCTCCTGCTGGGCGACGCGCTGGACCCGACGCTGCTGGGCGATCTCGACCTGCTGGTGGAAGTGGCGGAGGAGGGCGAGCCGGCGGGCGCCGCGCTGATGCGCAGCATGCCCGACCTGCTGATCCTGGACGCCGCCCGGATCGACGAAGCGCTGGCGGGCCTGCTTGCCGCGCCCCCCTGGCAGGCGCAGCCGACGCTGCTGCTGGTGGATGCGGCCACGGTGGACGCCGCGGCGGCGGTGCTGGGCATGCCCGCCGTGCGCTACCTGCCGCGTGACGCGACGCCGGGCACGGTGCGGTCCAACCTGCGGCGGTTCGGCGACCCCGGCAGCGTCGCCGACCGCGGGCACGGCGCGATGTTCGGCGGGCTGCTGCCGGAACCGGTGCCGGCGGGCCGCAAGGTGCCGGTCGATGCCGCGGCGATCCGCGCGCTGATCAAGGCGCGGCGGGTGCGCGCCGGCTTCTTTCCCCCCGACCTGTTCGCCGACCCCGCCTGGGACATGCTGCTGGACCTCAGCGCCGCGCGGCTGGAGGGGCGCATGGTCAGCGTGTCCAGCCTGTGCATCGCCGCCGCCGTGCCCACCACCACCGCGCTGCGCTGGGTAAAGCGGCTGTGCGACGAGGGCCTGCTGCTGCGGCAGGAGGATGCGCACGACCGGCGGCGCGCCTTCATCGTCATGGCGCCGGCGACCGCGGACGCCATGATGCACTGCCTGGAGGCGACCGGCACGGGCTTGTAAGCCGCGCCCGCCGGCGGCAAAGCGACCGGGCAGAATGCGGAGGACCAATGCCCAACATCGCCATCGTCGGATCGGGTCCGGCGGGTTTCTATGCCGCCGAAGCCGCCATCAAGCGGTTCGGCGACGCGGTGCGGATCGACATGATCGACCGGCTGCCGACTCCCTTCGGGCTGATCCGCGCCGGCGTGGCGCCGGACCACCAGTCGATCAAGGCGGTCAGCCGGCGCTACGACGCGACCGCCAGCGGCGGCCAGCTGCGCTATGTCGGCGGCGTGACGCTGGGCACGGATGTCGGCATCGGCGAGCTGCTGGAGGCCTATGACGCCGTGGTGCTGGCCACCGGCGCCCCGCACGACCGGTCCCTCGGCATCCCCGGCGAGGACCTGCCCGGCGTGATCGGCTCGGCGGCCTTCGTCGGCTGGTACAACGGCCATCCCGATCACGCCGGCCTCAACCCGCCCCTGGACGCCGGCGCGGTCTGCGTAATCGGCAACGGCAATGTCGCCATCGATTGCGCCCGGGTGCTGGCGAAGACCCGCGCCGAGCTGGCGGACAGCGACATCGCCGGCCATGCGCTGGACGCGCTCGCGGGCAGCGCGGTGCGGTCGGTGCACCTGGTCGGCCGGCGCGGGCCGCACCAGGTCAGCTTCACCCCCAAGGAACTGGGGGAGCTCGGCGAACTGGAACGCGCGACGCCGCTGGTCGATGGCGCGGACTTCCCGCCACCGGAGGCCGACGCCGCGCTGGAGCCGGGCCTGCGCAAGGTGCTCGCCCACCTCAGGGGCTTCGCCGCCCGCGGCCCGGACGCCGGCAAGCCGGTGCGCATCGGCTTCGACTTCTTTAGCCGGCCGGTCGCCGTGCTGGGCGAAGGCCGGGCGGAAGGGTTGCAGGTGGAGCGCACGCGGGTGGATGCCGATGGCGTCGCGACCGGCACCGGGGAGCTGCGGGTGATCCCCTGCGGCATGGTGATCCCCTGCATCGGCTATCGCACCGGCCCGGTCCCGGACGTGCCGTTCGATGCCCGGGGCGGAAAGTTCATGAACAGGGACGGGCGGATCGCCGACCGGCTGTGGTGCACCGGCTGGGCGCGGCGCGGGCCCAGCGGCACCATCGGCACCAACCGCACCGACGCCTTCGCCGTGGTGGAGGCGATGGCGGCGGAAACCGGCGAGGGCCGGCCCGGCGGCGCGATGCTCGACACCATCCTGGCGGCGCGCGGCGTGCGCGCCAGCGGCTATGACGGCTGGCGCCGGATCGACGCCGCGGAGGTGGCGCGGGCACGGCCGGGCGCCCCGCGCGAGAAATTCGTGACGCTCGACGCCATGGCGGCGGCGATGGGGGGTTGATTGTGCCGACCGGGGTGGGTATGGCCGCGCTTCGGTCCGGGGAATAGCTCAGCCTGGTAGAGCACTGTCTTCGGGAGGCAGGGGCCGGAGGTTCGAATCCTCTTTCCCCGACCACCGTGCCGCAAGCCAGTCGCCGCACGGCGCCTCAAGATGTCCCGGTCGCCTTCAGATGCGCCGTGATCTCGTCGAAAAACCGCTCCAGCTGGTTGAGCACATTCATCTTGAAGGCATAGTTCACGCCCGGCGAATTGCTCTCGATGATCGGGCTTTCATCCACCTTCGCGGCATAGGCGCGCGACAGCTCGGCGACATAATCCGGCGTCAGCCTGATATGCCCGCGCTCGTCCAGCATCCGCAGCTGCACCACCATCATCTGCCGCACCAGCATCTCCAGCGTGGTGATGCGCGCCACCGTCACCACCGGGTCCAGCTCGATCTCCTCGCCCGCGTCCTCCGCCATCACCAATACCTCATCGCCCAGATCGACCCGGCCACACTGGCGATGATCAGCAGCCAGAGGAACCCCACGATCACCGCGCCCGCCGTGCTGATCGGCCGCGCCGTCGCCACCTCCGCCGCCGCCAGATGCTCCGCCCACAGCGGCGCCGGCACCAGCCGCATCGCCAGCCAGATGCCGAACGGCACGATGATCAGGTCGTCCAGCCAGCCCAGCACCGGCACGAAATCCGGGATCAGGTCGATCGGGCTGAACGCATAGGCCGCCACGAATCCGCCCACCAGCTTCGCCATCAGCGGCGTGCGCGGATCGCGCGCCGCGATCCACAGCGCATGCGCGTCCCGCCGCAACCGATGCCCCGCCGCCCTCACCCGTTCCCTGATGCTCATGCCCGCAGTCTAGCGGCCACAACCGGCAACCGCTAGGCACCCGCGATGCCCATCCTTTCCGCCCGCATCGACCGCTTCGCCACCAAAGCCGCCTTCACCATCAGCCGCGGCGCCAAGCATCATGTCGACGTCCTGTCCGTCACCCTCACCGACGGTCGCCACCAAGGCCATGGCGAAGGCACCGCCATCTATTACCATGGCGACAGCGCCGAAGCCGCCCTCGCCACGGCACAATCCGCCGCGCCGGCGCTGGCCGCGGGCGCCACCCGCGCCGACCTCCTCACCCTCCTCCCCCCCGGGGCCGCCCGCAACGCCATCGATGCCGCCCTCTGGGACCTCGAAGCCAAACAGAGCGGCCACCGCGTCTGGCAGCTGCTCGGCCTCCCCCGGCCCCGGCCGCTCCTCACCGCCTACACCATCAGCCTCGGCACCCCCGCCGCCATGGCCGCCGCGGCGCACGCCGCCCGCCACCGCGAACTCCTCAAACTGAAACTCGGCGGCGAAGGAGACCGCGACCGCGTCTCCGCAGTCCGCGCCGCCGCCCCCGACGCCCGCCTGATCGCCGACGCCAACGAAGCCTGGGGAGCGCTCGACATCGAGGCGGAAACCCACGCGCTCGCCGCCTTCCATGTCGAGCTGATCGAACAGCCCGTCCCCGCCGGCCAGGACCATCTGCTCGATGGCGTCCGCCCCGCCATCCCGCTCGCCGCCGACGAAAGCTGCCACACCCGCGAGAGCCTGGACGCCATCGTCGGCCGCTACCGCTTCATCAACATCAAGCTCGACAAGGCCGGCGGCCTCACCGAGGCCCTCGCCCTGCTCCACGCCGCCAAGCAGCGCGGCCTCGGCGTCATGACCGGCTGCATGCTCTCCACATCGCTCGGCATCGCCCCGGCCTTCATGATCGCGATGCAGGGCAGCCACGCCGACCTCGATGGCCCCCTGCTCCTCGCCACCGACCGCCCGCATGGCCTGCGCTTCAGCGGCAGCGACGTCGAGCCCCCGACAGTTGAACTTTGGGGCTGAACGGCTATCAACGCGCCGCCATGTTCCACCTCGCCCAGATCAACATCGCCCGCTTCCGCCTGTCCCGCGACCATCCGGCGAACGCGGACTTCATCGCCGCGCTCGATCCGGTGAACGCACAGGCCGACGCCGCCCCGGGATTCATCTGGCGCCTGGTCGGCGACGGCAATGACGCCACCGACATCGAAGTGCTGCCGAACGACCCCAACCTCATCGTCAACATGTCGGTCTGGACCGACCTCGACGCGCTCGCCGCCTACGCCTATCGCCAGCCCGACCATCTCGCCATCATGCGCCGCCGGCGGGACTGGTTCGAACCCGGCTCCACCCGCGTCGCGCTCTGGTGGCTCCCCGCCGGCACGCTGCCCACCGTCGCCGAGGGCATGGCCCGCATCGCCCACCTCGACCGGCACGGGCCGACGGCGCACGCCTTCGGCTTCCGCACCCCCTTTCCCGCGCCAGACGGCACCCCCGCGCTCCCCGTCCTCGACGACTGCGCCTGATATTTCCCAGGAGCTTGCATGACCGCCATCGCCGACCTCATCGCCCGCGAAATCCTCGACAGCCGCGGCAACCCCACCGTCGAGGTGGATTGCATCCTGGAAGACGGCAGCATGGGCCGCGCCGCCGTTCCCTCCGGCGCCTCCACCGGCGCGCACGAAGCCAATGAAAAGCGCGACGGCGACAAATCCCGCTACGGCGGCAAGGGCGTGCTGAAAGCGGTCGCGGCGGTCAACGGCGAGATCGCCGACGCGCTGGTCGGTGTCGATGCCGAGGGGCAGGAGGAGATCGATGCCAGCCTGATCCAACTCGACGGCACGCCAAACAAGTCCCGGCTGGGCGCCAACGCCATCCTGGGTGTCAGCCTCGCCGCCGCTAAGGCCGCCGCCGACGCCCGCGGGCTGCCGCTCTACCGCTATGTCGGCGGCACCCGCGCCCGCCTGCTGCCCGTTCCCATGATGAACATCATCAACGGCGGCGCCCATGCCGACAACCCCATCGACTTCCAGGAATTCATGGTCATGCCGATCGGCGCGGAAAGTTTTGGGGAGGGCCTGCGCTGGGGCGCCGAAATCTTCCACACGCTGAAAAGGAAACTGCACGACCGCGGCCTGTCCACCGCCGTCGGCGACGAAGGCGGCTTCGCCCCCAACCTGTCGTCGGCGACCGAAGCGCTCGACGTCATCCTCCAGGCCATCGAAGCCGCCGGCTACCGCCCCGGCGAGGACATCGCCTTGGCGCTCGACTGCGCCGCCACCGAATTCTTCAAGGACGGCACCTATGACATGACCGGCGAGGGCCGAAAGCTTTCCCCCGCCGACATGGCCGGCTTCCTCGCCGAGCTCACCGCCCGCTACCCGATCATCAGCATCGAGGATGGCATGGGCGAGGATGACTGGGACGGCTGGAAGGCGCTCACCGACGCCATCGGAACCAAGGTGCAACTGGTCGGTGACGACCTGTTCGTCACCAACAGCGCGCGGCTGCGGGACGGCATCGCCCGCGGCGTCGCCAACTCCATGCTGGTGAAGGTCAACCAGATCGGCACGCTCTCCGAAACGCTGGACGCCGTCGAAACCGCCCACCGCGCCGGCTACACCACGGTGATGAGCCACCGCAGCGGCGAGACCGAGGACGCGACCATCGCCGACCTCGCCGTTGCCACCAACTGCGGCCAGATCAAGACGGGTTCGCTGAGCCGCTCCGACCGCCTCGCCAAATACAATCAGCTGCTGCGGATCGAGGCGGAGCTTGGCACCACCGCCCGTTACGCCGGGGGTGCCATCCTGCGCGCTTGACCTTATTTTGCATGATTGCCGGTTGACGCGGCGAATCACCCGTGATTCTGTGGCCGTGATGACGCGCCACCCGCTCTTCGACCTGCTGTCGCGCGCCGCCCTGCCGGCGGCCTGCATCCTGGTGGCCGCCTATTTCCTCAGCCATGCCACCTTCGGCGCCGCCGGCCTGCTGTCGCTCGGCAGCATCCGCCAGGAAAGCGCCGCGCTCCAGGCGCGCAAGCAGCAGCTGACCGCGGAGCGCGACGCCATGCAGCGCCGCATCGACCTGCTCGACCCGCGCAAGGTCGACCCCGACTATGCCGACGAGCTGGTGCGTCAGCAGCTCGGCGTCGTCCGCCCCGACGAGATCATCGTGCCGCTGGAATCCGAAAAGCGCCAACCAATCCGGTAACATGCCGTGCCGGTTTTACGTATGCGCACCCCGCACCATGGCGCTTGAAATCGCTGCGCCGCCGCTTCATGAGCGGGGGAAAGCATTTCGGGAGTAAATGGCGTGCCAAAAGCCTCACCGGTCAAAGCGGCGACAAAGGCAATACCGGATCGGTTCGATGCCCTCCCCGAACCCGTCCGCCACGAGACCAACGTCGCCGAATATCTCGAATTCTACCGCATGATGCTGCTGATCCGCCGCTTCGAGGAGAAGGCCGGCCAGCTCTACGGCATGGGCCTGATCGGCGGTTTCTGCCACCTCTACATCGGCCAGGAAGCCGTCGTCACCGGGCTGCAATCGGCGATCCAGCCCGGCCGCGACAGCGTCATCACCGGCTACCGCGACCATGGCCACATGCTCGCCTGCCACATCGACCCGAAGGTGGTGATGGCCGAACTGACGGGCCGCGCCGCCGGCATCAGCCGCGGCAAGGGCGGCTCCATGCACATGTTCAGCGTCGAACATGGCTTCTACGGCGGCCACGGCATTGTCGGCGCCCAGGTGTCGCTCGGCACCGGCCTCGGTTTCGCCCACAAGTATAAGGCCGATGGCGGCGTGGCGCTGACCTACTTTGGCGACGGCGCCGCCAACCAGGGGCAGGTCTATGAAAGCTTCAACATGGCAGAGCTGTGGAAGCTGCCCGTCATCTTCATCATCGAAAACAACCAGTACGCCATGGGCACCAGCGTCAACCGGGCGAGCGCCGAGGACCAGCTCTACCGTCGCGGCGAGAGCTTCCGCATCGAGGGCATGCAGGTCGATGGCATGGACGTGCTCGCCGTGCGCGGCGCGATGAACAGCGCGCTCGAATGGGTGCGCGGCGGCAAGGGGCCGATTCTGCTCGAAATGAAGACCTACCGCTATCGCGGCCACAGCATGTCCGATCCGGCCAAATACCGCAGTCGGGACGAGGTGCAGGCGATGCGCGACAAGAGCGACCCCATCGACAATGCCCGCGCCGACATATTGAAACGCGGTTTCGCGGATGAAACGGCGCTGAAGGAGATCGAGAAGGTCATCCGCGCCCAGGTCGCTGAAGCCGCCGATTTCGCGGAACAGGCCCCCGAACCCGACCTTGCCGAACTCTATACCGACGTGCTGGTGGAGCGTTACTGATGGCCGACATCAAACTCCCCGCCATGTCCCCCACCATGGAGGAAGGCAGCCTCGCCACCTGGCTGGTGAAGGTGGGCGACGTGGTGAAACCCGGCGCCGTCATCGCCGAAATCGAAACCGACAAGGCGACGATGGAGCTGGAATCGGACGAAGGCGGCACCGTCACCGAAATCCTGGTCGAAGCCGGCACCGACGGCGTGAAAGTCGGCACCGTGATCGCGCGGATGGCGGCAGAAGGCGAGACGGCAGCACCCGCAGAACCGGCAGCCGCCCCGGATCCCGAGCCCGCCGCTGCGACGCCTGTTGCCACCTCCGTCAACGCCAAACCCGCCGACAGCCCCGCCAGCCTCGCGACAAACATCGCGCCCCAACCATCCGCCGCCACCTCCCCGCCCCGCGCAGCGGAGAGCGGGGAGGTCGACTCGCGCGCTAGCGCGGCGGGTGGGGCTCCCACCCGCAAACAAACCGTCCGCGAGGCGCTCCGCGACGCCATGGCCGAGGAAATGCGCGCCGACGACCGCGTCTTCGTGATGGGGGAGGAAGTCGCGCAATACCAGGGCGCCTACAAGGTCACCCAGGGCCTGCTCGACGAATTCGGCGAGCGCCGCGTGGTCGACACGCCCATCACAGAGATGGGCTTCGCCGGCCTGGGCGCCGGTGCCGCCATGGGCGGCCTCAAACCCATCGTCGAGTTCATGACCTTCAACTTCGCCATGCAGGCGATCGACCACATCATCAACAGCGCCGCCAAGACCAATTACATGTCCGGCGGCCAGATGCGCTGCCCCATCGTCTTCCGCGGCCCGAACGGTGCCGCCAGCCGCGTCGCCGCGCAGCACAGCCAGAACTATGCCGCCTGGTACGCCTCCGTCCCCGGCCTCATCGTCATCGCCCCCTATGACGCCGCCGACGCCAAGGGGCTGCTGAAAAGCGCCATCCGCTCCGAAGACCCGGTCGTTTTCCTGGAAAATGAACTCCTCTACGGCCACAGCTTCGAAGTGCCGGAAGGTGAGCATGTGGTCCCCATCGGCAAGGCCCGCCTGATGCGCGAGGGCCAGCACGTCACCCTCGTCAGCTATTCGATCGGCGTCGGCATCGCGCTGGACGCCGCCAAAACGCTGAGCGCCGAAGGCATCGAAGCCGAAGTCCTCGACCTCCGCACCCTCCGCCCGCTCGACACCGCCGCCGTGCTGGCGTCGCTCAAAAAAACCAACAGGCTCATCGTTGTCGAAGAAAACTGGCCCACGTGCAGCATCGCCAGCGAGATCATCGCCCTCTGCATGGAACAAGGCTTCGACGACCTCGACGCCCCCGTCCTGCGCGTCACCAACAAGGACGTCCCCCTCCCCTACGCCAACAACCTCGAAAAAGCCGCCCTGGTAAAGGCCGCGGATGTGGTCGCCGCCGTCAAATCGATCTGTTGAGCTGCTGCTATGTGGCCATTTCGCAGACGAAAGTCGAACGCAGACGACGCAATCAGAGTGATGAGACCGATGGTGGAACGCGCTTGCGACCGCTGGGACTATTTCTGCAAAACCTTGCCGTTTCGTGATGACGTTGATTTAGGGGCGAGAATCACAAGTTTTTGCGTGCCAGCGTTTGAAGGCATGCGAACGCAGGTCAAAGAGCTCAGAAATGCTCCAGATGAAATTCTTTTGATGATTGTCTTGGCAGGTATAAGGCGCTCAAAATCCCATACCATAGACGAGATTGTTGCCGCCGTAACGCCGCCGGGGGGAGACGCGAATGCTATTCGCACGGCGATTGAAGCAATGCCGGAGTAAAGCCATGCCCATCACCATCACCATGCCCGCCCTGTCCCCCACGATGGAATCGGGCACGCTCGCCAAATGGCACATCAAGCCCGGCGACAGCGTCAAATCCGGCCAGATCATCGCCGAGATCGAAACCGACAAGGCGACCATGGAAGTCGAAGCCGTGGACGAAGGTACCGTCACGGCCCTCCTGGTCGAGGAAGGCGCCGAGGAGGTCAAAGTCAACACCCCCATCGCCACCCTCGCCGAAGAAGGCGAGGACAGCTCTCCCCCTGCAAGGGGGAGCGACTCGGTGCAGCCGAGCGGAGGGGGTGTCACCCTCCCCGCAAAGGCCCCCCCACCCCAACCAACACCCACCTCGACAGAACCCAGCAAGGTGGAGCAACCAACGCCCGCAAGCGCACCAGTCGCTCCTCCCCTGCGCAGCGGGGGAGGTGGCACGAGCGCAGCGAGTGACGGAGGGGGCACGCGCCCCATCGCCTCCCCCCTCGCCCGCCGCATCGCCCAGGTCCGCAACATCGACCTCGCCACCCTCACCGGCACCGGCCCGGGCGGCCGCATCATCAAAGCCGACGTCGAAGCCGCCACCGCCCGCCCGGCCCTTGCTATCGTCAGCGCTCAGCAAGCCGCTGAAACCGCACCAGTCTCTCCCCCGGCACGGGGGAGCGACTCGCCAACGGCGAGCGGAGGGGGCAACACTATCACCGCATCCACCCCAGCCCCCACGGACGTCCCCCACGACACCCTCAAACTCAGCAACATGCGCAAGACCATCGCGCGCCGCCTCACCGAATCCAAAACCACCGTCCCGCATTTCTACCTCACGGTCGATGTCCGGCTCGACGCCCTCCTCAAACTCCGCGCCGACCTGAACAAGGCGCTCGAACCGCAGAACATCAAGCTTTCCGTCAACGACCTGATCGTAAAGGCGCTCGGCCTCGCCCTCCACGCCGTGCCGGACGCCAACGTCAGCTTCGCCGGCGATTCCCTGCGCAAATTCCACCGCGCGGACATCTCCGTCGCCGTCGCCATTCCCGGCGGCCTCATCACCCCCGTCATCCGCGACGCCGGCAACAAACGCCTCTCGGCAATCGCCACCGAAATGAAAGATCTCGCCGCCCGCGCCAAGGAGGGCAAGCTGCAACCGCCCGAATACAGCGGCGGCACCGCCAGCCTCTCCAACCTGGGCATGTTCGGCATCAAACAGTTCGACGCCGTCATCAACCCGCCGGAAGGGTTGATTCTTGCGGTCGGCGCCGGCGAAAAACGCCCCTATGTGGTGGACGACGCGCTGGCCATCGCCACCGTGATGAGCGCCACCGGCAGCTTCGACCACCGCGCCATCGACGGCGCCGTCGGCGCCCAGCTGATGAGCGCCTTCAAAACCCTGATCGAAGCGCCACTGGGGATGCTCGCTTGAACGCTGAACTTGACTCCCACGCCTTGTTGCCACATATGTGTGCACAAGGAGCAGCTGCATGATCCAGGTCGGAATTCGCGAGTTTCGCGAGCGTTTCAGCGAGATGGTGCACGGCGCGGAGCCGGTGGTCATCACCAACCGCGGAAAGCGCCTGGGCCGCTTCATTCCCGAGCGACGTCCGGTTCCTGCTGAAGTCGCTGCGGCCGCAGTGCGCGACATCGAGGCTTATCAGGCATCGCTGCGCGCACACGGGATCGAGCCGTACGACATTCTCGCCGACCTTGGCCTTGACCCGTCAGGAGCACCACTCGCCGACGGCAAGCCGTGAGCGACCTCATCATCGACGCCAACATCCTGCTGGGCTCGCTGTTCGGAACATCGATGCGAATGCTGAGAGATTTGAACGACCGGGGCTTCGCGCTGACAACGCCGGCCGCACAGGCCGAAGAAGTCGCCACCGTTGTGCCTCATGTGGCGCGCCACAAGGCAGTGCCCATGCCAAACCCGTCCATCCTGTGGTCGCTGGTGTCCGTGACCGGCCAGGAGGATTATGCGTCCTTCCAAACCCAGGCCATGGCGCGCCTTGTCGGCTGCGCGCGCGACAAGGATTGGCCCCTCCTCGCCCTTGCCATGGCGTTCAATGCCCCGGTCATGACCCGCGATCGTGACCTGTTCGGAACGGGCATCGTCACCTGGCTGCCCGAAAACATCCGATATGCAGAACCGGAGACTGTGTAATGCCCGCCGAACCCTTCGACCTCATCATCATCGGCTCCGGCCCCGGCGGCTATGTCGCCGCCATCCGCGCGTCGCAGCTTGGTCAGAAGGTCGCCATCGTGGAGCGCGAGCGCCTTGGCGGCATCTGCCTCAACTGGGGCTGCATCCCCACCAAGGCGCTGCTGCGCACGTCCGAAATCAAGCACTACATGGACCACGCCAGCGCCTACGGCCTCACCGCGGACAAACCCAGCTTCGACCTCGCCAAGGTGACCGACCGCAGCCGCAAGGTCGCCGGGCAATTGAATGCCGGCGTCAAGGGCCTGATGAAGAAGAACAAGGTCACCGTCGTTGAAGGCGTCGCCACCCTCGCCTCCGCCACCACCGTCCAGGTCGGCGAGCGCACCCTCACCGCCCCCAACATCATCATCGCCACCGGCGCCCGCGCCCGCGAACTCCCCCACCTGAAGGCCGATGGCGAGCGCATCTGGACCTACCGCCACGCCATGGTCCCGCCCGCCATGCCGACAGACCTCTTGGTCATCGGCAGCGGCGCCATCGGCATCGAATTCGCCAGCTTCTATTCGGACATGGGCGCAAAGGTCACCGTCGTCGAAATGCTGGACCGCATCCTGCCCGTGGAGGATGCCGACATCAGCGCCTTCATGGCCAAGGCGCTGACCAAACAGGGCATGACGCTGCGCACCCAATCCAGCGTCGAAAAGCTGGAACCCGACGCCGACGGCGTCACCGCCACCATCAATGGCGAAGCATCGCGCTTCAGCCATGTCATCATCGCCATCGGCATCGCCCCCAACACCGAAAATCTCGGGCTCGAAGCCCTCGGCGTAAAGACCGACCGCGGCCACATCGTCACGGACGAATGGGGCGCCACCACCGTCCCCGGCCTCTGGGCGATCGGTGACGTCACCGGCGCCCCCTGGCTCGCGCACAAGGCCAGCCACGAAGGCATCGTCGCCGTCGAACGCCTCACCAACCAGCCGCACGCCCACCCCATGGACAAATCCAACATCCCCGGCTGCACCTATTCCCGCCCCCAGGTCGCCAGCGTCGGCCTCACTGAAGCGAAGGCCATCGAGGCCGGCCACCAGGTCAAGGTCGGCCGCTTCCCCTTCATCGGCAACGGCAAGGCGATCGCGCTCGGCGAGGCGGATGGCATCGTCAAGACCGTGTTCGACGCCAGCACCGGCGAGCTGCTGGGCGCCCACATGGCCGGCGCCGAAGTCACCGAACTGATCCAGGGCTATGCCATCGCCCGCCAATGCGAGGCGACCGAGGAAACCCTGATGGCCACCATCTTCCCCCACCCAACGCTCAGCGAAATGATGCACGAAAGCGTGCTCGACGCCTATGGCCGCGTCATCCATCTGTAGCTGGCATTGAAAAAAGCATCAAATGGTGCCATTTGATATGCGAAGCGGAGAATTGACATGCGTACAACTGTCACCCTGGATGATCGGCTGATCGAACGGGCCGCGGTCTATTCCGGTCTCAAGGAAAAATCGGCGGTCATCAATGAAGCCTTGCGGTCCTATGTGGCGTGGCAGGCCGGACTCCGGCTGGCAGCGCTGGGCGGAACGATGCCCGACCTGGAAATCACCCCGCGAAAGCGACCATGGGACGAGTTCGGCGCTGACAGCGAGCCTTTTGCTTGATCCTGGCCGACACGAATATCTGGCTCGTTCATTTTCGTCAGCCGGATGCAAAGCTGACCGAACTTGTCAGCAATCGTCAACTTCACGTCCATCCGATGGTGCTGGGTGAAATCGCCGTCGGGCCGATCATAGGACGCGATGACGTGCTGACCATGCTCGATGAACTCCCGCGATGCGAAACCGCATCGCATGAAGAGGTGATGCAATTTATCGAATCCGTCCCGCTCCATTCCCGCAAACTCAGCTACATCGATGTGCATCTGCTTGCCGCAACGATGCTCACCGCCGGCTGTCGCCTCTGGACGCGCGACCGGCGGCTCCTCGCCGCAGCCGGTCTGCTGAAACTCGGCGCCGACTTGCCATGAATTTTACTCAACTCGCCGGCCGGGGGGTTGAAGGCCGCCAGACACCTCCCAACCTTTCGGTCCACAGGGGACGTGTCATCCACGGGAGAGGGATATGTCATTCAAACTCATTGCCAATCTGCGCCGCCTGCACCTGAAGCTCGACCATGAAATCCAGGCCGAACGGGCGCGTCGCCTGCCCGACGCCGTCCGCCTCGCTCGGCTCAAAAAGACCAAGCTGAAGGTCAAGGACCGCATGACCGGCATCGACCGCAGCCTCGCCTTCGCCTGATGCGTCGCGCTCCGGCCCGTCAGCGGGCCGGAGCGTCAGCCAAGCGGAAACCCCGCGAACGCCTTGGTCCGGTGCATTGCCACGCTGCTCGTCACCCGCTCGATCTGCCACGGACCGGCCGTCCATTCCGCCGTCATCGCCCGCCACTCCGCCATGTCGGCGACCATGCAGGTCACCAGATAGTCGCTCTTGCCGCTGATCTCGGCGGCCTCCAGCACCCGCGGTTCGCCGCGCAGCATCGCCTCCACCGCCGCGAAATCCTCCGGCAGGTGCCGTTTCAGCGTCACCTCGCCATAGATGGTCAGCGCCGGCCTGATCTTCTCCACCGCCACCACCGCGCGATAGCCGGCGATCACCCCCGCCTCCTCCAGCGCCCGCACCCGCGCCAGGCAGGCGCTCGGGCTCAGCGCCACCCGTTCCGCCAGCGCCGCATTGGTCATCCGTCCGTCATTTTGCAACGCCAGCAAGATGCGCCGGTCGATCCTGTCCATGGAAACACCCTTCATTGCCGCAGAATCTGCGGTCGAAACCTCAGAATATCGTTACCGCTGCGCTGCGCTTTCTGGCAAGACCCATGCCCATGGACATCGGGGAACTCCACGACTGGCACATCCGCACCGCCTGCGCGTCGGACGTGGACGCGCTTTACGCGCTGGCGCAGCTGACCGGCGGCGGCTTCACCAACCTGCCGCCGGACCGCGACGAACTGGCGCTGCGCATCAACTGGTCGCTGGAAAGCCTCGCCGCCGCCCTCGATGGTCCGCAGAACGAGCTCTACATGCTTGTCCTCGCCCATCGCCGCACCCAGGAAATCGCCGGCACCGCCTGCCTGTTCAGCCGCGTCGGCGTCGAATGGCCCTTCTACAGCTACAAGCTCACCACCCTTTCCAAACAGAGCAAGGAACTGGGCCGCACCCTCTCCACCCAGGTGCTGCACCTGGTGAACGATTATGACGGCGCCAGCGAAGTGGGCGGGCTGTTCCTGCACCCCGCCCGCCGCACCGGCGGCCTCGGCCGGCTGCTGGCGCGCAGCCGCTACCTGTTCGTCGCCCGCCACCGCGCCCGCTTCGGCGACCGCATGATCGCCGAGCTGCGCGGCGTCATCGACGAAACCGGCAACAGCCCCTTCTGGGACGGTCTCGCCGGCCGCTTCTTCGGCATGGACTTCCGCGAGGCCGACAAGTTCAACAGCCTGCACGGCAACCAGTTCATCGCCGACCTGATGCCCAAACACGCCGTCTATGCCGCGCTGCTGCCCGAAAGTGCCCGCGCCGTCATCGGCCAATGCCACCCCGCCGGCCGCGCGGCCCTCGCCATGCTGGCGAAGGAAGGCTTCGTCCACAACGGCTATATCGACATCTTCGATGGCGGGCCGACGGTGGAATGCGCGACCGACCGCATCACCAGCGTCGCCACCGCGCGGCGCGCCACCGCCCGCGCCGGCAGCGCCGCCGGCGAAGCCCGCCTGGTCGCCGCCGGCGAAGCCGAACGTTTCACCGCGCGCGTCACGCTGGGCATCGCCGACGGCGACACGCTGCGCGTCCCCGCCAGCGCCGACCTTGATGGACAGGATGTGTCGCATGTCATCTTTTAACAGCTTCGACCCCTGCACCGGCGAAACCATCTGGCAGGGCGCCATCGGCGACGCTGCCGCGGTCGCCGCCGTCGTCACCCGTGCCCGCGCCGTCCAACCCGCCTGGTGGGCCGCCGGCCTCGACACGCGCATCGCGGTCGCGCGCGCCTTCAAGGCTGCGGTCGAGGAGCAGGCCGACGCCTTCGCCCGCCTGATCTCCCGCGAAACCGGCAAGCCGCTGTGGGAAACCCGCACCGAGGTCGCCAGCACCGCGGCCAAGGTGGACATCAGCATCACCGCGCTGAGGGAACGCACCGGCGAACGCAGCAGCGCCGCCGGCGCCGCCACCCAGGCACTCCGCCACAAACCGCACGGCGTCCTCGGCGTGCTCGGCCCGTACAATTTCCCGGTGCACCTGCCCAACGGCCACATCGTGCCCGCCCTGCTCGCCGGCAACGCCGTGGTGCTGAAACCCTCCGAACTCACCCCCGCCACCGCCGATTTCATGGCCGCGCTCTGGGCCGCCGCCGGCCTGCCCCCAGGCGTCCTCACCGTCATCCACGGCCTCGCCGACACCGGCCGCGCACTCGCCGGCAGCGATATCGACGGGCTTCTTTTCACCGGCAGCGCCCCCACCGGCTCTGCACTCGCCCGCCAGTTCGCGGAAACCCCGCACCGCATCCTGGCGCTCGAAATGGGCGGCAACAACCCGCTCCTCGTCTGGGACCTCGATCCCGCGCATCTCGACGATGCCGCCGCCACCATCGTCCAGTCGGCCTATCTGTCAGCCGGCCAGCGCTGCACCTGCGCCCGCCGGCTGATCATACGCGATGGCGCCCACGCCCACCTTATCGACCGTGTCGTTTCACTGATGGAACGGCTGCGCATTGGTGAACCGTTCGCCGACCCCCAACCCTTCATGGGCCCCGTCATCGACAACCGCGCCGCCACGCGGCTGATGTCGGCCGCCGCCACCATGCCCGGCACGGTCATCCGCCCCCTCACCCGCCCTGACCCCGACCGCCCCTTCCTCACCCCCGCGCTCATCGACGTCACCGGCACAAGCCAGCCCGACGAGGAACATTTCGGCCCCCTCCTCACCGTCACCCGCGTTGCCGATTGGGACGAGGCCATCGCCGCCGCCAACAACACGCGCTTCGGCCTCTCCGCCGCGCTGCTCGGGGGCGACCGCGCGCGCTACGATGATTTCTGGGCTAAGAGCCGCGCCGGCATCGTCAACTGGAACCGCCCCACCAACGGCGCCGCCTCCAACGCGCCCTTCGGCGGCATCGGCCTCTCCGGCAACCACCGCCCCAGCGCCTATTATGCCGCCGATTATTGCGCCTGGCCGGTCGCCAGCATGGAGTCCGAAACCCCGGCCGCCACCATCGGCACAGGGCTGATCTGATGCGCGAACTCAATCTCGATGGCCTCGTCGGCCCCAGCCACAACTATGCCGGCCTCAGCCTCGGCAACCTCGCCGCCACCAGCAACGCCGGTGCCACCAGCGCGCCGCGCCGCGCCGCGCTCCAGAGCCTCGGCAAGATGCGGCGCCTCGTCTCCTTGGGCGTCCCCCAGGGGCTGCTCCTCCCCCACCGCCGCCCCAACGCCGCCTGGCTGCGCGGTTTCGGCTTCACCGGCAACGACGCCACCGTGCTCGCCACCGCCGCGCGCGAGGATCCGCCGCTGTTCGCCGCGGCAACGTCTGCCAGCGCCATGTGGACCGCCAACGCCGCCACCGTCTGTCCGGCGCCGGACAGTGGCGATGGCCGCACCCATTTCACCCCGGCCAACCTCGCCACCATGCCGCACCGCGCGCAAGAGGCCGCCTTCACCCACGCGCAACTCCGCCTCGCCTTCGCCGACCGGCAGCATTTCGCCGTGCACGCGCCCATCCCGCCCTGCTTCGGCGACGAAGGCGCCGCCAACCACATGCGCCTTGCCGCCACCCACGCCGACCCCGCCACCCAGGTTTTCGTCTATGGCGAAGCGGGTGGCGCCTTCCCCGCGCGCCAGCATGTCCGCGCTTCCCAGGCCGTCGCCCGTCAGCACGGCACCCGTGATGCGCTGTTCGCCCGCCAGGCCGACATCGCCATCCAGTCCGGCGCCTTCCACAATGATGTCGTCGCCGTCGCCAACGAGTCTGTCCTGTTCGCCCATGAAACGGCATTTCACGACCGCAACGGGCTCGTCGCCGCGCTTCAGGCCCGCGTCCCCGGCTTCACCCTCGTCGAAGCCCCCGCCGCCGACGTGCCGCTCGCCGATGCCATCGCCAGCTACGTCTTCAACGCCGCGCTGGTGAGCCTGCCCGACGGCATGGCGCTGTTCCTCCCCGCCGAGGCCCGCGAAACCCCCAGCGTCTGGGCCTGGCTGCAACGCGTCGTCGCCGACCCCGCCAACCCGATCACCCACCTCCACATCCTCGACCTGCGCGAATCGATGCGCAACGGCGGCGGCCCCGCCTGCCTGCGGCTGCGCGTCGCGCTGTCCGATGCCGCGCTCGCCGCCGTGGACCCGCGCTTCCTGGTCGACGACGCCCGGCTCGACGCCCTCGAACGCCTCGTCGAAACCCATTGGCCCCAGGCGATCAATCCATCCGACCTCGGCAACCCGTCGCTCTGGGCCGATACCGCCGCGGCCCACGCCGCCCTGCTGGACCAGCTGCAAATCCCCGCCGACGCGCTCCGCTGCTGAGAAGCTACTGCGCCGGCGCCCGGCACGCCCCCGTCCGCCGATATTCGCTCTTGCGCGCGAACGGCAGCGCGCCGGCAATCCCCTGCGCATCCACCACATAGACGCCGGCAGCGTCGCGCCGCAGGTCAGTGCGGCCGGAGCGTTTGCCGTTGCAGCGATAGCTGACCGCCGCCTTGGTCGCCTCGTCACCCAGCACCGTCCATTCGCACTTCGCCGCCGGCGGATCACCATCGAACAGCAGCTGCACCGGCCGGTCCAGGCACAGGCTGCGCGCGCCCCAATCCTGCCCGACCTCACGCGCCTCATAGGCGCCGGGCACGAAATCGCGCAGCAGCGCCAGGTCCTGCGCCGCCGCGGGCGCCGCCAGCACCATGCAAAAGAGGGCAATCCGACTCATCCCGTTCATGGGACCGACAAAGGGGCAGCGCGCCGGATGAATCAATCCCGGCATGCCGCAAAATCATGCCTACTGCCGTCGATTTGTCGCTTTCTTACAAAGCCAGCTCGAACCGCCGGGCGCAAAAGCCGCAATCCACCCCGATCAGGCCATCGTCGCCGCGCATCGCCAGCCGCTCCTCCTCGGGAAACCCCGCCAGCACCCCGCGGATATACGGCAGCGAGCAGCGGCAGCCCTTCACCACTGTCACCGGCGGTGTCACCCTCACCTCATCCTCGTTGAACAGCCGCCACAGCAGCGCGTCGAACGGCAGGCCGGCGTCCAGCAGTTCGTCCGCCGTCACCGTTCCCGCCAGCGCCGCCACATGCGCCCAGTCCGCCGGCACCCCCGGCACGTCGCCGCTCACACCCAGTCGCGGCGCGTCCACCTCGCCGCGCGGCAGATGCTGCAGCAGCAGCCCGGCCGCCCGCCAGCCATTGGCCCCCGGCGCCGCCGCCAGCCGCACCAGCGTCGGCAACTGCTCGCTGCCGTTGAAATAGGCTTCCGCCGCCTCCGCCAGCGTCGCCCCCTCCAGCGGCACGATGCCCTGATAGCGCTCGGCCGCCGCCGTCGCCTCCAGCGTGATCGCCAGATAGCCCTCGCCGAACAGGTCCGGCAGCGAAGCCCCCGTCGCCGCACCGGCGCCATGCTGCAGATAGCCGCGCACCTCGGCCATGGCCCCGACCGGCCGGTAATCCGCCACCAGCATGGAAACCGGCCCGCCCTGCGCCTGCGCCTGCACCGTCACCTGCCCCTCATCCTGCCGCAACAGGCTGCCCATCAGCGCTGTCAGCGCCAGCGCCTCGCCCAGCAGCGCCGAACAGGCGGCCGGATAGTCATGCGCCGCCAGGATCTCCGCCGAAACCCCGTCCAGCCGCACCAGCCGCCCCCTCGCCCCCCGACCGGGAATGGTGAACCCCAATATGGCGTCGCTCACAGCCGCCCCAACGCCCACAACAGGATGGCTTTCTGCGCATGCACGCGATTGGCCGCCTCCGCCCACACCCGGCTCTGCGGGCCGTCGATCACATCCCCCGTCACCTCCTCACCCCGGTGCGCCGGCAGGCAATGCAGGAAAACCGCATGCGGCAGGGCTTTCGCCATCAGCGCCGCGGTGACCTGATAGGGCGCCATCGCCGCCATCTTCGCCGCGCCACCGGCCTGCCCCATCGACACCCAGGTATCCGTCACCACCACATCGGCCCGACGCACCGCCGCCGCCGCATCGCGCGTCACATGCACCCCCCGCGAACCCGCCAGCAGGGCGGGATCGGGATCATGGCCTTCGGGCACCGCCAGCGCCAGCTCGAACCCCAGCAGGTCCGCCGCCTCGATCAGCGAGTGCGCCACATTGTTGCCGTCGCCCAGCCAGGCCCAGCGCAGCCCCGCCACGCTGCTGCGCAGCGATTCTTCCACGGTCATCACATCCGCCACGATCTGGCAGGGGTGGGACCAGTCGGTCAGCGCGTTGATCACCGGCACGCCCGCCTCCGCCGCCAAGGCCTGGACATCGGCATGACGGTTCGCGCGGATGGCGATGGCATCGACATAGCCGGACAGCGCCCGCGCCGTATCCCCCACCGTCTCGCCCCGGCCCAGCTGCATGTCACCGGCGGCAAGCGTGATGGTCGCGCCGCCCAGCTGCCGCATCGCGATGTCGAAACTCAGCCGCGTGCGGGTCGATGGCTTTTCGAACACCGCCGCCAGCACATGATCGGCAAGCGGCGCGTCGCCATCCACCCGCCCCTGCGGCCAGCCCGCCCGCGCGGCCTTGCGCGCATGCGCCGCATCCAGCAACGCCCGCAGTCCGGCGCAACCGACATCCGCCAGGTTCAGGAAATGCCGCGCCATCAGGCGGCCTTAGGAAGCTCGAACGCCGCCGCCGCCGCGGACAGCCGCTCCACGCACTCGCGGATATGGCTTTCGTCGATGTTCAGTGGTGGCAGCACGCGCACCACATTGTCGCCGGCGGCCACCAGCAGGATGCCATGGCTGCGCGCATGGTTCACGAAGGCCCGGCTGTCCGCCTTCAGCTTGATGCCCAGCATCAGCCCCATGCCCCGCACATGGTCGAACAGATGGTCGTGGTTCGGCATCATCTGCTCGATTGCCGCGCGCAGCCGCGCGCCGGTCTGCTTCACCTGCTCCAGGAAGGACGGCTCGGCCACGACATCCAGCACCGCCTGGCAGGCCGCCATCGCCAGCGGATTGCCACCATAGGTGCTGCCATGCGTGCCGATCACCATGCCGGCCGCCGCGCGCTCCGTCGCCAGGCAGGCGCCCACCGGAAAGCCGCCGCCGATGCCCTTGGCGATCGCCATCACATCGGGCGTGACACCATATTGCTCATGCGCGAACAGCGTCCCGGTCCGCGCCACGCCGCACTGCACCTCGTCGAACATCAGCAGCAGGCCATGCTTGTCCGCCAGCGCGCGCAGCCCGTGCAGGAATTCGCGGCTCGCCGGCCGGATGCCGCCCTCGCCCTGTACCGGCTCCACCAGGAAGCCGCCGATCGAGTCGTCGATCGCCGCTTCCGCCGCCGCCAGGTCATCGAACGGCAGCACGGTGAACCAGTCGGGCAGCGGCTCGAACCCCTTGCGCAGCTTTTCCTGGTCGGTCGCGGCGATCGTTGCCAGCGTGCGGCCATGGAAGGCGTTGCTGAAGGTCAGGATGCGATATTTGTGCGGATTGCCCGTGGCGTAGTGATAGGCCTTGCAGGTCTTGATCGCGCACTCCAGCGCCTCGGCGCCGGAATTGGTGAAGAACACCGTGTCGGCGAAGGTCAGCGACACCAGCCGCTCCGCCAGGGCCCGCTGCTGCGGGCTGCCGTACAGGTTCGACGTGTGCATCAGCGTCGCCGCCTGCTTCTGGATCGCGGCCGTCAGGTGCGGATGCCCGTGCCCCAGCAGGTTGACCGCGATGCCGCTGGCGAAATCCAGCCATTTGCGCCCCTGGGCATCGAACAGCCACGCCCCCTCGCCGCGCACCGGCTCCACCTCGCACCGGGGATAAACGGGCATGAGCGGGGTGATGGCCATCGGACGGTCTTTCCTTCAAAAAGCAAAAGGCGGCGCTGCGACACGCCGCCAGATGCCCGGGTCATACCGATTCGCAACCGCTATTTCCACCCCATGCTATGCGGCCTGGTACAGCGGCAGTTCCGCCCTGAGCGCCGCCACCACCGAGGGCCGCTGCCGCACCCGCTCCCGCCAGGCCGCCAGCACCGGCCAGTCGCGGATGTCCAGCTTCCCCGCCTCGAACCAGTTCAGGATCGCCAGCAGATAGGCGTCGGCGATGCTGAAGCGCTCCACCAGCCACTCGCGCGTCGCCAGATGCGCCAGCTTCGGCATCGCCGTCTCCCGCGCGAAATCCCGCGCGCCTTCCGGCGCCATCGGATGGAACAGCGGATAGAACAGCCCCTTGTGGATTTCCGTCGCCAGGAAATTCAGCCAAGCCTGCACTTCCACCCGCGCCGCCGTGCCCGCCGCGGGCACCAGGCCGGCCTCCGGCGCGGCGTCGGCGATCAGCTGCAACACCGCCGGGCCTTCGGTCACCACCCGGCCATCGGGCAGGCCGAGCGCCGGCACCTGCGCCTTGGGGTTGATCGCCAGATAATCCTCGCCCTCCGCCGTCCGGCGCTCCGCCAGCCTCACCTGCGTATAGTCCGCATCAATTCCCGCCTCGTTGAGCGCGATCCGCGCCGCCAGCGAGCAGGCCATGGGGGCAAAATACAACCGCATCGTCTCACTCCCTTGATATTGCCGTCGGCGATTTATATACCGACTCGCACAAAATATCGCCGTACCCGGAGGCCGGTCAAGTATTTTATGCGAAACGATACAAAAATGCCCCGCGGCCGCCCCCGCGCCTACGACCCTGCCGCCGCGCAGGCCGCGCTCGCCGCCGAATTCCGCCATCAGGGCTTTGCCGCCGCCTCGCTGGACGACCTGTCGCGCGCCACCGGTCTCGCCCGTCCCAGCCTCTACGCCGGCTTTGGCGACAAGCAGGCCATGTACCTGCGCAGCCTTGCCGACCTCGACCGCTTCGTCGCCAGCGCGCTGCCGCCGCTGCTGGAGCGGCAGGCCGATGTGGTCGACGCCGTCGCCGCCCTGTTCGACGCCGCCACCTGCCTCTATCTCACCGGCCGCGACGGTCCCGAAGGCTGCCTCGCGCTCTGCACCGCACCGGCCGAAGCCGCCACCGATCCCGCCATCCGCCACGCCCTTGCCAAGGTAATCGCCACCATCGATTCCCTGCTTGCCGACCGCCTGGCGCGCGCGGTGCAGGACGGACAGCTTGCCGCCGGAACCGATGTCGATGCCCTGGGCGCCGCGCTCGCCGCCATCCAGCACAGCCTCGCCGTCCGTGCCCGTGCCGGTGCCGACCGTGCCAGCCTCGACCGCCTCACCGGCGCCGCGCTCGACCTCCTCAGGCGCGCAGTTTCCAGCCCCGCCTGAGGAGCACGTAGCACAGCCCCCACAGCACCACATTCAACCCGCCGACATAGGCGAGGCCGACCCAGACATTCGCCTCCGCCACCCCGATGAAGCCGCTGCGGAAACCGTCGATCAAATAGAAAAAGGGGTTCGACAGGCTGATCCCCTGCACCACGCCGTGCAGCCGGTCGATGGCATAGAAGGTGCCCGACAGCAGCGTCAGCGGCTGCACCACGAAGTTCGTCACCGCCGCCGCATGGTCGAACTTGTCCGCCCAGATGCCCGTCAGCACCCCCAGCAGGCTCAGCAGGATGGCGCCCAGCGTGCCGAACAGCAGCACCCGCAACGGATCGGCGATGCTCACGCTCACCCCCGGCCACAGGATCATCGCGGCATAGACCGCCAGCCCCACCAGCCAGGCCCGCGTCACCGCACCGGCCACGAAACTCGCCAGCAGCTCGCCGGCCGACAGCGGCGGCATCAGCACGTCAACGATGCTGCCCTGGATCTTCGCGATCAACAGGCTGCTGCTGCTGTTGGCAAAGGCGTTCTGCACCATGCCCATGATGATCAGCCCCGGCGCCAGGAAACTGGCATAGGGCACCCCCAGCACCTCCTGCTTCACGCCCCCCAGCGCCAGCGTGAAAATGGCCAGGAACAGCAGCGTCGTGATCGCCGGCGCCCACACCGTTTGCAGCTGCACCTTGAAAAAGCGGCGCACCTCCTTCAGATAGAGTGTCTGCAACCCCACCCAGTTGATGCCCACGATCACCGGCTTGCCCGGTTCGGCGCGCCCCGACTCAGGAAAAACGGTTCGGCTGGGCGGGCTGGCGTTCATGGGTCGACTGCTTTAGGCGGTCGGCCCGACAAGACAAGAGAGACTGACATGGCCTGGACCGACGAGCGCATCGCGCAGCTGAAAAAACTGTGGGAAGAGGGCAAGTCCGCCAGCCAGATCGCCGAAATCCTGGCCGAGGGCATCAGCCGCAACGCCATCATCGGCAAGGCGCACCGCCTCGGCCTCGCCAGCCGCCCCTCGCCGCTGAAAGTCGCCGAGGCCGCGCCGGCCCCCGCCCCGGCCGCCGCCGTGGCCGCCCCCGCCGAACCCCGCCCGGCGCCGGCCGTCGTCGCGGCGCCCAAGCCGAAACCGGCCAAGCCCGCGCCCAAGGCCGCCCGCGTCACCCTGCTCGACCTCAATGACCGCATCTGCAAATGGCCCATCGGCCATCCTGACGAGGCCGACTTCCACTTCTGCGGCAAGCCGGTGAACCCCGGCTTCCCCTATTGCGGCGAACATTGCCTGGTCGCCTACCAGGCGCAGATGCCGCGCAAGGACCGCCCCATGGGCCAGCCCGGCCGCCCCATCGGCCCCAACCTGCCGCGTCCGCGATAACAGGCGCAAAAAACCACGTTCGCTGCAACGCAGCATACAACGACCCCGGCAACGCACCCCCCTCACAGGGCCTTTCCGCCGCCTGCACGCGGCGCAACAGGAAAGGATCATCATGCGTAGCCTTCTGGCAGCCCTCGCTGCCCTCGCCCTCACCAGCCCGGCGTTCGCGGTCAGCGACGCGACCGGCGACTTTCTCCCCACCCACGCCGGTATCAATGCCGCGGACCTCGACATCACCAGCACGGACATCATCAACCTCGACCTCGGGATCGTCTTCACCACCTTTCTGGCCGGCGATTTCGGCGCCACGCCCGGCGCGTCCTATGTCTTCGGTGTGGATCGCGGCGCCGGCACCGCCGGCCTGTTCTCCGGAACACCGCCGGTCGGACCCGGCGTGACCTTCGATGCCGTCGTCGTGGTGCGCGCCGACGGCAGCGTCACGGTGACCGCGTTCAACGACAGTGCGCCGCCCACGGTCACCACGCTTGCCGACGCCGTCTTCTCAGAGGCCAACGGCTTCGCAACCTTCGTCGACACCGCGCTGCTGCCCTCGCGCGGCCTCGCCGTCGCCGACTATCGCTTCAACATGTGGACCCGCAGCGGCGGCGGCAACACCGGCATCGCCGACCTCGCCAAGGGTGAAGGCACCTTTGGCTACACCGACATCACCGCCGGCGTCCCCGAACCCGCCACCTGGGCGCTGTTCATCGCCGGCTTCGGCCTCACCGGCGTCGCGCTCCGCCGCCGCCCGGCCCGTGCCGCGGGAGGTGTCCGATGATCCTCCACGGCTCCGTCACCGTCAGCAGCCCCCGCTTCGCCGCCCAGGCCGTCGCCGAACTCTTCGGCGGCAAGGCCATGCCCTTCCCCGAACTCGGCGAGCATGCCTGGGCAGCGCTTGCCGGCGACGATCATGGCACCGCGCTCTTCTTCCTCGAACGCGGGCGCGAATTCCACTATGTCCGCGGGGAAACCGTCGCCAACCGTCCCGGCCGCACGACACACGAGAGCGGGTTCCATCTCCTCATCGAAACGCCGCATCCCGAAGCGCGCGTGCTCGAGATCGCCCGGCGCTGGGGCTGCCACGCCCACCGCGCCACCCACGGCCCGCTCGACATCATCGAGTTCTGGATCGACGAATGCCTGTTGATCGAGGTCGCCACACCGGAACTGGCCGCGGCCTATCGCGCGCTCGCCACCAGTCCCGACCTCGAAGCAGCACTTCTCAGCAGCGTCGCTGCCTGATCAGCCCCCTTCCCGGATGCCGGCGCATCCGGGACCACGGCCTCAGGCCTCGATCAGCCGCTGCTCCGTCGCCAGCGCGCGCATCCGCTTCTGCAACTTCTCGAACGCCCGCACCTCGATCTGCCGCACCCGCTCGCGGCTGATGCCATATTCCTGGCTCAGATCCTCCAGCGTCTGTGGCTCTTCCACCAGCCGGCGCTGCGTCAGGATGTGCTTCTCCCGCTCGTTCAATGCGTCCATCGCATCGGCGAGCAGCCGGTGGCGGATGTCGCTCTCCTGCGCATCGGCCACGATCACGTCCTGTGTCGGGCCCTCGTCTGCCAGCCAATCCTGCCACTCGCCCTCGCCATCCTCGCGCAGGCTGGCGTTCAGGCTGGTATCCCCGCCCATCGCCATGCGGCGGTTCATCGAATCCACCTCGGCCTCGGTCACGCCCAGGTCGGTTGCGATCTTCAACCGGTCCTCCGGCCGCAGGTCGCCGTCCTCCAGCGCGTTCAGCTTGCCCTTCATCCGCCGCAGGTTGAAGAACAGCTTCTTCTGCGCCGCGGTGGTGCCCATCTTCACCAGGCTCCAGCTGCGCAGGATATATTCCTGGATGCTCGCCTTGATCCACCACATGGCATAGGTCGCCAGCCGGAAGCCCCGGTCCGGCTCAAACTTCTTCACGCCCTGCATCAGGCCGATGTTGCCCTCGCCGATCAGCTCGCTGACCGGCAGGCCATAGCCGCGATAGCCCATGGCGATTTTCGCCACCAGCCGCAGGTGACTCGTCACCAGCTTCGCCGCCGCCTTCGGGTCCTCATGCTCCTGCCAGCGCTTCGCCAGCATATATTCCTCCTGCGGCTGCAGGATCGGAAACTTCCGGATCTCGCTCAGATAGCGGTTCAGGCTGGCCTCGGCGCCAAGCGAGGGGATGGTGGCGGGAAGATTGGTTGCCATGGTTTTTCCTAAAGCGTCAGCCTGCTGACCAGTTCCTGAATATCCGCCGGCAGCGGGCTTTCGAAAGACAGTTTTTGTTTGTGCACCGGATGCTCGAACCCCAGCGTCTCGGCATGCAGCGCCTGCCGCGCGAAGCCCAGCTCACTCAGGATCGCCGCATGCTGCCCCAGCCGCCGGCCATAGGCCGGGTCACCCACCAGCGGATGGCCGATATGCGCCATGTGCACCCGCACCTGGTGCGTCCGCCCGGTCTCCAGCCGGCATTCCACCAGCGTCGCGACCTTCAGCGGCGTCAGGTTGCGGTAATGCGTCACCGCATGCTTCCCCGCCGGCGCCGCCACCACGGCCACCTTCTGCCGGTTGGCGGCACTGCGCGCCAGATGGGTCTCGATCCGCCCCGCCGGCGGCACCGGCGTCCCCGCCACCACCGCCAGATATCGCCGCACGATGCTGTGGCGCGCGAACTGTGCCGACAGGCCGACATGCGCCGGATCGGTCTTCGCCACCACCAGCAGCCCCGACGTGTCCTTGTCGATGCGGTGCACGATCCCCGGCCGCGCCACCCCGCCGATGCCCGACAGCCGCCCGGCGCAATGGTGCAGCAGGGCGTTCACCAGCGTGCCGTCCAGGTTGCCGGCCGCCGGATGCACCACCAGCCCCGCCGGCTTGTCCACCACCAGCAGATGCTCATCCTCGAAAATGATGGTCAGCGATATGTCCTGCGCCACCGCTTCCGCCGCCACCGGCACCGGCACGGTTATGCGGAGCGCCTCGCCACCCTTCACCTTCATCGCCGGGTCGCGCAGCAGCCGCTCTCCCGCCGCCACCTGCCCGCTGCTGACCAGCGCCTTCAGCCGCTCCCGGCTCAGCGTCGGCAAGGCCAGCGCCAGCGCCCGGTCGAGCCGCAGCCCCCGCGCCTCCGCGCCCAGCGTCACGCTTTCCACTGTCGCGGCCCCCGTCATCAGACCCGCCATGTATGCCGCCCCGCCGCCCGTTCAAGCGGTTGGCGTCCGGCGCCCGCTTCGCTAAGAGCGCGTCATGGCAAGCGGCGAGGTGCTCTGGTTCGACGAAGAACGCGGTTTCGGCTTCATCCGCCCCCATCTCGGCCCGCGTGACGTCTTCGTCCACATCAGCACGCTCGGCGAAACCGGGCTCACCACCCTCGTGCCCGGCGCCCGCGTCGATTTCGAGCTGACGCAGACCGGCGATGGCCGCCTGACCGCCTTCGGCATCCGCCTTGCCGAGCGGCCGCGGAAACGCCGCGCTTGACCACCCTGTTCGACATCCCCTGGCATTTTCCCGCCGGCCTGCTCATCGGCTTCGCCGCCGCCGCCCCGCTCGGCCCCGTCAACCTCATCGTGCTGCGCCGCGCGCTCAGCGGCGGCAGCCGCCCCGCGCTGGGCATCGGCCTGGGGGCGGCGCTGGGCGACGCGCTGTTCGCCACGGTGGCCGCCTTCGGTCTCGGCGCGCTCGCCAGCCTGATGGACGCGCATGTCGTCCCGCTGCGGTTCATCGGCGGCACCGCCATGCTGCTGTTCGCCGTGCTGCTGTGGCGCACCCACCCGCATCTCGACGCGCCGGACGCCAAACCCATCCCCGCCCGCCGCGTCGCGCTCGCCGTCCTGGCCATGACCATCACCAACCCGGCGACCCTCCTGTTCTTCGCCAGCGCCGTCGCCGCGGTCGGCGTCGAGAATCTCGGCCACGCCAGTTTCGCCGCCCGGCTGAACAGCGGGCTTCTCGTCGCCGGTGCCTTCGCCGGCTCGATGCTCTGGTGGGGCGTCGTGTGCCTGATCGCGCGGCAGTTGCGCGGCCGCCTCACCGATCACCACCTGCTCCTCATCAACCATGCCGCCGCCGCGCTGCTGGCGCTGTTCGGCCTCGCCGCGCTGGGGTCAGCCATGCAGGCGGCGGGGTGGATTTGACCGCGCCGCCCCCCTAAGAACCGCCAATGGCCATCTGGGCGCTCATCCTCGGCACCGCCGCCGGCCTGGCACTGGGTGGCCCGCTCGGCGCGCTCGCCGGCGCCGCCATCGGCGGCGGCATCGACCGCGCCATCGCGGTGCGGCGTCAGGATCCGCAGCGCGCGCAGGTCGCCTTCACCATCGCCGCCATCGCGCTCGCGGCAAAGATGGCCCGCGCCGACGGCTTCGTCAGCGCCAACGAATTCGCCAGCTTCCAGCGCCTGTTCCATGTGCCGGAGGCCGAACGCGCCAATGCCGAACGCTTCTACCGCACCGCGCAACAATCGGTCGCGGGCTATGAAAGCTACGCCCGCCAGGCCGCCGAACTGCTCGGCCCCGCCTCCCCCGTGCTCGAGGACCTGCTCGAGGCGCTGCTGCTCATCGCCACCGTCGACGGCGTCCATCCCGACGAGATTATCTTCCTCGATGCCGTCGCCGTCATCTTCGGCTTCTCGCCGCGCGACTGGGCCCGCATCAAGGCGCGCCACATCGCCTCCGCCCCCGACGACCCCTGGGTGATCCTCGGCATCCCCGCCGGCAGCGACGACGCCACCATCCGCGCCGCCTGGCGCGCCCTTGTCAAGCAACATCACCCCGACCGCCACATCGCCGAGGGCACCCCGCCCGAGTTCATCCGCGTCGCCGAAGCCCGCATGGCCGCGATCAACGCCGCCTATGCCGCCCTCACCAAGGTCCCGGCATGAAGCCACGCCACCTCGCGCTGATGCTGTTCATCAACATCATCTGGGCCCTGAACACCGTCGCGCTCAAGGAATCGGTCACCGCCGTCCCGCCGCTGCTGGCGGTCGGCCTGCGCTTCCTGATGGTCGTTCCCATCTGCCTGCCCTGGATGCGCTGGGTGCCCGGCCGCATGCCGCTGCTGATCGGCACAGGCCTTGTCGCCGGCGCCGGCAGCTTCGGCATCGGCGCCATCGGCTTCCACCTTGCCGACAATGTCTCCGCCATCGCCATCGCCGGGCAATTGGGCGTGCCCTTCAGCCTCATCCTCGCCATCCTGGTCTTTGGGGAGCGCATCCGCTGGAAACGCACGCTCGGCATCCTCCTTGCCTTCCTCGGTGTCGCCGTCCTCGCCTTCGACCCGCACATCGTGGATGAGCGCTGGGCGCTGTTCTTCGCCATCCTCGGCAGCCTGCTGTGGGCCATCGGCAACCTCGGCTACCGCAAGCTCACCGGCGTCCATGTCCTCAACCTCTACGGCTGGGTGGCGCTGGTCAGCGTGCCGCCGCTGTTCCTCGCCAGCCTTGCCTTCGAACCCGGCGCCGTCGCCGGCCTCGGCGGCATCACGCTGGCCTCGATCGGCTGGATCACCTACTCCGCGCTGTTCGCCTCGCTGATCGGCCATGTCGGCATGGCCTGGCTGCTGCAACGCTACCCGGTCAGCACCATCACCCCGCTCACGCTCCCCACCCCGCTGCTCAGCGTCATCCTCGCCCTGTTCGTCTATCCCACGCCGATCACCCTCCAGCTCGTCGCCGGCGGCTTGCTCACCCTCGTCGGCGTCGCCATCATCGCGCTCCGCACGGCACAGAAAAGGGAGGACGCGGCATGAGCTGGTTCGACGGCATCACCGAAGCCCCCAGTCCCAATTTCGACACGCGCGCGCTGCCGGTCAGCATGATCGTCCTGCATTACACCGGCATGGTCAGCGGCGCGCTGGAACGGCTGCGCGACCCCGACGCCCGCGTCAGCAGCCACTATCTGGTGGAGGAGGATGGCCGCGTCTTCCGCCTGGTGAACGAGGCCGACCGCGCCTGGCACGCCGGCAAGAGCCGCTGGCACGACATCACCGACATCAACAGCGCCAGCGTCGGCATCGAGATCGCCAACCCCGGCCACGAACATGGCTACCGCCCCTTCCCGCGCGTGCAGATGGCCCGCGTCGTCCGCCTGGTGCAGGCGATCAGCGCCCGCCACCGCATCGACCGCGCCATGGTCGTCGGCCACTCCGACATCGCCCCCACGCGCAAGGACGACCCCGGCGAATTGTTCGACTGGCCGCTGCTCGCCCGCCACCGCCTCGCGCTGGCCCGCCCGGACCGTCTGCTTGTCGACCCGCTCTGGCCCGACGCCGCCTTCTATCTCAGCCTCGAACGCTTCGGCTATGACGTGACCGACCCGGTCGCCGCCACCCGCGCCTTCCAGCGCCGCTTCCGCCCCGCCTTCTTCGATGGCGCCGTGGACGGCGAAACCCGCGCCATCCTCTTCACCCTCCTCGCCGAGGAAGCCTCCCGGTTAAACGCCAACAGTTGAAAATCTGGCCATCTTCCTCCATAAGAGATGGCCATCCAAAGGAATCCAAAATGGCCAGCCTTAGCGTCGCCCAAGCCAAGGACCAACTCCCCGCCATGCTCCGCCGCGTCGAGGCCGGCGAAATCATCACCATCACCCGCAACGGCAAACCCGTCGCCACCGTCACCCCCATCGACGAGGCTGCCGAAAAACAGGCTCGTCGCAAAGCGCTGAACGACCGTATCCGCGCCTTCGCGCAAACCCTGCCGCCGCAGTCCGATTCGGTGGCGATGATCCGCGGCATGCGTGGCCATGACGACGGCCTCCCCTGGGAATGATCTTCTTCGATTCGAGCGCGCTGGTCGCGCATTTCGCCGCTGAACCAGATGCCTCATGGGTATATCACCAAATCCTCGCTGCGCCCGCGATCGCGGCGAACGAGCTGGTTCGCGGCGAATGCTCGTCGGCCATTCTCTGCAAGGCACGCACGCGAGCGATCGAAGCCGAAACCGTTCTGGCGCTGCTCGAACAACTCGACGCCTGGTTCGCCGACGCCGACGACATCCCCGCCATCACCCCCACCGACCTCACCACCGCCACCACCCTCTGCCGCCACCCCGACCTGGCGCTCCGCATGCCGGACGCGATTCACCTCGCCCAGTGCCAACGCCTCGCCGCCACCCTTCTCACCCGCGACACCGCCATGGCCCGCGCCGCCACCACGCTGGGCATTGCCGCCACCACACCCTGAGGACCGCGCTTGACGCCCCGCCCCACGCCGCCAATAACGCCGGCAAACAGCGGGAACCCCAGCATGCCCATCGACAAATCCCATCTCCCCTCCCGCCACGTCAGCGTCGGCCCCGCCAAGGCCCCGCACCGCAGCTATTATTACGCCATGGGCCTCACCGAGGAGGAAATCGCCCGCCCCTTCGTCGGCGTCGTCAGCGCCGGCAACGATTCAGCCCCCTGCAACACCACGCTGGACGCCCAGGCCGAAATCGCCCGCTCTGCAGTCAACGCCGCCGGTGGCATGGGCCGCCGCTTCAACACCATCACCGTCACCGATGGCATCGCCATGGGCCACCAGGGCATGAAATCCTCATTGGTCAGCCGCGAAGTCATCGCCGACTCGATCGAGCTCAGCGTCCGCGGTCACTGCTACGACGCGCTCGTCGGCTTCGCCGGCTGCGACAAGTCCCTCCCCGGCATGATGATGGCCATGCTCCGCCTCAACGTCCCCTCGATCTTCGTCTATGGCGGCTCCATCCTCCCCGGCGTCTTCAACGGCCAGGACGTGACGGTGAAGGACATGTTCGAGGCCGTCGGCCGCCACGCCGCCGGCACCTGCCCGCTCAGCGAACTGACCGCGATGGAAAAGGTCGCCTGCCCCGGCCACGGTGCCTGCGGCGGCCAATATACCGCCAACACCATGGCCTGCGTCGCCGAGGCGATCGGCCTGTCGCTCCCCAACAGCAACATGGCCCCCGCCCCCTATGCCAGCCGCGCCGATATCGCCACCGATGCCGGCCGCACCATCATGGCATTGCTCGAATCGAACCTCCGCCCCCGCGCCATCTGCACCCGCCAGGCGTTCGAAAATGCCGCCCGCGTCGTCGCCGCCACCGGCGGCAGCACCAACGCCGCCCTCCACCTCCCCGCCATGGCGAGCGAGGCCGGCATCGACTTCGACCTGTTCGACGTCGCCGACATCTTCAAATCCACCCCCTACATCGCCGACCTGCAACCCGGCGGGCGCTATGTCGCGCGGGACATGCACGATGCCGGCGGCGTTTACATGGTGATGAAAACCCTGATGGACGGCGGCTTCCTCCACGGGGACTGCCTCACCGTCAACGGCCGCACCCTCGCCGAAAACATCGACCGCATCAGCTGGAACCCCGACCAGAAGGTGATCTACCCGGTCAGCAGCCCCATCACCCCCACCGGCGGCGTCGTCGGCCTCAAAGGCTCGCTCGCCCCGGACGGCGCCATCGTCAAGGTCGCCGGCCTCGCCATGCTCAGCTTCGAAGGCCCTGCGCGCGTTTTCGATTGCGAGGAAGACTGTTTCGCCGCCGTCGAAGCCCGCCGGATCACCCCCGGCGACGTCATCATCATCCGTTACGAGGGGCCCAAGGGCGGCCCCGGTATGCGCGAAATGCTCGCCACCACCGCGGCGCTCTATGGCCAGGGCATGGGGGACCAGGTCGCCCTCATCACCGATGGGCGTTTCTCCGGCGCCACCCGCGGCTTCTGCATCGGGCACGTCGGCCCGGAGGCGGCAGACGGCGGCCCCATCGCGCTGGTTCAGGATGGCGACCGCATCAGCATCGATGCCGTGCGCGGCAGCATCGACCTGCATGTCGACGACGCCACCCTCGCCGCCCGCCGCGCCGCCTGGCAACCCCGCGCCCACGATTACCAGTCCGGCGCGCTCTGGCGCTACAGCCGCACCGTCGGCCCGGCCCGCAGCGGCGCGCTCACGCACCCCGGTGGCAAAACGGAAACCCACCAGTTCGCGGACATCTGACAGCCCGCCTGCCGCCAGGCATCACGCATCCAAAATGTCGGAAATCCTTACATTTCCAGCCGGCCCGATACTCGATCTTTGTCGCCAAGTCGTTGATCGCAAACAAGTGGCAGCAAGAATGCCGCTTGGCACCTTATTTGCATCGCCATGGGCGCAGCCAGCGATGGCCCGCAACCAACAGGAGAGCATCATGAAAACCCTATTCGTCGCCGCCGCCCTTGCCCTCGCGGCCCCGGCCGCTGCGGTCACAACGGTCACCTTCGACACTCAGTCGCAAAACTATTATGCCAGTGGCACGGGCTTTACCGATAGCGGCTACACCTTCACGTCAAATCAGGATGCCTATAATTATCTCTGGGACGGCAGCTCGCCGAACAGCAATGGCACGATCAACCTGATCTCTTCGGGCTTCTTCGGCAACAACGCGGGCTGGACCATTACCAAGGCCGGCGGCGGCTCGTTCAAGCTGATCAGCTTCGACATTGCCATCTCCTGGTATTCCTCCGCCACGGCCGCCTCGATGACCGCCGGTGGCGCGACGGTGAACTACACCCCCACGCTCACCACCTATGTCGTCAACCAGACCGGCAGCAGCGTCACGCTCAGCAATGGCCTGTCGGACGGCTACTGGAGCGCCGACAATTTCGTCTTCGGCGCCGTGCCCGAAGCCTCGACCTGGGCCATGCTGATCAGCGGCTTCGGCCTCGTCGGCGCCGGCCTGCGCCGCCGTCGCGCCCTCGCCGCCTGAGCGCAAGGACAGCGAAAAAATGGGGCCGTCCGGCAACGGGCGGCCCTTTTTCATGCCGTCGCCCGATTGCCACAAGGCGTTAACCATGTAAGTCGCCCATCTTGACAGCGGACAACAATCTACGCCGTCGGCAATGCTGAAAACACAGGGTAATTTGCATTCATGCAGGTGGCACGATAATTGCTTTACTCTCGGCGAAGAGTTTTGCTTCCAGGAGTTCGGACATGAAAGTCACCTCGATCATCGCTGCCACCGCGGTCGCCGCGGTCGCCCTGCCCGCCAGCGCCGCCATCAACTGGGCCAGCTGGAACAGCGCATCGGTCGCAGGCGCCACCGGCACCATCGGCGCCGTCACTGTCGCCATCGACGGCCCGCTGCACAACGCGCAGATCAACAACGTCGGCACCAACTATTGGCTCAACGGCGGCTCGCCCTGGGCCGCCTATGACGGCGTCTCCAACGTCCCCGGCAATGTCGATTTCATCGCTCCCAATGGCGACGGCGTCACCCACACCATCACCTTCTCGTCGGCCGTCACCAACCCCTACATCGCGGTGATCAGCCTCGGCCGAACCAACGTCCCCACGCAATGGACCTTCGGCGCGCCGGTTTCCATCGTCGACCAGGGTCAGGGCTTTTTCGGCAACGGCGTCTTCACGCTCAGCGGCAACAGCGTCACCGCCGGCGAAGCCCATGGCATCCTGCGCCTGACCGGCACCTTCACCAGCGTCACGCTGCGCACGGACACCACGGAATTCTGGTCGGGCCTCACCATCGGCACCGCCGTTCCGGAACCCGCTACCTGGGCCATGATGATCCTCGGCTTCGGCCTCGTCGGCGCCTCGCTCCGCCGCCGCACCACCGTCACCGCCTGAGCGCAGGACAGAAAAAGGGGCCGTCCGGCAACGGGCGGCCCCTTTTTCGTGCTGCGGCGCGTCGCGGAATGACATGCGGCCATCATTGCCAGTTGCAGGAAAAGACTTGCAAAACGCAGCGTGCTGTGATAACCACAATGGTTATTGAGCGCTTTTAACCTGGCGCCACCAAGCGCCATGACCAGGTTGTTTCTGCTTCCTGTAGATTATAGCGCTCAACACCGGTCCCGAACTCTCCGAAATCGCTAAGCCCTTGATTCAGGCTGTCACTTTTTGCGAAAAACCTTCCAGATTTCCTATCCGCAACAAACCAACAGCCCCCGTCACCCCGGGCTCGACCCGGGGCCCGGGGCCCATTCGACACTCCGCTCACACTATCGGCTCCAGCGCCAAAGCCCCTCCCCCGCCTGCGGGGGAGGTGTCAGGCAAAGCCTGACGGAGGGGGCCAGCGCGTCCGCACCAACCCCGAACCACCGCCCCTGCGCGGCCAAGCCGCGCGAACTCGGGCAGCGGTCGAGGCGGAGCGAGCGAAAGAAGAAAAGGAAGAAAGAACAAAAAAAGCGTGGCCAAGCCACGCTGTCGGACGTGTCGGTTGGCCACCGGCCAACCGCACGCCGGCCAGGCCTGCGGCGAGTCTGAAAATAGCGCTGCGCGCTATTTTCAGCCGCCTTCGGCCTAGATCGCCAAAAACCCGCCATCCACCGGATAGGCCGTCCCCGTGCAGAATTCCGCCTCGTCACTCGCCAGGAACAGCACGATGTTCGCCACCTCCTGGTTCGTCCCATATCGCTTCAGCGCGTTCATCGTCGCGAACATCGCATGCGCCGCCTCGGGCGAGTCCGGCGCCACCTGCCGCTCCACCGACGCCATCATCGCATTGTCGATGGGCGCCGGGCACACCGCATTCACCCGCACCTTCGCCGGCCCGAACTCCAGCGCCGCCACCTTGGTCAGCCCCACCATCGCATGCTTCGATGCCGCATAGGCCGCCAGCCCCGGAAAGCCGATCAACCCCGCCACCGAGGACGTCAGGACGATCGAGCCGCCCCCCGCCTCCGCCATCAGCGGCGCCGCATGCTTGATCGCCAGCCACGGCCCGCGCACATTCACCGCCTGCACATGGTCCCATTCCGCCACCGTCAGCGCGGACAGCGGCTTCACCGCCCCCTCGTCGCCGGCATTGGCGAACAGCACGTCGATCCGCCCGAACCGTGCCCGCGCCGCCGCCACATAGCCCTCGACATCCGCCTCCTCCGCCACCCGCCCCACAAAGGTCGCGTGCTCACCCGGCAACCGCGCCGCCAGTGCCTCCAGCCGTCCGGCATCCCTGCCCACCAGCAACAGCTTGGCTCCCTCCCGCGCAAACGTCTCCGCCGTCGCGCTGCCGATCCCCCCCGTCGCCCCGGTGATGATCGCGCTTTTCCCCGCCAACCGCCCGCTCATGCCGCCTCTCCCTCTCGCCAACCGCGCAATGTCGCGCTCCATGGATCCTCGATCACCTCACCCGCCACCACGCCGGCGAACACCTCGCCCGTGCTGCCGTCCACGCTGATCACCTCGCCCGGCGCGAACAACCGCCCGCCCATCCGCACGCCCTCGCCGGTCAGCCCCACGCCCGTCGCCCCCACCACCGCCGGCAGGCCCCATTCCCGCGCCACCAGTGCCGCATGGCTCATCGGGCCGCCCAGCGTCGTCAAAATCCCCGCCGAAACCCCCATGCCATGCACATCCTCCGGGCTCGTCTCCGCCCGCACCAGGATCACCGCCTCGCCGCCCTCCGCCAGCTCGATCGCCGCGTCACAGCTCATCGCGATCCGCCCGCTCGCCAGGCCCGGAGAGGCCGCCAGACCCACCGCCAGCGGCGCCACCCCCGCCGCCCGTGTCAGCCGCGGCCGCGCCTCCGCCGGCACCCGCGCCAGCGCCTCCGCCCGGGCCAACCCGATCTCCGCGTCCTCCGTCAGTTCCACGGCGATCCGCGCCGCCGCCGCCGCGCTCCGCTTGCCCGTCCGCGCCTGCAACACCCACAGCTTCCCGCTCTCGATGGTGAACTCCACATCCACCAGGTCGCGATAATGCACCTCCAGCATCCGGATCGCCGCCAGCAATTCCGCCGCCACCGCCGGCAGCCGCTCGCTGAGCGCCGCAAGCGGCAGCGTCGCCCGGCTGCCGTTTACCACCTCCTCCCCCTGCGCCTCGAACAGCACATCACCGCGAGGCCCCAGCGCCCCCGTCGTCGGGCAGCGGCTGAACGCCACCCCGGTGGCAGAACGCGCATCCCGGTTGCCGAACACCATGGCCTGCACCGTCACCGCCGTGCCGCCACCATCCCCCAGCCCGGCATGCGCGCGATAGGCCCGCGCCCGCTCGCTGTGCCACGACGCCTGCACCGCGTGAATCGCCGCCGCCAGCGCCCGCCGCGGCTCCGCCAGCACCGCCGCCTCCACATCCCCCATGCCCGACACGAACCGCGCCCAGGCCGCCCGTTCGAACGCCCCACCCGCCGCCACCATGGCCGGAGTCAGCCCCAGGTTCAGCACCGTGTCCATCATCCCCGGCATCGACTGCACCGCCCCCGACCGCACGCTCAGCAGCAGCGGCGCGGCCGCGTCCGCCAGCCCCCTGCCGACCGCCGCCTCCAGCCGCGCCAGCGCCGCATCCACCTCGGCCGCCGCCGGCTGGGCGCCGATGCCGATGGTAAACCCCGGCGGCACCGGCAGCCCCAGCCGCGTCATCGCCCACAGGCTCGCGCCCTTGCCACCCACCAGCCTCGTCGCCGTCTCCCTGTCGGCATGCGGATGGTCGAAGCCGTAGATCACAGGATGCGCACCGTCCCCGCGCCGCCGTCCACCTCGATCATCGCCCCCTCGGGGATCAGCGCCGTCGCCCCCGTCACGCTCACCGCGCACGGCACCCCCAGCTCGCGCGCCACGATCACCGCATGGCTGACGGTCGCCCCCACATTCACCACCACCGCGCCCGCCGCCGCCATCAGCGGAGTCCAGGCCGGGTCGGTATGCGGCGCCACCAGGATATCCCCCGGCTCCATGTCGCCCGGCTCCGCCGGATCATGCACGATCCGCGCCACGCCCCGCGCCACGCCGGCACAGCCCGGCACCCCCTGCAACAGCGCTCCAGACGCTGCCTTGCCCTCGGCAGCACCACCGCCCCGCACCCGGAACGAGTCCAGCGGCGGCACCACACCATCCACGATGAACGGCGGCTCCCGCGCCGCCAGCCGCGCCTCCTCCGCCCCCCGCGCCGCGACAGTCGCCGCCACGCCCGACGCATCCGCCAGCGCCGCCCGCCACTCATCCAGCGTCAGCAACCCGAACTGGTCCGCCCGCTCGAACAGCCCCCGCGCCACGAACCGCGCCCCCAGCTCCCACATCGCCATCCGCATTTCGTGGATCAGCATCGCCGCGCTGGTCTTGGTCCGCTCCCTTGCAGCGAAAAACCGCCCCGCCGCCGCCACCGCCGCCCGGAACTGTCCCAGCGTCGCCTCGTCGCCCGCCAACAGCGCTTCCACATCGGCAACCGCCGCCGCCTTCGCCACCTGCCGCCGCTCTGCACGCGCCGCCGGCGATTCATCATCCCCCGCCCCGCGCATCCGCTCGATCGCCGCCAGCGGAGTCGCCCGGTCGATCTCCCAGGCGCGGCTGCGCATTTCCCACTCCATCGGCCCGCGAAAGCCGAACGCGCGCAGAAAGCCATCGAACGCTTCCGCGAAATCCGGCGCGTGGCGCCGCAGCCGAGCCTCCAACCCGTCCGCCCCGGCATCGAACAGCGCCCCCAGAACCGGCGATGCCTTCACCTGCCGCGACAATGCCCACAGCGCATGCGCCGGCCGTGCCGAATCCACCAGCGCATCACTGGTCAATATGTCCGCCGCCAGCTCCCCCCGGCCGACCGCGGCGCACACCCCGGCGATCACGCCGGCCGGGATCATGCTGTGATAGGTCGCCTCGATATGCCGCACCCACAGCTTGCGGAACATCGCCGCGCACAGCGCCTCCACATGCGCCAGCAGCGCCGCATCGTCCGCCGTGCCCAGGTCGGGCCGCGCCGCCCGCCAGCCCTCCACCTCGGCGCGCATCGCATCCAGGTCGGGCAGCGACTCCACGCTGAACAGCCACCCCAGCATCGCGCCCAGCCGCTCGCTGTGCACGGCCGACACGTCCGTTGCCGCCTCCACATAGGCCGGGACATCCGGCTGCCCGCCAAAGAAGCTGGCGTCGATCGCCTCCGCCGACATCCCGGGCGTCCGCGTGCCAAAGATCCGGCTCGCCGAGACATTCAGATAGCAATAGCCACCGAACACACCGAGCACCTCCATCCGGTCCGGCGTGAACTCAGTGAGGTCGAACGCCCCCAGATTGGCGAACGCCTCCCGCCAGCCCGGCTCGGCATGGCGGATGCCCCACAGCGTCCAGCTCAGCGGCTGCACCACCTCGGGAAACACCTCGCCCACATTGGCCCGGGTATAGATCGGGTAGCGCGGCGACGGCGCATTATCCACGATCCAACGGCCGGCGGCGGCACTTTCCGCGGTCACGGTCGCCACCGCCCGCGCGCCATCATAATGCTCCGCCAAATCCGCCTCCCCGACTTCGCCCGCGCTTTTCGCTTGCGCGAATAAATGACATCCGTATCATCTTTTGCCAAGCATCATCGTGCACGAGGGTGATCGTGGAAACAGCCCGCCAAATCCCGCAGGAGGCGCCCGCCACACGCAAGGGCGCCGCCATGCGTGAACGCCTGCTGGCGGCCGCGGCGGAATGTTTCGCCAACTATGGCTTCGAACGCACCCGCGTTGCCGACATCGTCGCGCTGGCCCACACCAGCCACGGCAACTTCTACCGCCACTTCGCGGACAAATCGGCGATCCTGCTCGCCGTCCTCGAAGGGCTGTATCGGGAGATTTCGGCCCGCACCAGCCGCGAACCCGGCGCCGGGCGCGTGCCGACCGAGGCCGACCTCATCCGCCGCAACATCGCCTTCTTCCACCTCTACGCCGACCACCGCCACCTGCTGCGTGTCGCGCGGGAGGCAGCGGCCGCGGGCGACGCCGGCGGCTTCCTCGACTTCTGGTTGCAGATCCGCGGCATCTTCGCGGAACGCAACACCGCCTGGCTCACCCGGCTCCGCGCCGACGGCCTGATCGATGCCGGCATCGATCCCGCGCTCACCGCCGAAGCCCTCGGCTCGATGGGCGAACAGCTCGCCTATGTCCAGGTCGGGCTCGCCCGCGTCCGCCCCCGTCCCGAGCAGCTGGACGACCTGGGCCGGGTCTGCGGCCGCATCTGGTATCGCACCCTGTTCGCAAAGGCGCCCGACTGATGGCCACCGCCGCGCTTGCCCATCCGCCGATCGACCTGCTCGACACCTCGGTCTTCGCGCGGCGCCAGGAAGCCGCGCTGTTCCGGCGCCTGCGCGACCGGGCGCCGCCGTTCTGGAACCCGGAGCCGGGCGGCCAGGGCTTCTGGAACCTCACCCGCCACGCCGATGTCGTCACCGCCGCGCGGGACAACCGCCGGCTGGGGTCGGGCCGCGGCACCCAGATCAAGGACAAGCGCGCCGAGGGCCATGGCCACCCCAGCGTCCACAACGCCGACCAGCCGATCCACGGCCCGCTGCGCGCCCCCGGCCTCGACGCCTTCAGACGCGCCGCCATGGCCCGCCACGGCGACCGCATCGCCACCATCGTCGACCGGCTGATCGATGCCGCCCCCGTCAACCGCCCCTTCGATTTCGTCGAAACGATCGCCTTGCAACTGCCGATGATCGTCATCGCCGAGGTGCTGGGCGTGCCCGACGCCGACGCGCCGCAGTTGACCCGCTGGGCCAACGCCATGAGCGACGTGCACGCCACCGACACCGAGCAGGCCGAAGCCCGCGCCGCCCTGTTCCGCTATTTCCGTACGCTGGCCGACGGCAAGCGGCTCTCCCCCGCCGACGATGTGGCAAGCGCGCTGGCCGGCCATTTCGACGGCCCCCACCGCGACGAGATCCTCGACGCCTATTTCATGCTGCTGACCGTCGCCGGCAACGAAACCACGCGCTTCCTGCTGGCGGAAGGCCTGGAGGCGCTGGTCGAAACACCCGGCGCGCTCGACAGATTGCGCGCCGACCCGACCCTGGTGGGGTCATGCGTGGAGGAAATGTGCCGCTTCGTCTCCCCGGTGCTCCAGATGCGCCGCACCGCGATGGAGGACATGACGCTCTGCGATCAGCCGATCCGCGCCGGCGACAAGGTCGTGCTCTGGTTCAACAGCGCCAACCGCGACGAGCGCGTCTTCGCCGACCCGGACATCTTCGACCCCGGCCGCCACCCCAATCCGCATGTCGGCTTCGGCGCCGGCGCGCATTTCTGCATCGGCGCCCACCTCGCCCGCCTGGAAACCCGGCTGTTCCTGGAAAGCTTCCTGCGCCGCATCGCCCGGGTCGCCATCGTCGAACCCGCCACCCGCAACCCCAGCAACTGGTTCGCCGCCACCCACCGCCTGATGGTGGAATGGGCATGAGCCGCATCCTCGTCACCGGCGCCATGAGCGGCATCGGCGCCGCCCTCACCGCGCAACTGCGCAGCGACGGCCACACCGTCCTCACGCTGGACCGCACCCCCGGCGCCGACATCGTCGCCGACCTGTCGGACATCGCCGCCATTGACTCCGCCGCGGCCCGAATCGAAGGGCCGCTCACCGGCATCGCCCATGTCGCCGGCGTCCCCGGCACCGCGCCCCCGGCGGTCATCCTCGCCGTCAACACCGTCGCCCCGGCGCGGCTCAACCACCTGCTTGAACCAAAACTGGCGGACGGCGCCGCCATCGTCATCGTCGCCAGCGTCACCGGCCACCGCTGCCTCTGGCCCGAACCGCAGGTGCGCGCCCTGATCGAGGGCGGCGCGCAAGCCGCCAACGCCATCGCCGCCACCGTGGACGGTGTGGAGGCCTATCAGATCTCGAAACGCGGCGCCCTCGTCTGGGCGTCGATGGCCGCCGCCGCGCTCCACCCGCGCGGCATCCGCGTCAACGCCGTCTCCCCCGGCCCGGTCGAGACCCCCATCCTCAGGGATTTCGAGGCGAGCATCGGCAAGGACCGGCTCGACGCCGCCGCCGCCCTCACCGGGCGCCATGGCCGCCCGGACGAGATCGCCGAAGCGGTGCGCTGGCTGCTGTCGCGCGCCAGCCGCTGGGTCAACGGCATCGAGCTGAAGGTCGACGGCGGCTACCACGCGCTGCGGAGCGCCTGACATGCCTCTCCTCTCCGCCAGCTTTGCCCAACAAAGTGACGCTGATATCAGTTTCGCATGGTGGCAGCGCTGATCCCATGCAACTGATCCTCATCCGCCACGGCCAGCCGCTCGTCGGCCCCGACCTCGCCGGCGATCCGCCGCTGTCGCCCGAAGGCCAGGTCCAGGCCTCCATCACCGCCAACCTGCTGGCGGCCGAACCCATCGACCGCATCGTCTCCAGCGGCATGATCCGCGCCGATGCCACCGCCGCCCCGCTCGCCCGCGCCCTCAGCCTCCCCATCGAACCGCAGCCTCTGATCGCCGAGACCGACCGCCTCACCGGCCGCTACGCCAGCCTGGAAACCGTCCGCGCCCGCGGCCGCGACGAATGGCTGCGCTTCCTCACCGATCCGCTGCCCTATTTCGGCGTCGATGCCGCCGCCTTCCGCGCCGACGTCCTCGCCGGTTTCGCCGCCATCCTCGCCGGCGGCGGCAGCACCGTTGCCGTCTTCACCCACGGCTTCCCGATCAACATCCTGCTCAGCCACGCGCTCCGCATCCCGGGGGAGGCGCGCTTCGTGCTCGGCTATGGCTCCGTCACCCGCCTCGGCGCCCGCACGCTGAAACGCCTGACCCCCTACAGCATCAACGAAACCGCGCACATCGCCGCTGCCAACGTCGCTGCGGCGCGCGTGCCGGCATGAGCGGCCTCTCCCCCGCCACCATCGCCGCGCGCGATCCCGGCCGCGCCGCCGTCATCATCGACGACGACCGCCTCAGCTACGCCGATCTCGACCAGCAATCCGCCCACGCCGCCGCCCGCCTGCACGCCCTCGGCCTGCAACCGCGCGACACGGTCGCCCTTCTCCTGAACAACAGCCCCGCCTTCTTCGCCGCCGCCTGGGCCGCGCAGCGCAGCGGGCTCTACTATCTCCCCCTCCCAGCGAAAGCGACCGTCCCCGAACTCGCCTACCTCCTCGCCGATTCCGGCGCCAGGGCCCTGATCACCGACCCCCCGCACCAGACAATCGCCGCCACCGCCGCTGCCGGCCTTCCCCTCACCATCCTCTCCCTCGCCGATGCCCTCGCCCCCACCACCGCACCCCCCGCCCCGGCGTTGGAAGGGGGCGACATGCTCTACACCAGCGGCTCCACCGGCCGCCCGAAGGGCGTCAAGCGCGCCCTCACCCTCGCGCCGCTCGGCAGCGAGGCCCGCCGCGTCGAACGCGCCCGCCTGCTGTTCGGTCTCGACGATGGCAGCATCTTCCTCACCCCCGCCCCGCTCTATCACGCCGCGCCGCTGCGCTTCGCCATGAACCTGCTCCGCGTCGGCGGCACCGTCATCGGCATGGCAAAGTTTGACGCCGCGCAGGCGCTCGCGCTCATCGAAACCCACCGCGTCACCCACAGCCAGTGGGTGCCGACCATGTTCGTCCGCCTGCTCGCCCTCAACCCGCGGCCCGCGCACGACCTCTCCAGCCATATCCGCGCCATCCACGGCGCCGCCCCCTGCCCGCCGCACGTCAAGCGCGCCATGATCGACTGGTGGGGGCCGATCCTCCACGAATATTACAGCGGCACCGAAAGCGTCGGCTTCACCCATGCGACCAGCGCCGAATGGCTCGCCCGCCCCGGTACCGCCGGCCGCGCCCATGGCTGCAAGATCCACATCCTGGACGACGCCGGCCAGGAACTGCCGCCCGGCCAGACGGGCATGGTCTATTTCTCCGGCAGCGGCGGCCTCGCCTACCACAACGCCCCCGAAAAGACCGCCGCCGCGCACAATGCCCAGGGCTGGGCCACCATGGGCGACATCGGCCATGTCGATGCCGACGGCTACCTCTACCTCACCGACCGCCGCGCCTTCACCATCATCAGCGGCGGCGTCAACATCTACCCGCGCGAGATCGAGGACGCGCTGATGGCACAACCGGGCGTCGCCGATTGCGCCGTGTTCGGCGTGCCGGACGACGACCTCGGCGAAGCCGTCCAGGCCCTCGTCCAGCTCGAACCCGGCATGCCCCAGGACACGCCCGGCCTCCTCGCCGCCCTCGCCGCGCTGCTCTCACCGCCCAAGCGCCCGCGCTGGCTCGCCTTCGTGGCGCAACTGCCCCGCACCGAGACCGGCAAGCTCGACAAGGCCACGCTCAAGCGCGACTGGGCCGCCCGCCCCGACCGCGGCCACTGCGCCCGCGCGCTGAAAGCCGCCGCATGACCGCGCCCGACCTCCTCATCGCGCTCCGCCTCAAGGGCTTTGCCAAGCCCGAGGCGCTCCCCGACGTGCTCGGCCGCGACCCCGCCGCCGACCTCGCCACCCTCGAAACCGCCGGTCTCGCCACCGCCACCAAACTCGGCGCCCGCCTCAGCCCCGCCGGCCAGGCCGCCGCCGACGCCGCCCTCGCCGCCGAACGCGCCGCCGCCGATCCCATCGCCGCCGCCGCGCTCTACGACAGCTTCCACGCCATCAACGCCGCCTTCAAGGCACTCGTCGCCGACTGGCAACTCCGCGACGGACAGCCCAACGACCACGCCGACGCCGCCTACGACGCCGCGATCCTCGCCCGCCTCGCCGGCATCCACGCGCGCCTCACCCCCATCGTCGCGGCGGCCGCCGCCCTCGCCCCCCGCCTCGCCCGCTACACACCGCGCTTCGCCACCGCCCTCGCCCGCCTCACCGCCGGCGACATCCGCTTCATGGCCGCCCCGCTCCTCGACAGCTACCACAGCGTCTGGTTCGAGCTGCACGAAGAGCTGATCCGCCTGTCCGGCCGAACCCGCGCCGCCGAAGCAGCCGCGGGCCGCGCATGACCAAAACCATCACAATAAAACCGGGAGGAAGAACATGACCCACAAAATGACCCTGCGCCTGATGATGCTCGCCAGCACCACCGCGCTCTCGACTGTCGCCATGGCGCAAACCGCCGCGGCCCCCGCCGACACCGGCCTGGAGGAAATCGTCGTCACCGCCCAGAAACGCGCCCAGAACCTGCAGGACGTGCCCGCCGCGGTCAGCGCCTTCGGCTATGAACAGTTGCAGGCGCGCGGCATCGCGCAAACCAGCGACCTGATGGGCTCGCTCCCCAACCTCCAGGTCACCACGCCCTATGGCACCACCCAGCCCAACTTCTCGCTGCGCGGCATCTCGGTCGCCAATGAATTCTCCGCCTCCACCGCCTCCCCCGTCGGCGTCTATGTCGATGAAGTCTACCAGAGCTTCCGCGCCAGCCACGGCCAGCAGCTCTATGACCTCGAACGGGTGGAGGTGCTGCGCGGTCCGCAGGGCACGCTCTATGGCCGCAACACCACCGGCGGCGCCATCAACTTCATCACGCGAAAGCCCGGCCTCGGCGCGGACAACGGCACCGTCACCCTCGGCTTCGGCCGCTTCAACACCTTCACCGCCCAGGCCGCGGCCGAAGCCACGCTCGTGCCAGACAAATTTGGCATCCGCATCGCCGGCACCTTCGCCCGCGGTGACGGCTATACCTACAACCCCACGCTGAACCGCGATTTCGCCACCACCGACAATATCGGCGGCCGCCTGTCCGCCCGCTACCGCGGCGACAGCGTCGACATCAATTTCAAAGTCTATGGCGCCCGCAACAACCCCTGGCAGGACCTGCCCTATGGCATCGGCTACCTGCAGAACCGCACCGATGCCGGCGGCTACTCCCGCTTCGTCCCCCGCCCGGAACTCGGCGGCCGCATCCTGAAACAGAATGAGGTGCAGGCCGACACGGCGGGCCGCTATTTCACCTCCTCGGTCGGCGCCTCGCTCAGCATCGCGTTCGAGCTGAACGACAAGCTCACCCTCACCTCGATCACCGGTTACGACAGCAGCAAATACAAGCTCTCGCCCTTCGACTGCGACGGCTCGCCGAACAATGTCTGCGCCATCCGCTACGACAGCAAATCCGACAATTTCAACCAGGACCTGCGGCTCAACTACACCGGCGACAGGTTCCGCATCATCGCCGGCGCCTATTTCGGCATCGACACCATCAAAACCGTCAACCAGCCCGACTTCTTCGGTTTCCTCCGACCCGTCCTCACCGGCCTGGGCATTCCCGGCAGCTTCAACAACATCCCGATCGCGGTCGGCAACTCGCTGAAAACCATCCCGGCCTTCCTGCTCAACCCCGCGCTCACCCCGGCGTCGCCCGGCTTCTGCGCGCCCATCGTCATCAACCCCAATGGCTATTATGACGCACGCACCCTGATCGCCTTCCAGGCCGACGTCGCCGCGACGAACTCCGCCGCCGGCAACGCCGCGCAGAACGCCTGCTTCGCCGCCGGCGCGCCGCCGTTCGGGCCGATCCTCGCCGAGCAGCGCTACACCGTACAGCGCCCCTCCACCGCGCTTTATGGGGAGCTCGCCTACGACCTCACCGACGCGCTCAGCCTGACGGTCGGCCTGCGCTACACCTGGGACACGGTGCGCTACAAGGACGCGCGCACCGTCGTCTATGACCTGTCGGGCAAGGGCATCATCGCCTCCACCGTGCCCTACAGCTTCCCCTACAATGCCGCGCTGCCCACCGTCCGGCAGCAGGAAAAGACCGGCCGGGTCAGCGGCCGCGCCGTGCTCGACTACAAGTTCGCGGACGATGTCCTCGGCTACATCAGCTACTCGCGCGGCTACCGCGCCGGTGCCTACAACGGCCTCGCCTACCAAGACATCAGCCAGGTCTATTACCTGCAACCCGAACAGGTGAACGCCTACGAGGCCGGCCTGAAGACCCGCTTCCTCGACCGCCGGGTGCAGCTGAACCTCGCCGGTTTCTACTATGACTACAGCAACCAGCAGATCGCCCAGATCATCGGCGCCACCAGCTTCCTGCGCTCCGCCAAGGGCCGCATCTATGGTGGAGAGGCGGAACTCCAGGCGCAACTGGCCGACGGGTTCAAGATCGACGCCGCGCTCGGCCTCCTCAACAGCCAGTATAAGGGCAACAAGGTCAACCCCGCCGACCCCAGCGCGCTGACGCTCAACATCAACGGCAACCCCTTCCCGAACGCCCCCAGCGTCACCTTCACCGCCGGCTTCGATTGGGACATCGTTCAGGCGGACAAGCACAAGCTGCACCTGCGCGGCGACACCCAATATATGGGCAAATATTATTTCGACCCGTTCAAAAACTACAACCAGAACCCGTGCAACGCGCCCGCGCCGGGCGCCCGCATCCTTGCCGCCACCCCCGAACTCGCCTGCGGCAACCCGGGCTACTGGCTGTTCAACGCGCGCCTGACCTACACCTATGACGAGAAATACAGCGTCAGCCTGTGGGGCAAGAACATCAGCAACAAATTCTACTATGTCTACGGCCTCAACCTGAACGCCTTCTACCAGGATTACCTCAGCCGCGGCGCCCCCCGCACCTTCGGCATCGAGGGTACCATGCGGTTCTGATGCGCGACACCCCCGGACGTCCGACCGTCCGGGGGAAAATCCGCTCATCCTGAGCCTGTCGAAGGATGTTCTTACCCCGCGAACTTCTCCCGCAGCGCCAGCAGCGCCAGCATCGCCGCCACCGCCTCGCCCGCCTTGTTCTTCTGCCCCGGGTCCGCCCGCGCGATCGCCTGGGCCTCATTCTCCACCGTCAGGATGCCATTGCCGATCGCCAGCCCGTCCATGGTCAGCGCCATGATCCCCCGCGCGCTCTCGCCGGCCACAATCTCGAAATGGTATGTCTCCCCCCGGATCACGCACCCCAGCGCGACGAACCCGTCATAACGCCCGGTCTCCGTCGCCAGGCCGATGGCCCCCGGAATCTCCAGCGCGCCCGGCACCTCGACCAGCTCGTGCGTGGCACCTGCCGCCTTCAGCGCCGCCCGCGCGCCGGCCAGCTGCATGTCCAATATGTGCCGATAGAATCCGGCCGCCACGATTCCGATATGCGCCATCATATGCTCTCCTGCGCCAGCAGGCTGCGCTCGCCCACCACGTTCAACCCATAGCCCGCCAGCCCCACATAGCTGCGGTGGCTCGTCGACAGCAGCACCATGTCGCTCACCCCCAGATCGACCAGGATCTGCGCGCCGGCGCCATAATCGCGCAGCGTGAACGGCTCGCCCTGGTCCTTCGCCCGCATCTGGCTGCTGATCGCGTCCATGCGCGCGTCGCGGATCACCACCAGCACGCCCGCCCCTTCCGCCGCGATCGCCTCCATCGCCCGCGGAATCAGCCCGCTGCGCCCGCCCACCTCGCCGAACAGGTCGGTGAACATTGACTGCACATGTACGCGAACCAATGTGGGCTTCGCGCCGTCGATCCGCCCCTTCTGCAGCACGATATGCTCGGCGCCATCGGCGCTGTTGCGATAGGTCTTCGCCGTCCAGCGCCCGCCGTGCATGCTGTCGATCTCCACCTGCGCCACCGGGCGCAGCAGATGGTCGTGCTGCATGCGATAGGCGATCAGGTCGCGGATCGTGCCGATCTTCAACCCATGCTGGCGCGCGAACAGCACCAGGTCATCCAGCCGCGCCATCGTGCCATCGTCGCGCATGATCTCGCATATCACGCCGGAGGGGTTCAGCCCCGCCAGCCGGCTGACATCCACCGCCGCCTCGGTATGCCCGGCGCGCACCAGCACGCCGCCATCCCGCGCCGCCAGCGGAAACACATGCCCCGGCGACACCAGATGGTCCGGGCCCTTTGCCGCATCGATCGCCACCGCGATCGTCCGCGCCCGATCCGCCGCGCTGATGCCGGTCGTCACGCCCTCTTTCGCCTCGATGCTGACGGTGAAGGCCGTCGAATGCCGCGTGCCATTGTGCTGCGCCATCAGCGGCAGCCCCAGCGCCTTCACCCGCTCCGACGCCAGCGTCAGGCAAATGAGGCCGCGGCCATGCTTCGCCATGAAGTTGATCGCATCCGGCGTCGCCATCTGCGCCGGGATCACCAGGTCGCCCTCATTCTCCCGGTCCTCGTCATCGACCAGAATGAACATCCGGCCGTTGCGCGCCTCCTCGATGATCGCCTCGGTCGGGACCAGCACCGGCGTCTCGTCGCTTTCGAACAGGAAACTCTCCAGCTTGCGCAACGTCTCCGCTGTCGGGTTCCAGCCCTCGCCCTCCAGCTCGCGCAGCGTGTTAGCGTGCAACCCCGCCGCCCGCGCCAGCCCCGACTTCGACATGCCGCCCTCGGTCACCAGACGCCGGATCCGACCGATCAATTCGCTGCTCATGCCACCTCGTCTCACATTGCAATGTGAGAGTCAAGCGCGTTAATCACATCTCAATCCGCAATCTTCAGCACCTGCTTGCCACGATTGTCGCCGGTGAACAGACGCATCAGCGTCCGCGGCGTGTTTTCAAAGCCCGTCTGCTCATCGATCCGGAACTTCAGCCGCCCATCGTTCACCAAGCCCGCCAGCCGCTTGCGCAGCGCCGGGAACTCGCTGGCCCAATCGAGCACGATGAACCCCCGCATCGTCGCCCGCCGGAACACCAGGTTGAAATAATTCTCCGGCCCCGCCGGCATCGTGCCGGTCTCATAACGGCTGATGCCGCCGCAGATCACCACCCGCGCCCCCGTGGCGATATGCGCCAGCATGTCGTTCAGAATCTTGCCGCCGACATTGTCGAACACCACATCCACCCCGCCCGGCGCCAGCTCCTTCAACCGCGCCCTCAGATTGTCCGCCTTGTAATCGATGGCCGCGTCATAGCCCGCCTCTTCCACCAGCCAGCGGCATTTCTCCGCGCCACCGGCAATCCCGACGGCCCGCGCCCCCGCCACCTTCGCCAATTGCCCCACCACCGATCCGGTCGCCCCCGCCGCGCCGCTCACCAGCACCGTATCCCCCGGCCTCGGCTCACCCAGTTTGAACAGCCCGCACCAGGCCGTCAGCCCGGTCGTCCCCAGCACGCTCAGCATCGCGGTCGGCGGCAGGCCGGGGTGGCACACCTCGAACCCCGCGCCGTCGCTGACCAGCCACTCCGTCCAGCCGGTCAGCCCGGCGACCAGCGTGCCCACCGGAAACCGGCCGCCGTTCGACACTTCCACCCGCGCGATGCCGCTGCCGCGCATCACATCGCCCAGCGCCATCGGCGCCACATAGTCCGCCACATTCTCCGCCCAGCCCTTCTGCGCCGGATCGAACCCCAGCCACAGGACCTTCAGCAGCATCTCCCCCGCCCCCGGCTCGGGCAGGTCGCGCGTCACCAGCGTGAAATCCCCATCCCGCAGCGGCCGTCCCCGCGGATGATCGGCCAGAAGCCACTGACGCGTCTGCATGTCGCTCTCCTTCCCCGCCAGTTAGACCCTGTTGCATTTTGATGGAATCAAAATGCGGGTCTATCTTTTTGTTGTCGTGCATTTTTATCGGAAAACCGCTTCACACTTTTCCGAAATGCACTCTACGCGAAGCCCCGCCACAACGTCAGCCTAGGAAAGCGGGGAGGCCTCCTCCCCGAACAACGCCTGCACGTCACGATGGCCTTCGATAATGTTGATGATTTGCAAGACGTCCTGCCGATAGCGGAAAAAGATGAGATAGCCCTTGTGAACAATCGATCGAATGTCCGGCCCAAGCTCGGGCCGCGCTTGACCCAGCGTGCCGGGCAATTCGGCCAGTTTCCGGCATCGATCTTGAAGACTTGCCACAAAGGCCCGTGCTGTCAGGGGATAACCACTCTCCCGCGCGATAAATCGCTGAATGATGGCGATATCGCGTTGCGCTGACCGCAGGTAGCTCAACCGTCGCATCAATGACGCGCCGCAGTCTGCTCCGCTTCGATGGTATCCGCCATGGCTGAGATTTCGGCGTCCGAAACATCGCCGCCCTCCGCCAGCGATTCATCGATCATTGTGCGCAATGCTAGCAGCTTCCGCTCCCGCTCCTCCACCAGCCGCAACCCCTCGCGGATCACCTCGCTGGCGGTGCCATAGCGCCCCGCCGCCACCGTCGCCTGAATGAACGCCTCCCAGCGCGGCCCGACCGATACATTCATCACCCGTCTCCTTCGACCCGGGCGATAGCATAAAATGCACCAAAATTGCTACAGCCCGATCGCCCCCACCGCCGCGGCGTGCACCCGCGCATCGCCCGCCGCCAGCGCCCGTCCCTCCGCCCCCAGCCGCAATACCTCGCCGCGCCAGTCGGTCATCACCCCGCCCGCCCCCGCCACCACCGGCACCAGCGCCGCCCAGTCGTACAGCTTCAGCCCCTCCTCCATCACCAGGTCCAGGCAGCCGGTGGCCAGCAGCGCATAGTTCAGGCAATCGCCGCCATAGATGGTATCCCGCGCCCGGCCCCACACCCGCCGGAACGCCGCCTCGCCGCCCTCTCCAAAGAAAATGTCCGGGCTGGTGGTCGCCAGATAGGCCTCCCCCAGCGTCGCGCAGCCCCGCGCCCGCACCACCGCGCCGTTCAGCCGCGTCTCGCCATCGCCGCCGATCCAGCGGTCGCGGGCAATCGGCTGGTCGATGATCCCCAGCACCGGCGCGCCATCCTCCAAAAGGGCGATCAGCGTGCCGAACAGCGGTCGCCCGGCGATGAACGCCCGCGTGCCGTCGATGGGGTCCAACACCCACTGCCGGGATGCCCCTTCCCGCTCCACGCCATATTCCTCGCCCACGATCCCGTCCTGCGGCCGGTCGTGCGACAGGATGCGCCGCATCGCCGCCTCCGCGGCGCGGTCGGCCACCGTCACCGGGCTCGCGTCATCCTTGTCGATCACCGCCGTGCCGCTGCGGAAATGCGGCCTGATCGCCTCCCCCGCCGCGTCCGCCAGCCGGTGCGCCAACGCGATATCCGCCGCCAAAGTCATGTCCGGACCTCCCTCACAGCCCCAGCTCCGCCAGGATCGCGGCCCGGTCGCCATCCAGCACCGGCGCCGGCGGCCGCGTCGCCGGGTCGGCGTGCGCCGACAGCTTCACCGGATTGCCCGCCGCCAGCAGCGGCGCGCCGCCGGGAAACGCCGTCCCGATCACCATGTTCCGCGCCCGCACCTGGGGATGGTTCAGCGCCTGCGCGACATCCTGCAACGGCCCGCACGGCACGCCCGCCGCCTCCAGCACCGCCAGCCAGTGCGCGCACGGCCGCTCGCGCAACCGCGCTTCCAGCGCCTCCGCCACAAGCTCGGCATGCTCCGTCCGCAGCGCATTGCTGAGAAAGCGCGCATCGTTCGCCAGCGTCTCCGCCCCCAGCACCCCCAGCAGCGTCGCCCACAGCCCATCATTCCCCGCCGCGATCACGATATGCCCGTCGGCACAGGCATAGGCGGCAAACGGCGTGATGCTCGGATGCCGTGCCCCCAGCGGTCCGGGCGCCACGCCACTCACCGCATAGCGCGCGATCGCATTCTCCAGGATGGCGATCTGGCAATCCAGCATCGCCACATCCACCAGCTGGCCCACCCCCGTCCGCTCGCGATGCCACAACGCCGCCTGCACGCCGATCACCGTGAACAGCCCCGCCGTGATGTCACCGATGCTCGTCCCCACCCGCGTCGGCGGGCCCCCTTCGTGGCCGGTCACGCTCATGACTCCCCCCATCGCCTGGACGATCATGTCATAGGCCGGCCGCGCCGCCTCCGGCCCGGTCTGCCCGAACCCGCTCGCCGCGGCATAGACCAGCCGCGGATGCCGCGCCCGCAGCACCTCCCAGCCATAGCCCAGCCGCGCCATCACGCCGGGCCGGAAATTCTCGACGAGCACATCCGCCCGTGCCAGCAGCGCCTCGAAAATCACCCGGTCGCCGGCGGCCTTCAGGTCCAGCGCGATCGATTCCTTCCCCCGGTTGATGCTGGCGAAATAGGCGCTCTCGCCCTCTTTGAACGGCCCGATCTGCCGGCTGTCGTCGCCCACGCCCGGCGCCTCCACCTTCACCACCCGCGCCCCCAGCTCCGCCAGCATCATCGTCGCATAGGGTCCCGCCAGCACCCGCGACAGGTCCAGCACCATCACGCCTGAAAGCGGTCCCGCCCTGTCCGCATCGTCGGAACGCTCTTCCATCATCCTCACCCGTCGCCGTCAGCCCGTGCCCTGCCATCGCAGGCGACCCGCTTTTCGACCAAACATCTTCCGTTGTCGACAAAGCCCCGCCAAGAATCATCCATTTGTCGTAGGGAAGCTGTCCATGACCGCGCCCGATCCCCCCACACGCCCCTCGCGCCGCCTGGCGCTGCTGTCGATCGGCGGGTTCTGGCTTGCCTATTTCGTCATCAACACGCTGATGATGGCCATCTACGAGAAACCCGACCAGCTGCCGATGGCCGTGCGCCGCGGCATCGTCGTCACTGTCTCCATCGGCCTAACCAGCCTGCTCTGGCTGCTGCTCCGCCGCTTCGATCATCTGCGCGCCCGCCGGCTGCTGCCACTCGCCTTCATCGCCTGCGTGCCGCTGGCGCTCGCCTATTCCGCCACCAACTACGTGGCGTTCGAACTGTTTCCGGTGAAATGGCAGATCGATCCCCTGCTCGTCATTCAGCAGCCGCCCGCCCCGCCGGCGCCCCCCGTGCCTCCTGTTCCGCCCATCGTCACCGGCGATGAAAACAACCGCATCATCGTGAAACCCGCCCCGCCCACGCCCCCTGGCGCCACCGAGTCGACGCGGGTGGATCAGGGGGCCAGCAGCTCCGTCACCACCATCACCCGCACCCGGCCCGATGGCAGCCGCACCACCGCCACCGTCATCACCGCCGGCGAGGAACATGAAAGCCCCCTCCAGCAGATCGTCGGCCTCGCCCTGCAATGGTATTTCTTCATCGTCTGCTGGGCGGTGATGTGGATCGCGCTCACCTTCGCCGCCCAGGTGCGCGCCGCCGAACAACGCGCCGCCCGCTACGCCGCGGCGGCACAATCCGCCGAACTCCGCGCGCTGCGCTACCAGATCAACCCGCATTTCCTCTTCAACACCCTCAACTCGCTGTCCTCGCTCGTCATGAAGGGCGCCAACCGCACCGCCGAAACCATGATCCTCAACCTGTCGGACTTCTTCCGCGCCAGCCTCAGCGGCGACCCGACGGACGATGTGCCGCTGCACGCGGAAATCGCGCTGCAACAACGCTATCTCGCGATCGAGGCGGTGCGCTTTCCCGGCCGCCTCGCCGTCGTCGTCGACCTGCCGGCCGAATGCCGCGATGCGCCCGTCCCCGGCTTCATCCTGCAACCCATCGTCGAAAACGCCATCAAATATGCGGTCGCGCCCGTCGCGCGGCCCGTCTCGCTCACCTTCACCGCCTCGACGACGGCGCGCCGGCTGCGCGTCCGTGTCGAGGATGACGGCCCCGGCAGCAGCACGGACGCCGGCACCGGCCTCGGCCTGCGCAACGTCCGCGACCGCCTCGCCGCCCGCTATGGCGACGATGCCTGGCTGGAGGCCGGTCCCCGCCCCGGCGGCGGCTGGCGCGTGATCCTGGACATCCCCCATGGCTGACGAACTCACCGTCCTCATCGTCGACGATGAACCGCTCGCGGCCGAACGCCTGCAACTGCTCTGCGCCCAGCTGCCCGGCCTGCGCCTCGCCGGCATCGCCCACGATGGCGCCGCCGCGCTGCGCATGGTCGATGCCCTGTCCCCCGACGTGCTGCTCCTCGACATCGCCATGCCCGAACTCAGCGGCATGGACGTCGCGCGCGCGCTGGACGGCCGCGCGTCCCGGCCCGGCATCATCTTCGTCACCGCCTTTGATGGCTATGCCGTCGCCGCCTTCGATACCGACGCCGTCGACTATGTGCAGAAACCGGTTTCGCCCGAACGGCTCGCCCGCGCGTTCGACCGGGTTCGCGCGCATCGCGCGAACACCGCCCCGGCGGACCCCTGGACTCGCGAATTCTGGGTGCCCGTCCGCGGCGAACTGGTGCGTCTCGCCGCGCGTGCCATCGAACGGATCGAAGCCGACCGGGACTATATGCGCCTGATCGCGCAAGGCCGCAGCTACCTGCTGCACACCACCGCCACCGAGCTCGAGGCACGGCTCGATCCGGCCGATTTCATCCGCATCCACCGCAGCGTGATCCTGCGGCGGGATACCATCCTCAGCCTGCGGCACGACGGCGCCGGCATCTGGTCCGCTGTCACGGCCAACGGCGCCTGGCGCATCGGCCGAAGCTACCTGAAATCGGTCCAGGCCATGGCAAGGCCGACATGAAAAAAACCGGGGCCGACCGCGGCCGGCCCCGAAGGACTGGACTGTCGGGTCAGCGCAGGATGGGCGCCTTGGCCACCCCGCCCGCCATCTGCTCGCGAGAGATCGCCGCGGCGATCGCCGCCTGCGCCGCAACCTGGGCCTTCGCGGTGGCTTCGGCACGGCACCGCGCCGGCATCGCCCGGATGTCACGCGCGCCATCCACCGAACAGACCGACCGCACCGCGGTCCTGATGCGGGCATCCAGCGTCCGCTGCCCGGCCTCGGTCCGCAGGTCCAGGTCGCCATGCTCCACGGCGGCAACCCGGTGGGCGTCGTCATTGGCAAGCGCCGGCATCGCGGTCAGCGCCAGCACGGCGAGCGGCAGCAGCCGCTTGGCATGGAAAATCATCGACTGTCTCCGTCAAAAAGGGGTGCGACGCCTGCCGGATCGAGAGGGGGACAAGATGCCGACGTCGCCCCTCCGCTGTCGCACCGGCGGCGGCCGCCGTCGCGTGCCGTTCGACCGGCACGGCCCGCGCTTCGGCAAGCGGCCGTGATGGCCGACCAACCGGCAACATCGTTCGACGAATGGCCGCGCTTGTCCCGCGCCCTCCCCCCCGCTACAGCGCCGCCATGATCGCGCCGCCGGAAACCCGCATCGCCCACAGCCGCCGCGTCGCCTGCGATGGCGATGAAGGCGCGCTCGGCCACCCCCGGGTCTGGCTGGAGATCGGCGCGGCAGGCTATGTGGACTGCGGCTATTGCGACCGCCGCTTCGTCCTGGCCAATGATGCGCAAGACGATTCACACTGACAAAGCCGCCACCGCCCGCCTATATCGGCGGCATGACCAATCCCGACACGCTGCTCTACGACAGCCTCGATCCCGACGCCGCCCTCCGGCTGACCCGCAACGCCCTCACCGGCTGCGACGATGGCGAGCTGTTCCTGCAATATGCGGCGTCCGAAAGCTTCTCCTTCGATGACGGCCGATTGAAGGCCGCCACGTTCGACACCACGCGCGGCTTTGGCCTGCGCGGCGTCGTGGGGGAGACCACCGCCTACGCCCACGCCAATGACATTTCCGAATCCGCCATCCTGCGCGCCGCCGACACGCTCGGCGTCATCAAGGGCGGACCCACCAGCGCCAGCGCCACCCCGGCGCGCACCAACCAGCGGCTCTACACCGATGCCGACCCGCTGTCGGCCATCCCCTTCGCCCGCAAGGTCGCGCTGCTCCAGGCCATCGACGCCGCCGCCCGCGCCCGCGATCCCAAGGTCGCCCAGGTCTCCGCCAGCCTGCTCGGCACCTGGCACGTCGTCGAGATCATCCGCCCCGACGGCAGCCGCGCCCGCGACATCCGGCCGCTCGTGCGCCTCAACGTCGCCATCGTCGCGCAGTCCGGCGACCGCCGCGAACAGGGCTTCCACGGCCTCGGCGGCCGTTATCTCTACGACCGGCTGTTCGACGAAAGCGTCTGGCAGGCCGCCATCGACACCGCCCTGCAACAGGCCCTCGTCAACCTCGACAGCGTCGACGCCCCCGCCGGCGAGATGACCGTCGTCCTCGGCCCCGGCTGGCCCGGCATCCTGCTGCACGAAGCCGTCGGCCATGGCCTCGAAGGCGACTTCAACCGCAAGGGCACCAGCGCCTTCTCCGGCCGCGTCGGGCAGCAGGTCGCGGCGAAAGGCGTCACCGTGGTCGACGACGGCACGCTCCACGACCGCCGCGGCTCGCTCTCGATCGACGACGAAGGCACGCCCACCAGCTGCACGACGCTGATCGAGGACGGCATCCTCAAGGGCTATATGCAGGATCGCCTCAACGCCCGGCTGATGGGCGTCCCCGCCACCGGCAACGGCCGCCGCGAAAGTTTCGCCCACGCCCCGATGCCGCGCATGACCAACACCTTCATGCGCGCCGGCACCGACGACCCCGCCGAGATCCTGTCGCGCGTCAAGAACGGCATCTACGCCAAGAGCTTCGGCGGCGGCCAGGTGGACATCACCAGCGGCAAGTTCGTCTTCAGCTGCACCGAGGCGTACCGCGTCGAAAACGGCCGCCTCGGCGCGCCGCTCAAGGGCGCCACCCTCATCGGCAACGGGCCGGACGTGATGCACCGCATCACCGCCATCGGCCACGACCTGATGCTGGACGAAGGCGTCGGCACCTGCGGCAAGGGCGGCCAGAGCGTCCCCGCCGGCGTCGGCCAGCCCACATTGCTGATCGAAGGCTTGACCGTCGGCGGAACGGCCTAAATGTTGCTTTGCATCATACGTCCCATATGCTGGCAACCATGCCGAGGATTAGCGAAAGACATCCCAGCATGAGGATAGCCGAAAGAGATCCCGCTATGGTATCTACAGAAGGTCCCGTGGCAGCGCGGGTCAATAGCCAACCTGCTGCGCAAAGGACGAATGGGGTCGCCGTTACGCGATAGAAGAAGTCTGACACTTTCATTGGCCCCCCAATGCTCTTTTACCAGCGAATTCCCGATCTCCCTTAACACCCTTAATTTAAAATCCCGTAAGCAGCATGTCGAATGCACCGATGATGACGTCGCGATGATCCGCCAGCGATCCGACAGGTTGACGCAAAAGGCCGTCCGGCACCGACGCCGCCCACTCGGTCATGACCACGAAATTCTGTCCGTTCATCACAACAATCGGGTTGAGCCGCGTCTTAGCGCGATGTCCCGCCACGTCCACTTCCTGCACCGGCACCGTCAATCGAGACCGCAGACCCTCATGAAAATCTGACTGCACATCAACAACCATTGTGTCGGCATCTAATCGGAAGACATCGAACTGTGCCACTTCAGAACAGGCGATATTTTTCGAGCGGCAAACCATGCTTCTCAACCCAGGCGTTGGTCGCCTCGATCGCTGCTTGGTTCTCGCGCTTCCAAGCCGCCGCCTGCTCAGCTTTGACCGCGGAGGCGAGCGCCGCTTCACAGACACGCGACAGGTTCAGCCCAATGGACTTCGCCTCATCCACCAGGGACGACGTCAACGTGATGTTGACCGCGCGCCGTGTTTCGCCCAGATTTGCCATGATAGAGCCATAGCCCGCATCATTCATGCGTGTCAACCACGCGCATAAGGAACTCTCCCATGGCCGACTTCTCCGACCATATCGCCGAAAAGGACGCCGCCTTCCTCGCCCGCCAGCCCGTCTTCTTCGTCGCCACGGCCGCCGCCGACGCCCGCATCAACCTCAGCCCAAAAGGCATGGACAGCTTCCGCATCCTCTCCCCCACCCGCGTCGCCTATCTCGACTATGGCGGCTCCGGCAACGAGACCAACGCCCATCTCGCCGCCGACGGCCGCATCACGCTCATGTTCTGCGCCTTCGACCAGCCGGCGCTGATCTACCGCATCTACGGCCATGGCACGCCCGTCCTGCCGCAGGACGAGGGCTGGAGCGCCCTCGCCGCCCATTTCACCATCGAGCGTGGCGTGCGCCAGATCTTCGACATCGCTGTCCACTCCACCCAGGGCAGTTGCGGCTGGGGCGTGCCGAAGATGGCGCTCGTCGCCGAGCGCCAGACCCTGCGCAAGGCGCACGCGCAGGACGACCCCGCCGCCCGCCTGCGCAAATATGCCGAACGCCGCCTCAGCATCGACGGGCTGCCCGTCCGCTCCCCCACCGTCCTCCCCTACAGCTGATGGCGCTCGTCGAGCTCGAGACCCTCTATGATGTCGCCCTCGCCGAAATCATGCGGTCGGCGCTGGAGGCCGACGGCATCCCCGCCATGCTGTTCGAAAGCAACTTCGGCAGCCTGATCGGCGGCGGCTTTCCCGGCATCCGCCTGATGGTGCTGGAGGATGATGTGGCAGCAGCCCGCCGCGCCCTGGATTTGCCCGCTATTCAGGCATCGAACTGACTCTGCCGATATTTCAGGCAACGCCACAGGCGCCACACGGCGCCGCTCCCTGACAGGACGGCTTGGCACGCTTTGTGCACCGCACAATCGGCAAACATGGCATCTGCTTGGGGGAATGCCGAATGAAGTTGATCATCGCCGTCATCAAACCGTTCAAACTGGACGAGGTGCGCGACGCGCTTTCCGCCCTCGGCGTGCAGGGCATGACCGTATCCGAGGTGAAGGGCTTCGGCCGGCAGAAAGGCCAGACCGAAATCTACCGGGGCGCCGAATATACCACCAACATGGTGCCCAAGGTGAAGATCGAGATCGCCGCCGCCGACGAGCTGGCGCCGCGCGTCGTCGAAACCATCCAGCAGTCGGCGCACACCGGCGCCATCGGTGACGGCAAGATTTTCGTCCTCGATCTCGGCCAGGCGGTCCGCATCCGCACCGGCGAAACCAACGATACAGCTTTGTGAAGGGGGAGTTGGGAATGACCAACTGGAAGACCAGATTTGCCATCGGCGCGATGGGCGCGCTGATGCTCGCCGCACCGGCGCTCGCGCAGGATGCCGCGCCCGCCGTCGAAGCCACCGTCAACAAGGGCGACACCGCCTGGATGCTCGTCTCGACCGCGCTCGTCCTGATGATGTCCATCCCCGGCCTCGCGCTCTTCTACGGCGGCCTCGTCCGCACCAAGAACATGCTCAGCGTGCTCACCCAGGTGTTCATGATCGTCTCGGTCGTCGCGCTGCTCTGGGTCAGCTATGGCTACAGCCTCGCCTTCACCGGCGGCGGCGGGGACTTCTTCGGCACCTTCGCCAAGGCCGGCCTGATCGGCGTGGACGCCACCTCGGTCGTCGCCACCTTCTCCGAAAAGGTGATGATCCCCGAATATGTCTACATCGCCTTCCAGATGACCTTCGCCTGCATCACCGTGGCGCTGATCGTCGGCGCGTTCGCCGAACGCATCAAGTTCAGCAGCCTGATGATCTTCGCCGTCATCTGGGCCACCGTCGTCTATTTCCCCGTCGCCCACATGGTCTGGTATTGGGACGGTCCGGACGCCTTCGTCGCCGCGGCCAAACAGGGCGAAGCCGCCTACGCCGCCGCGCTCGCCAACGCCGGCCTGCTGTTCCAGTGGGGCGCGCTCGACTTTGCCGGCGGCACCGTCGTCCACATCAACGCCGGCATCGCCGGGCTGGTCGGCTGCCTCATCGTCGGCAAGCGCATCGGCTACGGCAAGGAGGCGATGCCGCCGCACAGCCTGGTGATGACCATGATCGGCGCCAGCCTGCTGTGGGTCGGCTGGTTCGGCTTCAACGCGGGCTCGAATCTCGAGGCGAACGGCGTCACCGGCGTCGCCTTCCTCAACACCTTCGTCGCCACCGCCGCCGCGGCCGTCAGCTGGGTGATCGTCGAACAGCTTGCAAAGGGCAAACCCAGCCTGCTCGGCGGCGTCACCGGCGCCGTCGCCGGCCTCGTCGCCATCACGCCCGCCAGCGGTTTCGCCGGCCCGATGGGCGCCATCGTCCTCGGCCTCATCGTCTCGCCCATTTGCTTCTTCTTCTGCTCCACCATCAAGAACAAGCTCGGTTACGACGACAGCCTCGACGTCTTCGGCGTCCACGGCATCGGCGGCATCGTCGGCGCGCTGGCCACCGGCATCCTGGTGGATCCGGCGCTGGGCGGCCAGGGCATCGCCGATTATCTGGCGCAGCCCGGCACCATCCAGTTCACCTACCCTGGTGCTGCAACGCAGTTGATGGTGCAGCTGAAAGCCGTGCTGTTCGTCGTCGCCTGGAGCGGCATCGGCTCGGCCCTCATCTTCTACGCGCTCAAACTCACCCTGGGTCTCCGCCCGACGGTGGACGCCGAACGCGAAGGCCTCGATGTCACCGAACATGGCGAAAGGGCCTACAACTACTGATTTCGGGGGCCGGACACCCGGCACCCACAACGCTTCCTCCCCAAGGAAACAACCTGGCCCCGGTGGCAACACCGGGGCCATTTTTTGCCGCGATTTTCTGCTTGCGTCGTGTCAGCTTTTCCGCGACGAAACCGCCGTCACTTTGTTTCACCGGAGACATACATGCCCGTCCGTGCCGCGTTCGCCCTGCCCCTGATGCTGCTCGCGGCACCGCTCAGCGCGCAAACCACCGCGCCAGCAGCGGTGGCTGCGGCGCCCGCCCCGGCGCCCGCTGCCGAAGTGGTCACCAACGACACGGTCATCAAGCTGCTCGGCGCCGGCCTCGGCGAAGCCGCTGTCATCGCCAAGATCCGCAGCGGCAACACCAGTTTCGACCTCTCCACCGACAAGCTGATCGAGCTGAAGAGCAAGGGGGTGCCCAACGCCGTCATCGCCGCCATGCTCGACCCGAAACCCACGGTGGCCGCCGCCCCGCAGGAACTGTCGCTCGATTCCCCAGACCCGCTGGTGCGCAAATTCCCCGGCGTCTATGTGCTGAACGCGCAGCCGAACGACGGCAAGATGACCCGCCTGCAACCCACCTCGTCCAGCCAGGCCCGCACCAGCGGCCTGCTGGGCTATGCCTTCACGCTCGGCCTCGCGCCGATGGACATCCAAGCGGCGATCAACGGCCCGCAAGCCCGCGTCCGCGTCGCCAGCCGCCGCCCGACTTTCTATTTCTATTTCGATGAATCGGTGCCCCGCGCGCTGCAAGGTGCCGGCAACAGCCTGTGGGCCAGCGGCGTGGGCGGCCTCACCAGCTCGCCCGACGAACTCAGCCTGGTGAAATTCGCCGAGAAGAAGGACCGCCGGGAGGCCCGCTTCGGCACCGTCAACATCGGCGGCGCCAAGACCGGCGTGATGGACAAGGACCGCATCCCCTTCCAGTCCGACATGATCGCCCCCGGCCTCTACAAGGTTACCCCCAACACCGACCTCGGCCCCGGTGAATATGGCTTCGTCCAGGCCACCGGCGGCACCGGCGCGCTGGCCGGCGGCGGCGCATCGGCCGCCCGCGTCTTCGATTTCGGCATCGCGCCCTAACGCCAGTCCTCGATCTCCAGGTCGGGCACATCGGCAAAATCGTCCGGATTGACCGTCGCCAGCGGCACCTCGTTGGCGACGGCGGTCGCCGCGATCAACCGGTCCAGCAACTTCCGCCGCGAAAACCCCGCCACCGCCAGAATCCGCGCATAAACCGCCGCCTCCGCCACCGTGAACGGCAATACCGTCACGCCGCGCAGCAGCACCGCCAACCGCATCGCCCGCCGCTCGTCCGCATCCTTCCGATGCAACCCGGCCGCCAGTTCAACCTGCGTGATGATCGATATCCGCGGATCGCTGCTGCGCTCACGCAACCGCTGCCGCGTCGGCTCATGCTGGTCGCGCAGATTGATCGCAACGCCGGTGTCCAGCAGGATCAATCGAACAACCCCGGGCGGTCGGGATATTCGAACGGCTCGCGCGCCTGAATCCCGTCCGGCGATGGCCCGATCCGCGCCAGTGCGTCCAGCATCTCGGTCACGCTCAGCCGATCCGGAAGGGTCGGCGTCACGATCAACCGCACCCCCTTCCGCTCGATCTCAACCTCCGTGCCGATCCCGAACGCCAGCTCGCGCGGCACCCGGATCGCCTCGCTGTTCCCGCTCTTGAACGTCCGTGTTTTCACCGTCGCCATGGCCATGACCTCACCCTGCGGATATACAAGTCTATCCGGCCCTGTTCAAGCAGCCCTGCTCTTGTCCCGGCTTGAATTCTGTCCGCTTTCGATACATTCCGAAGCACAGCCTTGGCTTTTGATCAAAATCTGGACCGGCCGTTGAGCAGTCCAGACCAGCCCGCTCCAAAGACCTTGCGGATATCGGGCGGTGAAATCCCGCCCAATATCCCGAGTCAGTCCAAGCCTTTTCATCACCGCTTGAGAACGGTGATTGTCCGCCGCTGTATAGGAAAAGATCTGATCGACTGTCAGGACCGTCCAGGCATGCTCAAGCGCCTGCCTCGCACTTTCTGTCGCAAAGCCCGAACCCCACGCCCGGCGCCGAAACCGCCACCCGATTTCATAGTGCGGGCCCAGCGGATGATCGGTTTCACCCGCCTTCATGACCCCCGCGTAGCCCAGGAAATTCCCGCTCGCATCAACAACAGCCCAGCGCGACACACCATGGGACCGCCAGGCGTCCCGGTATCGATCGAATTTCCTGTCGCTGTCCGCGCGGCTAAAGGGCCCGCCCAAATCGGCCATGACCTCCGGATCGCTCTGCATGTCGGCAAACGGCTGCCGATGCACGTCCGACCATCGCTGCAACATGAACATCCTTCGCCCTCCCCGGCCACCGCTTTCGATCGCCGCTGCAAAACAACCGAGCACCTGCCCCTACCGCCGGCAGATGTCCAAGGTAAGCCACGGCCACAACCTTGACTCCTCGCCCGCCACACGGCATGGGCAGTCCGCTTCAAACAGCGCGTCTGAATGAAGCATCCACGGATGCACGCCGGTCAGCGAAGGTTCGCTCACCGGCGGTTTTCGCGTTGAGGTGAGTGTGAAGCGATTGATGGCCCATGTTTGACACATTGTCCGAACGCCTCGGCGGCGTCTTTGAAAAGCTGCGCGGCCGCGGCGCCCTCAACGAACTCGAAGTCCGCGCCGCCATGCGCGAAGTCCGTGTCGCCCTGCTCGAAGCCGATGTCGCCCTGCCCGTCGCCAAGGCCTTCACCGACATCGCCACCGAACGCGCCATCGGTGCCGAGGTGCTGCGCTCGGTCACGCCCGGCCAGCAGGTCGTCAAGATCGTCAACGACACGCTGGTCGAAATCCTGGGCGGCGACGCCGCCGACCTCAACATCGACATCACGCCGCCGGCCGTCATCATGATGGTCGGCCTGCAGGGCTCGGGCAAGACCACCAGCACCGCCAAGCTCGCCAGGCACCTCGCCGACAAGCGCCGCAAGAAGGTGCTGATGGCGTCGCTCGACGTCAACCGACCGGCCGCGCAGGACCAGCTCCGCATCCTCGGCGAACAGCTGTCGATCGCCACCCTCCCCGTCATCCCCGGCCAGTTGCCCACCGACATCGCGAAGCGCGCCCTCCAGGCCGCGAAGCTCCAGGGCTTCGACGTGCTGATGCTCGACACCGCCGGCCGCCTCCACGTCGATACCGCGCTGATGGCCGAAATGAAGGCGGTCGGCGCCGCCAGCAGCCCGGCCGAAACCCTGCTCGTCGTCGATGCCCTCACCGGCCAGGACGCCGTCAACGTCGCCGAGAATTTCAGCCGCGAGGTGCCGCTCACCGGCGTCATCCTCACCCGCATGGACGGCGACGCCCGCGGCGGCGCCGCGCTTTCCATGCGCCATGTCACCGGCAAACCGATCAAGTTCATCGGCACCGGCGAAAAACTCGACGCCATCGAACCCTTCCACCCGGAACGCACCGCCGGCCGCATCCTCGGCATGGGCGACGTCGTCAGCCTGGTGGAGCGCGCCGCCGAAAGCTTCGATGCCGACCAGGCGGAAAAGATGGCCGCGCGCATGGCCAAGGGCGCGTTCGACATGAACGACCTCAGGCAGCAGTTCCAGCAGATGAAGAAGATGGGCGGCCTCGGCGCGCTCGCCGGCATGCTGCCCGGCATGGGAAAGGCGCAGGCGCAGATGGACAAGGCCGGCGTCAACGAAAAGACCCTCGCCCGCATGGAGGCCCTCATCCTGTCGATGACCCCGAAAGAGCGCGCCAAGCCCGATCTGATCAACGCCAAGCGCCGCATCCGCATCGCGAAGGGCGCCGGCCAGACCGTGCAGGATGTCAACAAGCTGCTGAAGATGCACCAGGAAATGGAAGGCGCGATGAAGCGCCTGAAAAAGATGGGCGGCCTCGGCGCGATTGCCAAGATGATGGGCGGCGGCGGCGATCCGTCGGCCATGATGGGAAAAATGCTGCCCCCCGGCCTCGGAAGCCCGGGCGGCGGTTTCAGGTTCAAACGTTAGAAGAGGAAAAGACCATGGCACTTTCAATTCGTCTCGCCCGCGGTGGCGCCAAGAAGCGGCCCTATTACCGCATCGTCGTCGCCGACAGCCGCTCACCGCGGGACGGCCGCTTCATCGACAAGCTCGGCACCTACAACCCGCTGCTGCCCAAGGATTCGGCCGAGCGCATCACCCTCGACGCCGAGCGCGCGAAGGAATGGCTGGTCAAGGGCGCGCAACCGACCGACCGCGTTGCCCGCTTCCTCGATGCCGCCGGCATCCGCCCCCGCGCCGCCCGCCAGAACCCCACCAAGGGCCAGCCGGGCGAAAAGGCCAAGGAACGCACCGAACTGAAGGCGCAGAAGGAAGCCGAGGCCGCCGAAGCGGCTGCCGAAGCCGCCGCCGCGCCGGCGGAAGCCGCCCCGGCCGAAGACGCCACCGAAGCGTGAACGACCGGCCGGTCACGCTCGCCGCCGTCGCCGGCGCGCATGGCGTGACCGGCGAGGTCCGGCTGAAACTCTTCACCGCCGACCCCGACGGGCTGAAAAACCTGTCCGGCCTGGCGCTGAACGGCCAGCCGGTCACGCTGAAAAGCCTGCGCCCCGGCCCCCAGGGCGCCGTCGCCCGCTTCGCCGAGCTCGGCAGCCGCGAAGCGGCGGAATCCGCGCGCGGCACCCTCCTCACCGCCCCCCGCAGCGCCCTGCCGCCGCTGGCGGAGGGCGAATATTACTGGCACGACCTCATCGGCCTGCCCGTCGTCACCCCGGATGGCACCCCCGCCGGCAGCGTTGTGGCGGTCGAAAACTACGGCGCCAGCGACCTGCTCGACATCGAAAAACCCGATGGAAAGCGCGTCCTCGTCCCCCTCATCCCCGCCGCCGTCCCCGCCCTCACCGCCCCCCTCATCATTGACACCCCCTACCTCGCCTGAGTATATACGCCCTGTCATCACAGGACCCCGTCATGCCCCGCACCACCCGCATCTTCAAATCCGGCAACAGCATGGCCGTGCGCCTGCCCGCCGATTACCCCGTCACCGTCGGCCAGCAGGTCAGTGTCCGCGAGGAAATGGGCCGCTTCATCGTCGAACCCGTACGCCAGAAGATCGACCTCACCGGTATCGCGGGCGCCATCCCCTGGCTCAAACCGCTGACACCTGAAGAGCGGATGTTCGAAGAGCGTGAACTCGATTGGGACATGAAATATGCGGGCAAACCGCGTGACTGACAGGCTGATTCTGCTCGATTCCAACATCTGTATCTACATATTGCAGAATGCCAGCGGCCCCGAAGTCGCCCAACTCAGCAACCGCAACAAGGAAGATGTTGCTGTATCCGTGATCAGTTACGCCGAAGTCATGCTGGGTCTGACACGCGCTCCCAGCGACCAACTGTGGGCCGCAGAGCAGTTGTTCATGCGCGCCGGTGTCAGAAACTTCACCAGCGAAGCCGCGCACATCTATGCCACCCTCCCTTTCCGCCGAAACTCCTTCGACCGCCTGATCGCCGCCCACGCGCTGTCCTTGGGCGCCGCCATCGCCACCAACAATCCGCGCGACTTCGCCGACATCCCCGGTCTCGTCACCGAAGACTGGACCATCTGGCCCGCATGACCTGGCGCGCCCAACCCATCACCCTCTACCCGGAGATGTTCCCCGGCCCGCTCGGCCACAGCCTCGCCGGCCGCGCGCTTGCCGACAAGATCTGGTCGCTCACCCCCCTGCAGCTCCGCGATTTCGCCACAGACCGCCACCGCAGCGTCGATGACACGCCGGCGGGCGGCGGCGCCGGCATGGTCCTGCGCGTCGATGTCCTCGCCGCCGCCATCGACGCCGCACGGCGCCGGCACCCGGCGCTCCCCGTCATCGCCCTCACCCCCCGCGGCCCCCGCCTCACCCAGGCCCGCGTCCGCGCGCTCGCCGCCGGCCCCGGCGTCACTCTCCTCTGCGGCCGCTTCGAAGGTTTTGATGAGCGCATCTTCCCCGGCCGCGACGTCGAGCCCTTGTGTATCGGCGATTACATCCTCTCCGGCGGCGAACCCGCGGCCCTTGTCCTTCTCGACGCTTGCATTCGCCTGCTTCCCGGCGTAATGGGCGCGGCCCTCAGTGGGGTCGAGGAAAGCTTCGAAAGCGGCCTTCTCGAAGCCCCCCACTATACCCGACCAGTCAGCTGGGAGGGGCGCGATATTCCGGACGTGCTGCGTTCCGGCGATCATGCGCGGATCGAGGAATGGCGACGCACCCGTGCGCTCGCCGATACCTCGCTATGGCGGCCCGACCTGGTCCGCCCTCTGGCACGCGGCACCATCGCCCCCAAGAGGGCAGAGGAGAAATGACATGAACATCATCCAGACGATTGAAGCCGAACAGATCGCCAAACTCACGCAAAAACGCGCCGTGCCGCTGTTCCGCGCCGGCGACACGCTGAAGGTCGGCGTCAAGGTGGTCGAAGGCGACCGCACCCGCGTCCAGACCTTCGAAGGCGTCTGCATCGCCCGCTCGAACCGCGGCATCAACAGCAACTTCACCGTGCGCAAGATCAGCTTCGGCGAAGGCGTGGAGCGCGTCTTCCCGCTCTATTCGCCGATCGTCGAGAGCATCGACGTCGTGCGTCGCGGGGTCGTGCGTCGTGCCAAGCTCTATTATCTGCGCGGCCGCAGCGGCAAATCCGCCCGCATCGTCGAACTGCGCGACAAGCGGACGGATTCCACCGCTGCATAAGCGTTTCACCGGTGAAACCGCTCACCGGCGCCATTGAAAGTGGCGTGCACCGCTTCGCGGTGCGCGTCTATTTCGAGGACACGGACTTCTCCGGCGTCGTCTATCACGCCAACTACCTGCGCTACATGGAACGGGCGCGCAGCGACCTGCTGCGCGTCGCCGGCATCGACCAGCGCGAAGCCCACGCCAGCGGCACCGGCGTCTATGCCATCCGCGACCTCTCCATCGACTATCTCAGCCCGGCGCGCCTCGAAGACGACCTGCTCATCGAAACCCGCGTCACCGCGCTGGGTGCCGCCACCGTCAGCATGGTGCAGGCCATTTCCCGCGACGGCCGGCTGCTGACCGACGCCACCATCCGCGCCGCTTTCCTCACGCCGGACGGCCGCCCAAGACGCCAGCCAGCCGACTGGATGGCCGGCTTCCGCCGGCTGATGATACAACCATAATCGCATCATTGTTCCACGTGGAACATCCAATCTGGTTCCACGTGGAACATTCTCCCACAGGTCGCCGTTCCACATTCCATTGCGCATCCCTGATTCAGCCCCGATACAGGAACCGCAGGCCACGCCACGGCGCCTGATCCCGGAGACCGCATGGACGCCCTCGCCCTGACCGCAGCCACCGACATGAGCCCCTGGGCGCTGTTCCTGCAGGCGGACTGGGTGGTGAAGGCCGTCATGATCGGGCTGCTGCTGGCCAGCGTCTGGAGCTGGGCAATCATCATCGAACGCACCCGCCGGCTGTCCGCGCTGGACAAGGCCGTCCGCGCCTTCGAAACCCGCTTCTGGAAGGCCGAATCGCTCGACGACCTCTCCGGCGACAAGGGCAAGCACCCCGCCGGCGACCTGTTCGCCGCCGGCATGGACGAATGGCAGGCGTCGACCAAACGCACCGGCCTGGCCGACCGCGAAGGCGTGCGCGCGCGTCTCGCCGGCGTCATGCAGGCCAGCATCGACCGCGCCATCTCCGACCTCTCCGACCGGCTCAACATCCTCGCCACCATCGGCAGCGTCGCTCCTTTTGTGGGCCTGTTCGGCACCGTCTGGGGCATCATGCGCAGCTTCATCGCCATCGGCGCCACCCAGAACACCAGCCTCGCCGTCGTCGCGCCGGGCATTGCCGAGGCGCTGTTCGCCACCGCCATCGGGCTGTTCGCCGCCATTCCCGCGGTCATCGGCTACAACCGCCTGCTGCACCGCATCGACCGGCTGGAAGACCGGCTGACCGCCTTCAGCGCCGCCTTCCACGCCATGCTCAGCCGCGAGCTGGACGGCGACCGCTGATGGCAACAGGGGGTCTTGGGGGCGTCGCCCGGCGTGGCAAACGGCGGCGCGCGCCGATGGCCGAGATCAACGTCACGCCGATGGTCGATGTCATGCTGGTGCTGCTCATCATCTTCATGGTCGCCGCCCCGCTGCTCGTCACCGGCGTGCCCGTCGACCTTCCCAAAACCGCCGCCAAGAGCCTGAACGCGGACAGCAAGCCGATCAGCATCAGCGTCGACCGCCAGGGCGCCATCTTCATCGACCAGCAGCCGCAATCCGCCGCCCAACTCCCCGCGAAGCTCGCCGCGCTGCGCGCTGCCCGCAGCGACGACGCCCGCGTCTTCGTCCGCGCCGACACCGCCGTCCCCTATGGCCAGGTCGCCACCGTCCTCGCCCAGGTCACCGGCGCCGGCTTCACCAAAGTCGCGCTGGTCAACCAGCCGCTCGCCGCGCCATGACCGAGGGCCGCGCGCTGCTGCTTGCCGGCATCGGCCACATCGCGCTGTTCGCGGCGCTGTCGCTCGCCGTCATCAGCCAGAAACCGCTGCTCGCCAGCTTCGCCGAAACGACGCCGGTCGAAGTCGTCACCATCGCCGACACGCCCAGCGTCACCGAAACCCCCAAACCCTCGATGGCCGCCGCCCCGCAGGAGACGGTCGAAGCCGCTGCCCCGCCCACCGAGGCAGCACCCACCGACACCAGCGCGCAGGATGCCATCGCCCCCGAACCCGTAAAACCCGCCAAACCCACGCCACCCGCGCCCAAACCGCTGGACACCAGCAGCCTCGCCAATCTCATCGACAAGGCCCTGCCCAAGGCCGCCGTCAAACCGCGCGACACCTCCGCCTTTGCCAAATCCATCGAAAGCGCGATTCCCAAGGGCGCCAGGCTCGACGCCCGCGCCACCGCCAGCCTGGAACAGGCGATCCGCACCCAGATCGCGCCCTGCTGGAACCCGCCCATCGGCGGCGCCGACGTGCGCGGCATGACCGCGGTGCTGCGCATCCGCCTGAACCGCGATGGCAGCGTGATGGCCGCGCCCGAATTCGTCAGCCAGACCGGCGCGACCGCCGCCAACGCCGCCTACGCCCGCGCCTTCGTCGAAACTGCCCGCCGCGCCGTGCTGCGCTGCGCGCCGCTGCAACTTCCCGCCGACATGTTCGCTTACTGGCGGGAGTTCGAACTCAATTTCGATCCGAGCCTGATGACATGAGGGACCCGATGCGCCTGCTCCTCACCCTTTTGCTGGTCGCCGCCACGCCGGCACTCGCCACGCTGCGCGTCGACATCAACAGCGGCCAGCAGGCGCCAATGCCCATCGCCGTCCCCGCCTTCCCCAGCGCCGTGCCCACCGCCACGCCCGCCGGGGACACCGCCGCATTGGGCGCCCAGGTCGCCGCCATCATCCGCGCCAACCTCGCCGGCTCCGGCCTGTTCAAACCCATCGATCCCGCCGCCTTCACCACCACCGTCACCCCGGCGCAGGTCACCGCCCCCAGCTTCCTCAACTGGCGAACCGTCGCCGCGCAGGCGCTGGTCAGCGGCTTCGTCACTGCCAACCCGGACGGCACGCTGACGGTCGGCTGCTACCTCTATGACGTGTTTTCGGAGGAAGAACTGGCCCGCCAGGGCTTCACCGTCACGCCGGCCGGCTGGCGGCGCGCGGCCCACAAATGCAGCGACCTCGTCTATTCGCGCCTCACCGGCGAGAATGGCTATTTCGACAGCCGCATCGTCTATGTCAGCGAGGAAGGCCCCAAGACCAAACGCATCAAGCGCCTCGCCATCATGGACCAGGACGGCGCCAACCACCGTTTCCTGACCAGCGGCGCCAGCCTGGTCCTGACGCCGCGCTTCGCGCCGAACCAGCAGACCATCACCTACATGTCCTTCGCCAACAACCGGCCGCGCGTCTGGCTCTACAATGTCGGCAGCGGCCGTCAGGAAGCGGTCGGCGACTTCGCCAGCATGAGCTTCGCGCCGCGCTTCTCGCCGGACGGCGGCACGCTCTATTTCAGCGTCACCAGCAGCGGCAACGCCGACATCCTGGCCTATGACATCGCCAGCCGCGCCACCCGCCGCCTGACCGGCAGCAGCGCCATCGATACCAGCCCCAGCCCCAGCCCGGACGGCAAGCGCATCGTGTTCGAAAGCGACCGCGGCGGCACGCAACAGCTCTATGTCATGAACGCCGACGGCAGCGGGCAGCAGCGCATCAGTTTCGGCGAGGGCCGCGCCGCCTCGCCGGTCTGGTCGCCGCGCGGCGACCTCATCGCCTTCACCCGAATTGTTGCCGGCAAGTTCCGCATCGCCGTCATCCGCCCCGATGGCAGCGGCGAACGGCTGCTCACCGATGCCTGGCAGGATGAAAATCCCACCTGGGCGCCCAACGGTCGGGTGATCCTGTTCAGCCGAACCGTGCAAGGGTCAGGACGGGTGCAGTTGCGCAGCGTCGATTTGACGGGTGTGAATGACCGACGAATTGCCACACCGCGCGACGGGAGCGATCCCGCCTGGTCGCCGTTGTTGCCATGACGTGCCACGAAACGGATAATGGGCCGCGAAGGAGCAAGATGATGCGCAAGACCACGCTCACCCTCATCACCCTCACCAGTCTGCTTGCGCTCGCCGCCTGCGGGCGCAAGGCCGCCGACCTGCCCCCGCCGCCGCCGCAGGCCGCGCCCGCCACCCCGCCCGCCGCCGAACCCGGCCCGGCGCCCGCCACCCCGGCGGTCGGCACCACCGCCGTCCCCGGCAGCAGCGCCGATTTCGTCGCGCAATCCGGCAGCGACCGCGTGCTGTTCGCCACCGACAGCTATGAGCTGGACGAGGACGCCCGCCAAACGCTCGGCAAGCAGGCCACCTGGCTGACGCAGTACAGCGGCGTCAAGGTCAGCATCGAGGGGCATGCCGACGAACGCGGCACCCGCGAGTATAACCTCGCGCTCGGCGAACGCCGCGCCAACGCCGCCAAGAATTTCCTCGCGGCGAACGGCGTCGATGCGTCGCGCATGTCGGTCATCTCCTATGGCAAGGAGCGCCCGGTGGCCGAAGGCAGCGACGAAGCCGCCTGGGCACAGAACCGCCGCGCGGTGACGGTCATCATCTCGGGTGCGGCGGGATAGGTCGCTTCCCTATAGTCCCATCACGCGGTAAAGCGGGCGGGCAAGCAGAAGCGAGGTCCCATGTCCGTTCGTCCGTGGCGCGATATCGCCCGCCGCAAATCACGCCAGATCATGGTCGGCAAGGTGCCCGTCGGCGGCGACGCGGCCGTAACCGTGCAGACCATGACCAACACCCCGACCGAGGACGCGGTCGCCACCATCAACCAGATCCGCGCCTGCGAGGAAGTCGGCGCCGACATCATCCGCGTCTCCTGCCCCACGGTCGAGGCCACCCAGGGCTTCAGGCTGATCGCCAAGGCCGCGCGCGTGCCGCTCGTCGCCGACATCCACTTTCACTACAAACGCGCGCTGGAAGCCGCCGACGCCGGCGCCGCCTGCCTGCGCATCAACCCCGGCAACATCGGCAGCGACGAGCGCATCCGCGAAGTCGTCCGCGCCGCCAAGGCCAATGGCTGCTCGATCCGCATCGGCGTCAACGCCGGCAGCCTGGAAAAGCACCTGCTCGAAAAATATGGCGAACCCTGTCCCGAGGCGCTGGTCGAAAGCGCGCTCGAACATGCCAGGCTGCTCGAGGACAATGATTTCCACGAGTTCAAGATTTCGGTGAAGGCGTCGGACGTGTTCCTCGCGGTCGCGGCCTATTCCGAACTCGCGGCCCGCACCGATTATCCGCTCCACCTCGGCATCACCGAGGCCGGCGGCCTGATCGGCGGCACCGTCAAAAGCTCCATCGGTCTTGGCATGCTGCTGTGGAGCGGCGTCGGCGACACCATCCGCGTCTCGCTCTCCGCCGACCCGGTGGAGGAAGTGAAGGTCGGCTACCACATCCTGAAGTCGCTCGGCATCCGCGCCCGCGGCGTCAAGGTCATCAGCTGCCCCAGCTGCGCCCGGCAGGGCTTCGACGTGGTGCGCACCGTGGAAACGCTGGAAACCCGCCTCGCCCACATCACCACGCCGCTGTCGCTCTCCGTGCTCGGCTGTGTCGTCAACGGCCCCGGCGAAGCGCGCGAGACCGACATCGGCCTGACCGGCGGCGGCAACGGCCGCCACATGGTCTATCTCTCCGGCGTCACCGACCACCAGATTTCCTCAGAGGCGATGGTCGACCACATCGTCGCCCTGGTCGAGAAAAAGGCGGCCGAAATCGACGCCGCCAATGCAGAGGCGGCGCTTCAGGCCGCGGAGTGACCTCCCCTCCCCTTTAGGGGAGGAGACGGGGGTGGGGACGTCACCGATGAATGCCTTTCACGACTATCTGGTGGAAAGTCTCGAACCGCTGGGCCATGTCCGCATCCGGGCCATGTTCGGCGGGCATGGTGTCGGCATCGACGGCTTCAGCATCGGCCTGGTCGGCGACGACACGCTCTACCTGAAGGTGGACGGGCAGACGAAGCCGATCTTCGAGGCCGAGGGGCTGGAGCCCTTCACCTATGACGGCAAGGGCAAGCCCATCGCCATGAGCTATCACCGCGCGCCCGACGCCGCGATGGACGATCCCGACATCCTGCGCGAATGGGCCGCCTTGGCGCTGGCCGCCGCGCGGCGGGCGAAGAAGCCGAAAAAATGACCCCGATCATCCGCGACGCCGTCCCCGCCGACGTGCCGCAGATCATGCGGTTCGTCCGCGACCTCGCCGCCTACGAAAAGGAGCCCGACAAGGTCGTCGCCACCGAGGCCGACCTGCACGCCGCCCTGTTCAGCGACCCGCCCGCGGTCGAGGCGATCATCGCCGAACAACAGGGTGCCGCCATCGGCTTCGCCCTCTTCTTCCACAATTTCTCCACCTGGACCGGCTGGCGCGGCATCTACCTCGAGGATCTCTACGTCACCCCCGACGCGCGCGGCTCCGGCGCCGGCAAGGCGCTGCTCGCGCATATCGCCGCGCTTGCCGTCGCACGCGGCTGCACACGCTTCGAATGGTCGGTGCTCGACTGGAACAAACCCGCCATCGGCTTCTACCGCTCGCTCGGCGCCGAACCGATGGAGGAATGGACGGTCTATCGCCTGCAGGGCGACGCGCTCAAACGATTGGCCGCCGACGCTTAAGCCGGCGCCCCTTCGTGGAGCTTGGGTTTCACATACACCTCCCCGCGCGCCGCCTGGGATGCCCGCTCGATTGCTTCCAGGATCAGCCGCTCGGCCACGTCCCGATCCCGCCAGCCGTTGAACTTCACCCACTTTCCGGGTTCCAGATCCTTGTAATGCTTGAAGAAATGCTCGATCTGCGAAATCAGGATGGCGGGCAGGTCGGTGTAATTGTTGACGTTGGTGTAATAGGGAAACAGCTTGTCCACCGGCACGCACAGCAGCTTCGCGTCACCGCCGGCGTCATCCTCCATCATCATCACCCCCACCGGGCGGGCGCGGGCGATGCAGCCCGGAATGAACGGCGTGCGGCTGACGATCAGCGCATCGATGGGGTCGCCATCCTCCGCCAGCGTATGCGGGATGAAGCCATAGTTGGTCGGATAGCGCATCGAGGTATGCACGATCCGGTCGACGAACAGCGCGCCCGAGGCCTTGTCCAGCTCATATTTCACCGGCTCGCCCCCCAGCGGGCATTCGATGATGACGTTCACGTCCTGCGGGGGATTCTTGCCAATCGGCACGGCGTCGATACGCATGATGGTTCCTCGTTTGCGCCCGTCCCCGCCGCCGCATAGGGTGGGTGCGCGCGACTGTCCAGCAAGGGAACGCCGGAAATGAACATGGCCTGGTTCCTGCTCATCCTCGGCGGTCTGTTCGAGGTTGGCTTCACGATCTGCCTGCGCTTCGCCGACGGCTTCCGCAACCTGCCCTGGACCTTGGGCTTCCTGGTCTGCGTCACCCTGTCGATGGGTCTGCTGGAGCGCGCCAGCCGCACCATCCCGCTCGGCACCGCCTATGCCGTCTGGGTCGGCATCGGCGCCGCCGGCGCCATGGTCACCGGGCTCATGTTCTTCGGCGAAAGTGCCGGCCTGCTGCGGATTTTGCTGCTCCTCGGCCTCATCATGTGCATCGCCGGGCTGAAACTCACGAGTCAATAGCGCGGCTGCGCATCATGTGCTGACATTTGTCACCAAGCTGCTATAGGAATGGCTGCACCGGCCGCAAAAAGCCGGATAAATATGTGTCGCAGAAAAGACGTGGAGCGCAACATTGGAAGCCCGGTCATGACCTCGGTCGATCCGCACAGCAGGGTGGCGCTGCTGACCGAGCGCCAGCGCGACTGTCTGCGCCTTGTGCGCGCCAACGCGACGTCCAAGGAAATCGCCCGCGAACTCGGCATCTCGCCCCACACCGCGGACGCCCGGCTGAAGGCCGCGATCCAGACCCTGGGGGTCGCCTCCCGGCGCGAAGCGGCACGGCTCCTCGCCGAGCATGAGGGCACCAGCGACTATCAATCATTGGCATATCAAGCACCGCAGCTTGCCGCCGGCAGCGGCCCGCTGCCACCTCCTGCGCATCCGCAAACATTACGGAGTGCAGGAGATGAACATGGTCGCCCGGGGCAAGGTCGCAGCAGCGATGCCTGGGATGCCCATGGCTGGCATGCAGCGCCGTCGCCCGCGCTGGGCGACACCACGCTGCACGATGCCGCGATGGCCGCGCCGGGCTGGTCGCCCAACAGCGGCTTCGACAGCTTCATCGTCCCGCAGCCCCGCTTCCGGCTGTGGGGAGGCGCCAATGATCTGACGCTGATGCAGCGCGCCGTGGCAGTCCTGTTGATCATGCTGTTCGCGATGCTCGCCTTTGGAAGCATGCTCGCCGGAATCGACGCTTTGGGCGACCTTCGCCCGCGCTGATCCCGGCCCTCGGCCCACCCCCCGGGCTTCGTCATTTTCCGCAACACAGACGTCCGCACCCCGTGCGGCGAAGGAGATTTCTCATGTCCAAGCAACGCAAAGACGCCGGCTTCAAGGTCGCCACCGCCCTTTTCGAAACCGAAAAGGCCATCGACGGTGCGCTCGCCGCCGCCGCCACCATGGTCGGCATCATGCCCGCCGCCCGGCAAGAGGCGCGGCTGGCGGCCACCATCGGCCAGGAAGCGATCGATCGCGCCATCGACACCGTCACCGCGCTGGGTGAAGCCCGCCGCGCCATCATCGCCGCGCACGATGCGCTCGCCCGCGTCCAGGCCCAGGTCGGCCTGCAGGAAGTCAATTTCGGCGCCCTGGTCGACAAGCCGCCCTATCCCAAATTCGGCCTGCGCGTCGTCGAAACGCGCGCGGCATAGGACAGCTTGCGGCTGCGCGGGGCCTGTCCTGGCCCCGCGCATCCTGTAAAGGCTTCGCCATGGCCCTTACCGCAATCCTGTTCCTGACGGTGCTGTTCGCGGTGACCGCGCTCGCCCTGCTGCGCGGCGGACGAGAGGAGCGGACGGTCGCCTTCGCGCTCGTCGCCGCCGCCCTGCTGACGCCCGTTGTCGCGGCGCACGGGTTCGAGCAGCCGGAAGCCGGTGTGGTGCTGGTCGATGCCCTGCTGTTCGCCCTGCTGATCGCTGTTGCGGTGCGCTCCGCCTGTTTCTGGCCGACCTGGGCGGCCGGGTTCCAGCTGGGGGCGCTGATGGTGCATGTGGCCGCCATGGCGGTGCCGCACATGATCCCCGCTGCCTACATCGATACGCTGGCGATCTGGTCCTATGCCGTCCTGTTCGCCCTGGCGGGCGGTGTGCTCGCGGAACGGACCCGTGCCCTGTAACCGTGCCTGACCGACGTCGCGGCTGAGAAAGTTGAACGAACATGCATGCAGAGGCACTGTCCCAGGGAGCCCGCGGTACGGCACCGGCACGCGCCGTGCGGCTGGACGATGTCCGCGACGAGCAGCTGCTGACCGGCCTGCTGTCGATGCTGGTGGGCGCCCCGCGCGCCCGCTCCGTCGCCGGCGGCCTGCTCGGGGAGCGCGGTTCGATCGCGGCCGTTCTCGCCACGTCGGACGAGCGCCTGGCGCAGCTGGGGGCCGACCCCCAATGTCTCGGCGCGCTGCGGCTGGTGCGGGAAATCACACGCAGCGTGCTGTCCCGGCGGACGGTCGAACGCCCGACGATCACCGACAGCAGCGCCATCGTCGACCTGCTGCACGCCGAAATGGCGCACCTGCCGTTCGAACAGTTCCGCGTGCTGTTCCTCGATGCCCGCCACCGGCTGCTGCGCATCGAAACGCTGGCGCGCGGTTCCGTGCGCAGCGCCAGCGTCCACCCGTCCGAGGTCGCCCGCCGGGCGCTGGAGCTCGGTGCCTCCGCCGTCGTCCTCGTCCACAACCATCCCTCCGGCGACCCCGAGCCCTCGCGGCAGGACCAGATCGTCACCCAGCGGATGGCCGCGGCGCTCGCCACGCTCGACATCGACCTGTACGATCACCTTGTCATCGCCCCGGGCGGCCACGTCAGCTTCCGCGCCCGCGGACTTTTGTAGGTCACCCCCGCCCGCGATACCCCGGTACGCCTTGGTCGGGCAGCCACAGCCCCTCCGGCGGTGGCCCTGATTGCCAGAACACATCGATGGGGATGCCGCCGCGCGGATACCAATAGCCGCCGATCCGCAGCCAGCGCGGCGCCATCTCGCCGACCAGCCGCTGGCCGATGCCCACCGTGCAATCCTCGTGAAAGGCGGCATGGTTGCGGAACGCCGCCAGGAACAGCTTCAGCGATTTCGATTCGACGATCGTTGCCGCCGGCGCATAGTCGATCACCAGATGCGCGAAATCCGGCTGCCCCGTCACCGGGCACAGCGACGTGAACTCAGGGCAGGTAAAGCGCACCAGATACAGCGCGCCGGGCCGCGGGTTGGGGGGGAAATCCAGCACTGCCGCCGCCGGCGATGCCGGCAGCGCGCTGACCTGACCCAGGGCGGAAGGCGTATAGGACATCGCCGACCCCTATCGCCTCAGCCCGCGCTAAACAACCGTCGCCGCCGGCCGTTCAAGGGGCATGGCACCGCAAACCCGCACCCCCTTCCGCCGCAGCGCCCGCCAGCCCAGTGACAACTGGTTTTTCGGTCTGCTCGTCGTCATGCCGGTGGGCCTCAGCAGCGCATGGCTGTGGAACCTGGCGAGCTGATCACCCGCGAAGCTCGTCCGCCAGAAAGCGCTCGACCTCGGCCAGCGCCACATCCTTGGCCACGAACGCCTGCCCGATCCCACGCGCCAGGATGAACGGCAGCGTGTCGCCCAGCTTCTTCTTGTCGTGCAGCATGTGCGCCACCAGCCGCGGTGCCGCATCGGCCGTGATCCCCGCCTCCGCCGCCCGGGTGCGCAGCCCCGCCGCCGCCAGATGCGCCACCACCCGTTCCGCGTCCGCCGGCGGGCACAGGCCCCGCGCCGCGCTGAAGCGGAACGCCTGCGCCATGCCGATCGCCACCGCTTCGCCATGCAGCAACGCCGTGCCGAAACCCGTCTCCGCCTCCAGCGCATGCCCGAACGTATGGCCCAGGTTCAGCAGTGCCCGCACATCGGCGGTCTCGCGCTCGTCCGCCGCCACCACCGCCGCCTTCGCCCGGCAGGATTGCGCCACCGCATGCGCCACCGCGTCCGGCTCCAGCGCCAGCACCCGCCGCCCCTGCGCTTCGCACCAGTCGAAAAACGCCGGATCGTTGATCAGCCCATATTTGACGATCTCGGCATAGCCCGCCTGCCGTTCCCGCGGCGGCAGCGTCGCCAGCAGCGCCGTATCGGCGATCACTGCGCGCGGCTGGTGGAACGCCCCCACCAGATTCTTGCCCGCCGCGGTATTGATGCCGGTCTTGCCCCCCACGCTGGAATCCACCATCGCCAGCAGCGTCGTCGGCATCTGCACGAACCCCGTGCCGCGTTTCAGGATGGCCGCGGCAAAGCCGGTCAGGTCGCCGATCACCCCGCCGCCGAACGCCACGATCGCATCCGCGCGGGTGATGTCCAGCGCCAGCAGCGCATCGCAGAGGTCCGCCAGCACCGTGAAACTCTTGCTCGCCTCCCCCGGCCCCAGCACCAGCGGATGCACGCCCAGCCCGGCCGCCTCGAACGAGCGCCGCAGCGCCGCGCCGTGCAGCGGCCAGACATTTTCGTCCGTCACCACGGCGATCCGCCGGCTGCGCGTCAACGGGGCGACCAGCGCCCCGGCCCGTGCCAGCAGCCCGTCCGCCACATGGATGTCATAGCCGCGGTCGCCCAGCGCGACCGGCACGATCAAGGGTTGGGTCATGCCGCCTGTGCCTCCAGCGCCCCGATGATGGCGTCCACCGTCGCCTCATGCGCCGCCGACCGGCTCATCACCCGGATCGGCGCCTCGGCATAGAGCGGGTTGCGCACCCGCGCCAGCTCTGCGAGCACCGCCGCCGGATCGCGGCCGACCAGCAGCGGCCGCGTCGGCCGCTTCGCCGTCCGCGCCACTAGCGTCGGCACATCCGCGTCCAGCCAGATCGCGGTGCCGCGTGCCAGGATCAGGGCGCGGGTATCGGCATCCACGAAGGCGCCACCGCCCGTTGCGATCACGGTCGGTTCCCGCGCCTCGGCCATCAGCCGCGCGATCACCCGCCGCTCGCCATCCCGGAATGCCGGTTCCCCCAGCCGCTCGAAAATTTCCCGCACGCTCATCCCCGCCGCCAGCTCGATGGCGTCGTCGGCGTCCACGAACCGCCGCCCCAGCCGCACCGCCAGCCGCTTTCCCACACTGGTCTTGCCGCAGCCCATCAGGCCGACCAGCACCAGCGGCCGCTCACGCCAATCGCTGCCAACGTCCCGGGCTTCCACGATGCTCATCCGCCTCGCTATAGGGGGAGCATGGCAAGACAGGCAAATCATGGGGTGGCGTGGCTGGCGCTGCTGCTGGCAGCGGCGGCGCAAGCGCAGGAAGCACCCAAGCCGCTGCTGCCGCCCGGCATGGCGACGCCCGCCGAGCAGGCCGCCCCCGTCGAACTGCCGCCGACCGTCCTGCCGGCACCCCCGGCCGAGGATGAAACCACCGACCCCGCCGCCGACGCCGCGCCCGCCGAAGCGGCACCCGAGCTTCTCGTCAGCCTTCCCGCCTCCCCCGAACTGCGCCGCGCCGGACTGCTGCTGCCGGCCGACGGCGGCTATGGAGAGGGCCTGTTCGCCCGTTCCAACGGGCGCTTTCTCGCCGGCCTGATGAATCGCCTCGACGCACCGCTCGCCAGCCGCTGGTTGCAGATCATCGTCACCCGCGCCCTGCTCAGCAGCGCCGACGCCCCCGCCGACGTCAACGCCGCGGACTGGCTCGCCGCCCGCGCCCGCGCGCTCACCCGCCTCGGCGCGGCCGCCGACGCGCACCGGCTGCTGCTGAAAATCCCGCCCGAACGCTTCACCCGCAACCTGTACCAGGCCGCCGGTGACGCCGCGCTGGCCGCCGGCGACCCGGTGGCGCTCTGCCCGCTCGCCGCCACCGCGCGCAGCCTGTCCACCGCCGGCATGTGGGCGCTGGCGGACGGCTATTGCAGCGCCATCGCCGGCGACGACCTCACGTCGGCCAGCCTGTTCGACGCGCTGCGCCGCCGCAAGCTGGTGAACGGCTTCGACATCGGCCTTGCCGAACGGCTCGCCTCCACCGCCGGCGAGGGCCGGCGCGCCTCCAATCCTGACTGGGGCGAGGTCGGCCGCCTCAGCGCCTGGCGGCTCGGCCTCGCCAGCGCCGCCGGCCTCGCCCTGCCCGACGCGCTGGTGGCCGGCGCCTCGCCCCAACTCGCCGCCTGGATGGTGCGGCTCCCCGGCCTGCCGCTCGCCCGCCGTGTCGAGATGTTGCCGCGCGCCGTCGCCACCGGCGCGTTCAGCGCCGTCGAGGCCAACCGCCTGCTCGCCGCGCAGCTGCCATCGCTCAACCCCGCCGCCGTCGAAGCCAGCGCCGCCGGCCAGTTGCGCGTTGCCTGGAGCGCCCCCGACGTCGGCGACCGCGCCGACGCCATCGCCGCGCTGCTGGCGCGCGCGCCAGACGGCAGCCCCGAACGCTATGGCTGGCTGGTCGCCGCCGGCCCCGCCGCCTCCACCATCCTGCCGGGCACGGCCCTGCGCGCGCAGGCGCCCACCCTCGTTGCCGCGATGCTCGCCGCCGGCATCGTTCCCCGCGCCCGCCTGTGGGCATCGGTCACTGGCGAGGATCCCGCCGTCTGGGCGCTGCTCGCTCCGCATGGCGCATCAGGCGACCGCTTCGACAGCTGGGCGAAAACCGTGCCGCCGCACCGGGCCGCGCTGCTCGCCGCCGGGCTGCGCGGCCTGGGCCAAAGCATCGGCCCGGCGCCCGAACCGCTGGAAAACGGCTGGACCCGCGCGCTGGATGCCGCGCTTGCCGCCGACGATGCCGGCGGCGTCCTCATCCTCGCCGCCACCGGCATGCAGCTCGGCTGGACCCAGGTCGCCCCGGACGTGCTCCGCCGCATCGTCGACGCCCTGCGCCGCACCGGGCGCGAGGCCGAGGCCCGCCTGATCGTCAGCGAAGCCGCCACGCGCGGCTGAGCGCCGTCACGCCGCGAACAGCAGGCTCGCGCGCGTTCCCCGCAAATTCGCCTCATAGCGCAGCCGGCCGCGCAGCCCCGCCGCCATCGCCTTCACCAGCCGGCTGCCCAGGCCCGATCCGCGTGGTGACGCCGCCACGTCGAACCCCACGCCGTCGTCGGCCACCACCAGGCACAGCCCCTCGTCCACACGATGGAACGCCACCCGCACCTCCCCCGCCGCGCCCGCCGGATAGGCATATTTCCAGGCATTGGTCACCAGCTCGGTCACCACCACCCCGATGGAGATCGCCTGGTCGGTCGCCAGCAGGATCGGCTCCGCTTCCAGTATCAGCTGGGGTTTGGCGCCGTCATCCGCCATCGCCTGCTGCATTTCCTGCAACAGCCCCGACAAGTAACTGTCCATCGACACCGCCCGCACATCGTCCGAGGTGTACAGCCGCTGGTGCACCTGGCCGATGGCTGCGATCCGCCGCTGCATCGCCTTCAGCGCCGCCTTCACCTCGGGCGAGTCGCTGGCCTGCCCCTGCAGATGCGCCATCGAGTTCACCAGCGCCAGGCTGTTGGCCACCCGGTGGTTGACCTCCTTCAACAGCATTTCCGCGCGGTCGCGCGCTTCCCGCACCGCGGCATCCGCCGCCTCCTTGGCCGCGCGCAGCCGCGCACCGGCGATCGCCTGCCGGATCGTCTCGGCCAGCAGCTCGGAAAAGGTATCGCCGGCGTCCTTCAGCACATAGTCCGCGGCCCCCGCCTTCAGCGCCGCCACCGCGATCCGACCCTCGTCCGCCGCGGTCACATAGATGACCGGCGGCGGCGCCGGCAGCCGGGCGATCGCCGCCAGCGTCTCCAGCCCGGTCATGCCCGGCATCATGTGGTCGAGCGCCACGGCATCGAAGCCGCCGGCCGCCAGCAGCGCCAGCCCGGGCTCGCCGCGGTCGGCATGCGTCGTCTCGATGCCGTCGCGCCGCAGGGCCCGCGTCACCAGGCGCGCGAACAGCGCATCGTCGTCGATATACAACAGTCGCAGCACGTCGCTCACAGGCTCCCCTCGGGCAGCCGGATGACCGACAGGAACAGCCCCAGCTGGCGGATGGCGTTGGCGAAGGCATCATAATCCACCGGCTTGGTGATATAAACACTCGCCCCCAGCGCATAGCAGCGCGCGATCTCCTGCGAATCGTCCGTGGTGGTCAGCACGATGATCGGAATCGGCTTGCGGCTGGGATCGGCCTTCAACCGCTCCAGGATCGCCACCCCGCTCATGTCGGGCAGGTTCAGGTCAAGCAGGATCAGCAGCGGCGCCGTCAGGTCGCTGTCCCCGAACAGGCGCGCCATCGCCGTCGTCCCGTCGGTCACATGCTCGATCCTGTTCGCCACCCCGGCGCGCCGGATGTTGCGCTCGATCAGCCGCGCATGTCCGGCATCGTCCTCGATCATCAGGATGGTCACCTCGCGGCCCTCATGGCTGTCGTTCATGCAGTCGTTCCTCCATCGGCGGATGACGCGGCAGCGTCACCGTGAATATGCTTCCCACCCCCGGGGTCGAGGCCAGCGCGATGCCGCCCCCCAGCCGGCGCACCAGCGCCCGCACATGCGCCAGCCCCAGGCCCTCGCCGGGCTGGTCCTGCGCGCCGGCGCGGCGGAACAGCTCGAACACCCGCCCCTGGTCGGCGGGCGCGATGCCGCGGCCATTGTCGATCACCCGGATGGTCGCCACCGGCCCCGCCAGTTCGCCCTCCACCCGGATCACCGGCGCCACATTCGCCCGCCGATATTTGACCGCATTCTCGATGAGGTTGGCGAAAATCTGGTCCAGCATCACCCGGTCGGCCTCGATGGTGGGCAGGCTCCCCACCTCCACCCGCGCGCCGGCGCTGTCGATCTGGTGCTTCAGCGTCGCCACCACGCCGGCCACCAGCCAGTCGAGCGACGTCGGCTCGGGCGTCAGCGTCCGCCGCCCCGCCCGCGCCAGGTTCAGGATCGCCTTGATCAGCCGGTCCATCTTCGCCGAACTCGCGTTGATGAAGCCGATCGCTTCCGGCAGGTCCTCGCCGATGGCCCGCCGCACCTCGCCAGGCAGCGCATCGCTGCCGTCGGCCGCGCGGGCCTCGGCAAAGCGCGTCAGCGTCCCAAGCGATTCCGACAGCTCGGCTGTGAACCCCATGACATTGACCAGCGGCGCCCGCAGGTCATGGCTGACGATATAGGCGAAGCGCTGCAATTCCTCGTTCGCCTCCACCAGCTCGGCCGTCCGCTCCCGCACCCGCGCTTCCAGCGTCTCGTTCGCAGCCGTCACCAGCGCATTCGATTCGCGCACCTGCCCCAGGGTCCGCCTCAGGGCCTGGATCACCCCCACCGCCAGCACCGTCGCCGTCGCCAGCCCCGTGATCACCAGCACCAGCACCCATCGCCCGCTGCTCGCCGCGCGCGCCTGCCGCTGGTTCAGCAGCTGGACCTCCGTGGCGCGGAATTCATTCAGCCGGTCGCGCAGGGTCGCATTCTGCACCCGCGCCACCGCCACCGCCGCCATCGCCGCCTGCCGGTCGTCGCTTTCGATGAGGGACTGCACCCGCCACAATTCCCGTACCCGCGCCTGCGCCAGCGCCTGGATCTCCCTTGCCCGCCGGTGCTGCGCGCCATTGTCCGCGGTCAGCCGCACCAGCCGCTCCACCGAGGGGGTCATGGCATCGATGGAATTGCGGAAATGCCCCAGAAAGGCGGGGTCCCGCGTCAGCATGTAGCCGCGCTGCTGCGCCGTCGCCGATGCCGAGTTCAGCTCCCAGCGGTTGGCCTCGTTGATGACCGTGAAGGTATGGACGACCAGCTCATTCTGCCGCCGGTTCTCATGCACCAGCCATGCGGTGGTCAGCCCGATCAGGATGATTAGCAGCAGCGCGATGAACAGCGGCGCCGACGCCCACAGCGCCTGCAACCGTACCCTACGCCCCCGCAGCTCGCCTGCATCCATCCGCGCATTACGTCTCACCACCTCCCATGTTCCGCGTCCGCAAAAATATTTCGTCGCGGAACCATGTGCCTTCACCGTGGTTTCAGCCCTCAGACCAATCCGTCGAAGGAGCAAGCCCATGTCCGAACCTGTTCGCGAAACCGTTTATCGTCCGGCCCCCGGCACCCCCGGCACCACGACCACGGTCGTGCAGAAACGCGAAGGCGGCCTCGGTCGCACCTTGGGCATCATCCTTCTCGTCGCCGTTGCCCTCTTCGCCATCGCCTGGGCCACCGGTTTCATCAACTTCGACACGTCGGGCAGCCTGCGTGCCCCCGATGTGAAGGTGGAGGGCGGTGAACTGCCCGCCGTGCAGATGGAAACCGCCGATGTGAATGTCGGCACCAAGGAAACCACCATCGAAGTCCCCACCGTCGACGTGGACAAGCCCGCCGATGATGGCAGCGCCAAGCGCTGATTTCGAACCCTGACCTCTCTCGACCCCACCTTCCCCGGATGTCATGGACATCCGGGGATTTTTTGCGTCCGGTCACCAACAGCATCCGGCCATCGAAAAATGCCGCCGCCGAACATCTTCGGCGGCGGCATCCGATTGCCCTGATGTTCGCGTCGGCTCAGCCGCTGGTCAGGCGCCGCCACCATTGCCGCCAGCCGTTGGCGCCCGCCTCACGCTCACCGGCGATCTCCACATCCGCGATGGCATCATTCACCCGCCGCAGCAGCGCCGAATCGTCATGGCCGGCATGGCCCGCGGCCGGCGCCATCCCCTCATTGTCGGAAGCCTGCCGGTCGATCAGGTCCTGCGCCCATTCGGTCAGGAACCGCCGCTTCTGCGCCTGGCTCAGGCTGTCATCGGCCACGATCGCCTGCGGGTCGGCATAGTAAGAGGCCGGATCGCCGGCCACGGTCTCGAAGTCGGCATCGTCGCTCGCCACGTCATTCCGGTCGCGCATCATCCATCCTTTCAAACGAATGATGCTGAAACCCCGCGCAAGCGCTGCGGTTCCGGTTCAGCCGGCGGTCTGGCGCGCCAGCATCAAGGCCTGGCCGATCGTCGCCACCACCATCGTCGGCTCGAACGGCTTGGTGATCAGATAGGTCGGCTCCGGCCGCTCCCCGGTCAGCAGCCGCTCCGGATAGGCGGTGATGAAGATCACCGGCACCGGCCGTGCCGCCAGGATTTCGTTGACGGCATCGATGCCAGAGGAGCCATCCGCCAGCCGGATGTCCGCCAGCACCAGCTCCGCAGGTTCGGCCGCCATCATCGCGGTCGCTTCCTTGTGCGTCATGGCCACGCCGGCAACGCTGTGGCCCATCTCCTCGACGATGTCCTGCAGGTGCAGCGCGATGATCGGCTCATCCTCGATGATCAGCACGCGGCACGCCATCTCGGCGCCGATGCTCGACGTCGCCGCCGCGATGTCGCCTTCGACCTCCTCGCGGGACCGGTTCAGGATCGTCGCCGCGTCCGCCGCGCCGAACCCTTCCACCGCCGTCAGCAGCAGCGCCTCCCGCCGGTTGCGCGGCAGCTGGGCGATCATTTCCTCGCCCTGGCTGCCCATGGCCTCGTCGCCGGATTCCTCGGCCACGCCGTTCCAGAAGGCATGGAACAGCCGGAACAGTTCCACCCGCGGATCGCCATCGTGGCGGATGCTGTCGGGATCAGCGATCAGCGCCTCCAGCGCCGCCCGCACATAGGCATCGCCCGACCGCTGCGAGCCGGTGAGCGCGCGGGCATAGCGGCGCAGGAAAGGCAGATGGGGTCCGAAGGCGGCCCGGGTCGAAGGGTGGGAAACAGGTGCAACGGCGGCTGGCGTGGCGGCGGACATGATTTCCCCTTGATGATGCAACTTCGGCCAATGCTAAACGGGCTTGGCGAAAAAATGTTCCACCGCGCGACGGAACCTTTTTTTCCTTCGCGCATAAGGGCATGATAACAGAGCGAGAGGGCCGAGGCATCCATGCAGAAACCGCCATCACCGGACGGCAGCACTGCGCCCCGCCCTGGGCGGAGCACGCAGACCGCCATCGATTCCGGCCTCAAAAGCCTGTTCGCCCAGATCGCCGAGGAACCGGTCCCCGATGACCTGCTGGCGCTGCTCGACCGGATCGACAGCGCGCAGCCCCGCGGGGATGCCCACGGCGACGGGGCCCGGCCGTGACCGGTGCCGCCAACAGCGCCACGGATGCACCCGATTCGATGGCGCCTGTTGAATCGGCATCCGCGGAATTGGCGCCGGCGGAACTGGCGCCGGCAGAATTCGACCGCATCTTCCGTGCGCTCATGCTGAAAAACGTCCCCGCGTTGAGGGCCTTCGCCCGCCTGCTGTGCGGCAACCGCGACACCGCGGACGATGTCGTGCAGGACACGCTGATGCGCGCCTGGGCCGCCCGCGCCAGCTTCCGCCTCGATTCCAATTTCCGGGCCTGGTCGTTCCGCATCCTGCGCAACCATTATTTCTCGCTCTGTCGCAAATCCGGCCGCATGACCAGCTGGGACCCCGACGCCGCCGAGCGCCTGCTGATTTCTCCCGCCGGCCAGGAAACCGCGCTCCACATGCGCGATTTCGAACGCGGCCTCGCCACCCTCTCGCCGGAACAGCGCGAAGCGCTGCTGCTCGTCAATGCGTCGGGCATGCCCTATGAGGAGGTGGCGGAGGTCACCGGCTGCGCCGTCGGCACGGTGAAAAGCCGCGTCGCCCGCGCCCGCGCCGCCCTGACCCGCTACCTCGACGGTCCGAAGCCCGCCGACAGGTTGCCCCTGTCCGACCGAAGCGAGGGAGCGTCGCAGCGCCCGTCGCGGCCGGATCTCCCCGCCGCTGCCTGATCCCGTGCCCTCGCTGGACCCGGCGGACGAGACCTCCGCGCCACGCCGTCACGGATGGTGGCCGCAGGGCTGGCGCCTGCGCACCAGCTTCGTGCTGCTGCTGCTGCTCGCCATGCTGCCCATCGCCATCATCTCCGCCTGGCAGGCGAACGAGGCGGTGGGGCGCGAACAGGCCGACATCAACCGCCGCCTCGCCGCCGGCGCCCGCGCCACCGCCAGCGTCGAACTCAACCAATTCTATGGCGCGCAGGCACTGCTCACCCTGCTGCGCGCCAACCCCGTCGTGCTCGCCGGCGGCCCCGCCTGCGACAGCATGCTGGCGCGGATGGTGGCCACCATTCCCGCCTACTCCAACATGGTGCGGCTGGATGCCGCCGGTCGCGTCACCTGCAGCGGCCAGCCGGCCAACGGCGGCATCAGCGTCACCGACCGGCCCTGGTGGACCGACCTCACGCAACGCCCACGCTTCATGGTGCGCGGACCGCTCTGGGGGGAACTTTCGGACCGGCTGGTGTTCATGGCGGTGCTTCCCGTCACCACGGATGACGGCCGCTTCGATGGCGCGGTCATGGCCAGCATCGACATTCCGCGCCTGCGCGAAAATTTGCGCCAACGCTATCTCGGCCCCGAGCAGCTGGTGGTGCTGCTCGATGCCAACGGGCGGCCGCTGCTGGAAAGCGACCGGGACGGCCCGGCGCGCTTCCTGGTCAACCAGCCGGTCGACCGCGTGCTGCGCGCCACCGGCGGGGACGGGCGGCGCTGGCGCTACGCCGTCGCGCCGCTGTTCCGCGAAGGCGCCGGCCCGGCCGTCTATCATGTCGCCTATGCCCGTCCGGAGGTCAGCCTGTCGGCGCCCGGCCGCTGGCAGGTGACCGCCGCCATCGTGCTGCCGATCCTGGCGCTGCTGCTCGGCAGCCTCGCCATCTGGTTCGGTGCCAATCGCCTGGTGCTCGATTGGCTGGGGGAGCTGCGCCGCCTCGCCGCCGCCTATGCCGCCGGCGACTATCGCAGCCGCGCCGCCAGCTTCGAGGGCGCGCCGCTGGAAATCCGCCGCTTCGCCGCCGACCTGCGCCGCATGGGACTCACCATCGACGAGCGCGACGCCCGCCTCCGATCCTCGCTCGACACACAGCGCGAACTCGCCCGCGAGCTGCACCACCGCGTCAAGAACAACCTCCAGACGGTCTCCGCCATCCTCACCACGCAGCTGCGCCGCGTGCCCGATTCCGCGGCGCAGCGCGCGCTGCGCTCCGCCGAAATGCGCGTCGCCGCGCTCGGCCTCGTCCACCGCCTGCTCTACGAGACCGGCGAGCTGACCATGGTGTCCCTGAAGCGCCTGATCGGCGACCTCTGCACCCAGCTGCAACGCATCGTCGGCCGCGACGACATCGACCTCGACTGCGACCTCGACGATGCGCCCGTCGCCATCGACACCGCCGAGCCACTGACGCTGTGGATCGTCGAGGCGGTCAGCAACGCCCTGATCCACGCCTTTCCGGAGGGGCGGCCCGGTCACATCCGCCTGCGCTTGCGCATCCGCCACGACACCGGCGAACTGACCGTGGAGGATGACGGCATCGGCCACAACCCGTCGCTCAGCGGCCGCGGCCTGCGCCTGCTCGGCGCCATCGCCGCCCAGCTCGGCGGCCGGTTCGAGCGTGGCGACGTGCCCGCGGGCACCCGCCTGGTGCTGTCCTTCCCCCTCGCCGGACGCAGGGAACCCCCGGGAGAGTAGGGCGTTACCCTGTCATCACTCATCCAACGGAGGTTGCCATGCTCAACTGGGCACTGATTTTCCTCGTCGTCGCTATCGTCGCTGCCGTGTTCGGCTTTGGCGGCATCGCGGCGGCGTCGGCCGGGATCGCCAAGATCCTGTTCTTCATCTTCATCATCCTGTTCGCCGTCAGCCTGATCGTCAGCCTGGCGCGCGGCCGCAGCCCCCGTCTCTGAAGGATCGCATCATGGCAACGCGCGCCAAATCCGATGAAACGCTCGCCCTCGACACCGAAAAGGCCGAATTCGACCCGGGCACCGGCCTCGAAACTGAAGGCTATGCCGCGGTCGCCGAAGCCCTCGGGCGGGTGCTCGCCGATTGCTACCAGCTCTTCATCAAGACCCAGGGCGTCCACTGGAACGTCGCCGGTGCCAGCTTCTACGGCCTGCACAAGCTGACCGAAGGGCAGTATGAGGACCTGTACGAGGCCATCGACAAGGTCGCCGAACGCATCCGTGCCCTGGGCCACAAGGCGCCCGCCAGCTACACCACCTATGGCGAGCTGTCCTCCATCAAGGATGAGGATCGCCCGGCCGACGCCGGCTCGATGATCGCCATGCTGGTGCGCGACAACGGCTTGCTGTGCAAGACGCTGCGCGACGCCGTGGAAACCGCCGAGGAGCATGACGATGTCGTCACCGCCGATCTGCTCACCGGCCGCCTGGGCCAGCATGAGCAGAATGCCTGGATGCTCCAGATGCACCTGAATTGAGGAGCGGCCATGTCAGATCATGAGGATATCGACCGCATCTTCGCCATGGCGGGAAAGATCCGCACGGCGATGCTGGTCACCCGCGGCGCCGAAGGCCCGCATGCCCGGCCGATGTCGGCCATCGTCAAGGCCGACGAGCGGCTGGTCTGGTTCCTGACCAGCGCCGACAGCGCCAAGGAATGGGAGATCGAGGCCGACGGCACCTCCGCCGTCACCTTCTCCGACGGCGGCAACAACCATGTCGCCTTCACCGGGCACAGCACGGTCGTCAGCGACCGCGCCACCGTGAAGCGGCTGTGGTCGACCGCGGCGCAGGCCTTCTATCCGCAGGGGCCGGATGATCCCGGGATTGTCGCCCTGCGCTTCGAACCCGCCATCGGCGAAATGTGGGACGGCCCGACGATGATCGTGTCGCTCGCGCGCATGGCCGCCGCCGTAATCACCGGCACGTCGGCCGACAACATGGGCGACGATGTCAGCGCCCGCATCAATTGAGGGAACCGGCGCGCCATTGCCGCGTTTGCCGAAAAACAGGAGAATGACCATGACCAAATTCATGACCCTTCTGGCCGCCACCATCGCGTCGCTGACGCTCGTCGCCTGCGACAGCGCCAAGGAAAATGCGGCTGAACAAAAGGACGCCAACGCCGGCTTCACCGCGGGCGAGGATTCCCCGGCGCAGGGCCCGAACGAAAAGGCCGTTGAAAACGCCGAAATGGCGGGCGCCGCCGGGGCTGAAAACGCCGCGGACAAGATGGAAAACAATGCCGACGCCGCCCGCGTCGCCGGCGAGGCCAAGGCGGACAAGATGGAAGACCAGGCCGACGCCGTCCGCGCCAATACCGAGAAGAAGGCCGACGCCATGGAAGACCAGGCCGACGCGGTTCGCAAGTAAACCAGCGTTTCACCCATGAACCAAAGCCCCGGCAGTGCTGCTGCCGGGGCTTTTCAATGCGCGGGTCGCCGCGTCGCCCCCCAGGGGCCCGACAGGTCATCCAGTGTCAGGTCGATGCACTCGACCCGCAGGCGGATGCTGATGTCGTCGGCGAACAGCAGGCTCAAGCTGTCCGCGGTGGCGGTCAGCGCCAGCAGGTCCAGCACCGTCTCCCCGTCCGCCGGCCAGCGCCGCTGGCTGGCCTTCAGCACGCCGCCGATCCGCAACGCGCTGCGCACCCGGCTCGCCTGCCGGTCCTCCCAGCGGAACCGGTTCCCCACCAGCACCAGCATCCGCCGCCGCGCGTCGAACGCTACGTCGCCGGCCTTCAGCACCATGTCCTGCACCAGCGCCGACAGCGCCGGCAGGTCCTCGGGATTTTCGGCGCGAAGATGCAGCGCGTCAGCCATCGCTGACACGCTCGATATCAGCGCCAACACCTTGCAGTTTCTCTTCCAGCCGCTCGTAACCGCGGTCCAGGTGATAGATGCGGCTCACCACCGTTTCCCCCTGCGCCGCCAGTCCGGCGATGATCAGGCTCATCGAGGCGCGCAGGTCGGTCGCCATCACCGGCGCCCCCGTCAACGCCGGCACGCCCCGCACAAACGCCGACCGCCCCTTCACCGTAATGTCCGCGCCCATGCGCGACAGTTCCGGCGCATGCATGAAGCGGTTTTCGAAGATCGTCTCGGTCAGCAGGCTGGCGCCCTCGGCCAGGCACAGCATCGCCATGAACTGCGCCTGCATGTCGGTCGGGAACCCAGGGTAGGGCGCCGTGCCGACATTGATGCCGTGCAATCCGTTCGCCCGTTTCACCAGTAAACCATCGTTTGTCTGGTGCGTCTCCACCCCCGCCTGATGCAGCGCGTCCAGCGTCGCCCCCAGCGAGGCCGCCGTCGCCCCCACCAGCTCGATCTCGCCCCCCGCGGTCGCCACCGCGCAGGCATAGCTCCCCGTCTCGATCCGGTCCGCCATCACGGCATAGGTCGCCCCGTGCAGCCGGTCGCGCCCCTGCACCAGCAGCCGCTCGCTGCCGATCCCCTCGATCTTCGCGCCCATCGCCACCAGGCAGTTCGCCAGATCAACGATCTCCGGCTCCCGCGCGGCATTCTCGATCACGCTCTCGCCCTTCGCCAGCACGGCCGCCATCAGCACATTTTCGGTCGCCCCCACGCTCACCATCGGAAAGGTGATGCGCCCGCCACGAAGCCCACCCGGTGCCTTCGCCCGTACATAGCCGCTGGTCAGCTCGATCTCCGCCCCCAGCGCCTCCAGCCCCTTCAGATGCAGGTCGATCGGCCGGTTGCCGATGGCGCAGCCGCCCGGCTGGCTCACCGTCGCCACGCCCTCGCGCGCCAGCAGCGGCCCCAGCACCAGGATCGAGGCGCGCATCTTGCGCACGATGTCATAGGGTGCCGTGGTGGAGGTGATCTTCCCGGCGCGCAGGGTCATCACCCGGCCGAAATCCTCCGGCCGGGACCCCTCCACCGCGGTCGAGGCGCCATGCTGGTTCAGCAGGTGGCTGAAGGTGTCGACATCGGCCAGCCGCGGCAGGTTCCTGAGCGTCAGCGGCTCGTCGGTCAAGAGCGCCGCCGGCATCAGCGTCAGCGCGGCGTTCTTCGCGCCTGAAATCGGCAACCGGCCCGACAGCGTGCGGCCGCCACGAATGCGTATCTGGTCCATAGGTGAGGTGAATAGCCGCAATGCGCCCGCTAATCCACGGCCAAAGGAGAGAGACATGCTGAAGCTGTGGCATTGCGCCGACGCGCGTTCGTTCCGCGCGCTGTGGGCGCTCGAAGAAATGGGCCTGCCCTATGAGCTGATGCTGCTGCCCTTCCCGCCGCGCTACCGCGCGCCGGACTATCTTTCGGTCAACCCGCTGGGCACCATCCCTTTCTTCACCGATGGCGAGGCGGCGATGACCGAAAGCGCCGGCATCGTGCATTATCTCGTCACGAAACATGGCCCGACGCCGCTCGCCGTCGACTGCCAAGACCCCGACTATGCCGCCTGGCTCAACTTCCTGCACCAGTCGGACGCGACGCTGACCTTTCCGCAGACCATCACCTTCCGCTACCGGGTCCTCGAACCGCCGGAAAAGCGCCAGCCGAAGGTCGCCGAGGATTACGCCAAATGGTTCCTCGCCCGCACCCTGTGGGTGGATCGCGCGCTGGCGGACGGGCGCGAGTGGCTGTGCGCCGGCCGCTTCACCGCCGCCGACATCGCCGTCGGCTATGCCTTCCTGCTCGCGGGCCACCTCGGCCTGATCGCCGACGTGGCACCCGGCATCCGCGCCTGGTGGGACCGCTGCCAGGCCCGCCCCGCCTTCGCCCGCGCGAAACTGGCACAGGGATGACTATTGACGCGAAAATGGTGAACAAATACTGATCAGTCTTAACTGCCGGTAACACAGCATTAAATTCGGGCAAGCATGTGCGTCATTCGAATATCCCGAGTGACAAGGACATTGCCAATGCCACGTAACATGCTTTCTCTTCTTGCCGGCGCTGCTCTCATGATGACGACACCGTTAACAGCGACCACTGTCTTTCAAGCATCCAGCAGCGCCCAGATCATATCCTTGCTTCGCACCATCACTCAGCCCGCCGATATCGTGCTGGCCCCTGGCAACTATGGCATGCTCAACCTTCAAAATATCAACCCCGCGGCACCCGTTCGCATCCGTTCGGCCGATGCCAATCGGCGGGCTGTCTTCACCGACATGGTCATCCGTGACAGCAGCAGGCTGCGCTTTGAAGCGATCGAAGTGCGCCACATCCTGCAGCCGGGCGAAGGAAATACGACCGCTGGCGCCGTGGTACGGGGCGGCCGCGACATTCATTTCGTCAGCTGCACCTTCACCGGGTCCGTGAACAACGACCCCAACGACGACGGCCTGATGCTGCGCTTCATGCGCACCACCGGCGGTCTGGTCATGAACAGCAGCTTCCGTGAAGCCAGGATGGCGCTGCTGATCGACGATGTCAGCGCCTTTACCTTTGCCAGCAACAGGGTCTCTGTGGCCCGCGAAGGATTGAACCTCACCGGCGTCCGCGGTGTCGTTATCGATGCCAATCATTTCTCCGACATCCGCCCGAATCTGGCGCTCGGTGACCATAGCGACGCGATCCAAGTCTATGCCGGCGCCATTCCCATGGCGAGCCGTCATATCACCGTCAGCAACAATGCCATGAAACTCACCAGCCATCAGGCTCAGGGTTTCTTCGTACGCAACGAGACCGGCGATCCGGCCTTCAACCACAGCGATATCACCGTCATCAACAATCTTTACTTCGGCACCATGCGCTCCGCTTTCAGCTTGGCGAATGTCGATCGCGGCCTGATCGCGCGCAACACTGCCGTCTCCAGTCCCGATGTCGTCCACGAGCCCGGCATCCTCGCTCGCAACTCCACCGGAATCACGATCGAGCGCAACATCGCCCCCCACTTCCTCAACATCGCCTCAACCCCGACGATGCGCAACAATGTCGATCTGGCTGACGTCCGCAACCCGGGAGGCGCCTCACCCGCAGCGCAGTTTGTCGGCAATATCGGCATCAGCCTTACCCGTGTCGAGGATTTCAACGTCCGCTCCGGCAGCCAGTCCGCCGGCCTCGGCGCCGGCTTCACCCCGGTGCGCAACATCGGAAGCGTACCACTTGCCGAAGTCGACGCCCGTTATCGCGAGCGGCTAACCGAACTGAGCCGCCTCAGCCGCCTCTGACCGCAGCACATCCGCCAGCGTCAGCGCGCGATACAGGTGGGGAAAGCGCGTGCCGCCTCTCGACACTTCCCACTTCAGGGTCGGATCATCCTCGTCGAGCGCCAGCTCGGCGAGGATGAGCTGCGTTTCACCCTTGAAATGCCGTTCCAGCGTGCCCGCGACCTGCTCACCGGTGGACAGGTGAATGAAACCGTCGCGCACATCGTCCGCCGACCCGGCGAACCGACCGGTGGCCTGGAACGCCGCCCATTCCGCGGCCCGGAAAATCTTGACGATCGTCATGGCTCCACAATGGCAAAGTCCGGAACCAATGTCTCCAGCGACGCCCGCAGCGCTTCCAGCGGCGCGGCATCGCCCGTCACGCTCAACAGCCCCGCCGCCTGCAGCCCCGCGACCGGCATCGCCGTTCCCAGCAGCGCCAGCAGCCCGCGCGTGTCCGTCGCCACCGTCACCTCCGCCGGCGCCGTCACCCCCGGCTCACTCACCAGCACGCGGTTCCTGACCGACAGGTGCACCGGGCCGCGATCCGCTAGGTTCAGCTGCACGGAAAAGGCCCGGTCGCCGATCCGCTCCGGGTTCAGCCGGCTTGCCATCGCGTCAAAGAAGGTCTCCGTCGGCATCGCCGTGATCAGGTCCAGGCTCAGCGCCGCCGGCCGGCGCTCCCGTGGCGCCAGCAGCTCCTTTGCCCCCATCAGATAGATGTTGCGCCAGATCGCGCTTTCCGACGCGAAACCCAGCCGCCGATAGGCCCCGGCAAGCAATTCCCGCGCGCGCGCATTGTCCGGCTGCGCGAAGACCAGGTGGTTCAGCAGCGTCACCGCGAACCGGTCGTCCTTTGCCGCCACCGCCGCTTCCGCCGCCGCCAGCATCGCCGCCGCACCCCCGAACGCCGCCACCATTTTGGCCCCCAGCACCGCCGGCGGATGCGGGTTCAGGCTCGCCGGATTGCCATCGAACCAGCCCATGTAGCGGTCATAGACTGCCTTCGCATTGTGGCTCAGCGTCCCGTAATAGCCCCGGTTATACCATTCCCGCGCCAGGCTGTCCGGCAGCGTCAGCGCCTCGGCGATTTCCGCTGGCGTCGCGCCCAGGTTCATCATCCGCACGCTCTGGTCATGGACATATTTGTACAGGTCGCGCTGCTTCCCCAGGAAATCGCGCACCTCCGCCGTGCCGAAACGCGGCGCGCAATGGCTCATCGCCACCCGGTCCACGCGCGGCGCATAGAGCCGCAGCGCCTGCGTCAGGTATCGCGCCCAGGCCAGCGCGTCGCGCACCGGCGCGCCGCGCGGCGTCTGGATGTTGTGGAAGGTGCAGGTCGCCTGCTCGGCGATCAGCAGCGTGCTGCGCTCCGGCAGGATGAAGTTCATCTCCGCCGGCGCCTCGGTCTCCGGCACCATCTGGAACTCGAAACGCACGCCATCGATCACCCGCGTGTCACCGGTCGCCCTGATCAGGTCGGTGGGCGCCAGCAGGCTGATCGCACCGGCGGAAATCCCCAGCCCGATGCCGCTCCCCGCCGTGCCCTCCGGCCCCGGCTCCAGCCCGATGCCGAACTGATATTGCGCCCGCCGCGCCATCGCCGTGCCCGCGATGACATTCTCCGACGCGGCATGCTCCGGGAACTCGTCGGGCGCGATGATCGCCACCTTGCCGGCCTTCACCGCGGCTTCGTCCACCACGCCGCGCACCCCGCCGAAATGGTCGCTGTGGCTGTGGGTATAGATGACCGCCACCACCGGCCGGTCGCCCAGCTTCTCCTTCACCAGCGCCATCGCCGCGCGCGCCGTCTCCACCGTCACCAGCGGATCGACGACGATATAGCCCGTGCGCCCGCTGACGATGGTCATGTTCGACACGTCGAAGCCGCGCACCTGGTGCACGCCGTCGGCCACCTTGTACAGTCCGTGCCGGCTTTGCAGTTGCAGGTTGCGCCACAGGCTGGGGTGGATGGTCGGCGGCGCCGCCCCCTTCCGCGCCCAGGCAAAGCGGTCCAGATTCCACACCGGCCGGCCATCCTCCGCGCGGATCAGCGGATCGGCGCGCGTCGCCACGAACCCCTGATCGGCGAAGGCAAAATCGCGCATATCCGCCGGATCGGGCACCGCCGGATCGGCCCTGACCGGCGCCGTCACCACAACGGCCGCCAACAACATCGCTTTCAACACGGCATGTCCTCCCCGATTCTGGCACGCATTGCGCCATGTCAGGGAAGCGCTGGCAAGCGTCAGAGCGGCGGTAGCGCCCAGTCAATCGGCGAAGCGCCGCTTTCCGCCAACAGGGCGTTGGCGCGCGAGAAATGCCGGCAGCCGAAAAAACCATTGTGCGCCGACAGCGGAGAGGGATGCGCCGCCTTCAGCACGGCATGCCGGCCGGTGTCCACGATCGCCCCCTTCTTCGCCGCCTGCGCGCCCCACAGCAGGAAGACGATGCGCCGGGGTTCGGCATTCAGCCGCGCCACGATGGCATCGGTAAACCCCTCCCACCCCTGCCCCGCGTGGGAGGCCGCGCGCCCGGCCTCCACCGTCAGCACGCTGTTCAGCAGCAGCACGCCCTGCGCCGCCCAGGGTTCCAGGAAACCATGCCGCGCCGGCGCGACGCCTGCGTCGCTGTGCAGTTCCTTGTAGATGTTCAGCAGGCTCGGCGGCACCGGCACGCCCGGCAGCACGCTGAACGCCAGCCCGTGCGCCTGCCCCGGCCCATGATAGGGATCTTGCCCCAATATCACTACGCGCACATCATCCAGCGCCGTCAGCTCCAGCGCGCGGAACCAGTTGGCGCTGTGCGGATAGATGCGCTTCCCCGCCGCTTTCTCCGCCCGCAGGAAATCGCGCAACCGCCCCATCCGCTCGGACGCGAATTCATCCGCCAGCGCCGCGCGCCAGCTTTCATCCATGCGCGGCCCGGCCATCAGGGATCAATCGTGCAGCCAAGGTCACCGCGCACGCTCGCGCTCCGCCGCGCCAGCAGCGGCACCACGCTCGTCACCCGGCCGGCGCTGTCGTCGATGGTCACCCGCGCCAGCTCGGTCCCCGGCTCCATGTCGGTCAGGCAGGATTGCAGGGAGCGCCCGGCCACGAAATGGCAGGCGCAGATCACCCGCGCGCTATAGCCCGCGGCGACATCCGCCCGCCGCCCCAGCGGCGAGTGCAGGACGAGCTGCCACAGCAGCACCAGCCCCAGCAGCAGAAAGCCCAGGTTCGCGGCCCATCGTCTTGCCTTCACCGTGCAGCCCCTTAAGCTGGCGCGCATGCGACGCCTGTTGATCCCAATGCTGATGCTAGTCTCCGCGCCCCTGCCAGCGCAACCGGTCATGCCAGTGGCCATGCCCGCGGAGGCCCGGATCATCGCGGATCGCTTCTTCGCCGACCGCCGCCTTGCCGAAACCCGCGCCATCGTCGTGCTGAAGGACGGCGTGCCGATCTACGAACGCTACGCCCCCGGCTACAACGCCACCACCCGCCTCATCGGCTGGTCGATGTCGAAATCCATCACCGCCACGCTGGTCGGCCAGCTCGTCGGCGAAGGAAAACTGTCCCTCGACGCCGCGCCCGTCTTCCCCGAATGGGCGAACGACGCGCGCCGAGCCATCACGCTCCGCCACATGCTGCACATGAGCAGCGGGCTCTCCCACCGCGAATCCTCCCCGCAACCCGAGCTCGACGACACCATCCGCATCCTCTTCACCGACCGCGCGCAGGACGCCGCCCGCTGGTCGAAGGCGAAGCCATTGGAAGCCGCGCCCGGCGCCAGATATGAATACAGCACCGCCACCAGCATCCTGCTCGCCGACAAGGTGCAGCGCACCCTTTCCCCCGGCCTCACCAACCCGGAAGCCCGCAAGAAAGCCATGCGCGCGGCCCTCATCAGCCGCCTGATGATCCCCGCCGGCATGCCCAGCCTGCTCTGCGAATATGACAATGCCGGCACGATGCACGGCGGCAGCCTGTGCCACGCCACCGCGCTCGACTGGGCACGCTTCGGCCAGCTCTACCTGAACAAGGGCGTCGCCAGCGGCCAGCAGGTCGTCCCCGCCGCCTGGGTGGATTTCGTCGGCACGCCGGCCGCGACGGACAGCGGCTATGGCGGCCATTTCTGGCTCAACCGCCGCCGCCCCGCCGGGCGGGACGTGGCGCTCTTCCCCACGCAAGGCCCAGCCGACGCCTACGCCGCCATCGGCCACCTCGGCCAATATGTCATCATCGTGCCGTCGAAGCGCCTTGTCGTCGTCCGCCTGGGGAAGACGCAGGACGATGTCCTCGAACCGGTCCGCGTCGCGCTGGGCCGCCTCGTCAACAGCCTGCCTGATTCACGGTGACCGCCGACCACCGCATCATCGCCGTCGAGCTCGACGAGCGCACCGTGCTCTGGCGCAATGCCGACGTGGAGCAGGAACGCCGCGTCGCCATCTTCGACCTGTTGGAAGGCAACAGCTTCCGGCCATTGGGCGACAGTTTCGCCGCCGCCACCGGGCCGTATCGGCTTGTCCTGCGCGTCGAGGAAGGCCGCCTCGCCATGGACATTTCGGACGCGGCGGGCGTTCCCATCGACACGCTGGTGCTGATGCTCAGCCCGTTCCGCCGCGTGGTGCGCGAATATTTCGCCATCTGCGACAGCTATTACAAGGCGATCCGCCAGGCCACGCCCAGCCAGATCGAAACCGTGGACATGGCGCGCCGCGGCATCCACAACGACGCCGCCACCCTGCTGATGGAGCGGCTGGAAGGCAAGGCCGAGGTCGATTTCGACACCGCCCGCCGCCTCTTCACCCTCATCTGCGTCCTCCACATTCGCCAGTAGAAAGCTAGAAATGGGCGTGCTTGCCGACCACCAGATCCGCGACCGCGCGCTGAACGAGGGCATGATCGACCCCTTCGTCGACGGCCAGCGCCGCCAGGGCATCATCAGTTACGGCCTCTCTTCCTATGGCTATGACGCGCGCGTCTCAGACGAGTTCAAGATTTTCACCAACGTCGACAATGCCATCGTCGACCCCAAGAATTTCAGCCCGACCAGCTTCGTCGACCGGCAGCAGGATGTCTGCGTCATTCCGCCCAACAGCTTCGTCCTCGCCCGCAGCGTCGAATATTTCCGCGTGCCGCGCGACATCCTCGTCATCTGCCTGGGCAAAAGCACCTACGCCCGCTGCGGCATCATCGTGAACGTCACGCCGCTGGAACCCGGCTGGGAAGGCCATGTCACGCTGGAGTTTTCCAACACCACGCCGCTGCCCGCCAAAATCTACGCCAACGAAGGCGCCTGCCAGTTCCTCTTCCTCACCGGCGAAGCCATCTGCGAAACCAGCTACGCCGACCGCGCCGGCAAATACCAGGGCCAACGCGGCGTCACCCTGCCACGCCTCTGACTGCTGCCCGTCGAAGGAACCGCCTTCCGACAAAAAGTCCGATCGTCCCCAGCGGACAAAGCCCTCACGCCGCATCGGCAACCCTGATCTGCAACACCAGCCCCGCCGCCGTCGCCAAATTCACCAGCGCATCCAGCGAGAATTTCGTCAGCTTGCCACGCATCAGGTCGTTCAACCGCGGTCGCGTGATCCTCAATCGCGCCGCCGCCGCCTCCTGTGAAAGCTCCCACTCGCGAACGCGCGCGGTCAGCGCCGACAACAACTCCGCCCGAGCCTTCATGTTCGCCGCTTCCGCCGGCGTATCGGCAATCGCATCGAACACATCGGCAAATGTCTGCGTTTCCATCATCATGCCTTCCATTCCCGCAATCGTTGCGCCGCCAACATGATGTCTTTTTGCGACGTGGCTTGTGTCGTCTTTCGGAACGCGTGGAGAACCAGAACCCGATCCGGCAATGTCGCCAGATAAATGACCCGAAACGCCCCCGACGCCTCGCGAACCCTGATCTCCCGAACACCCGTGCCGACGGTCTTCATCGGTTTCCAGTCAGCAGATTCTTGTCCCTGCTGCACCAGGCTCAACTGATATCCCGCATCAGCGCGTGCATCGTCAGGAAAATCCCTCAGCCGGGAAAGACTATCGCCAACAAATGTGATCGGCTTCATCAAAGGTATGTATCAATATCGATACATATCGTCAACCACCTCAATGCATCTCCTCTCCACCGCTCACATTCAGCGCCTCTCCCGTGACGTAAAAGGCATCCTTGCTCGCCAGCCAGGCGCAGGCCGCCGCGGTATCGCTCGCCAGCCCCGGCCGCCCCATCGGGTTCTTCGCCGCCATGTTCGCCAGATAATCCCCGACACTGGCAAACCCCAGCAGCTTCGAGAAATAGGCGTTCTGCTCCGCCCCCAGCCCGGTCGTCACATGGTTCGGGCACACCGCGTTCACCGTGATGCCATGCCTGCCCAGCTCGACCGCGCTCGCCCGCGTCAGCCCGACCATGCCATGCTTCGAACTGACATAGGCCGGCAAATGCGGAAACCCCGTCTTCGCCGCCTGGCTCGCGATATTGATGATCCGGCCGCCGTTCCCCCGCGCGATCATCGCCCGCGCCGCCGCCTGCGTGCAATAGAATGCGCCCGACAGGTTGACCGCGATCACCTTGTCCCAGTCCGCCGGCACCACCTCCAGCAGCGGCTTCATCATGAAACCGATGCCGGCATTGTTCACCATCACATCCACGCCGCCAAACGCCGCCACCGCGCCCGCCACCAGCGCCTCGCACTGCGCCGCATCCGATACATCGCAGGCGATCACCGCCACCTGCGCGCCCCGCGCGCGCAGCTCCGCCGCCACCCCCTCCACCTCGGGCGTCACCGCCACATCGCTCACCACGCAGTTGGCGTCCTCGTCGGCAAAGCGCTGCAAAATCGCCTGCCCCAGCCCCTTCTCCCGGCCCGAGCCGGTGACGACCACCGTTTTACCCGTGAAACGCATCACAGGTCCTCGGTCAGGATGAAGACGGGGTTGTCGGTGAACTGCCCGAACGCCGCCGCCACCTTCTGGAATTCGGGATCGCTGACGTCCGCCACGAAGGCGTCCATGCCATGGATGTCGATCACCTCGATGTAATCATAGGGCGGCTTCGCCTCCGACCCGAACAGGCCGGTCGCGCGGTGCACCGTGAACCGCGCCACCGACGGCAGCGCGTTGACGCCGGGAATATCCACCCCCCGCGCCCAGGCCTCATAATCGGCGGCGGAGGCCCCTGGTTTCAGATTGAACAGACAGACGATGCGCATCGCAATTCTCCCTCAGGCAAAATCAATCGGCGGCCGATAGGCGTTCAGCGTCCGGTCCAGCGCCCCGCCCAGCGCCAGCAGCGCCCGCTCACCCCCGGCGCGGCCCATCAGCTGCACCCCCACCGGCAGGCCATCACTCGTCCAGCCCGACGGCATCGCGAACGCCGGCACCCCGGCGATATTGGCGAGCGCGGTGAAATCTGCCTGAGACACCGGCGCCTCGCTGGCATGGGCGAAGGCCGGCTGCGGCGCCGTCGGCAGCAGGATGGCGTCCGCCGCCTGCAACACGCCCCGTACCTCGGTCGCCGCCGCGTCCAGCACCGCGCGGCCATCGGCCACCCCGCGCGCGTCGATGTTGCGCCCGAACGCCAGATAGGATTTGAACGCCGGCGAGAAACCCTCCGGGTCGGCCGCCATCGCCGCGCCGAAGCGGGCATCGGCCTCGCGCGCCGCCTCAATGAACCCCGCCAGCCGCACGCGATGCGCGTCGATGGCAACATGGTGCACCGTCACCTCGCACCCCAGCCCGCGCAACAGGTCGGCGGCAAGGGCATAGCCCGCCGCCACCGCCGGATGCATGTCGACCGCGTCCGTGCTGTCCAGCATCGCCACCCGATTCACCGGCGGCGAGCCGTCCAGGGCCGCCATCGCCTCGATCATGGCCGCCACATCCTCGGCACTGCGCGCCAACGGCCCCACCGTATCCAGCCGCTCCGCCAGGAACAGCAGCCCCGCATCATTCACCAGCCCCGCCGTCGGCTTCAGGCCATAAACGCCACAATAGGCCGCGGGAATCCGCACGCTGCCCAGCGTGTCCGTCCCCAGCGCCGCCGCGCACAGCCCCGCCGCCACGGCAGCCCCGCTGCCGCCCGACGAGCCGCCCGGCGTGAACCCCGGCCGGTGCGGGTTCTGCGTCGCGCCAAAGAAGGCGTTGTTCGTCGTTGCCCCCAGCGCCGCCTCATGCAGATTCAGATTGCCGAGCACCACCGCGCCCGCTGCCCGCAGCCGCGCCACCACCGCGGCATCCGCCCCGGCGATCGCCTGCCGCCGCGCCCCGATGCCGCCATGCGTCGCCAGGCCGGCCACGTCGATATTGCCCTTCACCGCGATCGGCACACCCTCCAGCGCCCGCGCCGTGCCGGCCTCGAACCGCGCCGCGCTTTCCGCCGCCGCCGCCCGCGCACCCACCGCGTCAAGCCCGGTATAGGCGCCGATCCGCCCGTCCAAGGCCGCGATGCGCGCCAGATAATGCTCGGTCGCCGCCACCACGCTCACCCGGCCGGCGGCAAACGCCTCCCGCAGCCGCACCACGCCCAGCTCATGGATCTTCGCCATCAACGCCGCTCGTCGATCAGGCGGATCGGCTTCTGCCGCACGTCGATCTGCGTCATCGCCGCCGTCCCCCCCACGCCGACCAGCTGCACCGCCACCTCGATCCCCAGCCCGCGGCGCAGCAGGTTGGGCAGGTCGGCGGGCGCGGCGCCGTCGCGCGCCTCGATGGTCACCGTCATCTCGTCCCGGCCGGCGGCGTCGCGGCGCACGCTGCATATATATTCACCAGTCAGCTCCGGCCGGTTTTCGATCAGCGCCGCCACCGCATGCGGGAAGATGTTGATGCCGCGCAGCTTCACCATATTGTCGCTGCGCCCCAGAAATCCCTCGATCCGGTCGAACACCATGCCGGTCGCATTGCCATCCGTCCGGAAGGCGCTGACATCATGCGTGTTGAAGCGGATGCAGGGGGCGATGTCGTCCTTGTACAGGCAGGTCACCACCATGTCCCCCTTCTGCCCGCGCGGAACGGCCCCGCCGCCGTCCAGCTCCAGCAGCTCAAGATACTGCGCATCCTCCCACACATAAAGCCCGTCGCGGTCCGGTCCCTCGCCGGCGATGCTGCCGGTATCGCCCACGCCATACCAGTCGAATGCCTCCGCCCCGCCCCAGGCGGCCTCGGTCGCGGCGCGATCCTCCGTCCCCAGATGGCCGATGATGCGCTTGACCGGGATCTGCTCCCCCGGCACCAGCCCCGCTTCCCGCGCCACCTCGGCCAGCTTGCGGATATAATCCACAAAGCCGACAATGGTGGTCACGCCGAAATCCGCCATCAGCTGCACCTGGGTGGCGCTCCGCGTCTCGATCCCCGTACCGGCAGACAGGAAGATGGCGTTGGTGAAGCGGGTATAGGCCTCGCGGATATAATGGCCGCCGTTGATCATGCCATGGCCATAGACGCTGTGCACCACATCGTCCGCGCCCACCCCCAGCCAGCGGGCATGCCGCCCGACCAGCAGGTTTCCCACCTCCCGCCCCTTCGGCCCGAACAGCAGGGTCTGCGGCTTGCCGGTGGTGCCCGACGTCGTGTGCAGGATCGCCGGCGGTCGATCGGCACCGCCCAGCCCGGCGAAATCCCCGAACGGCGGATGCGCCGCGATCGAGGCCATCAGGTCGCTCTTGTCATAGGTCGGCAGTTTCACGATGTCGTCCAGGCCACGGATGTCCCCCGGCTCGATGCCCTTCGCCCCCCAGTGCCGCGCGTAAAAGGGCAGCTGCCAGCCGCGCGCCATCAGTTTCAGGAACTGCGCATTCTGGCGGGCGCGCAGCTCGTCGCGGCTCATGCGTGTGTAGCGCGCGGTGAAGGCCTCCCCGATGGGATAATCGCGCAGCAACTGCGCGGTGTCGGCGGTCTCGAAATAGGTCGGATGGCTCATGGTCGTCCTGCAAGCAACGAAAGCGGGTTGTCGAACAGCGCGGCGCGGGTCGCGGCATCAGGCGGCGTCGCGGCGAGCGACAGCGCGAAGGCCAGCTTCTCCGCCTGCCGGGCGGGGCCAAGCGGATTGTCCGGTGCTCCCAGCGTCACCGGCACCGACACCTGCTCGCTCTGGCCGTCGGCGAAACGCAGCGTGAAATCTTGCGGAAACAGCGCGTTGGGATCAGGATTGTCATCCACCACCACGCGCAGCATCGCCCCCAGCCGGCGCAGTTCCGGATCGTTGAAATTGGCCGCGGTAAAGCGCCGGGGATCGATCCGGCCATCGGTCAGCATCAGCGCGACAAGAAAGGGCAGGCACAGCCGGGCATAGGCGGTGGTCATGTCCTCCACCCAGGGCCGGCCCACCAGCCGCGCGATCAGCGGCGGCACCCGCGCCTCGATGGCGGTCAATGCTGCACATTTTGCTGCGCCCAGCGCGTGCAGCATCCCCAGTGTCGCGTGGCTTGCCCGGCCACTGGGAAAGGGCTTCACACTCAGTTCCACAATCCGCCACTGCCGCCCCAGCCCGTCCGCATGGCCCGCCAGCGACCCCTCGTCGAACAGCCGGAAATAGCCGAACGGCCCCTCCAGCACATCGCGCGGGCCGGACAGGTCATAGTGCACCAGGTCGACCGCCGTCACCGCCGCCCGCGCCGCCAGCGCCACCTGCAACGGCAGCGCGATCGACCCCTCGACATGCGCCTGCATCGTGCCCGCCGCCTGGGAATAAGCCAGCCCCAGCACATCGCCGAACCGCTCCGCCGGCAGCCCCTCCACCCGCGCCACCGCCAGCGCCGCCCCCATCACCCCCGCCGTCGCCGGCCGGAAAAAGCGCAAGCCGGATGTCGCCGCCACCCCCAGCAGGCACGCTACCTCCACGCCGACGCACAGCGCCGCCAGCGCTTCGTCGTCGCTCACCCCGCCCACCCGGTGGCAGGCGGCATGCAGCGCCGCCGTCACCACGCTCATCGCATGGACGACCGCCGGCTCATGCACCGCATCCCATTCCAGGCAGTGGATCTGGAAGCCGTTCACCATCGCCGCCCCCGGCGCCGGCAGCCGCAAACCCCGCCCCAGCACCGGCGCGTCATCCCCCGCCCCCATGCGGCTCGCGGCGGCATAAACCCCATCCGCCCCCGGCGCGCCCGATCCCGCGAACCCGCACGCCAGCGTATCCCCCAGCAACCGCACCGCATGCCCTGCCACCACCGCCGGAATCGCGTGCGGCGCGGCGGCGAAGGCGAGGACGTCTTCGGTGGCGGTCATTTCAGCCACTTATCGAGCATGGCGACAACCGCCGCGGCATCATTCCCATGCAGCGCCAGGTCAGCGGCGCGGTCGGCCTCCGACGGCGGCAGGCCGCCCCAGTTGGCGAGCATGTGCATCTTCGCGATGATGTCGGCCTCCGTGACCGGGCGTTCCGGGTCGCCGCGACAGTCCACCAGCTCCAGCCCGTTCAGCCGCGCGCCGAAATGCGCCGGGTAACGCGCGGTGATGGCGGGGTCCTCCGCCACCGTCACCTGGCGGCGCAGCGGCGCCAGCGCGGTGATGGCCTCGGGCGTGAAATCGGCGGGCGTGGCGTTGCGCCCGTCTGCGATCACCGCCACCGCATGCTGAAGCGAGAATTTCGCCTCCACGTCGGTCGTCGGGTGCGGCTTGTCGCAGAAGGCCAGCGCGTCGGCATAGGTCTCGACATGAAATGGCGCCGCCAGCCGCCCCGCCGCCCGCAGTTCCAGCGCGCAGTCAATCACCGGATGGGCATGGCGGCACGCCGCCCAGGGCTTGAAACTCACCTCCTCGATCCGCCAGCCGGGCCCGAACAGCATCGGCTTCGGCGCGCGACAGGTCGCGGCATACAGGCCTTGCGGGCCTTCGAGCAGGGATAGCGGGCCGGTCATTCCCCGCCGTGCCCAAACGGCTGTCGAACCACCTGACACCATGGCATTTGCGACATGCCATTGCTTTGCCATCGTGTCCTCGTGCCGCATCTGCCAAAGGCCGCCGGTCACGGACCCCGCAAGTCCCAGTGCATGGGCTGTCTCGCTGACGTCACACTCCTGGAGCGATGCGACTGCGGCTGCTGCGCCAAACAGGCCTGCCGTGGAGGTGGGATGAAAGTGGGCATAGTGCCAATCGTCGAATGTGGCTCCGACACCGATCATCGCCTCATAGCCCCGGACGGCGGCATCGAGCCATGCATCAAGACCAGCTTCGTAGTCGGCAACGATCGAACACCAGACAACGGGACCTGGATGTAGCCGTCCGAGGCGATGAACGTCATCCATTTCCAGCACATTGCCGAGAAGTGCCGCAGTCGATGCGATATTAGCGTCAAAGGCAAAAGGTTTTACCGCGGCCTGTCGCGCCCCCGCCACGCACGCCAGCCAGTCCAGCAGGTGCAGCCGCGCCCTCTGCCGCGTCGCTTCATCCACCGGCCGCTGCAAATGATGCGCCAGCTGTACCAGCAGCGGAGCATCGGCAGCGGCAATTTGTCCGGACATATTGTCTGCCTAGCCATCATCGGGCAGGGTGCGCAAGAGAGCGGTTGCAACCGCGCGAGGGGACATCAGCTTGCCGCACCGCCGCCCAGCCGAACCACGCTATGCCCGGCTGGCGGCGCAGCTGCGCGACGAGATCCGCGGCGGCCACCTCCGCCCCGGCGACCCGGTCCCCACCGAAAGCGCGCTCACCGACCGTTTCGGCCTCAGCCGCTTCACCGTGCGCGCCGCGCTGAAACAGCTGCAGGACGAAGGCCTGATCACCCGCCGGCGCGGCAGCGGCACCGTCATCGCGGACGACACGCCGGCGCTGCGCCAGTCGTTCAGCGACCTGCGCGAAATCCTGCAATATGCCGCCAGCAGCAGCTTCCTCATCCAGGACCGGGGCGGCATCCGCCTCTCCCCCGCCCAGGCGCGCGACCTCCGCCGCCCCGCCGGGGAGGCCTGGCACCATGTCACCGGCGTGCGCCGCATGGCCGGCGCCACCGAGGCGATGGCGCTGACCGACGTCTTCATCCACCCCCGCCTCTCGGCGCACGTGCCCCACCTCGCCTCCGGCCACGAAACGCTGTTCAGCCAGCTGCAACGCCTCGCCGGCGTCCGCGTCGCCACCATCACGCAAGAGCTTCAGGCCGTCGCCGCCACCCCCGCCCAGGCCGCGCTGCTCCACATCCCCCGCCGCGCCCCCTGCCTCAGGATCCTGCGGCTCTATCGCGATCCGGACGGCGAAATCTTCGAAATGTCATCGTCGGTTCATCCCGGCGACCGTTACAGCTATGCTGTACAGATCGACGGACAGGAGACCACCCCATGATTCGCGCCACGCTTCTCATCGCAGCCGCCCTCAGCGCCACGCCCCTCCTCGCCCAGGCCGGCACCTATCGCGAGCGGCTCGTCACCGTGTACGGCACCGATGCCTGCCCGAAGGCAAGCAACCCCGACGAGATCGTCGTCTGCACCCGCCGGCCAGAGGAAGAGCGGTTCCGCATCCCCCGCCCGGTGCGGGAGACCGACACCAGCATCGACCGCCGCGACAATGTCGGCGAGCAGCGCGCCGCGCTCGCCAGCGGCAAGCCGTCGGCCACGGGCATCGGCAGCTGCTCCTCGGTCGGCCCCGGCGGCATGATCGGCTGCAACCAGGGCCTCAACGTCGTCGCCGCCGTCCGCCGCGCGAAGGAAGGCATCGAACGCGCCATCGAGCCGGTCGACAAATGAGGGCAGCGCTGCTCGCCCTCCTCCTCGCCACCCCGCTCGCCGCGCAGCCGGTCGCCGCGCCCACCGCGGCACCAACTTCTCCCGTCGCCGCGCCCGGCAGCCCGCCCCCGCCGCTCGACCCCACCGTCTGCGACAACAAGCCGGTCATCATGCTGGTGCGCGGCCTGTTGAAGGACCGCGCCCGCTTGGCGCAATATGCCGCCGCCATCCGCGCCTCCGGCCTCTACCCGAAACTGGGCGCCTATTATCTCAACAACCCGCGCAGCGTCGCCACCTTCGAAGGCACGCCGGCGGACAATGACAGCGTGCTGATGGTGCGCTTCCCCTGCTTCGCCCACGCCCGCGCCTTCTGGTACTCAGAGCTTTACCAGAAACAGATCATCCCCGTCCGCCAGAACCCCAGCGCCGGGGATTTCACCGTTACCGTCTATCCCGAGCTGCCGCTGCCCGATTACATGAAGGGCCGCGTCGCCGATGGCGCCTATGCCGCCCCCGCCGACCCGTCGGTCGCCGCCTCGATCCCCCGCATCCCGGAACCACCGAAATGATCCGCCTGACGCTCGCCCTGCTGCTCCTCGCCACAACGCCGGCCGGCGCCCAGGATGCCGCGCAGTTGAAACGGGGCCAACTGCTGTTCCTGCAATGCAAGGCCTGCCACACGGTGGAAAAGGCCGGCGCGCACAAGGTCGGGCCGAACCTCTTCGGCATCGTCGGCGCCGCCGCCGGCACCCGCCCCGGCTTCACCCTCTATTCCGACGCGCTCAAATCCTCCGGCCTCACCTGGGACGATGCCACGCTCGACCGCTACCTTGCCTCGCCGGCCGCGATGGTGAAAGGCAACAAGATGGCGTTCGCCGGCCTGAAGCAGCCGCAGGACCGCGCCGCGGTGATCGCCTGGCTGAAGTCCGCCGCGAAATAGGTTTTCTTTCCCGCTGCGGCATATCTGCAACGCCCGGCGATTGTTTTTTGCGGCTTTCATGAAAAAATCCTGCTCCCGCGTTGACGGGCGCGCGCGACTGATGAAATGTCCGGACAACTTCACCGTCAGGGAAAAAGGCCAAAGGCCGCAAAAAGGGGACCATCATGCTCACGCCGCGCACCATCACACAGGTTTCGCTCGCCGCCCTCGCGCTTTCCATGCTGGGCGGCACCGCCCTTTTCGCCCAGGCGGCGCCCGCCCCCACGGTCGCCGAGGCCGATGTGGAGGAGATCATCGTCACCGCCCGCAAGCGCGCGGAAAACCTGCAGGAGGTGCCGCTTGCCATCAGCGCCTTCACCGCCAGCCGGATCGAGGAGCAGGGCATCAAGTCGATCGCCGACATCGCGCAGCAGACCCCCGGCCTCAGCTTCCGCCAGGCCTTCGGCCGCAACGGCGACCGCCCGGTGATCCGCGGCATGTCCAACATCCAGGGCAACCCCAACGCCGCCTTCTTCGTCGACGGCATCTTCTTCACCGGCTCGATCAGCGCCTTCAACCTCGACAATCTGGAACGGGTGGAGGTCATCAAGGGCCCGCAGGCCGCGCTGTTCGGCCGCGCCACCTTCGCCGGCGCCATCAACTTTATCACCCGCCAGCCGGACAACACGCCGCGCGGCCGTCTCTCCGTCACTTTCGGGGAAGACGGCCTGCAGGAATATACCGGCTATGTCTCCGGCCCGCTCATCACCGACAAGCTGTGGGCGTCCGTGGATGCCAAATTCTACCGCTTCGCCGGGCAATACACCAACCTCGTCGATCCGGAGGAGAAGCTGGGCCGCGAGAAATCGCTGTCCTACGGCCTCACGCTGCGCGCGGCGCCAACCGAAAATCTCACCATCACCGCCCGCTACAGCCGCTCGCAGGACAATGACGGCGCCTATGCCATCGGCCGCCTGAACTGGGTGCCCGGCCAGACCGCCGCGGTGCCGGGCGTGCTCGGCATCAACAACAACGCGCTCAACTGTTTCCTGCCCAACCTTCGCCCCGGCGTCTTCGGCCCGGCGCCGGCGCTGCGTCCCGTCGCCGACAACCGCGCCCGCGGCTATAATTGCGGCCAGCTCAACACGCCCACGCAATTCGCGCTCAACAGCAACATCTTCCGCCAGGCCGGCATCGATGACGCGCTCAATCGCGACATCCTGCGCAGCTATGTGAAGGTCGAATATGACCTCAACGACTGGACGCTGACCGGCACCGGCGCCTACAACCGCCGCCGCCAGACCGTCGCCACCGACCAGGACTACAGCGACCTGCGCTCCCCCGGCTTCGAAACCATCGACCGCAGCGGCACCAAGGATTACACGCTCGAATTCCGCGTCGCCTCCCCCGCCGCATCCCGCGTCCGCGGCCTCGCCGGCGTCTATTATTACCGGGAGAAGGACTTGCCCGGCAACTACAGCGCCTCGCTGCCCGCCGTCGTCCCGCCGCCGCCCGCCGTGCCCTTCACCCGCAATTCGGTCTTCCTGGGCAGCGTCAAAAACCGCGCCGTCTTCGGCCAGCTCGAAGTCGACATCACCGACACGCTGACCGCATCGGCCGAGGCGCGTTACCAGGTGGAGGACCTGACCACGTCGGGCACCAGCAGCACCGTTGTCGCCGGCCAGACCTTCACCCGCTCCATCGTCGCGCCGCTGGGCGTCGCGCAGTACAAGAGCTTCCTGCCGCGCTTCACCGTCAACTGGAAGGCGACCGACGACGTCATGCTCTATGGCGTCGTCGCGCGCGGCAACAAGCCCGGCGGCTTCAACAGCGGCGTCTATTCGGCGCTCTATGAAGACAGCGAAGTCGCCCGCCTCGTCGGCCTCGGCCTCGACACCTTCCGCGAGGAATCGAGCTGGAACTATGAAATCGGCGCCAAGACCCAGTTCATGGACCGCCGCGTCACCGTCAACGTCGCCGCCTACAACATCGAATGGAAGAACCAGCAGCTGACGCAGACCATCCAGGTCGCCCGCCGCGACGGCGTGCTCGGCTCGGTCAGCTTCACCTCCAACGTCGGCAAGTCGCGCGTCCGCGGCTTCGAGCTCGAATCCAGCGCGAAAGTCACCGACTGGCTCGAACTCCGCCTTGGCTACGCCTTCCAGGATGCGAAGATCAGGGACTTCGTCGCCGACGACCAGGCCGACCTCTACATCACCGCCGCGGACATCAACACGCTGAACAGCACCGCGCCGCTGCCGGCCTTCATCCCCGCGCCGTCGCTTGCCGGCACCGGGCTGACCAGCTTCGCGCCCTGTCTCGGCGCCTCGCCCGATCCGCGCTGCACCGCGCCGATCCTGACCTATGCGCAGGGCTATCTGACCCAGCTCAACGCCGCCACCCCGGCGCGCTTTGCCGCCGTCAACGCGCTGCTCGCCGCGCGCGGCAACGCCGCCGGCAACAGCCTGCCGCGCGTGCCGAAGCACCAGATCACGCTGGGCGGCACCATCAACGTGCCCATCACCGACACGGTCAAGGCGCTGTTCACCGCCAACCTCGCCTATGAAAGCAAGCGCTACATCCAGGTCGACAACCTCGGCTGGTCGGGCGACAGCTACAATCTCGGCCTGCGCGCCGGGGTCGAGTTCGATGGCTTCAGCATCACCGCTTTCATGACCAACGCGCTCAACGACCGCACGCCGGTGGACATCCTGCGCTCGATCGACAACCGCCAGACCTATTTCCGCCCGGCGCTCCGCCCCGGCGAGGCGACGGCGAACCTCGGCGGCGTCAACGTCAGCAGCGCCAACCTGCGCGATTTCGCCGTCACCGCGCCGCGCCTGCGCAACTTCGGCGTCACCGCGGCCTACAAATTCTGATGCACCCCATCAGGCCAGTCATCGGGGCGGCGGGGATCATCCTCGCCGCCCTTTCTTTTTCGGCCGCGCACGCCCAGGGCACCGACCAGCTCCCCGCCCAGCGCGACCTGATGGTGCTCGGCGCCTGGTTCGCCGGCGACAGCCGCTGGGACAGCATCGAGCAGGCCTATTTCGAGGGGCGACAGCGGCGGGAGGGCGGCAATGAGCGGGACGCCGTGGACTTTCCCCGCCGCGACCTGACGCTGGAACGGCTGGCCACCACCGATCTGCTCGCCCTGCGCGCCAGCGTCGCCGGCGCCCCATCCACACGCTGGCGCTTCACCGCCACCCCAGAGGGCGTGCGCCTGGCGCGCGACGATGCCCCCGGTTGCGACCTGCTGCTGACCCGCGCCGCCGCCAGCTTCACCGGCAGCACCGGCCCGGGCTGCCGCGCCCCCCTGTTCCTCGATATCGGCGAGCGCACCATCCTCCTCGGCCCGTCGCCCGCCCGCGCCACCCGCTACCTGAAATCCCGCGCCTTCACCTGCTATGTCGACATCCCCGGCGTCGGCGGTGGCCGCGCCATCCCCTTCAAGCGCTTCGGCCCCTTCACCGTCCCCGACCAGGGCGGCAGCGCCCGCTTCGACACGCATGAAACCCCGCCGCGCACGCTCGAACTCCGCCTGCGCAACGTCGCCTGGGCCTACAACAACGCGCCTGGCGTCTTCACCCGCAACTCGCTCACCCTGTACATCGCCGAAATCGCCGCCGACGGCGGTTCGAAGGAGCTCGCCTATGTCTTTGGCGAACCCAAGGCGCAGCGCATCGGCATGAACCTCAAGCAGCTGCTCGCCAATTGCGCCATGGTGCCCCTGAAAGACGCGAAACCGGAGTTCTGAACCATGCTCGACCGCCGCGACACGCTGAAACTGGCGGCCGCCGCCACCGCCGCCGCGATGCTCCCCACCGGCGCCCGCGCCAGTGACGCTGTCGACACCGTCGTCATCGGCGCCGGCCTCTCGGGTCTGGAGGCCGCGCTCACCCTGCAGGAACAGGGCCAGCGTGTCCTCGTCCTCGAGGCGAAAAAGCGCGTCGGCGGCCGCCTCTACACGCTCGATGATGTCGATGGCCACCCGGAGGCCGGCGGCAACGGCATCGGCAGCGGCTACGCCCGCCTGGTCGACCGCGCCAAGACCCTCGGCGTCAACCTCGTCGATGTCCGCAACCGCACCGAATTCGGCACCGACAACACCCTCATCCACCTGCGCGGCGAGAACATCCGCCTCGCGCAATGGGAAGGCCACAAGCTCAACCCCTATACCGGCGATCTCCGCAAACGCGCCCCCTGGCTGATGGGCTTCACCGGCCTGCGCCCCTACCAGCCGCTGCCCGAGGCCGCCGCCTGGCGCGACCCCGCCTTCGCGCAATATGATGTCTCCGTCGCCGACTTCCTCGCAGCCAAGGGCTGGAGCGACGAGGCGCTTCGCCTCGCCTACGCCACCAACCCCAGCTACGCCAACAGCGCGCACGACCTCTCCGCCATGATGTGGTTCCACATCTTCCGCAATGCCGAGCTGATGTCCGCCGCCGGCCCCGGCACCTTCGCGATTCAGGGCGGCAACCAGCGCCTGCCCGAAGCCATGGCCAAGGCGCTGAAAAACCCCGTCCGCACCGATGCCGTCGTCCGCCGCATCGCAAGCAGCGCCACCGGCGTCGAAGTCACCCTGCAGGACGGCGGCAAGGTCACCGCCAAGCGTGCCCTGATCGCGCTCCCCGCCACCGCGCTCCGGCTCATCAGCCTCGATCCCGCCCCGCCCGCCAAGCAGCAGGCCGGCATCGACCAGCTGCCCTACAACCGCGTCTTCCAGGTCCATTACGTTCCCACGCGCAAGTTCTGGGAGGCGGACGGCCTGCCCACGGGCATGTGGACGGACACGCTGGCCGGCCGCTTCATCGGCCTGCGCTATGGTCCCGACCCCAGCGTCATCACCAGCTTCGTCGCCTTCGTCAGCGGGTTCGCCGCCGACCGCCTCGACCGGATGGAACCGGCGGCCGCCGCCCAGGCCGTCCTCGAAGACCTCATGCGCATCCGCCCCGCGGCAAAAGGCGCGCTGACCCCGGTGAAGGTCGTCAGCTGGGCCCGCGACCCCTTCGCCGGCGGCGCCTACGCCTGCTGGGCACCCGGCCAGGTCCGCGCCTTCGCCAACGAGATCGGCAAAGCCTGGGGCCGCCTCCACTTCGCCGGCGAACACACCTCCGAAGTCGCGCGCGGCATGGAGGGTGCCTTCGAATCCGGCCAACGCGCCGCGCTCGAAATCCTCTCCGCCTGAAAGGTCCGCCATGCTTGCCAACCGTCGCCAGTTCGTCGCCACCACCGGGCTCCTCACGCTGGCCGCCACCGCCGGCCTCAGCGTCCGCGCCGATGCCGCCAGCCGCGCCACCTTCGATCCGAAGGATCCCCGCTTCAACATGCTCACGCTCGCCCGCCTGCAGAACGACCTCAGCGGCAAGGTGCAGTTCGGCTACTCGAAGGGCCGCGTCTTCGGCCTCAACCCCGGCGCCGGCCTCCCCATCCCCGACTATGGCAAGCGGCTCTATGATTACGAGGGCGCCAGCGTCAGCCGCACCCGCGAGCTCCCCAACGGCGACATCGAGACCGTCAGCCGCAGCTGGCTCTTCTACACCGACCCCGCGACCGGCGCCTATCTCAAGGAATGGCGCAACCCCTACACCGGGCAGACCGTCCCCGTTCCGCCCTTCCGCGGCGGCATCGGCGGCGGCACGCTCACCCCCAACGGCCCCAAGGTGAGCGCCAATTTCACCATGGAATCCACGGTCTTCAACCGCCCCACCGAGCTTGAGTTCACCACCATCGGCGACAAGACCTGGGTCAGCCGCGCCGCCTTCACCCGCTGGACGCCGAAGGGCGCCACCCAGGCCCGCACCGAAATGACGCTCGACACCTGGGTCATGCTCACCCGCGACCTGCTGAACCCGCGCCTCACCAGCATTCCAGCCACCAGCAGCTGGACCAGCCAGACCGAGTTCCAGACCTGGCTGAAAAACCCCCCCGAACAAAAAGGCGCCCAACTCTGGAAAAGCGACGGCACCAAAATGTCCCGCCTCGCCGACCTGCCCCCCGCCTTCGTCGCCCAATGCAACGCCGAACACCCCGGCATCCTCACCGACCCGCTCGAGTTTCCCTCTCCTTCAGGGGAGAAAGCGACGCGAGCGGGCTGACGATCGTGCGACGCGCGCTCATCATCGGCGCAGGCCAGATCGGCGTGGCGGTCGCGTCGCGCCTGATGGCGGCGGGCACCAGCGTAACCGTCGCCAACCGCAGCCCGGCCGTGGTGCCACCGGGCGTGCGCCTGCACCTGCTGGACGGGCCTGACCTCCGGCCGGCCCTCGCCGGTGGCGTGGACCTTTTGCTCAACACCGTCGCCTTCGACGCGGCGGACACCCGGCCGATGCTGGACGTCGCCGGCGATGTCGGGACACTCATGGCGATCTCGTCGGCCAGCGTCTATCGCGATGCGGCGGGCCGGACGCTGGACGAAGCGCGGGTCACCGGTTTTCCCGACTTCCCCGTGCCGATCAGCAGCCAGCAGCCGACGGTGTCAGCCGGGCCGGCAACCTATTCCACCCGCAAGATCGCGATGGAGCAGGCACTGGCGGACAGTGCCCACCCGTCCATCGTCATCCTGCGCCCCTGCGCGATCCACGGGCCCTTCAGCCGTCATCCGCGCGAATGGTGGGTCGTGAAGCGCTTGCGCGACGGGCGTCCGCGCATCCCGCTCGCGTTTGACGGCACAAGCCGCTTCCAGCCCACCGCAACCAGCCGCATCGCGGCGGTGGTGGAGGCAGCCATCGGCCGTCGCGGAGTCACTATCGCCAACGTCGCGGACGCCGACTGCCCCGATGCCGCCGGGCTGGTCGGCATCATCGCCCGGCATCTGGGCCGGCAGGTACGCGTCGTCCCGCTTGCCGGCAGCCCGCGCGGCGCGGTCGGCTATCATCCCTGGTGCGTTCCCGGGCCCAAGGTCGTTGCGGATGAAGGCGTCACATTGGGAGCAGAAGCGCCCTTGAGCTATGCGGCAACGGTCGGCCCCGGCCTCGACTGGCTCATGGCCCAAACCACCGACTGGCGGGAGGCCTTTCCGCCGCTGGCCGCCTATCCGTTCGACCTGTTCGACTATGCCGCCGAGGATGGCCACATTGACCTCGCCATGAAAGGATGACCGATGGACAAAAGTCTCGCTGAAATCAGCCGTCGTGCCCTGTTCCATACCGGCGCGCTCGGGGTCGCCGGGCTGGCCGCCGTTCCCGCCATGGCCGCCATGGGCAAGGGGCCGGACACCACCACCCTCATCCCCGACGGCACCTACGCCACCGTCCCCCTCGCGCAGGACTCGGTCAGCCTCGGCATCTGCCAGACCCGCGTCCGCCCCATCGACGCGGCATCGCCGGAAAAGGGCCGCGCCGAAAACCTTGCCCACATGCTCGACCTGATCGACGCCGCCCAGGCCTATGGCGGCCGCCGCGACATCCTTTTCTTCCACGAATTCCCCCTCACCGGCTGGAGCTATGAGTGGGGCCGCAAGGAAGCCTTGCGCGTCGCCATCGATGTCGACGGCCCCGAAGTCGCCGCCATCGGCAAAAAGGCCAAACAATATAACTGCATGATCGTCTTCGGCAGCTACGCAAAAGAACCCGCCTGGCCCAACCACTTGCTGTCGATCACCTTCATCATCGGCCCCGACGGCCGGATCCTCGACAAGCATTGGAAGGCCCGCAACATCAAGGGCGTGTTCGTCGGCTTCGAGCTGTTCACCACCACCATCCACGACGTGCTCGACCGCTATGTCGAAATGTATGGCTGGGACGCCGTTGTCCCCGTCACCCGCACGCCGCTGGGCAACCTCTGCACCAGCAGCACGCAGCGCGAGTTCGAATATATCCGCGCCATGGCGATGAAGGGCGGGGAGATCATCCTGCGGACGGCATCCGGCGGCTTCTCCGACCTCGATATCGCCGCCAGCGCCTTCTATAACGGCGTCTATGTCGCGATCTGCAACAACAGCATCTCGCCCGGCATCGGCAAATTCTTCGAGGCCGCGGGCGGCGGCGGCAGCGCGCTCTACGGCCCGGACGGCAAGGTGGTGCAGATGGCCGAAACCCAGGCCGAGGAACTGGTCGGCGCCACCATTCCCATCCGCGCCTTCCGCGCCCGCCACCGCCAGCCCAACGTTCACACCGACCTCATCCTGAAGGAATATGAGGCCTACCGCAGCCGCCACCCCGCCAACCTCTTCGCCACCTACCTGCCGACGGACGGCCAGGACGCCAAACGCTTCCTCGCCGACAAGAGCCGCTGGAAATAAAACCCCTCTCCCGCTTTCGGGAGAGGGGAGTCGAAGACGACGCAAAGCGTCAGCGGCCCAGCCGCAGGCTGGGAGGGTGAGGGAACGACACCCCTCCTGCCCCGCGCAGCGGAGAGCGGGAGGGGCGACTCGCGCCAGCGAGCAGGGGTGGGTACGCGTCATCCTCGCTACAGTGGGTGCCGCTTCCGGATGCTCACCGCTCGTCATCCTTGTGCCGTTGCACCGCCTCGCTGAAAGCAGCCGCCAGTATCCCCGTCGGCAGCGCGATCAACCCGATGGCAATGATGGCAACCACCGCCGCAACAAACTTCCCCACCACAGTCTCCGGGTAAACATCGCCATAGCCAACCGTCGTCAGCGTGACGACAGACCACCAGAGCGCGCGCGGAATGCTGCCGAACTTGTCGGGCTGAACCTGCCCTTCCGCCCAGTATAACGCGGTCGCAGAGAGCAGCATGGCAGACAGCCCGAACGCCAAGGTCAATTGCAACTCCGTGCGTCGGGACCACACAGCTTCCGAGATGTAGAGCCACGCCCTGCTGAACCTCCCCAGCTTTGCCAGCCGCACCAGCCGCATCACGCGCACCAGGCGGAGCACCACAAACCCACCCCCTGCCCAGGCTAGCAATGTCGGCAGAATGGCCAGAAGGTCGATGATTGCCGCGGGTGAAAGGGCATAGCGCAACGCCGGCCAACGCTTGCCGGCATAGTGCGGATTCTCCTTCGCAACCCATAGCCGGGCAACATATTCGAGCAGGAACAACAGCGCAAAAACCAGATCGGCTGTCGCGAAAAAGGCCCGGTGGGCGTTCGATATCGCAGTCTCCGTATCTATGACCGCAAGCGTCGCCGCCAGGACGATCAGGACGACAATCAACCGGTTCAACCATGAGAGGCCCGGTTGTTTTCGCGCCCTGGGATCGAGCAGCCGATACAGACCGGCACGCCAGCCTGGCCGTTCAGACGCCATAGCGCTTATTCCCTCCGCTAGTCAGACAATAACGCCCGCCCCGTGGGCCAACACAAATTCTGCCGGAACCGCAAGGGCAGTTATAGCTGCTAGTGTAGGTTGATCGCGATGGGCGCACAGCGGCGCGGTACTGATAACCAGCGTGGGGACGTGCTGTTGCCGGGCTCCGGCGCGGCGGCGGTGAAATCTCGTTTTCCGCAAGCAGTGGCCGCGACACCCAGCATGTGGCGGCTGGCAGGCGGTCAATGCGCGCCCAGCCATTCCTCGTCTCTGCAATCGTCAAAAGATCATTCTGGTCGAATTTTGCTATGATCGCCGAGCGGAATGATGCCATTTTTCGGCAGTTCGCCCGTGTCGGACGCACATATAATCGTTCCGGACTTGCAGTATCGCCAATTGTCCCGGAGCCGGCCAGACCAAGTGATGATACAGACGAGGCATCGGGTTTCGGGGCAATGGCTGCCGCGAGCCCAACAAGACAAAGAAGACCGATTATAACAGCGGCTACCCCTCCGCCGCATCCTGTTTGCTGACTGCCCGCGGTTGGCATCGACCCCAGTCGCGTGGAATAGGAAAGTCCGGTTCCGGGCAAGCCGGCGGAACCGGTCAACCCTTTTCGACCGATGTTCGCCGTCAGTCCTGGCCTGCCCAGACTTAAGCTGAAACCGGATTTACTGGCATTCAACCGAACACCGGGCAATAATCCGAAAGATTTGCGAAACCTGAAACCCACAGCCGCCCCCACGACATCGCCATTTCACAATCGGACACCGCTGCACGGAAATGTCAATCGATGATCAAGCCCACAGATGTTCGCAGCTGAACGATATAAGGAATCCCTCTAGCTCAGAGACTGCTTTATTCTTCGAATAGTACGCGAATCCTGCTTTCGACAGCCCTTGCCCTCACCCGGCCAATCGCACCCCCTCCTGCCGCGCAAACCGCCGGTCGAACGTCACCGTCTCCGCACATCCCGCCGCACGACCCGAATGGTGCACCAGCGCATCGGCAAAATCCGTCGCCTCATCCGCCAGCGCCGCCCGTACCACATCAGGCGCCTCCACCCGGATATCCCGCGTCGCCATCAACTGGACGATGATTCCCCGCACCCGCCCCTTCGGCACGTCATAGCTGTTCACCAGAGAGCACCACAGCTCCGCCAGCACCACCAGCCCGACAAAGCCGGGCGTCGCCGGGCTCAGCCGCGCTTCCATCACCTCGGCGGCGACAACGGCTTGCGCCGGGTCATCCTGAACGATGTATCGCAACAGCACATTTGTATCGATGGCGATCATCCGCGCGGCAACATCCGGGCCTCGATCTCATCCAGCGACAGCGCTGGCCCCACATAGCCGGCACTCCCCTTCAGCGCCCGAATATCCCCCACCCGCGGTCGTGCCAGCAGATGGCCCTCCTCCGTCACGCTGAAATCCAGCTGCATCCCGGCCTCCAGCCCCAACCGGCTGCGGAGGTCTGCGGGGATCGTCACCTGTCCTTTGGTCGTAAGGGTCGCAATGGTCATGCGCCTTACATAGCGTAAGGAGCCAGTTTCGGCAACGGCCCCTAACAGCACCTCAGCGAAAGTCCTTGCCAAACGCCGCTGATTGCAGTAACCATATCGGTTATTCAGCTCAACCGGATTGAACGCCGTGAAACACCCTGTAACGATGCCGACACGATCCGAGCCTTTGTAGGATCGAAGCAAGCTCGAAACTGCGAACCCTCCTTACGCAAAACACCGAATTTGAGTAACCCGATACCGCAAAATGACCCAAAAATGAAAAGAACACGAGAATCTATCAAGAATTCGTCGCCGCAACAAACCAACAGCCCCTGCGCGGCAAAGCCGCGCGAACTCGGGCAAACAGGATGCTGAGAATGTGGAAGAAAGAAGGTGAAGAAAGAAAAGGGCGTGGCCAAGCCACGCTGTCGGACGTGGCGGTCGGCGAACCCGACCGCACGCCGGCCAGGCTTGCGCGAGTCGACAACAGCTTCGCTATTGTTGCGCCGCGCTGCGCCCTGCACCGCACCCCCATCCTCACCTGCCGCACGCTCGACTCCCTCACCGGCGCCACCCTCTTCTTCAAATGCGAGAATTTCCAGAAAACCGGCTCCTTCAAGGCCCGCGGCGCCAGCAACGCCGTCGCCCGCCTCTCTCCCGAGGCCGCCGCGAAAGGCGTCGTCACCCACAGCAGCGGCAACCACGGCGCCGCGCTCGCCATGGCCGCCCAGGCGCACGGCATCGCCGCCACCATCATCATGCCCCGCACCGCGCCCGCGGTGAAGAAAGCCGCCACCGCCGCCTATGGCGCCACCATCATCGAATGCGAACCCACCTTCGCCGCCCGCGAAGCCGCCTGCGCCCGGGTCATCGCCGATACCGGCGCCACCCTCGTCCATCCCTTCGACAATGATGACGTCATCGCCGGCCAGGGCACCGCGGCCGCCGAACTCCTCGCCGACATCCCCGACCTTACCGTCATCACCGTGCCGCTGGGCGGCGGCGGCCTGCTCGCCGGCACGGCGCTGGCCGCGAAAGCCCACAACCCCGCCATCCGCGTCATCGCCGCCGAACCCGAAGGCGCAGCCGACGGCGCGCGCGGCTTCGCCTCGGGCCTCCGCGAACCCATGCCAAACCCGAAAAGCATCGCCGACGGCCTCCTCGGCCAGATGAGCGAACGCACCTTCGCCATCATGCGCGCCCATGTGGACGCCGTCGTCACCGTCAGCGAAGCCTCGATCATCCACGCCATGCGCCTCATCTTCATGCACATGAAGATCGTCATCGAACCCAGCTGCGCCGTCCCGCTCGCCGCCATCCTGTCGAACGCCTGGGAGGCGCGCGGCCAGCGCGTCGGCATCATCCTCACCGGCGGCAACGTCGATCTCGACCGCCTGCCCTGGATCAAGGACCCCGCATGACGCCCGAAAAATTATTCAGCCTTGCCAACGGTTTCGCCATGCTGGGCTGGCTGGCGCTCGCGCTCCTCACCCCCTTCCGCCGCCCCCTTGCCATCCAACTCGCCCGCTGGGTCGCCGCCATCACCTGCGGCTTCTACGCCACCCTGCTCATCCACGGCCTCGCCTTCGGCCAAGGCGCGCCCGAAGGCGCCGGCTTTACCAGCCTCGCCGGCGTCATGCTGCTGTTCCAGACGCCGCAAGCCGTGCTCGCCGGCTGGGCGCACTATCTCGCCTTCGATCTCTTCGTCGCCACGTGGGAGGCCGAGGATGCCGAGCGCAGCAACGTCCCCACCTGGGCGCTCTACCCCTGCTTCTTCCTCACCCTCATGTCCGGCCCCATCGGCCTGCTGCTCTACCTGTCGATCCGCGCCTTCCGCCAGCGCCGGTAAGTCACTCCGGATTCGCCGCCAGCGCCCGCGCCGCGGCGTCCGCCTCCGCCGAGCCCGGCGCCACCTCCCGCCAGTATCCGCGCGCCGCCGCCACATCGCCCGCCAAGCCGGCGATATTGCCCGCCTCCAGCAGCGCCGCCGGTGTCCGCCCCAATGCCAGCGCCCGGTCGATGTCCGCCTTCGCCGGAACCAGCTCGCCCGCCTCCCGTGCCAGCGTTGCCGACAGCAGCCAGCCATCGGCATTGTCCGGCGCCAGCGCCTTCGCGCGGGTGAGGTCGGCCCTTGCCTGCTTCCGGTCGCCCGCCTCCACCGCCGCCCGCGCCCGGTCAATATGCAGCTCGGCGGCACGCTTCGGCGCGAAATCGCCGATGCCCGACAGCGCGCTGTTGAAATGCGCCATCGCCATCTTCGCATCGCCCGCCAGCAGCGCGGCATTGCCCGCCTGCCCCCAGAAATCCGCGGCGAACGGCTCCTTTGCCGCCTCCGCCGCCTGCGCCGCCCGCGCCAGCGTCGCCGCCGCCAGCGCCGGCTTCCCCAGCTTCAGCTGCGCCAGCGCCAGGCAATGCCGCGCCGGCAGGCCCCCGCCCAGCGCCTGCCACTCCGCCGCGAACGCCTCGGCTTTCACGGCATCGCTCTCCAGCGCCCGCACACAGCCGTCATAGCGCGCCTTCTCCCGCGCTGACTGCACCACCGGCTGCGCCATCAGCGGCGCCGCCATCATCACCGCCACCAGCAACCAATGTCTCACAACGCCTCCAGCACCGCATCCAGCGTGCCGCCCAGCAGGGCCAGATCGCCCGGCCGGCTCAACCGATGGTCGCCGTCCTTGACCAGGATCAGCTGAACATCCGCTGACCCCAGCGCCGCCATCAACCGCAGGGAAACATCCCACGGCACATCGGCATCCGCCTGCCCATGCAGCAACCGCACCGGCCCCTCAAAGGCAACCAGCCCGTCCAGCGCCCGCGCCCCGTCCGCATCTTCCAGCAGCGCCCGATGGTAACGATAGGGCGCGTCACCATAGGCACTCGGCCGAGAGACATAGCCTCGAGCACTCAATTCCACCCGGTCCGCCTCGTCCAGCACCAGCCCCCAGTCCGTGAAATCCGGCGCCGCCGCGATCCCCACCATGGCCCGCACGTCCAGCATCCCCGGCAGCCGCAGCATCACCCAGCCGCCCATGCTGCTCCCCACCGGCACCACCGGTCCCCCGCCAACGGCCGTCACCACCGCCGCCACGTCCGCCGCCCAGCGCCGGATGCCGCCGTCCGCGAAATCACCCCCGCTCGCCCCGCAGCCGCTATAGTCCAGCCGCAGGAAGGCGCGGCCCCTCGCCCGCAAATGCCCTTCCAGGAACAACGCCTTGGTGCCGCTCATGTCGGACATGTAGCCGGGCAGGAACAGCACCAGCGGCCCGCGCCCGGCATGATGGACAAAGGCCAGCTCAACGCCGTCTCCCCTGTCCACCCGCCGCATCATTCCTCGCCGAACTTCGCCTCGATCAGCTCGACCACCGCCTTCAGCGCCGCCTCGGCCTGAACCCCCTCCGCCCGCACCGTCACGCTGTCCCCCGGCGCGGCCGCCAGCATCATCAGGCCCATGATGCTCGTCCCCGTCACTTCCTCGCCGTCCTTCGCCACCCACACCTGCGCGTCATAGCCGGTCACCAGCGTCACCAGCCGCGCGCTGGCACGGGCGTGCAGCCCGCGACGATTGCGGATCACCACCTCGGCGGACAGGCTCAAGCCGCCTCGCCCAGCACCGTGCTCGCCAGCTTGATATACTTCCGCCCGGCATCCTCGGCGATCGCCACCGCCTCCCGCAGCGGCTTCGATTGCCGCACCGTCGCCAGCTTGATCAGCATCGGCAGGTTCACGCCCGCGATCACCTCCAGCTGCGGCTTCCCCATCAGGCTGATCGCCAGGTTCGATGGCGTGCCGCCGAACATGTCGGTCAACAGGATCACGCCCTTGCCCGTGTCCACCCGCTCCGCCGCTTCGGCGATATGCACCCGCCGCGCCTCCATGTCGTCGTTGGCGCCGATGCAAATGCCCTCGCACTGCGCCTGCGGCCCCACCACATGCTCCATCGCCAGGATGAACTCGGCGGCCAGCCGGCCGTGGGTTACCAGAACCAGTCCGATCATGCGACTTCGTTCGCCCCTTCCTCAACCACCGGGTCCTCGCCCCGGTCGCGGTGCACCACCGTCGCCGGCCATCCCGCCGCCGCCAGCCGCAGCGCCGCCGCCTCCGTCACCGCCACCGAGCGATGGCGGCCCCCGGTACAGCCGAACGCCACCGTCACATAGGCCCGGTCCTCGCGCCCATAGCCGGGAAGAAGTTGCAGCAAAAGGGCCGAAATCGCCTCGAACGCCGGCGCATAGGCCGGGTCCGCCATCACATAGGCCGCCACCGCCGGATCCGTCCCCGTCAGCAGCCGCAACGCCGGCACCCAGTGCGGATTCTTCAGGAAACGCATGTCGAACACCAGGTCGGCATCGCGCGGCACGCCGCGGGCATAGCCGAAGCTCATCAGCGTCAGCGTCAGCGCGCCGTCGCGACCGCCGGCAAAGCGCGTCGCGATCGCCCGCCGCAGGTCGTTGCTGCTGTAATCCGTCGTGTCGATCACCGCATCGGCATGGCGCCGCAGGTCCGACAGCAGCTCGCGCTCCCGGGCCACGCCGTCGCCCGCCGGGCGGTCATTGGCCAGCGGATGCCGCCGCCGCGTCTCGGAAAAGCGCCGCACCAGCTCATGCCCGGCGCAGTCCAGGAACAGGATTCGGATCGCGCGGCCCGCCGCCCGCTCCGCCGCCACCGCCTCTACGATCGCCGCCGCATCGAACGCCCGCGTCCGCGTGTCCAGCCCCAGCGCCAGCGGGCGTTCCGTCGGCGCCGCCAGCAGCGTCGGCAGCAATGACAGCGGCAGGTTGTCCACCGCCTCATGCCCCAGGTCCTCGAACGCCTTCAGCGCCGTGGACTTGCCGGCGCCCGACATCCCCGTCACCACCAGCACATCGGGTTCGCGCAGCTCAGTCATCGTGCGACCATAGCCGATCCCGCAGCACGAGTCCCACCGCCGCTTCGGCCCGCAGCACCGCCGACGCGCCGAACGGTGGCAATATCAGCGCCGGCACGTCGATGCCCAGCCACGACAGATGCCGCCGCTCCGGCAGCCGCGGCATCGACTCGTCCAGGATCAGCGCCAGGCGCACCGTCGCCGCCACCGCCGGAAAGGCCAGGATGCCAACCCCCCGCACCTCCAGCCGCCCCGCCAGCACCGCCGGTGCATCCGCCCACAGCGCCTCCCCCTCTCGCCGCAGCACCACCCGGTCGTCCGCCACCAGCATCGCGCCGCGGTCGATCAGCCGCAGCGCCAGGTCGCTCTTGCCGCTGCCCGATGGTCCCAGCAGCAGCACGCCCGCCTCCCCCACCCGCACCGCGGTCGCATGGATGTTCACAGCGCCGGCAGCGTCACGGTGAACCGCGCGCCCCCCACCAGGCTGGCGTCGCCCACCGATATCCGCCCGTCCAGCGATTCCACGATCGCCCGGGCGATCGACAGCCCCAGCCCGCTGTGCTGGCCATAATGCTCGCCGTCCGGCCGCTCGGAATAGAAGCGCTCGAAAATCGCCTCCCGCGCCTCCACCGGCACGCCCGGCCCCTGATCCTCCACCGTCAAAGTCACCACGCCGTCGCGCTTGCCCACATGCACGGCCACCACGCCCCCCGGTGGCGAGAAGCTCAGCGCATTGTCGATGAGATTGCGCGCCACCTGCCCCAGCCGGCCCGGCTCCGCCGCCACCAGCGCCTCGCGGCCATCGCTCTCCAGCTTCAGCTTCACGCCCTCGGGCAGCGTGCCGGTGGTGGTGATGGACTGCACCATGGCCGCCATCATCGCCCCCAGGTCGACCGGCTCCAGCCGCGCCCGGCTCAATTCCGCATCCAGTCGTGAGGCCGCGCTGATGTCGGTCACCAGCCGGTCGATGCGGCGCACATCGGCCTGGATCAGGGCATAGAGCTGGCTCCGGTGCTCGCGCACCTTCACCGTCTGCAACGCCTCCACTGCCGAGCGCAGGCTGGCAAGCGGGTTCTTTAGCTCATGCGCCACGTCCGCGGCAAAGGCTTCCGTCGCGTCGATCCGCTGCCGCAGCGTTTGCGTCATGTCGGCGAGCGCGCGCGCCAGCGCGCCGATCTCGTCGCGCCGGCCGGGCAGCCGCGGCACCACCACGTCGCGCGCCCGCCCCAGCCGCACGCGATGCGCCGCCAGCGCCAGCTGTCGCAGCGGCCCCACGATGGTGCGCGCCAGGAACCCGCTCAGCAGCAGCGACAGCGCCAGCACCGCCAGGAAGATCAGGAAATAGGTCGCCCGCTCGCCGCGCACGATGTCGATCAGGTCCGCCGTCCCCGCCGTCAGCATCACCGTCCGGCGCGGCGGCGGCCCCATGACCGGCGCCGCCGCCTGCAGGATGACGATGCGGTCATCGCCCAGCCGCGCCGCGCTCGCCGTCTCGCCCAGCGGCAGCCGCGCCGCCCGCGCCACCTCCGGCCAGCCGCCCGCCGGTTCGGCATAGGCCGGCAGCACGGCGGCGCCGGTGAACAGCTCGATCGCCCGGTCGATCGCCACCGCGCTCTTCTGCGGAAAACCGGGCGTCGTCGGATCGCGGGCGGCAAAGCGCGCCGTGCCCGCCACCCGCCAATTGTCCGCCAGTAGGCCGCCGGCGCCGTCATACATCCGGATCCGCGTTCCCCGCGTCACCGGCACCGCCGCCAGCAGGCCGTCATCGATGCGCCCGCGCCCGCCCAGCAGCGCCGCCACGATCTCGGTCTGTGCCCGCAACTCGGCGTGCCGCGCCTCGATCAGCCGGGCGCGGAAACTGTCCAGATAAAGCACGCCGCCCGCCAGCCCCAGCAGCGCGAACAGGTTGACCGCCAGGATCCGCCACGAGAGCGACCGCGTCGCCGTCCAGCGCGGCACGCCTCGCGCCGGGCGGTCAATCGTCGCGGTCCAGCGAAGCGGCCACGGACCGCGCCGTTCACTCTTCGACATCGAAGCGATAGCCGACGCCATAAAGCGTCTCGATGCTGTCGAACGCGGGATCGACCAGCCGGAACTTCTTGCGCAGCCGCTTGATGTGGCTGTCGATGGTGCGGTCATCGACGTAGACATCGTCGGAATAGGCCACATCCATCAGCGCGTCACGGCTCTTCACGAACCCCGGCCGCTGCGCCAACGCATCCAGGATCAGGAACTCGGTCACGGTCAGCGCCACGTCCGCGCCCCTCCAGCGCACCCGGTGCCGCGCCGCGTCCATCTCCAGCGCGCCACGCCGGATTGGTTCCGCCACCGCTTCCGCCGGCACCTCCGGCGCCGCCCGCGCCGCCGTCCGCCGCAGCACCGCGCGGATGCGCTCGATCAGCAGCCGCTGGCTGAACGGCTTGCCGATATAATCGTCCGCGCCCATCGCCAGCCCCAGCGCCTCGTCGATCTCGGTATCCTTGCTGGTCAGGAAAATGACCGGCAGGTCGCTCTTCTCGCGCAGCCGCCGCAACAGCTCCATGCCGTCCATGCGCGGCATCTTGATGTCCACCACGGCCAGGTCGGGCGGGTTGTCCAGGCACCCCTTCAACCCCGCCGCGCCATCGGAATAGACCCGGGTCACGAACCCCTCCGCCTGCAACGCGATGCTGACCGACGTCAGGATGTTGCGGTCGTCATCCACCAGCGCGATGGTCGGTTGCATGGTCGCCTTGCCTGCACGGTTGAACCTTGTTTTGCTATCACAGAAGCAAGGCTTGCCGTCAAAAGCCGTCATCGCGGCTTGAAGAATCCGCCGCTTCGCGCCATGGGGCGGCCAGTTCTCGCATACCTATGCATGAAGGGGCCTTCATCCGTGACCATCACCATCCCCCGCCATGACCTTGCCGCGCAGGGCATTGTCACGCCCGCCGCGCTGCACTGGAACCTCGGCACCGCGCCCCTGGTGGAGCTTGCCGTCAAGCGCGGCGAAGGCATCCTCGCCAAACATGGCCCGCTGGTGGTGGAAACCGGCAAGCACACCGGCCGCAGCGCCAACGACAAGTTCATCGTGCGCGATGCCGAAACCGAAAATAGCGTCTGGTGGGGCAAGACCAACAAGTCGATCACGCCCGAACAATTCGCCGCGCTGCGTGCCGACTTCATGGCCGCGCTGGCGGCAAGGGACACGCTGTTCGTGCAGGACCTGTACGGCGGTTCGCAACCCGAACATCGCGTGCAGGTGCGCGTCATCACCGAATATGCCTGGCACAGCCTGTTCATCCGCACGCTGCTGGTGCGGCCCGAAGCGTCGGCGCTGGCCGACTTCCTGCCCGAATATACCATCATCGACCTGCCCGGCTTCGTTGCCGACCCGGCGCGCCACGGCTGCCGCAGCGAGACGGTGGTCGCCGTCAATTTCAGCGAGAAGCTGATCCTGATCGGCGGTACGCGCTATGCCGGCGAGATGAAGAAGAGCGTGTTCGGCATCCTCAACTATCTGCTGCCGGTGAAGGGCGTCATGCCGATGCACTGCTCGGCCAACATCGGCCCCAATGGCGACACCGCTGTCTTCTTCGGCCTCTCCGGCACCGGCAAGACCACGCTGTCGGCCGACGCCAGCCGCACGCTGATCGGCGACGACGAGCATGGCTGGTCCGACACCGCCGTCTTCAATTTCGAGGGGGGCTGCTACGCCAAGATGATCCGGCTCTCGCCCGAGGCCGAGCCGGAAATCTTCGCCACCACGAAACGCTTCGGCACCGTCCTCGAAAATGTCGTTATCGACCCCGTCACGCGGGAGATCGACCTCGACGACAACCGCCTGGCCGAGAACAGCCGCGGCAGCTACCCCATCGATTTCATCCCCAACGCCAGCGCCGACAACCTCGGCCCCGTCCCCAAGAACATCATCATGCTGACCGCCGACGCCTTCGGCATCCTGCCGCCGATCGCCAGGCTCACCCCCGACCAGGCGATGTACCATTTCCTCAGCGGCTACACCGCGCGCGTGGCGGGCACCGAGATCGGCGTGACCGAGCCCGACGCCACCTTCAGCACCTGCTTCGGCGCCCCCTTCATGCCGCGCCACCCCAGCGTCTATGGCAATCTGCTGAAGGAACGCATCGCCAGGGGTGGCGTCGATGTCTGGCTGGTCAACACCGGCTGGACGGGGGGGGGCGCCGGCACCGGCGGCACCGGCACCCGCATGCCGATCAAGGTCACCCGTGCGCTCCTCAACGCCGCGCTCGACGGCAGCCTGAAAAATGCCGAGTTCCGCCGCGATCCCTTCTTCGGCTTCGCCGTCCCCGTCAGCGTCCCCGGCGTCCCCGAACAGATCCTGGACCCGCGCGGCACCTGGCCCAACCCGGCCGACTATGACGCCAAGGCGCGGAAACTCGTCTCGATGTTCGTCGAGAATTTCGCCCAGTTCGAAAGCCACGTCGAACAGGGCGTCCGCGACGCCGCCCCGAAAGCCGCCTGAAACGCTGCCATGGCCCAGCCCGACCTCCCGCGCTGGGCCACCAGGTTCGACAATTACAGCCGCGCCTATGACCTGCTGTGCGAAGCGCTCGACCGCGACCGGCTCAACCCGCTGGAGCAGGAAGGCACCATCCAGCGCTTCGAATACAGCTGGCAGCTCGCCTGGTCGCTGCTCGCCGACGATCTCACCGAACAGGGCATTCCACTCGAACCCCGCACGCCCGCGGCGACCATCCGCGCCGCGGCGGCCGCCGGCCTGATCCACGACGCCAGCATCTGGATGGAGGCGCTGAACGCCCGCAACAAGCTGAGCCACGTCTATGATGCCCGGCTGTTCGAGGCCGCCATCGCTGACCTCCGCACCCGCTATCGCCCGCTGTTCGAGGCGCTGCACAGCCATTATGCCGCCCGGCGACAGGGGCTCTCGTCATGACCGACGCCGGCCTGAGCGACTGGGACGCGCGCATCCTGCAGGGCCTGCTCATGCCCTACGCCCACCGGATCGACCGCGTCGCCGTGTTCGGCTCCCGTGCCGCCGGCACCGCGCGGCCGGCCTCCGATCTCGACCTTGTGCTCTATGGTCCGCTGACCGAGGCCGAGACCGACCAGCTTGTCACCGATCTCGACGAATCCCTCCTCAGCCTCAATGTCGATGTGGTCGCCTACGAGCGCCTTCGCCACCCCGCGCTCAAATCGCGTATCGATGCGACCGCCAAAACCCTCTACACAGGCGACATGCTCCGCCAGCTCTCCAGCCCCGCCTGATGGCCCGCTTCCGCCGCAGCGATGACTGGGGCTTCCCCCGCTGGCGCGACTATGGCGCCGCCCGCGCCGCGCAGAGCGTGGCGCTCTGCGATCGCCACGGCTGCGACCAGCCCGGCACCTGCCCCGCCCCCAAGGCCCCCAACAGCCGCGAGAAGTGGCTGTTTTGCACCGCCCACGCCGCCGAGTACAACGCCGGCTGGGACTATTTCGCCGCGCTGGACGCTGCCGGCGCCGCCGCGCAGGAGGAATCCGAAACCCGCGAGGCGCGCGGCTATGGCAGCGCCAAACATTGGGGCTGGGGCGAGGGCGACGGCTCCCGCAGCCGTGCCGAGCTCGACGCGCTGCGCCTGTTCGACCTGCCGACCGATGCCGATGCCGACGCCATCAAGGCCGCCCACCGCCGCATGGCGAAGGCCAACCACCCCGACCTGAACCCCGGCAACGCCGCCGCCGCCGAGCGCTTCCAGGCCTCGCAGGCCGCCTATGAAATCCTGCTCGCCGCAGAGGCGCGCCGCGCGTGAAGGCCGCGCTGCCGCTGCTCCTGCTGCTCGGCGCCTGCGCCACCAACGACCGCCCCTGCCCGCCCTTCCCCACCCTCACCACCACCCTCGCCCGCTCGGCGCTCCCCATCGCCCCCAACGCCACCCGCGCCGGCCTCGCCGAACGAGCCAAGGCCACCACCGACGCCATGGCCCGCGCCCGTGCCGAAGCGAACAGCCCCGCCGCCCGCCTGCTCGCCCAGGCCGCGCTGGCCGACGAACTCCCCTGGCTGCTGAAGGCGCGGGACTGGGACCGCATCCAGACCCTCATCGACAGCGGCCGCGCCCAGGGCCTGCTCAACACCACCGTCTCCCTGGCCCTCGAACCCGGCATCCTCGCCCTGCCGCCCGGCCTGCTGCCGGTGCGAAACGGCCTGCGCAACGGTCGCCTCCTGCTCTTCTCCCGCCTCGACAACAACGGCCGCCTGCCCGAGGCGATGGGCATGGCCGTCGGCTGGGAGCCCAACCCGCTCAACGCCGACAGCAGCGCCGGGGCCCGCGCCACCGCCGACAGCGCCGCCTGGATCCTCGGCTTCGACGCGCCGACCCTCCCCGAAAACACCGATGCCGCCCCGTACCGCGAAGCCGTGAAGGCCGCGCTCGCCTGCCGCGCCGACCAGAACCAGCAACCCGCGCAGCTCACCCGCGCCATGCTGCAGCGCGAAGGCCTGCTGCTCCCCGCCGACGCCGCCACCGCCCGCAGCACCTATGCCGCCATGGCCGCCACCACCGGCGGGACGATGTATGTCTATGTCCCCGGCGTCGATGGCCGGCCCGGCTACACCATGCCGGTCAACACCCCCGTCCGCCCCGGCAATGTCGCCGCCCAGCGCGAGCTCGGCCTGATGCTGCTGGCGGGCGAAGGCGGCAAGACCGACCGCGAAGCCGGCTGCGAATCGCTGCTGCGCGCGGCGCGCAGTGCCGACCTCTCCGCCATCAGGGCCGCCCGCGCCGCCCAATGCCCGGCCGCGGACACGCTGCCCCGCCTCGACCCGCCCAACCCGTAAGACACGGCGCGGCGGCCACGCCCTCGCCTGGATGATTGCCAAGCTGGATGGCACGTCCTAACCAACCGTCATGACCGCCACGCGCTTCGTCCGTTCCACCGTCCGCTGATGCCCGAATTCCGCGAACTCATCGAAGGTTACCGCCGCTTCCGCACCGGCCCCTACATCGAACAGCGCACCCGTTTCGACGCGCTCGCCCAGGGCCAGTCGCCGCGGGTGATGCTGGTCGCCTGTTCGGACAGCCGGGTCGATCCCAGCCGCGTGTTCGATACCGCGCCGGGCCAGATGTTCGTGCTGCGCAACGTCGCCAACCTGGTGCCCGATTACGGCGACGCCGCCGGCCAGGCGAGCGCCGCCGCCGCCATCGAATATGCCGTCTGCGTGCTGAAGGTGCACCAGATCGTCGTCTTCGGCCACGCCCGCTGCGGCGGCATCGCCGCCAGCCTCTCCGGCGCCTTCACCGATGCCGGCCCCGGCCAGGGCCAGTTCATCGGCAAATGGATGGCGATGATCGAACCGGCGCGGCAACAGGTGGTCGCCGCCGCCGCGCTCAGCCCCGATGTCGATGCGCAGCGTGCGCTGGAACAGGCCGCCGTCCGCCTCAGCCTCGCCAACCTGCGCAGCTACCCCTTCGTCACCGCCGCCGAAACCGCCGGCGAACTGAAACTGCAGGGCGCCATCTTCGACATCGCGGACGGCAGCCTGCGCGTGCTCGACCCCGCCACCGACCGCTTCGAAACCGTCCCCGTCACCCTGCCCGGATAAAGCGCGTCGCGGAAAAGTGGGAACCGGTTTTCCGCATCAGGACGCGCGACAACAAAAAGCAAAACAGCGTGCGTGATACATCAATCACGCACGCTGTTTTGCCCGCACCATCTCCGAAATGTCCGGCAGGCCCCGCCCCAGCGCCACCGCCTCGGCGCTGCGCCCGCTCAGCTTCGCCGCATACATCCGCCAGTCGCCCAGGAAACTCCACCACCAGCGCACCCAGCTCGCCGGCTTGTTGCGCTCGAACACGAAATGCCCGAACCAGGCGCAGGCATAGCCGAACACCACCCCGGCCGCGATCCACCCCAATTGCCCGGTCCACACCGCCGCCACCGCGGCCGCCACCCCGCCCGTCGAGCCGACATAATGCACGGCGCAGTTGCGCGGATCCTGATGCGCCGCCATGTAATAGGGCCAGAATTCCGCGAACGTCGTCGGCACGGGGGGCAGGTTGCTCATGCCCGCGCAATAGCACATGGCATCGTCGTTCGCCTACCCGCCGCAGGCGGCAAGCCCGACCGGGCGCCGGCGCTTGTGCGCCGCCTTCTACCCCGGATGTTTCATCCGGGGTCTAAACAGACGCCGCCCCCGTTCCCGCAAACAGCGTCCGGTCCTTCACCTTCACCGGATCGTCCCAGAAGCGGTCGAACCAGGCCTTTTCGCCCGCCGCCGGCGGCTTTTGCAGCAGCATCGGCGTGTTGCTGTCCCGGTTCGCCGCCCGCTTCGTGCGGAAATGATAATGGTCGAAAATCCGCAAGGCTTCGATCATATAGGCCGTCGCCACCCGCCGGTCCCGGATGCAGAAGAAATTCTCGCCATTCTTGCCGTCCGCCGACCGCGAGACATTATAGGACCCGGTATAGACCCGCGCCGTCGGCAGGTCGAAATCGATGACGATGAACTTGTGGTGCAACCGCACCCCGCCGCCGCCCGTGGCTTCCGGCCGGAACGGCGGCGGCAGCGTCATCCCCAGCCCGCCCGAATCGACCGGCACCGGATTGCCGCCGGGCCGCTGCAGGTTCAGCCCCAGCCGCTTGTCGGACATGCCATAGACATAGCGGTCGGCCTTGTCGGTCACCGCCGCCAGCGCGTCCTGCACCGCCCCCGGCGTGATCGAGATGAACGCCAGCGAATAGAACAGGCTCGATTTCGTCGCCGCCACATCCTCGGCCAGCGCCGCCAGCACCGCGCCGCCATCGCGCGGAGAGAAGGTCACCTGCGCGTCCACCCCGGCCAGCCCCAGCGCCTGCCACCCCGGCGAGGCGAACGGCCACCGCCCCGCCCAATAGGCCTCGAACGCCGCGGCGAAGATGGCGACCGGCGCCGCCCCGCTGACGATCACGGCGTTGTTCGATTGCACATAGAATCCGCGCCAGCTGAAATTGGTCGATCCCCCCACCGCCTTCGCCCAGGTTGCCGCCCGCACGATGATCATCTTGTTGTGCTGCAATCCCTTCACATCCTGGCGGATCACATTCGCCGGCCCCAGCATCGCCACCAGCCGCTTCGCCGCCTCGGTCTCCGCGCTGTGCGCCTCGCCATGGTCGCCGCTGTCGTCGATGATGATCCTCAGCCGCCCCGCCAGCGCCGCGAACCGGTCCATCAGCGGCGGCAGGTTCAGGTCATAGGCGATCACGTCCACCTTCGCGCTGCTGTCGGCGATCGCCTCGTCCAGCAGCTTCAGGATCGCCGCCCGCGCCTCATAGCCCATCCAGGCCAGCGCCTCCTCCGCCTGCGGCGCCGTCGCCACGAAATCCAGTCCCTCCGCGGCGCGGCGCGGCAGCAGCGTCGGGATCGCCGCCGGCCCGCCGAAGCGGTCGGTGAAGGCCTGGCTGCTGACATAGCCGCGGGTGAAGGCGATGTTCAGCACGCCCGGCACCGTCTCGTGCATCAACGTCGTCGCCGCCTCCTGCGCCGCGCCGGTGCGCAACGCGCCGGCCGCATCCATGAACAGCGGCGTCACGCGATAGCGATATTCGCCCTGCCGGGCATTTTCCTGCGGCATGTGCATCCAGCGGAACGCCTGGAACGGCGCCAGGATGGAGGGGTTCTGCCGCGTGTCCCGGTCATCCGGCAGATGCCGCGCGTCGAGCGAAAAGGACAACCGGTTCTTCAACGCCACGAAATCCGCCGCCCCCGGCGCCTTCACCTCGATGGCAAACCCCACGAAATCGCGCGGCGGGCGCTGCCTGCGCCAGTCCATCGCCAGCAACACCATCCCCTCCCCCCGATGCAACCGCAACCCAAACGCCGCCGCCGCATTCCGCCCACTGACAAAAGCCCGCTCCGCCATGGCCCGAGTCCCCCTCAAGGCCAAGGCTGCTGCAAGTCGCCGAATTTGCCAAGCCTTGGTTATTCTTCCAGTGCTGGATCAGTTTAAATCCTGCTGAAAGATCGTCTTTCGGCCAAGTTTACCCTCTTAACTTTGACTAGCATCACAGCATCTACAAGTTCCTATAACAGATTGGCCATGCCTGGGGCCGTGTTAGCGATCGCACATAGTGTCTCCCTAATGTAAACAGGATTTCAATATCCAACATGTAGCGCAATTTTCAGCAGACAATACATTCACCCACCAACCATCAATGGCAGAAATATCTCTGCTCCAAGCATAAAGTGTCAGTTTCGTTGCAATGCCAACCGCCTCACCCATCCTCGACCATCAAGAGGTGACGCAAGGTCGTATCGCTTTGACACCATGCCAATATTCTCCAACTCAGCTAGCCTCTCAACGAGTCTACGCACACGCACCTCACCCGCTTTTACCTTAGGGTTAGCCTCAATGAGCGAGTCAATATCAAGCTTTTTCGTCACCATATTACATCCCCTTGTACGTCTGTGGAACATGAACTACGATAGAATGTCCTACACGCATCATGTAATCTTGCAGCAGACGTGAGTAAGACCTTATCCGCCTATTGAGCTCTTTGTCCGCGCCAAAATCGTCAATCATCAACTTCATTTCTGATTCAATTACACTTCTGGACAATGTGCGACTATGAGATTTCCACCTTTTCACATCATTCAGCTTTCTGGCAATCTCCGTAGCCCGCTTTTCGCGCATGGCAGCTGTAACAATCTTACCGGAAGAACCCGTCTTCTTCCAATTCCGAAACTTATAATTAACTAGCCATTTTTTCAAAAGTTCCACCGACAAGTCTCTGGCTTGCTCAAAAAAATGCAGCTCAGCAGGGTCAAACTTCTGCAAGAAAAATAATACCTCCGCCTCAGTGAGCTTGCCACGTGAAGATTTTTCAACGAAATCGGCGTATTTTTCCAGATATCCAAGAGCTGGCACATAATTATCGGAAGATTTCTGTTTGACTTGCGGGTCGATAGGACCGAGAACGGAAAAGTAGTCCATGTGTATACTGTCTCCAGACATTACCAATACGGTACCTGCAGACATCGCATAGCTTGGTACGTAAAAGGCTATGTCTTTTGGGTAGTGATGCCTGAACATCTCTGCCATCCGCTCAACAACCTCAATCGAGCCACCAGATGTTTCAATAATTACTGCCAGCTTTTCCTTTTTTGGTTCGATGTCTTCGATCATGTCTCTGACCATATCATCGATACCGTTAAACATTGGTGCAACGACTGTTATAATATCTCGATCTAGATATTCTCCTACTGCTGCTAAGTTCTTATCAAGCTGGCCTTCGATGAACTTGTTTGACGAAGTCAACTCATCCAATGAGCGCGTCATTTTTTCTCCCATCTTTTCCTTGCCGCAAGTTTGGCAATGCGGGTTCGCTCAGAGGGAGCCAACTTTTCCGCCCGCGCTCGGCCTCCTATCAAACCTCCGCGACGACCAAGCATAACTGCGCCTAAATCGCGCCCATCGTTGGTCAAGATTGGTCCATCTGGCATGTCTCCTGCAGCAATGGCCGCCACAAGGTCCGCTAATTGGTTCGAGTCGCGGTGACGCGGCGGTAATTTCGAATCGCTCATCACAGCTAATTGGCGTGAATACGGATTCGGGTCAATGCTTGAGCGCATATGCATGATACATGAACGGCGCGATGCAGCATAATTTAAACGTCTCAGAAAATGTCCTATATGGTCATCTTTGCATATAATCAAGAGGAAAAAGTAAGCCTACCAGCTAGCCTCACGCCGCCCGTGCCAACCCCGCCCGCCATCCCTCAATCCGGTCGAACGCCGCCATCAGCACGGCCTCCTCCGAACACAGGCTCACCCGCACATGCCCCGCCGCCGCGCGCCCGAACCCGCTGCCCGGTGTCACCGCCACGCCGGTCGCATCCAGCAGCGCGCGCGCGAACCGCACATCGTCGCCGTCCACGCCACGCACGTCCAGCATCACGAACATGCCGCCCGCCGGCATCGCGGCGCGCAGCCCGGGAATGGCGTTCGCCCGCGCCACCACCCGCGCCGCCCGCTCGGCGAACCCCCGCCAATAACCCTCCAGCGCGGCGCGCGGCACCGCCAGCGCCGCCACCCCGGCATCCTGCACGAACTGCGACACCCCGAACAGGCTCGCCGCGGACCAGTCCTCCAGCGCCCGCACCAGCGCCGGCGGCCCCGCCGCCCAGCCCAGCCGGTATCCGGTCATCCGGTGCGATTTCGAAAGGCTGCCCAGCAGCACCGACCGCTCCGGCGCGCCCGCATCCCACACCCCCACATGGTCGCCATCGAACCGGAACCGCGCATAAACCTCGTCCGACACCAGCCAGATGCCCGCCGCCGCCGTCGCCGCCACCAGCGCCGCCCAGTCGCCCGCGTCCAGCGCCTGCCCGCTGGGATTGGCCGGCGAGTTGATCAGGATCGCCCGCGTGCGCGGCGTGATCGCCGCCACGATTGTCTCCACATCGAACGCAAAGCCCGGACCACAGCCCACGAACACCGGGCTCGCCCCGCTCGCCGCCACCACCGCCGGATAGCTGGGATAGAAGGGATCGAGCAGGATCACCTCGTCCCCCGGCCCGGCGATCATCGCCATCGCCCCCAGCAGCGCATGCTGCGCCCCCGGCATCACCGCCACCTGCCCCGGCTCCACCCGCCGCACTGCATCCGCATTCAGATAATCGGCGATTGCCCTCTGCAACACCGGCTCCCCCAGCAGCGGGCTGTAATGCGTCCTGCCGGCTTCCAGCGCCGCAATCGTCGCCGCCACCACCACATCCGGCGGCGGCCCGGCAGGGTCGCCGATGGTCAGCGCGATGATATCCTGCCCGGCCGCCGCGCGCCGCATCGCCTCCCCCGCCACCCACCAGGCATCGCCGCCGCTGCGCATCGCGGCGGCTCGGGCGGACAATCGGATTTCAGGCGGCATCGGCGCGGCTCCCATCCCCGCCCTATGCCGTGCCTTCACGCCTTTTCCAACCGCACCTCGTCATGCGCCGCGCCGATCATCGCCGCGTCATGGCTCACCGCCACCACAATCCGCCCCTCGCGCTCTGCATATGTATGCAGTGCTGCCGCCACCATCTCGGCATTGGCCCGGTCCAGCGCCGCCGTCGGCTCATCCGCCAGCAGCACCGCCGGTTCCACCGCCAGCGCCTGCGCCAGCGCCACCCGCGCCTTCTCGCCCCCCGAAAGCTGCCCCGGCCGCTGCGAACCCTTGTCCGCCAGCCCCAGCCGCACCAGCCAGTCCCGCCCCGCCGCCACCGCCTCCGGCCGGCCGCGCAGCCGCGCCACCATCTGCAGATGCTCGTCCACCGTCAGGATGTCGATCAGCCGGTTGGTCTGGAACACCATCCCCACCTGCCGCCGCCGCCAGTCCAGCCGTCCCGCCTCCCCCAGCGCCGACACCGCGACCGCGCCATGCCGCACCACGCCTTCCTCCGGCAGCACCACGCCCGCCAGGATCGACAGCATCGTCGTCTTCCCCGCCCCCGACGGCCCGGTCAGGCAGGCGAAGCGCCCCGGCACAAAGGCCCGGTCCGCCTTCGCCAGCACCGCCCGCCGCGCCGCGCCCTCCCCCATCGCATGCGCCACCCCCTCCAGCCGCAACGCGCTCACGACCGCGCCAGCCCCACATTCACCCGCAGGCCAATGACCGCCGGCGGCGCCGCGCCGTCGAACGCCACCAGCGCCTCGCGCACATCGCGGTCGAACCGGTCGCTCGGGTCGAGCGAGCGCGCCGTCTTGCGCCCCATCTGCGCCGACAGCTCCACCACCCGCCCGTGCCAGTGCCGCATATCGCCATCGATCCACACCGTCGCCGCCTGCCCCAGCCGCACCTTCGCCGCATCCCGGTCGGCGATCTCCGCCCGCACCATCATCCGGCTCAGGTCGGCCACGCTCAGCAATGCCGTCCCCGCGCTCGCCCCGGAAAACTCGCCTTCCCGCTTCCACAGCCGCGTCACCGTGCCGTCGATCGGGCTCTTCACCACACACTTCTCCGCCATCGCCCGCGCCGCCGCTGCCTCCGCCTCAGCACCCGCCAACCGCGCCCGCGCCGCAATCCGCTCCTCCGGCCGAGCCCCCGCCTCCGCCGCCCGCAGCGCCGCCCCCGCCGCGGCAACCGTGGCCTCCCGCGCTGCCACCTCCGCCCGCAACTCGCTCACCCGCCGCGTCGAGACGAACCCCCGCCCCACCAGCCCTTCCGCCCGCGCCAGCAAATCCCGCGCATCCGCCGCCCGCGCCACCGCCTCGTCCGCCCGCGCCCGCAGCTCCACGCGCACCTCCTCGCGCGGCCCCGCGTCCACCAGCGCCGCCTCCGCCCCCGCTGCCCGCGCCGCCGCAACCGCACCGGCCTCCCGCGCCATTGCATCGGCGCAACGCAATTCCACCAGTACATCGCCCATGCGCACCGCCTGCCCCGGCCGCACATGCACCCGCGCGATCACCGCGTCCCGCTCCGCCACCAGAGCGCGCGCTTCCTCCGCGGCATCCACCCGCCCCATCGCGCTCACCGCCCATGGGCTGGGCGGCAAGGCCGGCGCCGCGGCATCCGCCACGCCACACCCCGCCAGCAACAGGCAGGCACTAACTTCTAAAGATCGCATCGGCCGGAAACCTCCTCAATTCCCCCAGGCTGGCCACCACCGCCACCCCCCAGCACAGCAAAGCGACGACGCCCGCCGCCAGCGCATTGACCGGCGTGAAATGCACCCAGGGCAGCCACGCGTCCGTCGCCACATCCAGCAGCGGGCACAGCAGCAGTGTCGCCAGATAGGCCCCCGCCACCAGCAGGCTCGCCACCCCCACCAGGATCGAGCCGATCTGCGCCCGCGTCGAGCCATGACCGATCAGGCTGATGATGTCCGCCTGCCGCCGCTGCACGAACCGCCCCACCCCGTTCACCAGCAGCAGCGCGTTCAGCCCCATTGCCAGCCCCGCCGCCAGCAGGATCGCCGCCCCCGCCCCGGTCTTGTTCTGCCAATAGGCCGCGCTCGACGCGATGAAATCCTTGCCCTCCCGAAACCCCACATCGGGCCAGCGCGCCTGCAACCGCGCCAGCCGCGCCGCGAAATCCGCCGGCCGGCCCCCGTTCAGCCGCACCGCCACGAACGCCACCTGGCCTGCGGGGTAGCGCAGGATCGCCCGCCCGACATCGAACGGCACCACCGCATAGGGCGCGCCGATATAGCTCGCGAGGCCCCTCATCCCGCCGGCAAAGCGCATCGTCACCCCGCCGATCGCCGCCTCGTCGCCCACCCGGCGCAGCGCCAGCCGCGCCATCTCGCTCGCGTCCACCCGGAACTCCCGCGCCCCCAGCGGCGCGTCGTCCATCCCGATCAGCAGCACATTGCCCCGCGCGCCCGCCGGCCCGGACCATGGCGCGAACCCCACCACCATCCGCTGCGTCACCGCGCCGGGAAACTCGCTCGCCACCGCCGCCGCCATCTCCTCCGCCATCGGCGTCGGCATGTCGAACACCTCGATGCTGCGATCCATCAGCCACAGGTCCGCCGCGAACAGCCGCGGCGGCGCCGAGCTTGCCAGCAGAAAACTGGTATAGACCGCCAGCTGGAACGCCGCGACCACGCTGGCGATGCCGCAGCTCGCCAGCGTGAACAGCAGCGCGCGCGTGTCCCGCCACACCACCGCCCCCAGCAGCAGCCGCGCCGGCGCCATCGCCTCCGCCAGGGCGGCCGCCGCACTCATGCCCGCGTCAGGTCCAGATACCAGCAGGTGTGCGTCGGGTCGGCGAACACCCGCCGCGTCGCCATCGCACCCGCCGGAATGTCATTGGCGAAGGCCTCGATCTGCACCGGCGTCCGCCACAGCAGCGGCCAGTGCATCAGCGATTCGGTAAAGGCGATGCCGTCGAAATCATCGCCGAAATTGCCCAGCAACAACCGCCCGCCGGGCCGCAGCAAGCCGAACAGCCGCTTCGTCAGCGCCCGCGCCACCGCCGCCGGCAGATAGTCGTACAGCCCCGCCGCATAGACCAGGTCAAAGCCACCCTCCCCCGGCACCGCCCCGCGGATCACCTGCTTCACGGACAGCGCCGTCGGCCGCACCATCGGGAAGCGCGCGCCATAATCCGCCGCCACCCGTGCCAGGCTCTCCGCATCCTGGTCCGCCGCCAGCAGCTCGCGCACCCCGCCATGCGCCAGCGCCAGGGACCATTCCACCTCCCGCATGTGGCCGCACGCCAGCGACATCACCCGCGCACCGTCGTGCCGCAGCGCCGCATCGTCGATCGCTTCCGCCAGCAGCAGCCGGCGATAGCGCACCGACCGGCTCGCCGCGCCGCTGGCGATGTGCAGCGTCAGCCGCTGCCCCAGTTCATTGCCCGGCCGCAGCGGCGCCGACGGATGCTGATAGATCAGGTCCAGCAGCGCCGCATCCCCGGCATAGCCGCGCGGCTTGCGCACCGAATGGTCGACGATCGGACAATTCCGCACCAGCGCCTGCAACGGATGCGCGCGCAGCATCGGCAGCACCGTTTCCATCCAGGCCGGCCCGGCGAGCGCCCGCGCGCGGGCCAGCGCCGGCACCACGCCGGCGAATTCCGGCCCGAACGCACTGTCCCGCGCCACGCCATGCCAATGGTCCAGCAGCGCCCGCGTCCGCGCCGCCCAGTCCACCCGGTCCGGCTCCGGCAACTCCACCGTCTCGTCGCGCTCCATCTCCAGGCTCATCAGGCTCATCCGATCCTCCAGCGTGCATGACCCGCCCTGCCGGGTCGCCCCTGCCTACCGCCCCCGGGCCGGCCCCTGCGTGACCGCCATCACGCCCTCGTCACCCAGCCTGCAAATTGCTGATTTCACGGCAGCCATGAAAAAAACGAATGGCAGCAGCCCGGGCCCGCCATGCGCACAACGCATTTGCACTTCCCCTGCCAATACGGCAGTCTGGCGCCACGTCGGATGCGTTGCTGACCTCGGGGGAGACGGGCAGTGAACATGGTGGCCTTGGCCGGGCTGGAGGGGGCGTTACCGCCCGCGCCATCCCCCGCGCCCCCGCGCTACCGCGCCTTCATCAGCTACAGCCACCGCGACCTCGCCACCGCGAAATGGCTGCACGCCGCGCTCGAACGCTATCGCCTGCCCGCCCGCCTGGTCGGCACGGAGTCTCCCTTCGGCCCCGTGCCCGCCCGCCTGTCCCCCATCTTCCGCGACCTCGATGAACTCCCCGCCGCCGAACATCTCTCCGCTGCCGTCACCACCGCGCTCGGCCAATCCGCCGCGCTCATCGTGCTCGCCTCGCCGGACGCCGCCGCCTCGCGCTGGGTGGCGAAGGAGATCGAGAGTTTCCGCGCCCTGCACGGCCATGGCCGCCCCATCCTCGTCGCGCTCGCCCGCGGTGAACCCGCCGACGCCTTCCCCGCCGCGCTCGCCGCGGCCGAACCCATCGCCGCCGACCTTCGCCCCGGCCAGGGCGGTCGTCGGCTTGCGCTGCTGAAGCTGGTCGCCGGCCTCAGCGGCGTCGGCCTCGATGCGCTGGTGCAGCGCGACGCGCAACGACAGCGCGCCCGCGTGACCGCCATCACGGTCGGCGCCGTCGCGCTGGTGCTAATCCTGTCGACGGCGCTGATCCTGGCGCTGAAAGCCCGGGCCGAGGCGGAAACCGCGCGGGCCCAAGCTGAGGGACTGGTCGAATATATGCTCACCGACCTGCGCGAAAAACTGAAAGGCGTCGGCCGGCTGGACGTGATGGGCGGCGTCAACAGCCGCGCCCTCACCTATTATGGCGCGCAGGACCTCACCCGCCTCGCCCCCGACGCGCTGGAACGCCGCGCCCGCATCCTCCACGCCATGGGCGAGGATGAGCTCGCGCGCGGCAACACGGCCGCCGCCCTCCGGCACTTCACCGAAGCCAACCGCGTCACCAAAACCCTCCTCGCCGACGCCCCCCGCAATCCCGACCGCCTGTTCGCCCAGGCCCAGAGCGAATTCTGGCTGGGCCAAACCTACCGGCAGCAGGGCAATGCCAATGCAGCGCTCGCGCGGATGCAGGCCTATAGCGCCACCGCTGAGGCATTGGCGAAAGCCGAACCCGACGCCGTGCGCGGTTTGGTCGAGCGTCACTATGCGTCGGCTGCAATAGGAACCATCCTGCTCCGCGACATTGCCCGGCCAAATGAGGCGCTGCCTTCGTTCGAGGCGGCCCTTCGCTTCATCGAGCAGGCCGCAAGAATCGGCGGCAACGATTATCTGATGGATCGCGCAGAGGCGCTAGCTTGGCTCGCCGACACCAACTTCGACCTTCGCCGCTTCGACGCCGCGCTTCTCGACCGGCAGAAACAAGCCCGTTTGCTCGACCAGATGATCGCAACCGACCGTGTCAACGTAACATACCGTTTCGCCGCCGTCGTCAACCGCCGCGCTCAGGCGCGCATTCTTGTCGAACAAGGTAAACTGTCCCAAGCCGCCGTGCTTGCTGCCGATGCAGACGCGCTGATGTCCGGTCTGGTAGCAGTCGAACCCAAAAACATGCTTTGGCTTAGCCAGCAATTATCGGTCGCCATCGCCCGCGCGGATATCGCCGCAAGGCGCGGTGCGGGCGACGAAGCTCTTCGTTATCTGGACAAGGCGGACCGCTTGATGGTCGTGCTGGTCAAGGCAAATGCCGGAGATCCAGCCCGCCTCCGGCTGCAGTCCGCGCGTATCGAGGCAGTTCGAAAAACACTCGCTGACGGAGAAAGACAATGACCGACGACGATATTGATTTCGGCCAGTTTCGCAAATCTGCCGCAACCGACGCTAGGCTTGCCTCGTTTCGCGCAGGCACGCTGTCCGCCGGACCGATCCGCGAGGTTGTTGCATCGGAAAATGAGGCGCTTGCCAAACCGTTTCCCCGCCGGATCCAGTATTTTCGCATTGGCTTCGTCAACCAGCGGCTGGCCGTAGCCGGCTATCGATTTGCCGTGGCCGGTTCATCGCGCCTGGACCACGCCGCTGCCCGCGGCGCCGTCCAGGCACTCGAAACGAAGCTCTCTTCATCAAGCAGCTTGCCGAATGGCTGGGTTGAGCTAGGTCGAAACTTCCAAGAAAACAGCGTTCCCATCGCATTCAAGAACCGGATATGGATCGTCCTCGCGATCAACGAACCCAACTGCACTTTCCCGGACAGCAGCAGCAAGATTCCACCTATCCATTCCCCGACAGACAAGCCAGGTGACACAACAGTTTATAATGAAAATTATTCATTCGCCGACGGCAAGAATTTCGACCTGCAGATTTCCGGTAAAACCCGAAGCGCCTTTGCTTTCATCAACCATTGCCAAAAAAGCACTGGTAACCTTGATGAGAACGAAAAAGAACTTTACGCCATGGACATCTATACACTCTTAACCATGGCCGACGGCTCTGGTGGCAACGCCGGCCAACTGACCCTCATCCTGGACCCACCCACCGGCAACCAAGGGCCGCCGGATGATCCGTGATCGCCACGCTTAACCCGACCCGCCATGTATTTGTTCGATTGTCCTGCCCAGCGCAGGCGTGAAGGAAGCATAATGACCCCCGCCAACACCGGCCTCCGCACCCCCCACGGCGAGCCCGTCAGCAAGATACAGCCCCCGAAAAATGGCCCGCCCACCCACATCCAATTTATCTACCTCCGTCTCAACCGCGATTTCACGCTCTACGTCCGCCAGCACCATGCCCCGCTCGGCGACCGCACCATTGTCCAGATGGAGGATCATCTCATCTGGCTCTCCCGCCCCGGTGACGGGCGACGAAAGGCGCCGGAAAAGCGGCTCATCAAATGGGGCTATAATTTCGAGGCGCTGGCCTTCCCCGAGCCCTCCACCTACCTCTCCATCTTCCTGGACGAGGATGCCTGGGATTTCAGCCCCGCCAACGAAGACTGCCCCGACCCGCTGATCTTCATCGCCGCCAAGACCCGCTGGCGCAACGACGGCACACCGGAAACCTTCCGCCACTTCCTCGCAAACAAGCGCTTCTACAACCTGGAAGCGCGGGCTGTCGGCAATGACAAGCGGCCGCTGCTGCGCTGCACCGTCGATGGCCCGATCATGCCGGATACCCCCGGGATCGGCGAAGGCTATGCCTTCGAACTCTTCCTGCGCGCGCCCTATGCCGAAGAGGGCACCAGTTTCAACGGCGTGACCATTGTCATCGACCCTCGCGTCCCCAATGATGGGCCACCACGCCAAGGGGGATAGGCCGCATGACCACCCTTCCCGCCATCATCGCCGCCGCGCGCGCCGGCGCGCTGGACTATGCCAGCGCCCAGTTCCGCGCCGGCGGGTTCGAGGCCGCCACCACCGACCCCGCCGCCCTCTCCGTCAAGGGCCGGCTGCTGAAGGACCGCGCGCTCCGCAGCCACGGCGAACAACGCCGCGCCCTCTTCGCCCAGGCCGCCGCGGCCTACGCTTCCGCCGACGCGCTCGCCCCCGCGCCCTACACCCTGATCAACGTCGCCACCCTCACCTGCCTCGCCGGCGACACGGGCACCGCCCGCACCCTCGCCGCGGACGTGCTCGCCCGGCTGGACGCGGCGGACATTGCCGAAACCCCCTATTATCTCGCCGCCACCCGCGCCGAGGCGCTGCTGCTGCGTGGCGAGGTCAGGGACGCCGACGCCGCCCTCACCCGCGCCCGCGGCCACGCGCCCGACGCCTGGGAGGATCACGCCTCCACGCTCCGCCAACTCGCGCTGATCGCCGAATGCACCGGCACGGACGCCGCCTGGCTCGATGCCCACCGCCCGCCGCGCAGCCTGCATTTCGCCGGCCACCTGTCGCTGCTGCCCGGCAGCGCGGACAGCGCCGCCGCAACCACCGCCATCGCCGCGCTGCTCAACCGAGAAAACATCGGCTTCGGCTATGGCGCGCTCGCCGCCGGCGCCGACCTGCTCGTCGCCGAAGCGCTGCTCGCCCGCGGCGCCGAACTCCACATCATCCTCCCCGTCACCCGCGAAACCTTCATCGCCCAGTCCATCCTGCCTTATGGCGATGTCTGGCTCCCGCGCTTCCTCGCCGCGCTCGAGCAGGCCAGCAGCGTCCGCGAACTCTCCCGCATCGAAGGCCCCTATGTCCCGCTCGCCACCGAGCTTGCCGGCGAGGTTGCCATGGGCGCCGCCGCGCTCAACGCCGCCCGCCTGCAATCGGGCGCCGTGCAGCTGCTGATCGCCGACCAGGGCGACGGCCCCTTCGGCGGCGGCGGCTCCGCCATCCGCGACGGCCGCATCTGGCAGGCCAGCGGCCGCCGCCAGCACATCCTGCGCTATCCCCGCGCCCAGCCCCGCGGCACGGGCGGCGTCAACCCGCAACCGGGCCATCGCTGCCTCGCCGCCATCCTGCACGCCGATGTCGCCGGCTTCGATGAGCTGCCCGACGCCGACGTCCCCGCCTTCCTCGGCCACTTCACCGCCAGCCTCGGCGCCGCCGTCAACAGCCTCCCCACCTCGCCGCTGCACGTCCGAAGCTGGGGCCAGAACCTGATCATCGCGTTCGAGGATGTCGCCGACGCCGCCCGCGCCGCCCTCGCCCTGCAACAGGGCTTCAATCAGCGGCCCGCCGGTCCTGATTTCCCCGCCAGCCTCGCCCTCAGGGTCGCCGGCCACTATGGCATCGCGCACACCGCGTTCGATCCCTTCGCCCACGGCCAGGGCCTCTATGGCGGCGCCGTCACCCTCGCCGCCCGGATCGAACCCGTCACCCCGCCCGGCGCCATCTATGTCAGCGAGGATTTCGCCACCGCCCTCTTCGCCCACGACACCGGCGGGCTGCACGCCGACTATGTCGGCGACCATATCCCGCCCCGCAGCCGCGACACCTTGCGCCTCTTCGCCCTCAGCGCGGCCTGAACGCCTTCATTCCAGCAGTTCTTCCAAACGGTGTGGCGCCACGATGAACAGCGCCCCATCCTCCCGCCGCACGATGCCGCGTTTCTCCAGCGCGCTGATGGTCCGGCTCACTGTCTCCCGCGTCGTCTGCAACGCGATCGCCAGCTGGCTCAGCACCGGCGCCGGCCGGATCACCCGCGCGTCGCCCGCCAGCCGCAGCAGCTCGGCATGGATGCGGCCCGTGGTCGACACCGTCGCCACCTCCACCATGCGCCGCGTCGCCGCCGACAGCCGCGCCGTCAGCTGTTTCGCCAGTGCAATCGCGATGCACCCATGCATCTCCACCAATGCAACGAAGGTTGCACTGGTGAACTGCCCCGCCTCGCTCGGCAGCAACGCCACCAGGTCATGCTCGCTTTCCGCCGGCCCCGCCATGTCGCCGAACAAATCCCCGGGCAGGTAACGCCCCAGCAGCACCATGTGACCCGCCGCGGTATAGGCCAGCGCCTGCGCCTCACCCCCCAGCATCAGGTAGGCGCCCCCCGCCTCGCCGCCCGCCGCCACCATGGTCGCCTGTGCCGGCCAGCGCCGCAGCTGTGCCCGCGCCGCCACCGCGCGCGCGACATCCGGCGCGCAATCGAAACTGCGCGCGATGATTCCCAGATGCAGTTCCGACCCCGGCTGAATGGCACGACCCCCTTTGCCGCAAGGTGCAGGGATCGTGCCGCATTTTCAAGCGTCGCGCGACGTTCGGCAAGCGATCAGATCTTGCAGCCCTTCGCCCGCGCCGTACCCTTCAGGAACCCGCGCCGCGTCGCCCCGGCCATGGCCGCCGCCAGCGCCCGCCGGTCGGCACTCGCCGCCCCGGTAACCTCGCGGATCAGGCCGCGAAACGGAATCAGCCCGTTCACCAGCCCACCGGCCACGCCGGCAGCGACATCCTCCTCCGATGCCTTGCCGCTCGATTTCGCCCGGTCGAAATCCGGCCCGAGCACGGCATCCAGTTCGGCGACGGCGTTGACGTAGGATTTGCAGCTGCTCAGCCCGGCACGCGAATAGGGATTGTCCCGCGCCTTCGTCAGCACCTCGGCCACCTTCTTCTCGTCCAGCCCCAGATCCCGCACCGGCTGTGCCACGATGTCCGCCGCCTTGTCCTCGGGATCCTGCTTCTTCTGTGCGAGCGCCGGCTGCGCCAGCAGCGCACCGACCATCGCCACCAATCCGATCCGATAACGCATACCCATGATTCTCTCCTGGCAAAGCCGACAAAGGCTACGCCATAACCGCCCCCCAGTTCCAGTGAAGAGTGATGGCGCCCCCCAGCGCCTGTCAGATATCCAGGTTGGCGACGCTCAAGGCATTCTGCTGGATGAACTCCCGCCGCGGCTCCACGATATCCCCCATCAGCGCGGTAAAGGTCTCATCCGCCAAGCCGGCATCGCCGATATCCACCCGCAGCAGCGTCCGCGCCGAGGGATCCAGCGTCGTCTCCCACAGCTGCTCGGCGTTCATCTCGCCCAGCCCCTTGTAGCGCTGCACCGACAGTCCCTTGCGGCCGGCGTCGAGCACGGCTTCCAGCAGTTCCGCCGGCCGCCGCAAGGGCGCCGTTCCCAGCATCGCCGGCACCGCCCAGACCGCCGCCTGCTCCGCCGCCAGCGCATGTAGCTTGCGCGCCTCCGCGCTGGCGATGAAGGCCCGGTCGATGATGTGCTTGTCGGTCACGCCGCGGTCCAGATGGCTGATCACGAACCCGCCCTCCACCGCCGGCTCCACCGTCCAGCCGCCGCCACCGGCGTTCAGCCAGGCCGCCAGCCGCGCGGCCACGCCGGCCTCATCCCCCGCCTCAGGGTCCAGCGCGCCGGCCAATGCCATCGCCTCCACCAGCGCCGGCGGATAGCGCCGCGGCACATAGGTCATCAACCGCTTCATCCGCCGCGCATGATCGACCAGCGCGGCCAGGTCCGCACCCGTGCGCGTGTCGCTGCCCGTCACCAGCGACAGGCCGTTCAGCCCCGCCGAAATCAGATACTCGTCCAGCGCCGCATTGTCCTTCAGATAGCTTTCGCTGCGGCCCTTGCTCACCTTGTACAGCGGCGGCTGCGCGATGAACAAATGGCCGTTCCGGATCAGCTCGGGCATCTGCCGATAGAAGAAGGTCAACAGCAGCGTGCGGATGTGCGCGCCATCGACATCGGCGTCGGTCATGATGACGATCTTGTGATAGCGCAGCTTCTCCAGGTTGAATTCGTCCCGGCCGATTCCCGTGCCCATCGCCTGGATCAGCGTGCCGATTTCCTTGGACGACAGCATCCGGTCGAACCGTGCCCGCTCGACGTTCAAAATCTTGCCCCGCAGCGGCAGGATCGCCTGGAAATGCCGGTCGCGGCCCTGCTTGGCGCTGCCGCCGGCGCTGTCGCCCTCCACCAGGAACAGCTCGCTCTTCGCCGGATCCTTCTCCTGGCAATCCGCCAGCTTGCCGGGCAGGGATGCGATGGAGAGCGCGCCCTTGCGGCTCGCCTCCCGCGCCTTGCGCGCGGCCTCGCGCGCGATCGCCGCCTCGATGATCTTCTGGATGATCGCCTTCGCCGGCGCCGGATTCTCCTCCAGCCACTCCGCCAGCTTGTCGGCGATCAGGCTCTCCAGCGGCTGCCGCACCTCCGAACTGACCAGCTTGTCCTTGGTCTGGCTGCTGAACTTCGGATCGGGCAGCTGCACGCTGACGATCGCCGTCAGGCCCTCGCGCATGTCGTCGCCGTTCAGGCCGACCTTCTCCTTCTTCAACAGGCCACTGCGCTCGGCATAATTGTTCAGCGTCCGCGTCAGCGCCGCGCGGAACGCCGACAGATGCGTGCCGCCGTCGCGCTGCGGGATATTGTTGGTGAAGGCCAGGACCTGCTCATAATAGCTGTCGTTCCATTGCAGCGCGACGTCGATGCCGATCTCGTCGCGCTTGCCGCGGATCGCCACCGGCGACGCCATCAGGGGGGTTTTCGCCCGGTCGAGATATTGCACGAATGCCGCCACCCCGCCCTCATAGAACAGCTCGACCGTCTTCGGCTCGGCATGGCGCGCATCGGTCAGGAACAGCCGCACGCCACTGTTCAGGAACGCCAGCTCGCGATAGCGATGCTCCAGCCGCTCGAAGTCGAACTCGATGCCGTTGCGGAACGTCTCGATGCTCGGCATGAAGGTCACACTGGTGCCCCGCCGGTCGCCCTGCGGGCCCACGATCTTCAGCGACGCTTCCGGCACGCCCTGGTGGAAGCGCATGAAATGCTCATGCCCGTCGCGCCAGATGCGCAGGTCCAGCCGGTCGGACAGCGCGTTCACCACGCTCACCCCCACGCCGTGCAGCCCGCCGGAGACCTTGTAACTGTTGCCCTCGACATTGTTGAACTTGCCGCCGGCGTGCAGGTCGGTCATCACCACCTCTGCGGCGCTCCGCCCCTCGGTCGGGTGCATGCCGGTCGGGATGCCGCGGCCATTGTCCAGCACGGTGATGCTGCCATCGGCGTTCAGCGTGATGTCGATGCGGTCGCAATGGCCGGCCAGCGCCTCGTCGATGGCATTGTCGCTCACCTCGAACACCATGTGATGCAGGCCACTGCCGTCGTCGGTGTCGCCGATATACATGCCGGGCCGTTTCCGCACCGCTTCCAGCCCTTTCAGGACCTGGATGGCACTGGCGTCATAGGCGCCTTCGGTCGGCGTGTTTTCGTATGTTTCGCTCATGCCAAGCCTATAGGCCGCACCCCCCGCAAATGCACGGTTTTTGTGGGCGTCACGCCGCCTGAACCGCGCCCCCCGCCACCCGAAAGCGTGCCGCGACCACACCGTCGAACAGCGCCGCGTCCGTCCCCGTCACCCAGCTCTGCGCCCCCAGCCGCGCCAGCCGCGCAAACAGTGCCGCGCGCCGCCGCGCGTCCAGGTGCGCCGTCGCCTCGTCCAGCAGCAGGATCGGCGTCGCCCCCCGCCGCGCCGCCACCAACTCGGCATGCGCCAAGATGATCGCGCTCAGCAACGCCTTCTGCTCGCCAGTGGAGGCCTGCGCCGCCGCCACGCCCTTGCCGCCATGTACAACGGACAAGTCCGTGCGATGCGGCCCCACCGTCGCCCGTCCGGCGGCTGCATCCACGCCTCGCGCCCGCCGCAACGCGGCCGCGAAATCCACTTCGTCCGCTGCCTCCCACCCGGACAGAGCCAGCTTCGGCAGCGGAAAATCGCCTTCGCCGGCAGCATCCAGCGCCCTGTCCAACGCCGACACCGTCTCCACCCGTGCAGCGTGCAGCGCCACGCCATGCGCTGCCATCGCTGCCTCCAGCGCCGCCAGCCAGTCACCATCCGGCGCCGTCTCCTCGGTCAGCAACCGCGTCCGCGCGCGCATCGCCGCCTCATAGCGGCTGGCGTGCGTCGCATGCTCCGCCCGCAGCGGCAACGTCAGCCGATCGAGAAACCGCCGGCGCGCCGATGCCGCGTCCACGAACAGCCGGTCCATCGCCGGCGTCAGCCAGGACAGCGCCAGCCATTCGTTCAACGTCCCCAGCGGCGCCGCCGCGCCGTTCACCCGCAGCGCCCGCCGCTCCGGCGCCGCCGGTGCCGTGCCGGTTCCCAGCAAGGTTTCCCCCAGCGCCGCCGCGACCGCAAATCCCCCGCCGCCGCCCGCCTGCGCCATGTCGGACAATGCCGCGCCGCGCAGCCCGCGCCCCACGGCCAGCAGGCTCAGCGCCTCCAGCACATTGGTCTTGCCGGCGCCATTGTCGCCGGTCAGCAGCACGACATCCGCATCGCCCGGCGCCATCACGCTCGCCGCATGGTTGCGGAACCGCGTCAGGCTCAACCGGGTAATGCGCGCGCAAACAGTCACCCGCAACGCCTAGCCGCGCGCCGCAACAGTCGCTAGAGGCAGGGCAACAAAGCGGAGCATCGCATGAACACCCTCGGCCAGCTTCTCGGCTTCATTTCCTACCTGCTGCAACTGCTGATCTACATCATCCTGGCGCAGGTCATCCTGTCCTGGCTCGTCGCCTTCAACGTCATCAACTATCACAACCGCTTCGTCCGCGCCGTCATCGATGGCCTCGACCGTATCATCGGCCCGCTCGTCCGCCCGATCCGGCGCGTCCTGCCGGACATGGGCGGCATCGACCTGTCGCCGCTGCTGCTGGTGCTCGCCATCATCCTGGTGCAGCGCTTGCTCACCGGCCTCGCCATGGACCTGATGATGTGACCGCCACGCTCATAGACGGCAAGGCCATTGCCGCCACCCTGCGCGCCGATGTCGCCGCCGCCGTCACCGCCCGCACCGCCGCCGGCCACCGCGCCCCCTGCCTCGCCGTCGTCCTCGTTGGCGACGATCCCGCCAGCGCCGTCTATGTGCGCAGCAAGGCCCGCGCCTGTGCCGAGGCCGGCCTCCGCGGCCTCGAACACCGCCTGCCCGCCACCACGACCGAAACGGACCTGCTCGCGCTCGTCGATGCGCTCAACACCAACGACAGCGTCGATGGCATTCTCGTCCAGTTGCCGCTGCCGCCGCAATGCCGCGCCGATGCCGTCATCGCGCGCATCGATCCGGCCAAGGATGTCGACGGCTTCCACCCGCTCAATGCCGGCCGCCTCGCCGCCGGCCTTCCCGGCCTCGTCCCCTGCACGCCGCTCGGCTGCCTCCGCCTCCTCACCCGCACGCTCGGCGGCATCGCCGGCGCCGAGGCGCTGGTCATCGGCCGCTCCACCATCGTCGGCCGGCCCATGGCCAGCCTGCTCATCAACGAGAGCGCGACCGTCACCATCGCCCACAGCCGCAGCCGCGACCTGCCCGCGCTGACCGCCCGCGCCGACATCGTCATCGCCGCCGTCGGCCGTCCGGAAATGATCCGCGGGCCCTGGCTGAAACCCGGCGCCACCGTCATCGACGTCGGTATCAACCGCGTCGCGTCGGGGGATGGCCACAAGCTCGTCGGCGACGTCGCCTTCGCCGAAGCCATGGAGGTCGCCGGCGCCGTCACCCCCGTCCCCGGCGGCGTCGGTCCGATGACCATCGCCTGCCTCCTCGAAAACACTCTGACCGCGGCAACCGCACGGGCTGCCACATGACCGGGCCGCTCGTCGAACTCTTCGTCTCCGCACTGGTCACGCTGCTCGTCGTCATCGATCCGCCCGGCTGCGCCCCGATCTTCACCAGCCTCACCACCGGCGCGACCCCCGCGCACCGCCGCGCCATGGCGATCCGCGCCGTCGCCATCGCCAGCGCCATCCTCGTCGGTTTCGCCGCGGTCGGCGAAGCCTTCCTGTCCGCGCTCGGCATCAGCCTCGATGCCTTCCGCATCGCCGGCGGCATCATGCTGTTCCTGATCGCCGCCGACATGGTGTTCGAAAAGCGCACCGCCCGCCGCGAGACCCGCGCCAGCGAAGTCGCGCAGCAGCATGTGGAGGATGTCAGCGTCTTCCCCATGGCCATCCCGATGATCGCCGGCCCCGGCAGCATCGCGTCCGTCATGCTGCTCACCAGCGAGGCCAAGGGTCCCACCGAAACCGCCGTCGTCTTCGCCGCGCTCGCCCTCGTCCTGCTGCTCACGCTCGCCGCGCTGCTCGCCGCCGGGCCGCTGATGCGCCTGCTCGGCCACAAGGTCGAGGCGATGATCACCCGCCTGCTCGGCGTCATCCTCGCCGCGCTCGCCAGCCAGATCGTCATCGACGGCATCCGGGGTGCCTTTTCGCTCGGCTGACAATCCGCTACGCCACTGTCATGAGCGCCAAGCCCTTCGCCGAAACCCGCCACGCCCCCGCGCCCGAGCTGCTGGCCAAGGCCGAAGTCCTGGTCGAGGCCCTTCCCTATCTGCAACGCTATGCCGGCGCCGTGTTCGTGGTGAAATATGGCGGCCACGCCATGGGCGACCCGGAACTCGCCCGCGATTTCGCCGAGGACATCGTCCTCCTGAAAGCCGTCGGCATCCGGCCGATCGTGGTCCACGGCGGCGGGCCGCAGATCGGCGCCATGCTGAAACGGCTGGGCCATGAAAGCGCCTTCGTGGATGGCCTGCGCGTGACCGACGCCGCCACCGCCGAAATCGCCGAAATGGTGCTCGGCGCGATCAACAAGCAGCTGGTCACCTGGATCAACCAGGCCGGCGGCAGGGCGGTCGGCCTCTCCGGAAAGGATGCCGCCCTCATCACCGCCACCAAGGTCAGTCGCACCCGTCGTGATGAAGGCAGCATGATCGAACAGGTCGTGGACCTCGGCTTCGTCGGCGACCCGACCGGTGTCGACCGCACCCTGCTCGATGTCCTGACCGCCGCCGACATGGTGCCGGTAATCGCGCCCATCGGCACCGGCGCCGACGGCCACACCTACAACATCAACGCCGATACCATGGCCGGCGCCATCGCCGCCGCCACCGGCGCCGCCCGGCTGTTCCTGCTCACCGACGTTCCGGGCGTCCTTTCGAAGGACAAGCGCCTGCTGACCGATCTCGACCCGGCCGCCATCGCCGCCCTCATCGCGGACGGCACCATCAGCGGCGGCATGATCCCGAAACTGGAAACCTGCGTTGATGCCGTCACCAGGGGAGTCGATGCCGCCGTCATCCTGGATGGCCGCGTGCCCCACGCCATGCTGCTGGAGATCTTCACCCGCCAGGGCGCGGGCACTCTCGTCCGAAAGGAACCCGCATGAAGCCGCTGCTCCTTGCCCTGCTGCTCGGCGCCATACCCCTCAACGCGGCGCCCACTCCCCGCCTGTCCGTCGGCGACCTCTGGATCGACCGCGCCGAAATGGCGACCGCGCTTCAGCCCATGGCCGCTCTCGCCCGCCGGGTCGTCAACGACAGGCTCTGCCCCTCGCTCGTCCCCGGCCCCGGCGGCGTCATCTACACCTTCGATATCGAGGCGAAATATCCCAACAGCTACGAACTCGGCACCCCCATCCGCCCGGACCAGGTGCGCATCCGCAACCCCAGCGGCTGTCCCGCACTCGATGCCGAGGTCGCCGCGTTGATGCAGGCGGCGCTTCCCCGCTACGCCGAACCCAAAGGCTTCGGCTGGCTCCGCGCCGGCAAGGTCAGACTGCAACTCGCAGACTGACACGGATTCGATCGTGATGCTGTTGGGAAAGACAACACAATCACCCCCTTAACTTCGCCATCGTGACAGCTTTGTTGCGGGAGCTGACTGTCCGCTTTTGCCGTTGATACCACGCATTTCAGTCGCAAGTGGCTGTCATCTCGAGACAGCGACCTCGCAAAGCGTTAGTTTTCGAACGAAGCGAGAATCGGGCAAGGCCCTTTGCTTCCTTTGGCACAAGTCGTCGCCAGCCTTTGAAGAGCATCACGCGCGTGGACGAGGTCGGCAATCCGTTCGTTGAGTGCGGCCACACGTTGCACTGAAAGCTCACGCACCCGATCACGGTCGCGGCCGACTTCAAGGCGGAGCAATTCGCCGATCTCCGAAAGCGTAAATCCTGCAGCTTGCGCACGCTTGATGAAGCGCAGCCGTCGCACGTCCTCGCTTCCATAACGCCTGATGCCGCCATGCCGAGGAGGCTCATTCAGCAAGCCTTTGCGTTGATAGAAGCGCACGGTCTCCACGCCGACATCGCCATGCGCGGCAAGCTGACCGACCGTGAATGAACTCATGGCTTGACTCTGTACCATGGTACGGAAGTTATAAGCGTTCCAACACAATTTCAAGGAGTGACACAGTGTTGGACGCAAGCAACAAAAGCTCGGGAAAGACCGCTGTCATTTATCGCATGGAGATACCCGGCCATACCTGTCCCCACGGCTTGAAGGCGCTGCATTTACTCAAGCGCGCGGGCTATGCGATCGAGGATCACCGCTTGGCGACGCGCGAAGAAACCGATGCGTTCAAGGCCGAGCTTGAGGTGGCGACGACGCCGCAAATCTTCATCGGCGGACAACGGATCGGCGGACATGACGACCTGCGGCGCTTTCTCGGTAAGCCTGTCACCGACCCCAAGGTGACCTCATATCGACCGGTGATCGCGGTGTTCACTATGACGGCACTGCTCGCAATGGCGGCAAGTTACGCGGTCAGCGGTAACGCCTTTACCCTGCGCGCGGCCGAATGGTTCATCGGCTTCTCGATGGTCGTCCTGGCCCTGCTCAAGCTTCAGAATGTCGAGACGTTTGCGACGATGTTCCTCAATTACGACCTGCTCGCCAAACGCTGGGTGCCTTACGGGTATATTTACCCCTTTGCCGAAGGAGCTGCAGGGCTGTTGATGGTTGCAGGCGTGCTAACATGGCTGTCGGTCCCGATCGCCCTCTTCATTGGGACGATTGGCGCGGTCTCGGTGTTCAAGGCGGTCTATGTTGATCGACGCGACATCAAATGCGCCTGTGTCGGCGGCTCGAGCAATGTTCCGCTCGGATTCGTTTCGCTGACTGAAAATCTGATGATGATCGGCATGGCGATCTGGATGGCCATCGGCTCGGTCGGCCTTCTGCCGATGGCCGCTCATGCTGACAGGCATGCCGAGCACGTCGAGACGTCATCGCAGACCGCGACTGAAACCGCATCGACAACCGCCTTTCGTGCCGCCCACGATGCCATGATGAAGGGGATGAATCAGCGCTATACGGGCGATGCCGACATCGACTTCATGCGCGGGATGATCCCACATCATAAAGGTGCAGTGCTGATGGCGAACGTCGCACTGCGCCACGGGCGCGATCCAGAGGTTCGAAAGCTCGCTCAAGACGTCGTCAGAGCTCAGCAATCGGAAATTTCGCAGATGAAGTCGTGGCTGGACCGCAATGACCAGCTCAGGCCCAGGCCGTGAAAGCTGGTCAACGAAAAATCATATGAACGGATGGCCATTAAACGAAAGGATTTTATGGCATCGGTATGACCGAAAAGCCGTCGATTTCGCCCTCTTGAACGAAACGCAACTGCCCAACAAAAAAGCCGCCCGTTTCCGGGCGGCTTCTCTGTTGGGCGATGAAGCCAGCCTTATTGGGCCGGTGCCATCGGCGCGCCAAAGGTGATTTCCACGCGACGGTTTTGCGGTTCACGCACCCCATCGGCGGTATCGACCAGCGGACGGCTTTCACCAAACGCTTCGGTCGTCACTTGGCCACCGGCCACACCCTTGTTGCCCATATAGGCCTTCACGGCGTCAGCGCGGCGTTGCGACAGTCTCTGGTTATAGTCGGGCTTGCCCGACTTGTCGGCGTGGCCCGCCAGGACAACCGAGGTCTGCCCCGTTTGCACATAGGCTTCAGCCGCACGATCCAGGATCGCTGCCGCTTCCGGCGTGATGTCCGACTTATCCCAGTCGAAGAAGACCAGGAACGGTCCCGGAACCGTCTGCACCGGCGCCGGCGGCGGAGGCGGAGGCGGCGGGGGAGGCGGCGGAGGCGGAGGCGGCGGAGGCGGCGGCGGAGGCGCCGGCTCGAACAGGTTGAACGACAGCCCCAGCAGGATGCTGTGGCTACGGAAACGACCATCCAACGGCAACCCGTTGGTCGTCCGCGTGCTCACACTGTTCACGTTGAAGAAGCGGTACTTCAACGACAGGTCCACCTTGTCGCTCAGCGCACGACGGATCCCCGCCAATGCCTGCCAGGCAACGCCGGTATCACTGTCATCGACAAAGGTATTGCCGAACTTCGCGAGCTGATACTGCGACAGCTTCACGCGGGCAACACCCACGCCACCACCAACAAAACCGCTCCATGGCGTTTCGGTACCACCGAAATCAAACATGCCATTCAGCATGAAGGACAGGACGCGCGCATTGCCGTCGGCCGAAGCATTGGGGCCGCTGGGGGGCACGCCGATCACGCCATTCGCCTGGCGAATTGGCGGGATCGTGCCATTCACGGTGATGTTGTCGAGGTTGGCGTCCTTGTGCGCCACTTCGAATTCCGCACGGAACAGGCCGAAATCATAGCCCAGCGTGCCACCGACATCATAACCCGTCATATAGGTCATGCGCAGCGCGTTGGGCGTGGTCACTCCCGCGGCATTCTTCAGATTGAAAGACGTTGCTTCGGAAATCATCGGACCGGCGTCAACGCCGATATACCAGGCACCATCACGCGCACTGGCCGAACCAGCAAGCGCTGTGGTCGCCAGCGCGATTGCTACGGCAATTTTGCGCATATTCATCCCCTTTCAGATACATTAACGGGCGCCTAACGCTTCTAGACGACCGTTCGTTCCCAACGCAAGGGGCATGTATCTGAAAACTGTGTCGTCAAAGCAACATGGCGCAGCCTCCGCGCGCCGGACCGCGGGCTATGCCAGCACGCCCAAAGACCGCAATCCCGCCAGCAGCGCCATCAGACTCGCGCGCGCCTCGGCATCCACCACCGCACCCCCGGCCGGCGCCGCCACCACCACCGCATCGCGCAATTCCGGCACGATCGTCCGCCATCCCTCGTCCGTCCGCTCCCGCCGTTCCCCACCTTTCAGCCGCACCACATGCCCCACCGGCAGATCGACAAAGCGCCAGCCCCCCTGGCTCATCACCGCCAGCTGCTGCGCCCGGCCACCCCACAGTCCGCTTGCCCCCGGCGCCACCAGCCAGCATTGGCCCGGCGTCGCCGCCGGCGGCGGCACCGCAAGGTCCTCGCTCTCCACCTGCCCCGCCACCACCGCCTCCAGCAGCAGCAGTGCCTCATTGTGCGTCACATCCTTCTGCCCCTGCCCCGCCACCAGCAGCGGCAGTCCCAGCAACGCCGTCATCGCCTCCATCGCGCCCTCTCCCTTATAACCGCACGCGCCGCCACGCCGTCCGGAACGCCTCCGGCCCCACGCCCAGCGCTTCCACCATGACCATGGCGCCCACCGCTTCCGCCAACGGCCCGCCAAGCTCCGCGGCCGACATCCCCAGCGCACAGCTGTCGCAACGTCGCTCGACCACCACACCGCCATCCACCGCCAGCATCACGCGCCACGGCCCCGACGTCGCAGCCACGCCCTGCCAATCCGTCGCGCTGCGATCGCGCGCCACCCAGCGCAGCAACAGCCCCCCCTCGGCCGTTCGCTGCACAGACAGATGCGCCGGTGCCAGCGGCGCCAGCGCCAGCCCCTGCAGCGTCAACGGCGGCCCGCTCACCACCGCGCCGACGGAATCCAGAACCTCCACGGTCATCGCGGCGCCCGTCGCATCGCCACCCACCCCGCTGTCCGCCAGATCGTCCAGCGCGAACAACAGCACCTCGCTCCCGGCGGCATGCGCCGTCGCCGGCGTCAGCATCCGCCCGCGCAACAGCCCCTGCAACCGCCACCGGCCCCCGCCCAGCGCCGTTACCCGCCGGTATTGCAGCACTTCGCCACCCACCCACAGCAGATTGTCCCCCTCCAGCACCGCCAGCGCCGCGCGCGCTTCCGGCACCGCCCCCTCTGCCAGTTGCACATCCAGTAGCGCTGCCTCGTCCCACATCGTCTCCGGCCCCGGCGGCAACGCCGCCAGCAAGGAGCCGCGCGCCGCGCCGCCCTGCCGCCAGCCCTGCCCCGTCACCCGGTCGCTCGCCGCATTGCGCACCCGCACATAGCGTGCCGAGCCTTGCGCCGGCCCATCCAAAACCCACAGCGCCGCCGCCCGCCCCGGTACGAAGGGCAGCTCCACACCCCTTGCCCAGCCTGCCACCGGCGGCATCACCACCTGGGGCGCCACCGCCCCGCTGTCATGCACCACCTCCGGCACCCGCGCGCGCGCGTCGTCGCGCACGCAATCCAGTTCCAGGATCATCCCCACCAGCGTCACCTGCACCACCCGCCAGCGCGTCTCCCGGTCGCCCACCCGCAGATGATCGCCCGGCCGGATCCCCAGCCAGCGCCAGCCCAGCGACAATCGCAACCGCTCGCGCGCACCACTCTCCCGCAGCGCCACCCGCATGGCCAGCGCGCGCGCCTCGGCGCCACTCAAACAGGCCCCCGACTCCAGCGTGCGCGCCGGCCCGCGCCCGACACCCGCCACCCGCTGGCTTCCCGCCTGATAGTCGCGCGTCGGATCGGCATGCACCACCAGCACATCGCCCACGGCGCCACCGCCGCGCAGCCGCTGCATCGGCAAACCGGCGTCACCCGCCACCGCATCGACCTCGCCCGCCGGCACCCGCCACAGTCGGGCGCCATCGCACAGCCGCGCGCCATCCACCGCGGCAAGCGGCTGCAACCCTCCCAGCAGCGCCAATGTCGGCACCGCCTCCGCCAGCGCACCATCGGCCACGAACCCCGTCGCCGCCGCGCCAGCGTCCGCCGTCACCGTCACCCCCGCTTCCTCACCCAGCCTTGCCGCCCAGTCCCCCGGCGCGCCATCGGCACCCATCACCTCGAAGGACAGGTTGGGAATCCGGTTGCCCCACGGCCCCAGGTCCAATTCCTCGAACAGCGCATAGGCCAGCCCGCGATAGCCGCCCGTTACCTCGCGCTCCGCCGCGATGCGCGCATCGATGTCCTGGGTCTCGCCACCCCGATACAGCCGCCAGCGCACCGGCACCGCCCACACGCCGGCCGCATCCCGCAGCAACTGCCCGTCCGCCCAGACCCGCCCGATGTCCCGGATTTCGCCGCGCGCGATCACCACCGCGAAAGACTGCCGCACGCCCGGCGTCGGCACCCCCTTGCCGCCCCGCACCGGCGCCGCCGGCCGCTCCGCCATCCACACCAGGTTGCCGGCCACCCGCGCCCGACCGAACACGCGCGGAATCGGCGCGCCATAGAGCGACTGCTGCACCTGCGCCACCGCCGCGCCGCGGCCACCCCCGAACAGCGCCGAATCCAGCCCGCTTCCCAGCGACTGCCCCAGCACCGCCCCCAGCGGCCCCGCCACCGCCTGCCCCGCCGCCGTCAACACCAGCGTCGCCATCGCTCACTCCCCCTCCGGCAGCCGCCACCATCCGCATGCGCCATCCCCCGGCAGCAGCCCGCGTTCCACCACCCGCCGCCGCGTCGCATCCGCCTCGATCACCGTCGCTTCACCCCGCACCACCAGATGCTGGCTCCCCCCAGGGGCCGCCCAGCCGACATCGCCCGCCACCCCTGCCCCGTCACGCATCACCAGCCCCGCTGCCCGCAGGCCCCGCCGCACCATCGCCGCCGACGCATGCCGCCAGTCATAACCATCCCACGCCCCCAGCCCGATTCCCGCCGCCTCCGCCGCCGCCAGCACCACACCGACACAATCATAGTCGCCCGGCCCCCGCCCCTGCGGCCGGAATCGCGCGCCCACGCAAGCCCTCGCCCCCGCCACGATTCCCGCCCAGCGGGCATGTCTGCCATCATCCGCCATAGCGCACCAGCGCATCACTCCCCGGCACATCCGGTTCCCCGCGAAAGTTCACCGCATTGCCAAAACGCCCCGCACAGGTCGCCAGCCGCCGGTCGCACCCCTGCCACAGCATCACCGCCAGCGGCCCCGCCGCCGCCGGCAGCGCCTCCTCCAGCACCAGCCGCCCCGCCTCCGCCGCCACGATCCGCCGCGTCAAACCGCACAGCCCACCCGACAGCACCCGCGCCCGCCCCTCGACAAAGTCCGCCGTGGCCAGCACCGCACGCAACCGCAGCCCATCGCCATCCACGTCCGCCAGCACCCGCACCCGGCGCCCGGTCATGTCCACCCCGCACGCCGCATCCCCCAGCTCGGCCCGGCACGTCGGCGAGTATCGCGGCGGCTCCCGCCGCTCCAGCGCCGCGAAGCCATCGCGCAGCTCCATCCGCACCAGCGCGCCCTCGCGCACATGATCCCCCAGCCGCCCTTCGACCAGCACCACCGAGCCCGCCTCCGGCGCCGCCCAATCGACCACGAACAGCCGCAACATCGCGTCGGCCCAGCGCCCGGCATCCAGGTCCGCGGCAGAAAACACCCCGCCCAGCGCCACCTCCACGCTCATCCCCTGCGCCTCGAACCGCTCGCTCGCCACCACCGCGCTCGGGGTCATCCCCGGCGCCGCCTCATAACGCAGCCCGCCGATCACCAGCGCGGCATCATGGCTGGTCAGCCCCAGCGCTACGCCGTCGCGCCGCAGCAGCCGCCAGCAAAACGCCAGCCGCGTGACCTCGCCCGCCAGCCCCTCCATCAGGGCGCCTCCCGCAACTCGACCAGCGGCACGCTCGGCAATTCCCCCACGCGCCAGCCGGTGATCGAGACATCCAGCCGGTCCTCGGCAAAGCGCACCGGCACATCGAAGCGGAACCCCGCGCTCACCACCGCCCCCGCCGCCGGCGCCGCCGCCAGTTCCACGACGCCGCCATCGCCCAGCAGCCAGTCCGTCACCGGCACCCCGTCCACTGCCACCCGCACCGTCCCCGGCACCGCCCGCGTCACCCGCCGCACCTCGCAGTCCCCGCCCTCGCCATAGCGTTTCACCAGCGCGAAGGCCGAGCGCACGCCGTCCCCCACGCCCAGCCACTGATCCCCCGCCGCCGGCGCGCCATTGTCCGCCGCCGAGCTGCTGTCCAGCGGATCGCGAAAACGGAACCCGTGCGCCGGGCCCCGCCGCGCCCGATAAAAGGCCACCAGCGCCACCAGGTCCGCCTCGGACCTGACCCCCAGCCCGGCATCGAAGCGCAACCGCGCGCTCGCCCAGGCGCTGTTCCGCTGCTCATGGCCAGAGGCCATCAGCGCCACCTGCGTCGAAAACTCCGGGCCGCCCGCCGCATTATACCCCAGCTCCAGCGGAAACCGCACATCATGAAACGCATCCGCCCCGCTTGTCCCCACGCCATCCTCCCCGCTCGCCCATAATGTCAGTCCGTCGCGCGCCACCTGCGGCCAGGCCCACAGGAACACCGCCGCCACCCCCCGCGCGCGCGCCTCCCCCGCCGCCGCCACGATCCGCGGCCACTGCACGAACCGCTCCTCGCCCCGCAGCACGAAGCCCGACAGGTAATGCTGCCCCGCCGCCGGATACCCCAGCGCCCCCGTCACCGCGTCCCTCGCGCGCGCCATCCCCAGCGCGTCACCACCGGTCACGAAATCATAATCCTCCAGCTGCAACACATCCCATGCCGGCGCCGCCCAGGCCGCCGGCATGTTCGCCCGATGCAGCTCCGCCACGCCCAGCACCTGCGGCGCATAGAACAACAGATAGCTCACCGCCCCCAGCGCCCGCACCCGGTCCCGAACCGCGAAGGTCGCCGCCGCCAGCTTCCCCCCCAGCCAGTCGAGCATCGCCGCCGTCCCGGCATCCACCGCCACCCGCACGTCCGTCACCACCGGCATCGGCACCGCCCGCTCCGCGGCCCAGGCGGCCCGCGTCGCCGGGTCGTAGAAACAGGGCGCATGATCCGCCCCCACCCACCACCAGGGTTCGCCCACCTGCACATGCAGCGGCAACCCCGCCGCCAGTGCCATGTCCGCGAACGCCGCCGCCACCTCGCACAGCCAGCCCACCGCCGCCGCATGGCACGGCGACACCAGCGCCGAAGGCGGCTGCCACCCCGTCAGCCCGATGCTCCCGTCCGCCTTACGCTGCACCCAGTCCAGCGGCGCATTCGCCGCGAAAATCTCGAACGACAAGGACCAGATCAGCCCCAGCCCCGCCGCCGCGCACGCCCGCGCCAGCGCCGCGTGCCAGGCCGCCGCCGGCGCCCCCAGCGTCCGCGCCGCGTTCACCCGATAGCCCGAACCATCCCACGCCACGGCATAATAATGGCTCATGCCGACATAGTGGTTGACCAGCCCCCGATACCCCAGCGCGATCCACTGCTCGACCAGCCGCTCCGGCGCCTGGTGGCAGCTGTCGTCATAACCGCTCGCCATCGCCACGCCATGCGCCGGCACGAACGCATCCCCCAGTCGCAACACCGATCCCGGGCCGTCGCACCGCATCCCTGACAGCGTCACCGCCGTCTCCACCGCCGCCGCCAGCGGTGCCTCCACGCCGTCATAATCCGCCGCCACCAGCGAGATCGACAGCCGGTCGATATCCCCCGCCCACAGTGGGTCCGCTTCCGCCGGATGCAGGAACCCGCCGGCCAGCGCATCGAAATCCAGCGTCACCACCGCGTCCCACGGCGTCCCCACGGCGTAATTCCACAACCGCACATACCAGGTGCGAGGCACCCCCGCCGCGTCCCGCCCCTCGACCGTCAGCGTCGGGCCATTGACCGCGTCCAGCGGCTTCACCCCCGCCCCCGCCTGCCAGCGGAACCGCCACACGCAGCCCCGATAGTCCCGTCGCGTTTCATAGCCGAGCAGCGGATGGCTCCAGCGGTCCACGCTCTCCCACACCAGCCCCGCCAGGTCGTTGCGCCGCACGAACGCCAGCGTCACCGTCAGTTCGTCCGCGCCCGGCGCCGCCAGCGTCGCCGTCATCGGTCGCGGGAACGCCACCGTCCACAGCCGCGGCGTGAAGCGCTTCACGCTCTCCCACCGCTGCCGATCCCCCGCCTCCGCCAGCCAGTGCCGCAGCATCTCAAACGCTCCCCATCACCTGGCGCAACTGCCGCGCGATCTGCGCCCCGGTCCGCGCCATGAACGGTGCCCCGGCGTCGCGCGGCACCGCCACATTCACCGTCACATTCACCGGCCCGCGCCCGCCGCCGCCATGCGGCACGATCCGGCCCGAGGATGCCGGCACGAAGGTTTCCGGCCCCGCCTCGCCCACGCGATAGGCCTTCCCCGGCGACACCAGCCCGCCCACAGCGCGCCCCGGCGCCCCCAGCAGGCCGGCAATCGCCGCCGTCAACGCACCCTGCCCGCCACCGCCCACCTCGATCTTCAGCGCCTCGGCCGCGATCTGCCCCAGCGTCCGCAGCGCCGCCCGCCCCAGATCGTCAAAGCCCACCCGGCCATTGCGCGTTGCCCGCAACAAGGCATTCTCCAGCCCGCGCGCCGCCGCGCCCGCGCCCTCGCCGATCCCCTCGCTCAGCTCGCGCCGCATCGCCGCCACCTCGCGCGCGAACCCCGCGCCATCGGCGCGCACCTTCACCACCAGGCTCTCCAGTTCCTCATCCATCGGGCAACATCTCCTGCAACCGCGCCAGTGCCACGCTGTCCAGCGCTCCCTCATCCCCGAACCGCCCGGCCCGGCCCTCCACCGCCAGCCGCAATTCCGCCGGCGTCGCCGCCCAGAAATCCGCCGGCGACCAGCCCAGCACCCCTGTCGCCACCCGCGCCGCCCAAAGCGCACGCCCCGCGAAATCCAGCATCACCCGCTCCCAACCCCAAAGCCTCTCCCACCCGAAGGCAAGGCAACGGCAACCCTCCCCCGCTTGCGGGGGAGGCGACTCGCGCCAGCGAGCGGGAGGGGGCCATCAAGCCCCCGACAAAAGCTGCATGAACAAGACCTTCACCACCGGCATCAGCGCCACCACGCCCGCCGCCAGCGCCCGCTCCGAAAACGCCTCCCGCGTCTCGCTCTCATCCCGCCGCGCCCGGCAATGCCACAGCAGCGCGATCATCTCGCCGATGCGCAAATCCCCCAGCCCTGCCCGCTCAATGAGCGCGAACAGGGACCCCACCTCCGCCTCCGCCGCCACCAGCGCGGCAAAGCTTGGCCGGAACGCCATTTCGCCGCCCTCCAGCGCCAGCGACACCTCACCCCGCAACGGATTGACCTGGCCGCTCATGCCGCCACCACCGCGCCGCTGCTCTCCAGCATCACCGCATAGGTCCGCTCGCCGTTGAAATCGCCGCTGTAATCCAGCCGCGCCACCTGGAAGCTGCCGCGCAGCCGCTCGCCCCCCTCGAAACTCAGCTCGCACGCCAGGATGTCGCCGCTCAGCGCCGCCGCCTTCAGCTGCATCTCCGCCGCCGACCCGGTGAACACCCCCGCCCCGCTCACCGAGACCGAGCGCACCCCGGCTCCGCTCAACAATTCGCGCCAGCCGCCGCTGCCCTTGTTGGTCACCACCACCGTTTCCGCCGCCATGCTCAGCTGCGTCGTCCGCATCCCCGCCACGGTCACAAAGCCCGGCGGCACCGCGCCATCGCCCAGCTTCAGCAGAAACGCCGCGCCCCGCTCAATCGCCATCGCCATTCTCCCACACCGTCACCATCCGCCATTCCAGCAGCCCCTGCGTCCACAGCCCGCCCGTGCGCCGCACCGATCCCCGCTCCAGCCGGTTCAGCAGCAGCCGAAAGCCATCCTGCTCCGGTTCTAGCGCCGCCACCGCGCGCTCCACCGCCGCCAACAACCGCTTCGCGTCCGCCACCCCCTCACCGCGCTCCCACAGCGTCAGCGTCAGCCGGTGCTCCACCCCGCCGCCACCCTTCCAGCCCCAGTCGCGCGCCACATCCGGCCCCACCGTCACATAGGGCACCGCCGCATCGGGCGGCGGCGCGTCATGCACCCCCACCCCCGCCAGCGCGGGATCGGCCTCCAGCGCCGCCACCAGCATCGCCTGCACCGCCAGGCTGGCGGCCATCGCGCTCACCGCAATGCCCCGCGCAGCCACCCCAGCGCCGCGTCCGCATCCGCCTGCCGCGATCCCCACAGCCGTGCCCGCAGCCCCGCGCCCGACAGCCGCAGCCCGCCGTCCGCCCCCTGCACCACCAGGCCCGAGGCCACCGCCCGCGCCGTCACCAGCCGCAGCGCCGCATCCGCCATCGCCATATGTTCAACCATCCATATCCTCCACCAGCATCCGCACCTCGCCCGGCGCGCGCGGATCCTCCTCGCGCCGCAGCAGGCGCAACGCCCGCCCGCGCCAGCGCACCCGCATCGACAGGTTCGGCACGAACTCCGCCCGGCACCGCACCCACCAGCGCCGGCGCTGCACCCGCGTCTCGCCATCCGCCTGCACCACGCCCGCCGTCTCCGGCACCACCTCGGCCCAGCGCGGTTCCCCCGCCGCCCAGCCCGCGCCCAGCCGCTGCTCGATCACCACCCGCTCGCGCAGCGCACCCGACAGCTCGCCGCTCACAGCGCCACCCGCCGCAGCGGCAGCAGCGCCGCCGCCACATCCGCCGGCATCGCCGACCCCTCGCCGCCATCGCGCCGGGCAAAGCCCACCGCCGCCAGCCGGCACACCGCCAGCCGCGCCGTCTCCGGCACCCCGTTCCAGTCCTTCGCCAGGCCCACCCGCGCCCCCACGCGCAACAGCCCGTCGCGCACGTCCAGCCCATGCGTCACCCAGCTCGCGCCCGCCGCATCCACCGCCACGCTCCAGCCATTCACCGCGCCCGGCGCCGCCCCCGTGCGTGGCAGCCAGCTCACCGCCTCCACCCGCACCAGCGGCCACAGCGGAAACCGCAACCTGGGCCCGGTCACCGCCACGTCAACCGAAACACTGCGCTCGATCAGCAATTGCCCCGTCCAGGCCTCCACCGCCTCCGTCGCCGCCCGCGCCAGCGCCGCGATCAGCGCATCCTCGGCGTCATGCGTCACCCGCAGGAAGGCCTTCACCTCCGCCAGCGACACCGCCGGCACCGCGCCCACAGTCTCCATCACCGCGCCTCCACCCGCACCAGCAACAGCCGCGCGTCACGCGCCCCATCGCTCAGCGTCACCTGGTTGCTCACCCGATAGACCCGCCCCGCGATCCCGCCCGACAGGCTCACCGCCGCCACGCCATCCGCCACCGCCGCGGCGCCGCACACGATCCCCCCGGCCTCCACCGGCAGCACCGACCAGTCGCTCGACACAATCGACCGCCCCGCCAGCCACTCGCCACCCCAGGCCACCGAATAATCCAGGCTCCCCACCGGATCCTTCAGGAACAGCTCCATCGGCCATCTCCGTCATCAACACCCGAACCAAGACCAGCGAAGTCTTCCGCTGAGAGGCTGTGCGAGAAATTGTTCAGGCCGTCGGCGAAAATGGTGATTTGCGAGCACCGAAGCGCAGCGACCTTGATGGTCGTGAGCATCGGAGCGCAGCAAATCGCCATTTGCAGCCCCGGCCTGGACGATTTATCGCGCAGCCTCAAACAGGAGCGCCAATTTCCACCGCCCACGCCGCAAAGTTCACCGTCCCCCCCGTCGGCAAGGATTGAACCGGGCACGTCGTCACATAAAGCAGCCGCGTCGCATCCAGCAGCGCCACATGGTCCGCCGAGCCATTGCTCAGTACCGCCAGCCCGTTCTTCGCCGCCACCGTCACCTTCCGCCCCGACACGTCGCCGGCCGCCAGCGTGAAGTCCGCCGGCGCCATCACCGCCTCCGCCAGCTTGCCCGCATTGGCCGCGGCAAAGCTCGCCGGCTGGCCATTCACCGCCACCATCCGCGTCGCCCCCGCCACGATGTTCAACGCGCCGTCCAGCACCACATCCGCCACCCATTTGCCCATCGTCACTCTCCTTCAGATTTCGATCGCCTCCGCGCGCCGCCCGCGCACGTCACCCGTCACCCGCCGCTGCCGCCGCGCCGCCGCCCGCAGCGGCCCGCCCGCCACCGCCGCCACGCCCGCCTCCGCCGACACCAGCCGCATCATCCCCGGCAGCGCCACCAGCACCCCCCGCCATGCCAGCGCGCCCGCATCCCCGCGCCCCGCCTGCGCTGCGGCCTCCCCGGCCAGCACGCCCGCCCACGCCAATCCCGCTTCGCCCGACACCGTCGCCAGCCCGCCAGCCCGCGCCAGCAGCGCCCCGGCCCAGACCAGGCCCGCACCGTCCCCGCGCACCGCCTGCCACCCCGGCAGCGGCGACACCCCGCCCGACCAGCCCAGCAGCGCCGCCCCGGCCCGTCCGCCGCTCCTCGCCGAGCCTGCCGCCAGCACCCCGCGCCAGCCCAGCGCCGGGCCGCCGGCCCGCGTCGCGCTCACCGCCCCCGCCGGCGCCAGCACCACCGCCACATCCGCCTCCAGCGCCCCGGCGGCCCAGCTCGCCGCCCGCTCGCGCCCGCTGGCATCCACCGCCAGCTGGCCCCGCGTCGCCCGCGCCAGCATCGGCGCGCCCGCCGTCGGCCGGTAATCCCCGCCCCCCGTCGTCGCCCCGCCGCTCAGCTTGCAGCGGTCGTTGGCGAACCGCGCCCAACCATTGCCCGGCTGCCCCACCACCGGGTTGCGCGCGCTGCGCAAGCCATCGCTCTCGAACCCGAAATTCGCCGCGCTGCCATGGCGCAGCAGGTGCACATTGCCCTCGAACCCCACGCCATAGAGCAGCTCCCACGCCCCCGTCAGCGCCGGCCGCGCGCCATGGGTGCCGTCGACGAAGTCGTCATGCTTGGTCGCCGCCCAGTCGAACACATTGTTCGCCACCCGCCAGCCAAGATGCGCCAGGTTGGTCACCGTGTCGTTGGGATCATTGTGGAAATTGCACCGCTCGCCGGCAAAGCTGTTGCCCTCCACGATCAGGTCAACCCCGATCTCATAGGCATCCTCCCCCAGGCTCCACAGCGGCTCCCCGCTCCCCAGCGTGCTCACCCGCTCGGCGACATTGTTCACCGCCACCCCGCGCACGCAGCGCCCCGGATCGGCGGCATTGCCACCCCCCCACATCGGCCACAGGATCGCCCGCCCGGTCAGCGCCATCGCCCGGTTGCCCCAGATCACCACATCGGCCTGAGACGCCGCATCGCCATTGCCCACGCTCTGGTTGCCCCAGCCGCCCCAGGCATTCACCACCACCGTCACGCTCGCATCGGCGATCTGGCTGTTCCCCACCAGGCACAGCGCCTCCGCCATCCGCGCATGTTCGCAGTTGCGCACCAGGCCGAAGCGCCCGTTGCTGCCCAGAAAGCTGCTGCCCGTCTGCCACCAGCGCGTCCGCGTCGCGGACAGGTTCCATTCCCCGGCATTGGGCGCCAGGAACGGCGCGACCCCGTTCGTCGCCTGCCCCGCCTTGCCCCGCACCGTCACATTGTCCAGATGCCAGTATCGCTGCGCCGCCGCCGCCAGCGTGTTGGTTCCCACCTCCAGCGTCAGGTTGCGCAGCAGGTGCCGCGTGCTGCGGATCGCCGGCGCCCCCGCCGCCGTCGCCAGCACCACCTGCGCCCGCGCATCGGCAAGCGAGGGATCGCCCTGGATCACCAGCGCACACTCCGCCGTCATCAGCCCGCTGGTCACGCTCTGGCTCCCCAGCCCGGCATGGTTCCCCGCCGCCAGACTGATCACCCCATTGTCCGCCATCCGCGTGATGGCAGAGAGCCCGTTCGCCGCCGCCGCGCTCCGGTTCGCCAGATACAGCGCCTGCACCGCCACGCTGATGCTCGCCGCCTTGCTGCCCGCCTTCGCCGCCGCCGCGCTCGCATAAACCATGCCCGCGCTCGCCGTCGCGCTGCCGCCCGCCGGATCGACGAACACATGCGCCTCCGGATACCGCGTCCCCGCCGGGTCCCAGGCCACGCCCAGCCCCACCACCGCCGCCGTGCCGAACCCGCTCGTCGCCGTCCCCTGCGCGGCACCCGTGGAGCGGCTCGCCCCGATCCACGGAAACACCGTCGCGTGCACCGTCACCACCCCGGCATTCAGCCCCGCGGGGTTGATCACCGCCCCCCAGCAGCGCAGGCCATCGCCAACATCGCCGCTGACGCTCGTCGCCGTCACCCATTGCGTCAGCACCGTCGTGCCGTCCGTCACCTGGAAGCGCACCGCCGCCACCGCGTCGGCCGCTATCGGATAATGGCTCGCCACCAGCAGGTCGACACGGAACGGCCCCGTCTGCCGCTGATAGGCCGGCGTCGCCCAGCGCATCACCGGCAGCGCCGCCGTCCGCGTGCTGCCATTGACCGCGGCCACCACCGCCGCGCCCTCGCCCGTCCGCCACCCCGCCGCAAACGCCACGCTCACGCTCTCGCCGCCATGCACCCGGTTGCTCAGCGCCAACCGCACGGTGCGCTCGCCGCCGCCATGGTTCACCTCGTCCAGTTGCCCCGCGTTGGGAAACGCCCGCCGCAGCGGCTTCACCGCCACCATCGCCACCCGAGCGCGGGCATTGTTCGCCACCGCCTGGCCGGCCACCCGGTCGAACCCCGCCGCTTGCGTCACGCTCACCGCCACCCGCGCCGCCGCATCCGGCTCCAGCACGAAATCCGCGAAGGCAGAGGCTCCCCACACCCCGCGCACGGCCAGCACCCAGCCATTGCCCTCGACTGTCGCCGACACGATCGCCATGGCCGCTCATTCTCCCGAAAAAGCCAAAAGACTGCCGGCGCCCGCCCCCGCCATGGGGTCGGCCCGCTCTCACCCGCCACGGGCCAACCCCGCGGGCGCCGGCTCAGCGAGCGCCCTTCAGCGCCCGCCGGAACTCATCCCAAAACCCGGCTTTGCCGCTCAAACCTCCGGCCGAAGGCCGCAAGCCCAAAGGGCGCCGGCGCCAATGCGCCGCCTTCTCCGGCGCAGCCGGCTTAAACGACGCTAAATTTTATCAGCTTCACCGCCTCGCTGTTCACCAGCGCGCCGCCCACCCGCCGCGTCGCATAGAAATGCACGAACGGCTTGTTGGAATAGGGATCGCGCAGCACCGCCGTCTCCGCCCGGTCGGCGATCACATAGGCGGCGGCGAAATTGCCGAACGCGATGCTCAGGCTGTCCGGCCCCACGTCCGGCATGGCATCGGCCTCCACCACCGGATAGCCCAGCAGCGTCGCCGGCACCCCCTCGCCGATCCCCGGCCGCCACACGAACACGCCGTCGCCGTCCTTGAATTTCCGCAACCGCGCCAGCGTGTTGCTGTTCATCACCCAGCACGCCCCCTGCCGGTAGCCGGGCTTCAGCGCATGCACCGCATCGATCAGCTTGTCGGGTCCGGTGCCGGGCGCGAAATTGCCCGCCAGCCCGCTCGCCACATGCTGCACCGTGCCCCAGGGCCGCGCGGCATCCCCGTCCGCGCTCGTCTGCCCCGTCAGAAACCCCTTCGGCTGGTTGATGCCCGTGCCATTCACAAAGGCGATGCCCTCCGCCCGCGCGAACTCCGCCGCCACTTCGCTCGCCAGCCAGCCCTCGACGTCGAACATCGCGTCATCCAGCATCGCCTGGCTCGCCGCCGGATTGGCGTACAGCTCGCCCACCGGCGGCGTCACCTCCACGAAATCCGGCGTCGCCGTCTCCGGCCGGGCGCCCGTCTGGCTCACCCAGCCGCTGGCGAAGCCGCCCTTCGCCACCAGCTTGCGGTAATTGGCACTGCCCACCCGCACCACCGTGGCGATCTGGCGAAGGGGGGAGGCCGCGCGCAGCGCCACCTCGATCGCGCTGTCGATCTCCACCGGCACCGCCACGCCGCCCTCGGACCCCGCCGAGCCGCTCAGCCGCTTCACTTCGACCAGCGGCTCCAGACCCTTGCGCAGATAGCGCTCGGCAAAACCGCCTTCCGCCTTCGCCGCCTTCACCTCGCTCAGCAGCGGCCGCCCCCGCTCCACCAGCCGCTTGGACAGCGCCGCCACCTCGCCGCGCAGCGTCGCGATCTCCGCGCCATGGTCGGGCCCATCGCCGCCGAACGCCACATCCGCAATCGCATCCGCCTTCACCTCATAGTCGCTCATGCCAGTCTCTCCACCTCTGCCCCGTCAACACCCTCGACCGCGCCGATCCGCGCCGCGTCCTGCATGGGCAGCGTCACGATCGAACATTCGATCAGCTCCAGCTTCAGCAGCTCGCGCCCGCCACCCGGCAGCCCGCGCGCCCGCTTCACGCGATAACCGAAACTCAGGCCCGTCACCGCGCCGCCGCGCACCAGCGCCAGCGCCTCCGCGCCCCCCGCACTGTCCGCCGCCACCGCCGCCACCATCCGCAACCCCCGCGCATCCTCGGAAAGGCTCTCCACCCGCCCCACCGGCCGCGTCACATCATGCTGCCACAGCAGGGGCACGCCGGCCTTCACCTCGGCGAACGCCCCGCGCCGCACCACATCGCCGCCCCGATCCACGCTGTCGAACCGGCTGACATAGCCCGCGATCCGCACCACCGCGCTCATGCCTCCGCCCCCCAGCCCAGCAAGGCGCGCTTCTCGTCCCGGCTCAAAAAGTCCGCCGCCCCGACATGCCGCCACAGGCTCTCCCGGTCGCTCCACAGCGCCGGCACCGCATCCAGGTCCACCGACAACTGCACCCCCGGCCACCACAGCCCCAGATGCCCCGACAGCCGCCGCAAGATCTTCCCCAGCAGCGGCAGCACCGTCAGCCGCCACAGCGCCACATTGGCCTGGGCATAATTGGCATAGGTGGCATCACCGGGCAGCCCCAGCAGCATCGGCGGCACGCCGAACGCCAGCGCCACCTCCCGCGCCGCCGCCTCGCGCGCCCGAGCAAAATCCATCTCCGCCGGCGTCATCGCCATCGCCTGCCAGCGCAGGCCGCCCTCCAGCAGCATCGGCCGCCCGGCATTGGCCGCCCCCTGGAACGCCCGCTCCAGCTCGTCGCGCAGCCGGTCCACCTGCTCCGGCGACAGCCAGCCGTCCTTGCCGTCCAGCAGCAGCGCGCCGCTCGGCCGCGCCGCGTTGTCCAGCAGCGCCGCATTCCACGCCGCCGCGCGATTGAGCAGCGCCACCGCATCGCTCGCCGCCCCCAGGCAGCCCATGCCGAAATGGTCATCCAGCGGATTCACCATCTTCAGGTGCAGCAACCCCGGCGCCGCGGCGTCGCCCTCCGCGGCATAGCGCGCGATGCTGCCCCCCGCCCGATACAGCCAGGTCTTCGGCCAGCCCGCAACATCCGTCTCCAGCGTCATCCGCTCCGGCCGCAGCGCCCACAGCGCCGCCGGCATGCCGGCATGATTCAGCCCCGTTTCCACGAACGCATTGCCGTGCAGCAGCAGCTGCGTCGCCAGCGTCTCCACCAGCTCCCCCGCCACCAGCGCGATGCATGGATGGTCGACCCCGTCCACCATCAGCGGCGCGCTCGCCGCCGCCTCCGCCACCATCCGCACCGCCCGCTGGGCGATGGCATTGCGCCCATAGCCGGCGCGCAGCTGCGCCTCATAGCCCTGCGGCACTTCCCCGCCGCCCCCCGGCAGCGCCCAGCGCCGCAGCGGAGCCGCCGGCGCCGCCGCCTTCCGGAAAAACGGCCAGCGCATCAGGCGTCACCCCCCATGATCTCGCGCGACACCCCGCGCGGCGTCCCAATCAGCGTCCCGCCGACCACCAGGCCAATGCCCTGCGCAATGGTCAGCGCCTGTTCCGGATGTGCTCCCAGGCTGCCGGCAATCACCGCCACCCCCGTCCACGTGCTCGGCTCCACCGCCCGCGCCCGCAACCACGCCCAAATCTTCTTCATCGCCATTCTCCCTCATCAGATACCGTCCGCCACACCCCTCCCGCGCTGCGAAGCAGACAGCGGGGAGTCGCAGACGACGCAAAGCGTCAGCGGCGACTCGCGAAGCGAGCGGGGGTGGGTGCCTCCCCTCCCCCCACGCGAAGCGTAGAGTGGGGAGGGTCAGGGTGGGGGCGGTGCCGCACCGTGCCCCATCACCCGCCAAAAGCCCTCAAGCCCCTCCCCCGCCCCTGGGGCCCCCGCGAACTTGTTCGTGGGGTGGATTGCGGGGGAGGTGTCAGCGGCCAAAGGCCGATGACGGAGGGGGCCAGCCCGTCCATCCCGTCCGCGGCCGCCTCAACCTCTCCCCCGGCAAGGGCGGTGCGACTCGCGCCAGCGAGCGGAGGGGGCCAGCCCGCCTCACAGACCCACCACCCGCGGCCCCTTCACCTCCAGCCGCAACAATTCCGTCAGCCCCCACACCAGCGCATCCGCCCGGTCCGGCGAGCGGCCAGGCCCGGCATAGCCGCCGCCCACCACCATCCCGCACATCTCGGCCTCCAGCGCCTCGAAAATCCGCGTGTGATGCACCCGGCCCGCGCGGTATGGCACCTCCAGCGGTTCCGCCCGCGCCACCTTGCCCGCCGCCGCCCGCACCTCGATCACCTTCACGCCCGCATCCATCTGCCGCAGCACATCCGCCACCATCCGCCCCCCCATGTTGGTCTCGATCACCACCGCGTCGGCGCGATAGTCCGCCACCGCCGCCAGCACCGCCCGGCCCCAGCCCGTGGGCATCACGTCCGCAATGCTGCAATCCGCCAGCACATAGGCCTCGTCGTCCGCGCCCAGCGCCACCACCACGATGCCGCAGGTGCCGTCGGTCGCCGGCGGGTCCACCCCCACCAGCACCCGCTTCGCCGCCACGTCCATCGGCTTCCGCCCCGCGGCGATCATGTCCAGGGACCACAGCGCCCCCGGCACCTGGCTCAGCAGCTCGCCATCCAGCTCCTGCCGCCCGATCTCCCGGCCATCGAAGGCCGCATAAACCTCCTCCAGATAGGCCGCCGGCAGGTTCGCCACATTCTCCCGCGTACCCCCACGCGACACCGCTATCCGGTCATCCTTCAGCAGCGCCCGCAACAACCCCATCGGCTTCGGCGTCGTCGAGACCAGCACCCGCGGCCGGTTCCCCCGCCGCAGCGCCAGCTTCAAATTCGCCCACACCGCCTCCGGGTGGCGCCAATGCGCCAGCTCGTCGCACCAGGCGAAATCGAACGCATGGCCCCGCACCATCTCGGGATTGACCGCCCCGAACGTCTCCGCCACCGACCCGCCCGGCCATTCCAGCCGCGCATCGTCGCTCTTCCACTTCGGCCGTCCCGCCGGCGGCGCCACCGCCATCAGCCCGGCCTCGCCGAACACCATCACCGCCTTCACATCCGCCGCCGTCGCCCCGATCATCGCGATCCGGCTCCCCGGATGCGCGATCGCCACGCTCTGCACCCATTCGGCACCGGTCCGCGTCTTGCCGAACCCGCGCCCCGCCATCACCAGCCAGGTCGACCAGTCGCCTTCCGGCGGCAGTTGCCCGGCCCGCGCGACATAGCGCCAGTCCGATACCCGCGGATGCGCCGGCCAGCGGAACCCGTCCCGCGTCCAGCCCTCGATCACCACCCCCACCCCGAACCACGCCAATGGCCCGTCGTGCGGCGCGATCAGGGCGCCCGCCGGCGCGCCCGAAGCGGCCTTCCGTTCCATCGCCGCCTCCCTGTCCGCCGGGCAGATACCATATCCGCTCTCCTCATGACACCGATATAACCATACTGGCGATAAAAGTCAAGCAAAAAAATGCCATTCCGGCACATTTTCCTTGCTTTCGCGGCAAAGCCCTGCAACCACAGGCCAAACAGCCAAAGGAACCCCCATGCAGTCCCGCGTCCGCGACCTCCGCCGCTCCAAGGGCCTCACGCTGGCCGACGTCGCCGCCCGCTGCACGCCCCCCACCACCGCCGTCACCATCGGCCGCCTGGAAACCGGCGCCCGCATCCTCACGCTCCCCTGGGTCAACCGCATCGCCGCCGCGCTTCAGGTCAACCCGGCCGAGCTGCTCCATAACGAGGACGATCCCGAAATCCCCGTCGCCGCCACGCTGACGGCGGACGGCGCCGAAGCCCTCACCTCTCCGCTGATGCTCGCCAAGCCCGCGGCCCCCGCCAAACCCGTTGGATTGACAGTGGAATCCTCGGTCGGCGACTATCGCGCCGGCGACCAGCTCTGGCTCGAAACACTGCAACCCGAGCATTTCGCCCGTGCCGTCAACACCGATGTCCTGGTGCCCCGCCCCGTCGGCCGCTTCGTCTTCGGCCGCCTCATCGCGCTCGAGGGCAACAAGCTCCAGGTCCAACCCCACCGCCCCGGCGCCCGCCAGATCATCGTCGCCGACGCCCCCTGGCTCGCCACCACAAAGACGCTTATCCGCCGCCTGTAACCACCCCCACACCCCTCCCGCCCCGCGAAGCGGAGAGCGGGAGGGGCGACTCGCGTTAGCGAGCGGGGGTGGGTGCACACCCCTCCGCGCTGCAAGCCCAAGGCGACAGACAGGCCCACCAGCCCGTCACCCCACCCGCTGCGCCCGGCTCCGCGCCACCAGCGCCTCGAACCGCCCCTCCAGCGTCGCCACGCTGATCGCCAGAAACCGCATCAGCCACTCCTGCCCCTTCGCCCGCGCCACATCGGTCAGCCGAACGCCGTCACGCCCCTCCACCCACCCCTGCGCCTCCGCCTCCTCCACCAGCGCGATCACCTGGCTGCGCGACAGCCCGAACCGCTCCGCGAACCCCTTGCGCGAAAACCCCGCTTCCTCCCCCGCCATCACCCGCCGCAGCAGCTCCACCAGCAGCAACCCGCCGCCCCGGCGGGATTGGCTGCGCTCCATCTCCGGCCCCGATTTCAACGACGCGCCCGGCACCTGCGTCGCCCGCACAAAGGCCCCGCACCAGCCGGCATGCAAGGCACGGTCCGCCGGATCCGGCACCGGCCCCTCCACCAGGCACAGCCCGCCGGCCAGAAACGCCCCCAGCCAGCGCCCCAGCATCGCTTCGCCCTCCGCCGACAGCCGCAGCACCTGCGTGCGCCGGTCACCGCCCGCCACCGGCAGCAGCACCTGCTGCCCGCGCAGCAACGCCACCGCCGCCGCCACCCGGTTGGCGGACGCAATCCCCGCCGGCACCAGCCGCTGCACCGCCGTCACCGTGATCCGGGGATTCAGATACACACAGATGGCGGCCACCCGCATCTGCCCCTGGTCCCCCAGCAGCCGCATCGCCAGCGGCTCGCCCGCATAGAAATCCACCAGGTCACCGCACAGCCGCGCCGCCGCGCGCGGAAACCGCGGATCATCCCCGATCCGCCGAGCCAGCGCCACGAAATCGGTCACCACCATCACCCGGCCCCCCGCTGGGGCCGCTTATCTCATGCGCCGCTCGCGTCAGACAAGCCGTGCCATACCGTCCCGCCTCCGCCGCACCACCATGCCCACCAGCCCGAACCCCGCGATCATCATCGCCCAGGTCGCCGGCTCCGGCACCACCGCCTGCGCCGTGCGGATCATCAGCTCGCTTGAACCCAGCCGGATCACGCAGCAATCCGTCTGCCGGTACCGCACCACGATGCTCCCCAGCAGCCGCGCGAACTGGCTCTGCTCGAATTCGAACCGGATCGGCGCGCCGGGTCCGTCCCAGCACGCCTCCCCCGGCCCTCCACAATATCCCACCTCGATGCCGTTCACGCTCACCGTCCCGACCGACGACGAATCCGCCACCTCATTGCCGAACCGCGAACTGAACAGCGCCTTCGTGATCACCTCGTCCGGCATCACCCCGAACTGCCAGCGCGCCACCACCACCTCGCCGTCCCGCCCGTCGCCGTTGAACGAGGGCGCGCTCAGCCGATACTCCCGCTCCACGATCCGCACCGCCGCCGCCGGCCCTGCCAACACCACCGCCGCCAACCCCATCATCATGTATTTCATGGCTTTTCCTCTCAAAACGGCACCACCAGCCCCAACCCGATCTCGCGCGAGGGCAGCGCCCCCAGCTGCCGCTGCCGCCAGCTCGCGCTCAGCCCGGCGCCGCCCGGCGTCGTCAGCGAAAGCGCCGCCTTCACGTCCAGCCAGGCCCGCGGCCCCGCCGCGCCGGCCAGGTCGAACCGCATGTCCGGTATGTCGGCGAAATGCGCCGCCACCCGCGCGCCGCCCTCGCCCAGCCGCGTCACCATCGCCGCCTCCACCCGGCCGCGCAGCGTCAGCGGCCCCAGCACGCCGCCGTCGAACCGCCACACCGGCGCCAGCCGCAGCCCCAGGCTGCCCTCGAACCGCTCCTGCCGCCCGGCGCCCGTCACCAGCCCCAGCGCGCCGGAGGCCAGCCGCGCCTCGCCATCGCTCTCCGCCCGGCGGAAGCTCAGCCCGCCAATGAAAGCGGGATGCAGCGCCGGCATCAGGCCGCCATCGTCCAGGCTCCACACCGCGCCGGTATCGAACGCCAGCAGCGCCTGCCGCGACCACAACCGGCTCTCGCCCCCTAACAGCGCCTGCGCCCCACTGAACCGCGCGGACCCAAGCCCCAGCACGCTCTGCCATTGCAGCCGCTCACCCGCCTGCACCCGCAGCGCCGCCGTCAGCAGCGTCGAGTCGCTCTGCCCACTGCCCCGCGCCAGCTGCCGCTCGCCGACCTGCCGCACCATCGCGATCCCCAGCGTCACCTCCTCCTTCGGCATCCAGTCCATGCCGGTGGCGAAGCCCGCGGTCTGGCCCAGCCCCGTGGCACCCCCCGGCGACTGGCTGAACGATGCCGCCCAGCCCGCCATCCGCCCCGGCACCGCCGCGCCGCCCACCATGCGCAGGCCCGGCCGCGCCACCAGGCCCAGCCCGTCCTGCCGCTGCGCCACCAGCGCCACCGCGCCGTCCATCGCCGCGCCACCGCTCGCCAGCGCGTGCGTCGGCAGCGCCGGTGCCATCGCCCCCAGCGCCGCGCTCACCTCGGCCTCGCTCTGCAGCCGCTGCAACGCCGCCACCTGCGTCGCCACGGCGCCCGCCGCCACCGGGGTCGCCGCGTCCAGCGCCGCCCCCAGGCTTTGGGCCTCGCCCAGCGGCGCCATGCTGCCCATGCTGCGCACATTGGCCACCACCTGCAACGTCCGCCCGTCCACGATCGTGCGGCCAAAGCTCACCAGCGCGGTCGGATTGGGCAAAGTCACCGTGGCGAGGGCCAGGTTCAGCGACCCCGCCGCCCGCATCACGTTCCAGCGCGTGCCCGCGCTGTAAACGCCATTGTCCCGCGCCACCACGATGCCGCCCTGCGGGAAGAAGGGGCCAGCGCCCGTCATGTTCAACAGGCCGTTGCTGCCATCGCCCCGGATGTTCAGCGTCAGCTTGCCACCCGCCTGGTTCAGCCCGCCGATGATGGCGATGCTGCCCGATTCAATGGTCGTGGTCAGCGGCGTGAACAGCGTCTGCCGCACGTCCAGCGCGTCCGGCCCGCGCTTCACCACCGTCTCCACATTCGCCAGGCCGCCTTCCAGCGTCTGCGCCCCGATCGCCAGCAGGCTGTCGGTGCCCGTGCCGCCGTCGATCCGCCCGCGGATGCGGATCTTGCCCTCGATCTGGATGCTGTCGTTGCCGCTGCCCAGCGCGATCACCCCGGTCACATCGGGGTTCACCGGCTGCGGCACATCGGGGTTGGCGCCCACCAGGAAGAGCTGGTCATTGCCCGCGCCGGCATCGATCGCCGTCGCCGCGCTGATGACACCCCGGTTGATGATCACGTCATTGCCGCCACCGGCGCTGATCCCCACCGAATCCGCACCGATCACCTGCGCTAGCCGGAACTCCGATTTCTCGCCGGAACCGGATTTGGTCGCGCCCGCCTCCGCCACCGCGCGGGGGCTCGCGCCCGCCACGATCATGCCGCGGTTCTCGATCCGGTCGTTGCCACCCGCCGTCTCGATGCCCACCGCCCGCGCGTTCAACGCATTGGCGATGGCGGTCGCGGTCGCGTCGCCCTCCCGCCCGGTGCCGTTCGCCGTCGCCCGCGCCAGCACGTCCGGCGCCGCCGTGGCGGTGATGCTGCCCGCCACGCCGTTCAGCACGCTGCTGTCCGCCAAGCCCGTCATCCGGATGCCCCAGGCGCGCGCGTCGTTGGCGTTCGCCGTCGCGGTCGCGAAACCGTCGGTGTTCTTCTCGCCGCCGCCGCGCTGCGTCGCCACCGCGATCGCCGCATCGATCACCGGCGCGCTCACCACCAGGATGCGCCCGTCATTCTGCACCGTGCCCGACACCGCCATCACGCCCGCCGCGCCGATGCCGTTGGCATTCAGGCCGATGTTCGCCACCGCGTCCGGATCGGTGAAGCCGCCGCCGTTCGCCCCGGCATCCGCCAGCCCGCGCACGGTCGGCGCCGCCAGCACATCGATGATGCCGCTGTTCAGCATGGTCAGCGCACCCGCCGCCTCCACGCCCCCGGCGGCCCCCGACAACGCGGTGCCGTTCGCCGTCGCATAGGCGAAACCACCCAGTTGAGAGAGACCGTCCGCCCGCGCCAGCGCCAGCGATTCCGCCTGCGCCCGCACCCGGATCGTGCCGCTGTTGCCCAGCGTCGCGTCGCCCACGCCCAGCCACACCCCCCGGGCAAAGCCGTTGGTCGTCGTCGTCGCCACCGCTTCCGCCTCGGTGGTGGAACCGATCTTCGAGCCGAAGGACAGCGAATTCGCCAGCGTCACCCCGCTGCCCGTCCGCACATCGCCCGGCAGCAGCGTCACCGACAGCAGGTCCGATAGCGTCACATGGCTGTTGCCGCCGAAATCACCGATGCCGCTCGCCACCAGCTGGCTCGCCACCACCGTCCGCGCCACGCCGCCGGTGAACAGCAGCCCGTCACGCACCACCGCGTTGCTGTTCAGCTCGGCGCCCACCTCCACCGTCACCGGGCCACTCGCCACGAAGCGGTCGCTGCCGCGGCCTCCCTCCAGCCCGGTGGCCACCACCTCGGCCTGCAACACCGCCGCCGCGGAGGTCGCCCCGATGGTCGACCCCGCCGCCGCCGAGCCATCGGCCTGCGCGATCGCCCGCACCGTCAGCGGCGCCGCCGCCGTCACCGCATTCTCCCCTTCGCCGCCGGCCAGCCCGCGGGCATAGGCCTGCACCAGACCCGACGCGCTGCCCTGCGCCGCCCCGGCAAAGGCGAACTGCGTCGCATCGAAGCCGGCGATGCCCTCGGCCTGCACGAACAGCGCCCGCTGCAGGGTCAGCGTGTCGGCGCCCTCGCCGCCCTCCAGGCCCGTCGCCCGCCCGGACGAGGTCACCGCGCCCCGCCCCACCGCCGCGCCCAGCCCGACCTTCACCTTCGATTGCAACTGCGTCTCCGCCCGCGCCGTCACCCGCGCGTCGCCCGCGCCGTTCAGCAGCAGCACATCATCGCCAGCCCCGCCGATCAGCCCGACCGAGCGCGCATCCGCCCCCAGCACGCCGGCCGCCGCGCCCAGCCCCACCAGGCTCAGCGAGGAAGCGCTGTAGGTCGCGTTGGCCGCCGCCGAGACCGTCAACGCGCCCGACACGCCCAGCGCGTCATTGCCGTCGCCGCCATCCAGCCCGGCCGCCGCCGCCCGCGCGCTCAGGTCCGCCACCGACAGGCTGGCCCCCAGCCCCTGCACGCTGTCCGCGGTCGACACCAGCGTCGCCGCCGAGACCAGCCCGATCGACCCCGCCGACACCAGCCGGTCGCTGCCGCCACCGCCCGCCATCCCGGTCAGGATGCTGACGCCGCGCGCCAGCCCGTCACTGACGGTGCCGCCCAGCAGGTTGAAACTGGTCGCCGCCATGGTCAGCGTCGCGCTCGCCGTCCCGCCGATCGAGGCGCCGGCGGCGTTCAACAGGCTGTCGTCGCCGTCGTCCCCGGCCATCCCCACGCCGGTCGCCCGCCCGGCCAGCCCCAGCCGCCCGGCCGACCCGCCCAGCACCTTCACGCTGCGCGCGATCGAGGTCAGCGTCGCGCCGGCGCTCACCCCGATGCGGCCGAAATTGCTCAGCTCGTCGTTGCCGGCACCGCCGCCCACGCCCGTCGCCAGGCCCTCCGCGCTGCTGTCCAGCGCGAAGCTCGCCGCCCCCAGCAGCGTCACATCCAGCGACTGCGCCTGGCCGCTGGCCGCCGCCGTCGCGCTGACATTGCCGATGTTCTGGATGATGTCATCCCCGCTGCCGCCATCGATCCCGGTCGCCAGCGCCTGGCCCAGCATCGCCACATTGGCGCCCGATCCGCCCAGCAGCGACCCCGTCACGCTGCTGTTGCGCGCCGTGGTGGTCGCCACCGCGGTCACCGCCGACAGGTTGCTGATCCGGTCGCCACCGGTGCCGCCGCCCAGCCCCAGCGCGGCCGCCCGCGTCACCGTCGAGGCATCCTGCAAGGTCACGCCGATCAGCGACAGCGCCGTGCTCGACGCCGCCGCCAGCGCATTCGCCTCCGCCCGCAGCAGCGCGCCGTTCACCAGCACATCGTCATCGTCACCGCCGTCGAAACCGGTCGCCGCCGCTTCCAGCCGGCTGCCGCCATCGGTCCGCGACACGTTCAGCAAAGAGGCACTGCTCGCCTCCGCCACCGCGCGCATCGTCGCCGTCGCCGTCACGCTGCCGAACGCCTGCAAACCATCGGCGCCGGCGCCGCCCGCCAGCCCCACCGCCGTCGCACTGCCCGCCAGGTCCGCCCGGCTCACCCCGATGCTGGCGCCACTGACCGTCAGCGCCTTCATCCCGACACTTCCCTGCGCATTCACAACCAGCGCCCCGCTCGACCGGAGCTGATCGGCACCCGCGCCCCCATCCAGCCCCGCCGCCAGCGCCGTCGCCTGCGCCCCGGCGCGGGACATCGTGCCCCCCAGCAGGGTGATGGTCAGCGCCTCGGTCGCCGCCACCGCGTTCGCGCTCACCGACAGGTCGCCGCCCGCCAGCAGCACGTCGCCATCGTCGCCGCCGTCCAGCCCGCGCGCCACCGCATCGGCGTTCACGCCCGATCGCGCCAGCGTGCCCCCCAGCGCCGCGAAGCTGGTGGACTTGTCCGCCGCGCTGGCCGTCGCCGACACCGACGCCGCCAGGCTCCCCAACTCCAGCCGGTCGGCCCCCGCCCCGCCCCGCGCCAGCGCCGCATCGGCCCCCGTCCGCGCGCTGGAGGCATCGATGTTCATCCCCAGCACCGACACGCTCGTCGATTTCGCGCTGCTGGTCGCCAGCCCGCTCACCGTGCCGCCGCCGCGCAGCAGCAGCCGGTCATCTCCCGCGCCGCCGTCGAAGCCGCTTGCCTGCGCCACGCTGCCCATGCCGGACAGCGCCGTCCCCAGCCCCACCATCGTCACCGCGATCGAGTTCGAGGAGGAGGCGGCCGTGGAGCGCACATCCAGCGCCCCCAGATCCGCCGCATCGGCGCCGGCGCCGCCCTCAGCCGCCACCGCCTGCGCCAGCGCCGAAATGTCGGACTGGCTGCCCGCCGCCCCCGCCAGGGACACGTTCACCGAGCCGGCGGTCACCGTCCCCGAGGCCACCGCCCGCGTCAGCCCGCGCGACACGATGGCATCCGCGCCATCGCCACCGCTCAAACCCACGGCCCGCGCAAAGCCCTGGCTCGACATGTCGGAAATCGCCATGCCCGTGCCGGTCGCCTGGATGGCACTCACCGGCGCGCTGCCCGTCGCCGTCGCCTCGATCAGGCCACTGGCATCCAGCACATCGTCACCGGCACCGCCGTCCAGCACCGTCGCCAGCGCGCGCGCATCCGTCGCCAGCGAACTCATCGAGCCGCCGGTCATGGCAAAGCCCAGCGTCGAGGTCTTGGTATCCGCCGCCGCGGTTGCCGAGGCTCCCGCCGCCACGCTCAGCCGGTCATTCCCCGCCCCGCCCGACAGCGCCGCCGCAACCGCCTCCGCCGTCGTCGACAGGTCGCCATAATTGATCGCGATGCCGATCCCCAGCGACAGCGAACTCGCCGTCGCCGTCGCCTTGGCGCCTGCGTCCACCTTCGCGTTCGCGGTCAGCATATCGTCGCCCTCGCCGCCCTCCAGGCCCGTCGCCACCGCATCCGCCCGCACCGCGCCCGTCACCACATTGGCGCCGATCGGCACCGGCGCGATGGGAATGGTGAAGGCATAGCTGGCGCCCTTCGCGCTCGACGTCGCCTTCACCGTCAACGGCCCGCCCAGCAGCAGCACATCCGCCCCGCCGCCGATGCCCAACGCGCCATCCCCCAGCAGGCCCACCGAGCGCGCGCTGGCGCCCGAGGCCGTGTCCAGGAAATTGCCCGCGAACGCCGCGCCGATGGCGAAACTGCCCGACACCGCCACGTCGGTGCGCGTCGCCGTCGCGCTGCTTTCCACCAAGCCGCCGCCGCGCAGCGTCAGCGCATCCGCGCCCAGCCCGCCATCCAGCCCCACCGACAGCATCGTCGCCCGCGTGTCGCCGCTGATCACCGAGCCGCCGGCGCCGACGCCGAAAGCGGCAATCCCCACGCTCACCGTCACGCCCGTGCTCTTCGAGGTCGCGCTGCCGCCGACATCCACCTTCTGCACGTCCAGCGCATCGTCGCCGTCGCCGCCGTCCGCCGCCACCGCCTGCGCGATGGCATCGCCGCTCAGGTCGAGCACGCTGACCCCCGCGGCCACCCCCTGATAGGCGCCCGAAATCGCAATCCCCGCGCCGATCGTGGAAATATCCGCCAGCGCATCCGCGGTCGCCGTGCCCGCCAGCGTCAGAACGTCATTGCCGCCCCCCAGCGTCACGCCGGCGCCACGCCCGAACGCCGTGCCCGCGGTCTGCGCCAGCGTCGCCCCGGCGCCCACGCCATTCACCGCGCCGGACAGGGTCACACCCACCACCACCACATCCGCCTCGGCATCCGCCTTCGCGCTCACATCCTTGGCCACGCTCACGCTGTCCGCGCCATCACCGGCGTCCACCAGCGTCGCCACCGCCTCCGACGCCGTCGCCAGCGACGCCAGCGAGGCTCCCAGCCCCACGCCATTGTTCGCGCCCGACACCGTCACCGCATTGACATTGTTGGTGTTGTCGCTCGTCGCCGTCGCCGTGCCGCCGCGCATCACCAGCACATCATCGCCCCCGCCCAGCGTCGCGCCGACCGCGCCCGCGGCCGATGTCGCGTCGGAGCGCAGCACCGTCACCCCCGCCGCCACGCCGCTGTCCGCCAGCCCCACCGTCACGCCGGTCTGCGTCGACAACCCGTCCGCCGCCGCCGTCGCGCGCAGGTCGCCCCCCAGCGTCACCCGGTCCGCCTGCAATCCGCCCGTGAATCCCGCCGCATCGGCGCTGCTGACATTGTCGAGGTCCAGCACGGTCGCGCCCAGCGCCACGCCCTCCTTGGCGAAGGTGACATTCGCCGCCACCACGATCCGGCTGACGTCCGACGTCGCCGCCGCGGTCAGCGCGGCATTCTCCGCCACCACCGTCTGCCCCGGCAGGCTGCCGCCGGCACCCCGCCCCGGCACCAGCTCCGCGCTTGCCCGGTCGATGCCGCGCGCCACCGCGGTCGCCGTCTGCCCGGCGGTCACCATGCTGCCCGATCCGACCAGCCCCTGCTCCTTCGCCACCGTCACCCCGGCAGACACCCCCAGGGACTGCACGCTGGCGTCCGCCACCGCGCCGACCGCGCCCGACCGCACCAGGTCGCCATGATCCAGCGCGCGAATCCCCGTCGCGCCGCCGTCGGCGATCAGCGCCATGTCCAGGAAATTCGCCGACAGCGACAGCCCGCTGCCCTGCACCTGCACATTGGCGTTGACGGACAGCGCCTTCGCCGCCGCCGTCGCCTGGCTCAACACCGTGCCGCCCGACAGGATCGAATCCGCCCCCGCGCCGCCATCGATGCCCACCGACTCCGCCCCGGCCCAGATGCGCGTGAACAGCGCCGAGCCGCCGACGTTGAACTGCTGGTCGTCGGTGCTGACATTCACCGTCACCGCCCCGTCCAGATTCTGCGCCAGCGCGTTGGACCCCGCACTGGTCACGCTGCCCGCCGTCGTTTCAAGAAGGTCGGCGCCATTGCCGCCGTCCATCCCCACCGACCGCGCCGAGGCCAGCGTGCTGGTGTTGTAGACCGACAGCGAAAGGTTGAAGTCCGGCGAACTGCCGCCGCCCCCACCGCCACCGCCGCCACCGCCACCGCCACCGCCACCGCCACCGCCGCCGCCCGCGTCCTCGATGAAGCCCAGCACGTCCAGACTGACCGACCCGGTCTGCGCCGTCGCGCTGCTGCCCAAGAGGATGCTGCCGGCGTTGCGCAGCCGGTCGCCGCCGCCGCCGCCCACCATCCCGTCCGCGAACGCCAGCGCGCTCGCCGATGGCCCGTTGCCGATCCCCACCGACACGAAGTCCAAGATCGTCGACAGCGCATTGTCGCTCGTCCCCGTCATCGAATTGATCGGCGCCGCGATGATGATCGACAGGTTGCTGACCGTCGCCGTCGCCGCCCCCGTGATCAGCCCGCTGTTGTCCAGCCGGTCATTGCCGTCGCCCACCCCGGCCCCGTCGCCCAGCATGCCCACCACCCGCGCGTTCGACCCGCCGGTCGGCTCCGTGGGCGGACCCGGCGGCGTCACCAGCGTGTCGATGCCGCTCAGGTCGAACACCCGATCCACGATCGAGATGCTGCCGGTGATGAAATCCGTGTCCGCCGTCAGGCTGATGGTGCCACTGTTGGTCAGCGCGTCATTGCCGCCCCAGCCCACCATCCCCAGCGCCCGTGAGGAGGCGTTCGATTCTACCGGATTGTCCGGGATCACCACGGTCGGCAGGGTCAGGGAATTCGGGCTCACCGACAGGCTGCCGACGAACACGTCCGATTCCGCGCTCACCACCAGGCTGCCGGCGTTCGCCAGCGTGTCGGCCCCCCTGTCGCCGCGCATCCCCTCGGCCCGCGCGTTCGCCACGCTGGCGCTGGACGGGCTGCTGATCTCCACCCCGCTCACCGAAATCCCGATCGAGGTCGCCTTCGCCTTCGCGCCGGCGGTGATGGTCGCGCCGGCCTCGTTGCGCAGCGCATCACCCGCGCCGCCGGACATCAGGCCGACACCCAGCGCATTCGCCGTCAGGTTCTGCACCGGATCGCTCAGCTTGGCCATGTCGAGCGCCATCGACAGCCGCGTCGCCTCGGCACTGCCCTCAACCGTCATGCTTCCCTGGTTGATCAGCACATTGCTGCCGCCGCCCCCCAGCAGGCCGATCGCCCCCGCGTCCAGCCGGCTGTCGGTCGACACCCCGCCCAGCCCCGCCGGCAGGCCGGGGTTGGAGACGCTGAAGTTCGCCTGCGAGAAATTGCCGATGCCGCGCACCGTCAGCATGTCGACATTCACCAGCCGGTCGTTTCCCAACCCGCCATCCACCCCGATCGCCATCGCCGCGTTCAGCGGCGCAGCCAAGAACGCCCCCAGCTGGCTGCCACCCGGCAGGGTCAGATAATTGCGCGCCGGCTTCACCTCCGCCGTCAGCGTCGAACGCCCCTTCAGCGTGACATCGTCATGGCCCGCCAGCGCCTCGACGCCCACCACCGTCGCCAGCGGCACCAGCCCCGCCACGGCCGCCGGCGCCAGCGCGCGGCTCGCCCCCGGCACCACCCGCACATCGTCGCCCGCGGTCAGCGTCACCGCCGCCTCCCGCACCTGCGCCACCCCCGGCGCCGCAAGCGCCACCAGCGCCGTCGACGCCAGCCACCGCATCGGCCCCGCCGCACGCCCCTTGCCAGAGACAATCGCCCCCGCACGCGAAATCCCGTTGGATTGCATGATCTTGTCCTTCATCCCGCTGTTGGATGAAATGTAAGATATGTTCGCCGGCCACAGACAGTGTCGAAATCTGGGTGCATTTTTCGCGGCGGCTTTTCTGCCGACGTCACAGCGGAACCCCGCTCTCCCCCGGCGCCGAAGGCCAGCGAAGCGACCGGGGAGCGATTCACGGAACGCGAGCGGGGGGGCCAGCACTGCCCACTCCCTCAGACCAACGGCATCACCCCAAACCCGCTCATGCTGAGCCTGTCGAAGCACCCTCACGCGCCAGGGGCATCTACCGACCCGCCGGCGTCAGCCCCCGCAACCGCGCCATCTGCGCCTTGAACCGCCCCATCTCGCCCGCCGCCAGCTTGGCGCTCAGCGGCAGCCTGGCGCTGCGCGGATCCACCGCCCGCCCGTTCATCCAAACCTCATAATGCAGGTGCGGCCCCGTCGACAGCCCGGTCGAGCCCACCAGCCCGATGATCTGCCCCTGCCCCACCATCTGCCCGTTGCGGACGTTCAGCCGCGACAGATGGGCATAGGCCGTCTCCAGCCCCGGCCGGTGCTGCACGCGCACATAATTGCCATGCCCGCCGTGCCAGCCGCTGAACGTCACCCGCCCCGCCGCCGCCGCCATCACCGGCGTCCCCGTCGGCGCCGCGAAATCCACCCCCTGGTGCAGCCGGCTGTATCCCAGCACCGGATGCAGCCGCATGCCGAACCCGCTCGACATGCGCGCGCCGTCGATCGGCGTCTTGATCAGCCCCTTCTTGGCGCTCTCGCCATTGCTCCGCCAGAAGGCCCCGTCCTTGCCCCAGCGCATCAGGCTCACCTGCTCGCCGTCGTTCACCAGGCCCGCATAGAGCAGCCGGCCCATCTCGGTCTCCCCGGTCTCCGCCCGCCGGTGCTCGATCACCATGTCGAACCGGTCCTTCCCGCGCACCTCGCGCTGGAAGTCCACCACATAGCTCATCTGCTTGATGTAATCCGCCACCACGCCGGCCGGCAGCCCCGCCGAGCGCGCCGCGGCATAGAGCGACCGCCCCACCGTGCCACTGACCCGCAAGGGCGTCTCGTCCACCTTGATCGGGATCCGCTGCATCACCAGCGTCCCCTGCATGTTGCGCGTGATGCTCAACCGCAGCTCCAGCGCCGCCCGGAACGCCAGCGCATCCAGCGGCCGCGGCTGCGATTTCGCCTCCCGCCGCCCCAGCACCAGCTCGAACTCGGTGCCCGGCTTCACCCGCCGCACATTGGCGGCGGAGGACACCATCCGCATCACCTCGGCGATATCCTTGCGCCCCACCCCGGCGCGCCGCAACGCGCCCTCGATGCTGTCCACCGCCCCCAGCTTCGCCGTCACCTCGATGCGCGGCCGCTCCGGCGGCTCCGCCAGCCGCTCCACCGCCTTCGTCGCCGGCGTCATCCGCCCGGTCGCCCCGCCCAGCGCCAGCGGCGAAATGCGGTCCGCCGCCCGCTCCTCCACCTGCGCCGGGCTGAAGGCGGGCGGCGCATCGCCCGGGATCGCCGCCGGCCGCAGCGCGATCATGCCGGCCCCCGCCAGCAGCAGCGCCAGCGTCGCCGCCCCGCGCCACCACAGGGCGCTGCCGATGGCCCGCCCCAGGTCGACCGTCAGCTCGCCGTGGGACAGGCCGGCGGCCATCCGCTCCAGCGTGGCCCGTTTGGGCAGCGCCCGCTGCCAGTCGATCGCCGGCGCGCGCGGAAGGACGGAGGGCGCCAGCGCGAGCGTGCCGCCCGTCATGCCGTTCCCATCCCCCGTCTCCCAACCGCGTGTCAGTGGCTGAAACAAAAGCGACCCTTTATTCCCGGATAAGTCTTTATCGGCCCTCCACCGGGCTTTTATTGCTCAGGGCCAGGGATTCCATGTCCGACCAGAACCTCGCCCATGCGCGATGCCGTTAGACAAGAATTTGATAAAAAATGTCAAATGCCCTGCGGCCGGCCGATTCCTTCCTGCGACGATCCGGTATCTGCACGCGATGAGCCGTTATTTCATCGTGGAACCCGCACGTTTCGGCGCAGCCCGGCTGTGGCAGCGGCGCAACGCCCCGCACTTCCGTTGCCGCCGTCACATATCCATCACTTGCGTCGGGAAACGCCCTGTGACACCATATCTGGGTAGGGCATCAGAAAGGTGATGCGCGTTGCTGCAAAACGGCGTTTCGTTTTGACCACCGCCACCGGGAACCGCCGGCGGCGTGCCGCGTCAGCCCCGGCATGACGGGCCTGCGCTCCCAGCTCACCGCCGTCCTCGGCCCCACCAACACGGGCAAGACCCACCTCGCCATCGACCGCATGTGCGGCCACGCGAGCGGCATGATCGGCTTCCCGCTGCGCCTCCTCGCCCGCGAAGTCTATGACCGCGTCGTCAAGATCAAGGGCGCCGCCCAGGTCGCGCTGGTGACGGGAGAGGAAAAGATCGTCCCCGCGGGCGCCCGCTACTTCCTCTGCACCGCCGAAAGCATGCCCACCGACCGCGCCCCCGCCTTCGTCGCCATCGACGAGGCGCAGATGGGCGCCGATCCCGAACGCGGCCATGTCTTCACCGACCGGCTGCTGCACAGCCGCGGCACCGCCGAAACCATGATCCTCGGCAGCGAAACCCTGCGCCCGCTCATCCGCCGGCTGCTGCCCGATGCCGAAATCGTCAACCGCCCGCGCTTCTCCACCCTCAGCTACAGTGGCGCGAAGAAACTCTCCCGCCTGCCGCCGCGCACGGCGCTGGTCGCCTTCACCACAGAGGATGTCTATGCGCTCGCCGAAATGCTGCGCCGGCACAAGGGCGGCGCCGCCGTCGTCATGGGCGGCCTCAGCCCCCGCACCCGCAACGCCCAGGTCGAAATGTTCCAATCGGGCGAGGTCGACTATCTCGTCGCCACCGACGCCATCGGCATGGGCCTCAACATGGACATCGCCCATGTCGCCTTCGCCAGCCTCGCCAAATATGACGGCCGGCGCCACCGCAAGCTGACCGCCGCCGAACTCGCCCAGATCGCCGGCCGCGCCGGCCGCCACCAGCGGGACGGCAGCTTCGGCACCGTGCAGCTCGGCCAGGCCGACGGCCTGCTGCTCGACCCCGAGAATGTCGAAGCCATCGAAGGCCATCATTTCCCGCCGCTCACCAGCCTGTTCTGGCGCAACGCCCGGCTCGATTTCCACAGCCTGCACCGCCTCATGATGAGCCTCGACGCCCGCGCCACCGCCCCCGAACTGCACCGCGGCGACGATGCCATCGACGTCGCCGTGCTGAAGAAGCTCGCCGGCGAACCCTGGGTGATGGAACGCGCCCGCGGCGTCCCCGCGCTGCAACGCCTGTGGGCCGCCTGCGGCCTCCCCGATTACCGCCGCACCGGCGTCGACCAGCACGCCAAGCTCGTCAGCCGCATCTACCGGCATCTGTCGGAGGGCAGCGGCCACCTGCCGCCCGAATGGCTGCGCAGCGAGCTCGCCATCCTCGACAATGTCGCCGGCGACATCGCCACCCTCTCCGACCGCATCGCCGCCGCCCGCACCTGGACGTACGTGGCCCACCGCGCCGACTGGCTCGCCGACGCTGCCGGCTGGGCCGAACGCACCCGCGCCGTCGAGGACAAGCTGTCGGACGCGCTGCACGCCCGGCTGATGCAGCGCTTCGTCGACCGCCGCACCGCCGTCCTGCTGCGCGACCTCTCGGTCAAGGACCCGCACCTGCGTGTCGAGGTCGACCCCGACGGCACCGTCGTCGTCGATGGCGCGATCATCGGCACGCTCGCCGGCTTCCGCTTCACCCCCGACCCCTCGGCCCGCGCCGGCGAGAAGAAGATGCTGCTCGCCGCCGCCGAACGCCGCCTCGCCCGCGAATATGCCACGCGGGCCGCCGCGCTCGCCGGCGCCACCGATTCCGACTTCGCCCTCGGCTTCGACGGCGGCATGCCCCCCCGCCTCCTCTGGCGCGGCGCCCGCATCGCCAGCCTGCGGCGCGGCAAGGACGCGCTCCACCCCCGCGTCGAACTGGACCGCAGCCTGGAAGCCCTCACCCCCGCCGACCGCGCGAAGGCACAGGCCCGCCTCGAAACCTGGCTGGCCGCCGCCACCGCCCACCATCTCTCCGCCCTCACCCGCGTCGCCGCGCTCGCGCCGCAGCTCTCCGCCCCGGCACGCGGCCTCGTCGTGCAGCTCGTCGAAACCATGGGCTCGCTCACCCGCGCCAGCGTCGACCCGCTGATCCACAGCCTGACGCAGGCCGACCGCCGCGCCCTGCACAAGGGCGGCGTCCGCCTCGGCGTCACCCATGTCTTCGTCGCCCACGCCCTGAAGCCCGAGGCCACCCGCTGGCGCCTCGCCCTTTGGGGAGTCGCCGCGCAGGTCGCCGCCATGCCCGCCCCGCCGGCGCCGGGCCGCGTCAGCCTCACCGTCAACCCCGACGCGCCGCCGGGCTTCTACGAGGTCGCCGGCTACTGGCGCGTCGAGGGCAGCGCCGTCCGCGTCGACATGGCCGACCGTCTCGCCCGCGCGCTGCACGAACAACGGCTGCGCGACAAGGCCGGCGGCAACGCCTTCGTGCCCGACGCGCCCTGGGCCGCCACGCTCGGCCTGCAACCGCCGGCCTTCCGCCGGGTCATGCGCGCGCTCGGCTTCCGCGCCGCCCCCGGCGAGACACCCGCCTTCGCCTGGCGCGGCGCGCCAAGGGACAAAACCACCGGTGACGCAGCCCCCGCTTCTGCCTCACCCTTCGCCGGTCTTGCGGGTTTGATGGGAGTGTAGCTTATGGTCTATGGTCCGGGCTTGAGAATCGACAAGTTCCTCTGGTTCGCCCGCCTCGCGCAGTCGCGCAGCTCGGCGCAATCGCTGTGCGAAAGCCGCCGCCTCCGCCTCGACGGCCGCGTCATCGACCGCCCCAGCGCCCTCGTCCGGCCGGGCAGCGTCGTCAGCTTCCCCCGCGGCGACGACATCGTCGTCGTCCGCGTCGAGGGCCTCCCCCACCGCCGCGGGCCCTTCACCGAGGCGCAGGAACATTACACCAGCCTGATGACGCAACGCATGGCCGCCTGTTGACGCCTCACGGCGGCAAAGCTAGCGCTCTATCCGAACACCCAAGGAGCGCGCCCGATGGCCTATGTCGTGACCGAAGCCTGCATCAAGTGCAAATATATGGATTGCGTCGAGGTGTGCCCGGTCGACTGCTTCTACGAAGGCGAGAACATGCTCGTCATCAACCCCAATGAGTGCATCGACTGCGGCGTCTGCGAACCCGAATGCCCGGCCGAGGCGATCGTGCCCGACACCGAACCCAACCTCGAAAAATGGGCCGAGCTCAACGCCAAATTCAGCGCCGAATGGCCCAACGTCACCGTCAAGGGCGAAACCCCCGCCGACGCCGACGATTTCAAGGGCGTCCCGGGCAAATACGACGCCCACTTCAGCCCCGAACCCGGCAAGGGCTGACGCTCGTCCCCATTAACCGGGAGAGGTCTCGGCAACGTCGACCGGGGAGCCCCTCCCCCGCTCGCGGGGGAGGCGACTCGCGAAGCGAGCGGGAGGGGGCCTGCGCGCACCACACCCCAACATGCAACAGCCAAAGCCCGCCCCGCCGCCATCGGAGACACCCCGCATGGACCTTGAAACCGCCCTCGCCCGCCTCCCGCTCGTCGCCATCCTGCGCGGCATCACCCCCGCCGAGATCGACGCCATCGGCACCGCCCTCATCGAGGCCGGCTTCACCCTCATCGAAATCCCGCTCAACTCGCCCGACCCGCTCACCAGCATCGCCCGCCTCTCGGCACTCGCCGGCCCCCGCGCCCTGATCGGCGCCGGCACGGTCCTCACGCCGGACCAGGTGGCCGCCGTCGCCGCCGCCGGCGGCCGCCTCATCGTCTCCCCCAACATGAACCCCGCCACCATCCGCGCCACCGTCGCCGCCGGCCTCACCAGCCTCCCCGGCGTCGCCACCGCCACGGAAGGCTTCGCCGCGCTCGACGCCGGCGCCCACGCCCTCAAACTCTTCCCCGCCGAAGCCAGCAGCCCCGCCGCCCTCAAGGCCCTGCGCGCCGTCCTGCCTCCCGTCCCCCTCCTCCCCGTCGGCGGCATCGACGCCACCACCATGGCCCCCTGGCGCGCCGCCGGCGCCACCGGCTTCGGCCTCGGCGGCAGCCTCTACCGCCCCGGCGACAGCGCCACCACCGTCGCCGCCCGCGCCGCCACCCTTGCCGCCGCCTGGGCAGCGTCATGAACATCGCCCTCCTCGGCTATGGCAAGATCGCCGCCGACAGCCACGTCCCCGCCATCGCCGCCACCCCCGGCGTCACGCTGGCCGCCGTCATCAGCCGCCGCGGCGAAGGCCCGCCCGGCGTCCCGGTCTTCCCCAGCCTCGCCGCACTCGCCGAAAGCGGGCTTTCCGTGGACGCCATCAGCCTCGCCAACCGCCCCGCCGAACGCTTCGCCACCGCGATGGAGGCGCTCGCGCGCGGCTGGCACGTCATGCTGGAAAAACCCCCGGCCGCCACCGTGGCACAGGCCGAAGCCCTGGTCGCCGCCGCCGGCCCCCTCACCCTGTTCGCCACCTGGCACGCCCGCGAGAACGCCGCCGTCGACGCCGCCCGCGAGCTCCTCAGAACCCGCACCATCACCGCCGTCCGCATCGTCTGGCGCGAAGACGTCAACAAATGGCACCCCGGCCAGGACTGGGTGTGGCAGCCGGGCGGCTTCGGCGTCTTCGACCCCGGCATCAACGCCCTCTCCATCCTCACCAGCCTCGTCCCTGGCGACACTCGCATGCAGTCCGCCCACCTGATCCGCCCCCCCGGCAAGCCCATGCCGATCATCGCCACCCTCGATTTCTCGCAAGCCGGCATCCCCGTCCACGCCCATTTCGACTGGTCGCCCGTCGCCACCGAAACCTGGGACATCGCCTTCGACACCCGCGAAGGCCCCCTGCTCCTGTCGAACGGCGGCGCCACCCTCCACGTCGACGGCACCCTGGTCGAAACCCCCCACCTGCCCGAATATCAGCGCCTCTACGCCCGCTTCGCCGCACTGGAAAAGGCCGGCGCCTCGGACGCCGACCTTTCCCCTCTCATCATTGTTGAGGCAGCCTTCGCCGCCGCACCCTAGCTCAGACTGCAACCATCCGGCGGCGACGCATGGCGCCACCCACCAGGCCAAAGCCCGCGATCATCATCGCCCAGGTCGCCGGCTCCGGCACCACCCCGCCGGTGATCGTGCCGGCAACCCAGCCGCCACCATCCGCCGGGGACTGCTCGACGAACGTCGGCGTGCCCGTCATGTAGTCCGACACGAACGCGCAGAAGGTCGATGTGAAATGGGTGCAGCTGTCCGGATCGCCCGCCGTCGCCAGAACCAGTACCGCCCCGTCGCCGGCACCCTTCGAAAAACGGATGGCGTAGGGGATATTGGTCGAGCCGATCGTCAGCACGGTCGCATCGTCGGTATATTCGAGATCGGTATCGAACGTCGCCGAATAGGTCAGGAACAGCGGATCGATCGGCGCCGACGGCGTGCCGAAATACACGCTCCAATCGGTGGCCGTGAAGGCGCCGTTCACCGTTACCACCACCGCATCCGCACTCACCGCGCCCAGCAGCGCGCAAGCGCCGACAACCATCTGCTTCAACATGCTGTCCTCCTGTTGAGCCCCCGCCCCGGAGGCTTCGTCACATTCCTAGTCGAAATAACTGATTCCAACAAGAGCGTGTGTCAGCAATTCGCTATCAGCACGCCAGCGACCGGAAGTTCTTTCGTAACATCGTCGTCGCCCAGAAACGGCTGTGGATCGACCGTGTCCGGTCCCCAGTTGAACACGAAAATCCGTTCCGCCGTGCGCCGCATCCGCACCCCGTCGGGCAACGTTGTCACGGCCACCCCCGCCTCGCCCGCCATCGCCACCAGCGCCGCCCGCCACAGCCCCGCATCCGGCCAGCACGACAGGTATCGCACGCCACCCTGCCGCCACAGCACGCCATGCCCGTCATCCGTCGCCAGCTCCGGCGCCAGCGCGCTCTCCACATGCTCCAGCCAGCGCTCCACCACGAACCCGTCGCCCGCATGCCGCACGTCCCGCCGCAGCGATTCCACCTGCGTCACCTTCAGCGGGATCAACGCCTGCAACGCGCCTGGCGCCAGCGCCCCGGGGATCGCGAAATCCGCCGTCTTGCTCCCCGCCCGCGGCCCCAGCAGCACCTGCCCCTCAAAAGCCGCCAACCGCGCGACCAGCCCCTCGTCGACAAAGGGCAGCACCGGCGCCACCACCATCGCATAGTCCGAAAAATTCGCCGCCGCCGACACGACATCGACATCCAGTCCCAGGCGCCGCAACGCCTCATAGGCACGGAACAGCAGCTCGATCCCGCGATAGTCCGCCCCCTGCGGCTGCGCCTCCATCGCCCACAGCCCCGGATAATCGACGATCAGCGCCACCGGCGCCCGTTCCACCGTCTGCGCCCCCAGCGCCGCCAGCTCCGCCGCCACCGCCCGCACCTCGGCCGCCGCCGGCGCCTCCGCCCCGTCCACCCGCTGCAATCCGGCGTGCATCGCCTCCTGTGCCTGCGGAAACTGCCGCCACCGGAAATAGCTCACATATTCCGCCCCATGCGCCGCCGCCTCCAGCGTCCACAGCCGCACCATGCCGGGCAGCGGCGCCGGGTTGTGCCGTGCCCAGTTGACCGGCCCCGGCTGCTGCTCGATCACCCCCCAGCGACCGCGCGAACAGCCGCGATAAAGGTCGTGGTGAAACGCCGCGATGTCCGGATGCCCGGTCCGCGCGTAACGCACCTTCTCCGCCTCGCTGAACCAATATTGCTCCAGAAACCCCAGCGGATAGCTGTCCCAGGCGGTCACATCCAGGTCGGCGCCCAGCGCATGGTGGTCGAAATCGGTCACGAACCCCATCACATTGTGCATGATGTCGCGCCCCGGCGAATGCTCGCGCACGATTCCCGCCATCACTTGGTTGAACCGCACCACCCGCTCGGACGAATAGCGCCGGAAATCCATCACCTGCGCCGGGTTCGGCTCGGTCACCGTCAGGTTGGGCAGCTCCACCGCCCCGAACCCGCCATAGTCCTGGGACCAGAAGACCGTCCCCCAGGCCGCGTTCAGCGCCGCGATGTCGCGATATTTGAACCGCAGCCAGCGCCGGAACCCCTCGCGCGCCGCCGGGCTGTAACTCAGCGTCGTGTCGTGGCAGCCATATTCATTGTCGATCTGCCACCCCGCGACATGCGGGTGCATGCCATAGCGCCCGGCAAAGGCCCGCGTGATCCGCGCCGCCTCCTGCCGGTAGGTCTGGCTGCTGAAACAATAATGCCGCCGGCTGCCGAACCCCCGCACGCGGCCCTGCCGGTCCCATGCCAGGATGTCCGGCGCCGCATCCACCAGCCATTTCGGCGGCGTCGCCGTGGGCGTCCCCAGGATCACCCGCAACCCCGCCCCGCCCAGCGTGTCGATCGCCCGGTCCAGCCAGCCCCAGTCGAACACCCCCGGCTCCGGCTCCACCCGGCTCCAGGCGAACTCGCCGATCCGCACCTGCCTCAGCCCCATCGCCACCATCGCCGCCGCGTCATCGGCCCAGCGCGCCTCCGGCCAATGTTCCGGATAATAACAGACACCCAGTCGCATGCGCCGACGCTAGCAACGGAAACCGCATCCCGAAAGACCGGCCTGCCAGAAAAGCCTGTGACGACCCGCTGTTGCACCATGACTTTGCGCTGATAAGGTGGCACAAGAGGAACGGGAGGGGTGATCATGCCGAGCAGCGCAAACCGCATCGGGCGCCTGCATTGCGATCTCGGCGCCGACGCGCTGATCCTCACCAGCATGACCGCCGTCGAACGCCTCAGCGAACTGTTCGTGATCGAGGTCGAATGCATCAGCCGCGGCAAGCCCGCCAAGCTGCAACCGATGCTCAGCACGATGATGCATCTCGAGTTCGACGGCCTGCCGCATGTCAGCCGCATCTTCCACGGCATGCTGACCGAATATGCCGAACTGGGCCGCCTCGATGATGGCGACGATTTCGTCTATCGCCTCGTGCTCCGCCCCGGCCATCACCTCTGGGCGCTCAACCGCACGTCGGCCATCTACTACAAGAAAAGCCTCACCGACCTCATCACCCAGCATGGCGGCAACTGGCGCAAGACCACGCTGTCCGCCAGCTACCCGGTGCTCGAATATCGCGTCCAGTATGACGAGAGCAATTTCGCCTTCCTGTCCCGCTGGCTGGAACGCGAAGGCGTCTATTATTACTACAACCACAGCCCGCAGCGGCACGAGATCACCTTCGTCGACGCGCCCAATGCCCACCCGGACAACCTGCCCAAGGCCGCCCGCCTCGAATCCGGCGTGCCCGATGGCAAGGAAGCGCTGGTCTGGAACCTGCACGAGCACCGCGCGCTCGCCGCCACCGCCTCCTATGTCGACGACTATGATTTCACCGCCCCCACCGTCGCGCTGAAAAAGGAAAAGAAGCTCGAAAACCTCGGCAAGCCGCCCAAGCGCTTCGCCACCAGCGAACCCGCCGAACAGGCCGGCAAGATCGCGCCGATCACCGAAAACCCCGCCAACTTCCTGAAACCCACGGCGGACATGGGGCAGCGCTACGCCACCGTCCGCCTCGAATCCGCCCGCGCGGGCATGGCGCGCAGCTATGCCGACAGCAACATGTTCGCCGCCGCCGTCGGCCGCAAGCTCACCCTCCACTCCGACGAGAGCGACGCCAACCACAAGTTCAACGCCAGCGAAACCTACCTGATCGTCGCCACCCGCCACCTCTACACCGCGTCCGGCCTGCGTTCGGACGGCGGCGCCGACGAGGAGATGCATGTCGAGCTCGAGCTGATGCCGATCACCCACCCCTTCCGGCCCGAGCGCAAGACCCCGCAGCCGCGCATCTGGGGGCCGCAGACCGGCGTCGTCATCGGCCCGCAGGGGGAGGAGATCCACACCGACAAATATGGCCGGGTGAAGGTCCGCTTCTTCTGGGACGAGGAGGGAAAAAAGGCCGAGCGGGAGGCCAGCAGCCTGTTCATCCGCGTCATGCAGACGGGCGCCGGTTCCGGCTATGGCGCCTTCATGATCCCGCGCATCGGCCATGAGGTCGTCGTCGAGTTCCTGAACGGCGACCCGGACCGGCCGCTCGTCACCGGCGGCGTCTACAACGAAAGCAACCTGCCCGCCTACGGCAGCGCCCCCACCAACACGCAACAGGGCATCCGCACCAACAGCAGCAAGGGCGGCGGCGGCTTCAACGAGATCAAGTTCGACGACAAGAAGGACCAGGAGCTTTTCTACGTCCAGGCCCAGCACGACCTCACCACCAAGGTCGTCACCGGCGACGAAAAGCGCGACATCATGAAAGGCCACCGCACCACCGTCATTCACGAGGGCGACGAGACGATGACGGTGACCAAGGGCAAGCGCACCACCAAGATCAAGGGCGACGAAACCACCACCATCGAAAGCGGCAACGTCGTCCACACGGTGCAGACCGGCAACGTCACCCGCAGCATCAAGACCGGCAAGCGCACCACCGACATCATGGGGGACGACACGCTGGAGATCAAAACCGGCAACAAGAAATCCACCATCAAGGTCGGCAACCATGAACTCACCGTCTCGCTGGGCAACAGCGAAACCACCGTCTCGCTCGGCAACCACAAGACCACCGCGATGCAATCCATCGAGCTGAAATGCGGCCCCAGCTCGATCAAGCTCACCCCCATGGGGATCGAGCTGAAGGGCATGATGATCAAGATCGATGCCTCGCTGATGCTGGAGACCAAGGGCCTGATGGTGCAGCAACAGGCCAGCGCCATCCACATCGTCAAGGGCGCCCTGGTGATGATCAACTGATGGCCAGCACAATACCCCCCACCGCCGCACCCCCCCGCCCCTGGCCCCGGGTCAAATGGACCCGCGCCGGCCAGCTCGCCCCGCTGCTCGAGGATCTGGTGGACCTCGGCGACCATGCAGACACGCCGCCGCCGCTGGCCTTTGCCGCGCTGCGCGGCACCGACCTCCTGCAGGCCACCCGTTTCGTGGCGCAATGCCTGCCGCGGATGGAGGCGCTGCGCTGGGTCGCCGCCGCGCTCGGCAGCATGAAGGACGTCACCGACCCGAAACGCCTGGTGGCGCGCAAGGCGGTCAACCGCTGGCTCGCCGAACCGTCCGACGCCAACCGCCGCCTCGCCTTCGATGCCGGCCAGGCCGCCGGCTTCGCGACCGCGGAGGGCGCCGCCTGCCTCGCCGTCTTCCTCTCCGGCGGCAGCCTCGCGCCCGCCACCCAGGAACAGGGCGTGCAGCCGGCGCCGGGCAGCTTCGGCCAGGCGGTCGCCGGCGCGGTCATGATGGCGATGCTCAACAATGATCCCAAGGGCTTCGATGGCCGCCTCGCCGGCGCGCTCGACGCCGCGGAACGACTGGCAAGTGGAGAAGGCTGAGTGACGCTGCGCCTGCGCATCGAGAATGTCCCCTCGCTCGCCTCGGGCGACCCCGTCGAGCAGACGCTCAACGAACATGGCCTCGTCATCGGCCGCGCCGCCCATGCCGACTGGACGCTGCCCGACGCCCGCAACCATGTCTCCTCGCTGCACGCCGAGATCGACTTCGTCGATGGCGCCTATGTCCTCACCGACCGCAGCACCAACGGCACCTTCATCAACGGCAGCGCGCAGCGCCTGACCGCCCCCTATCCGCTGAAGAACGGCGACCTCATCACCATCGGCCAATATGAAATCCGCGCCGAACTCAGCGGCGCGCGCCCCACCACCGCCGCCCCCGGCATGGCGGGCGCCGGCATGGGTGGCGGCCTCGACTGGCTGTCCGCCGCCGGCAGCGGCTCCAGCGCCGCCATCGATACCAACAGGTTCGGCCGCGAACCCGCCAAACCGCTGTTCCAGTCCGGCGCCGACCCGCTGATGCACGCCTTCCAGATGCCCGGCGCCAGCGGCCCCAACGCCGACCCCTTCGGCATCGCCGCGCCCGCGCCCGCCGGCAACCCCTTCGGTTTCGGCGGCACGCCCGCCGCACCCCCTCCGCCACCCGCCGCCGACCCGTTCGGCATCAACGCCCCCGCCGCGCCATCCCCTGCCGCCAACCCCTTCGGCGTCGCCCCCGCCGCCACCCCGGCGTCCAGCCCCTTCGGTGTCGCCCCCCCCGCCAGCGATCCCTTCGGCATCGGCGCCCCCGCGCCCCCGCCCAATACAGCGCCCACCACCGCGCCCACCACCGCGCCCGCGGACGACCCCTGGGCGAAACTCCACGCCTTCGACACCATCGATTTCGGCGTCGCCCCCACCGCGCCGCCACCGACCCCGCCGCCCGCTGCCCCCGCCGCCGCGCCCGCCACCCCGGCCGGCGTTGCCGCGACGCCGCGGGCCACCGCCGACGGCGCCTTCGATGCCTTCCTTGCCGCCGCCGGCCTGAAGCCGAAGGATATCGGCGACCTCTCCCCCGCCGCCGTGCTCGATGCCGCCGGCCGGCTGCTGCGGCAGACGGCGGACGGGCTCATCCGCCTGCTCGACGCGCGCACCCGCATCCGCCACCAGTTCGGCGTCGGCGCCAACGTCACCACCTTCCAGCGTGCCGGCAACAACCCGCTGAAATGGACCCGCTCGCCCGAACAGGCGCTGCGCCAGCTCGTCGGCGAACCCGACGCCGGCTTCCTGCCCGGCCCCCAGGCGGTGCAGGGCGCCTTCGAGGATCTGCAAGCGCACGAGGTCGCGATGATCGCCGCCATGCAGGACGCCATGGCCGCCACCGTCGAACGCTTCAGCCCGGACGCCATCAGGGCCCGCGTCAACGCCAAGGCCGGGCTGCTGCCAGGCAGCCGCGAAGCCGCGCTGTGGAAAGCCTTCGAGGCCGAATACAAGGTGCTGGCGACCGAAAGCGAAGCCGCCTACCTCGACCTCTTCGCCCGCAACTTCAAGAAAGCCTACGAACGCAACATCGCGAAAGTGGATGGAGCACCCCGATGATTGTTTTTGTGTGGCACGGCGCCGGCCCGACTCCGACGCAGTCGGTCAAACAATAATGCCCGGCCCCCCTGCATCCCGCATCACCGACATGCACGTCTGCCCGATGGTCACCGGCGTCGTCCCCCATGTCGGCGGCCCGATCGCGCTCGGCTGCTTCACCGTGCTCACCGGCATGCTGCCGCAGGCGCGCGCCACCGACCTGGCGGTCTGCGTCGGCCCGCCCGACATGATCGCCAAGGGCTCGATGACCGTCCTCGTCCAGAGCCTCCCCGCCGCCCGCATCGGCGACCTGACCGCCCATGGCGGCACCATCATCCTCGGCTTCCCCACCGTCCTCATCGGCGGATAGCGCAACTCCTCTTCCCTTCAGGGGAGGGGCCGGGGGTGGGGACATGCGACGCGAGCGACTCCCGTGCCGAACCCCCCAACCGCCGGCTCAGCCTGAGCCTGTCGAAGGCCGCCGCCCTACTCCCGGATCTCCACCCACCCGCTCGTCAGCGTGCAACCGCCGGCGATGCACGCCGCCCGCAGCGACGCCGGCGGCCCTTCCGCCGTCACCGGCTCCAGCGTGGACGTGCTGCTGACCAGCGCGATCAGATAGCGGCTGGTCTTCGGATCGAACGGAATCCGCGCCAGATCCACCCCCGCCGTCTCGACATCGCCAGAGACCACCCGGTTCGCCGCGCTCGTCGCCTTGTCGTCGATGGTGGCGATCAGCGCGCGCCCCGGCGGCCGCTCGCGCACCTGCAAATCCACCAGCACCCCGCCGCTGCCATCCTTCGGCATCGTCGCCAGCGACAGCTTCTGGTCGGGCGCCATGGCAAAGCGCGCGTCCACCGCCGTCGGCACCGCCGCCCGCAGCCCATCGATCAGCCGGCAGGTCTCCGCCGACGGCGTCTCCACCGCCAGCACGCCGCTGCCGTCGATCGCCCAGCCCCCGGCATTGGCCGGCAGCGCCGATCCCGCCGCCCGCCAGCCCGTCAGCCGCACGCTGCCACCCACGGGCGTGCCGCTGACACGCAGGTCGGCGCACGCCACCCCGCGCAACGCCGCCGCCACCGCCGCCTGCGCGCTGGCCCAGGGCGGCGCCGCCGCGGGTGCCTCCACCGCCGTCGCCGGCGCCTCCGGCGCCTTTTCGTCGCCACCGCTGCTCAACAGGAATCCCGCCACGCCCAGCACCACGACCGCCGCACCGATCCCGCCATAGAGCAGCCCGCGTCCCTTCCTGGGCTCCGGCGCCGCCGCCACCGGCGTCTCCGCCCGCACGAACGCGGCCACAGGCTCCACCGCGCGCGCAGGCTCCGGCACCGGTTCCGCCGCCGCCACCTGCGGCGCCACCGGTGCCATGAACATGGTCGCCCCGCGCGGATCGGCGGCGTCCGCCACCTCGTCCATCGTCTGGAACCGGTCGGCCGGGTCCGGCGCCAGCATCTTCGCCAGCACCGGCTGCAATTCCGGCGCGATGTCCGACAGGTCGGGCACCGCCGCGCGCGCATCCAGCGCATCCACGATGGTGATCCCCATGTCGATCGGCGTCCCCCGCGCCAGCGCCGCGATCACCAGCGCCAGGCTGTAGATGTCGGACCAGGGGCCGATCTTCCGCCCATATTTGCCGAAAATCTCCGGCGCGGCATAGCCGAACTTGCCGGCAAAGGCATCGCCCACCACGCTCTTCTCGCCGGGATTGGTATCCTTGGCGATGCCGAAATCGATGATCTTCGCCCGCTCGATATTGCCGCCCGGCAGCAGCACATTGTCCGGCGACAGGTCGCGGTGGATCACGCCTGCCTCGTGCGCCGCGCCCAGCCCCTGCGCCAGCCGCCGCAGCACCCGCTTCACCACCGCCGGATCGGTCGGCTCGCCGGACAGCGCGTCGGCCATCGACGGCCCGTCGACATATTCGATCGCCAGATAGTTGATCTGCGTCCCCCGGTCGAACGCCAGCGTGCGGTATTTCACCAGCGCGTCATGGCCGATCCGCTCCAGCGCGCTCGCCTCCCGCCGGAACAGCGCCATGAACTGCTGGTCGGCGGCATATTGCGGCAGGATGACCTTGATCGCCACCCGCTCGCCGCTGTGGATGTTGCGCCCCTCATAAACGATGCCCATCCCGCCCTGCGCGATGAAGCGCACGATCTCGAACAGGTCGTTCAGCTGCGTCCCCACCAGTGCCCCCGGCGAGCCATGGGCGACCAGCGGCGCCCCCTGAGGCGCCGACACCAACGCCGCCGGCGGCACCGACAGCGGCGCCGGGGTCGGCGGGGCGGCGGGTCGTGCCGCCGCCAGCGCCGCCGCGATCTCCGCCTCCGACGCGATCACCGTCCGTTCCGCGGCTGCCGGCGGCACCACCATGTCCGCCACCGGCGGCACGGTCGGGGGTGTCGCGGCGGCATCCGCCGGCGCCTGAACCCCGAAGGGATCGCTGCCGCCGAACGGATCGGGCGTCTCCTCGACGCCCGGTTTCGTCGGTTCGGTCATGGCTCCAGCCTCGTCACTTCGGTCGCTTCCTCCACCGACACCACCACCACCGTCACATTGTCCGGCGCGCCGCGCTGCAACGTCTCCGCCACCAGCCGGTCCGCCGCGGCATTGACACTCGGCAGCCGCAGCAACCGCGCGATCACATCCTCCGGCACCACCTTGGTCAGCCCGTCGCTGCACAGCAGATAGGTATCGCCCGGCATCACCGCATCGTTCACCACATCATAGCGCAGCGTCGCCTCGGTGCCCACCGCGCGCGACAGCACATGCGCCATCGGGTGCGATTCCGCCTCCTCCGGCGTCAAGGATCCGCGGTCGATCAGCTCCTGCACCACGCTGTGGTCGCGCGTGATCTGCACCAGCCCACCCCGCCGGAAGCGATAGATGCGGCTGTCCCCCACCCACAGGCAGAGCACATGCCCCGCCTCCAGATGCAGCATCACCGCAGTCGTCCCCATCGACACCCCGCTCGCCGCCGCGGCGTTGACGATCGCCGCATTGCCCGCCTCCAGCGCCGCGATCATCGCCGGGCCCCGCTCCGCCGGCGGCACCGCCAGGTCGAGCGCGGCGAAATGATCGGCAACCGTCTGCGAGGCCCATTGCCCGTTGGCATGCCCCCCCATGCCATCCGCCACCACCCACAGCGCCACATCGTCGCGCGCCAGCGCGGCATCCTCATTCACCTGCCGCACGCTTCCCGGATGCGTCCGCAAGGCGGAACGATATCTCAGCCGCATGTCCTCGCCCCCCCGCTCACCAGTTCGCACAGCACGCCGGCATCCACGCCGCGCCGCCGCATCCCCAGCGGCGCCCCCTCCGCCGGTGCCGCCACCCAAAAGGCCGCCTCCCCCGGCAGGGACAGCCCCGCCAGGAAATGCGCCCGGGCATCCACCGCCGGCACCGCGTCGGCAATCCGCGCCTGCAAGCCGTCGGCGTCCAGCCCGCCCGCCAGCGCCTCATAGGCCGCCGCCTCCACCGCCTCGGCGAACCCCGGCGCCTGGCTCGCCACCGCCCAGCTCGCCGCCGCTTCCCCCGCCACGCCCGCCAGCAACAGGAACAGCCGCCCTGCCGAATCGACCGTCGGCGTCAGCACGCCGTGCAGCGCCTGCTCGCCAACAACCCCCGGCGGCAGCCAGTGATGCCACAGCGGCCCCGCCGCCATCGCGCCCGCAAAGCCATCCTCGCCGCTCGCCGCCCGCACCGCCGCGACGCCTTCCATCAGCCAGCCGTCCACCGCCGCCACCGTCGCCGCATCCCAGCCCCGCGCCACGAAGTCACCATGCGCCGGCAGCTTGCCGAACAAGCCCGGAGTCAAGCTGGGCGTCAGCGTGCTCACAGCTTCGCCGGGCAGCGCAGCGCGAACGGGCCATCGGCCGCGAACGGGTCCGGCCCGCCCGCCACCTCGATATCCAGCGCGGCATCCGGCGTGAACAAAAAGCGATAGCGGTTCGGCCCCAGCTGCTGCTTCTTCGCCTTCGCCAGCACCCGGAACAGCGCCCACGGCCCTTCCTCGCGCAGCGCCGGCGCGGTGCCGCCCGTCCCCGCGCCCAGCTCCGCCACCTGGCTGCCGCCGGTGGACCAGCTGAACCGCTCCGCCGCGCCGCCCGCCGCGAAATCCATCGGCACACCGCCGGCGCGCAACCGGATGCTGCCCTTGGTGATCGGCGCCGCGCCCACGCGCAGCACCAGATTGCCCCCCATCAGCGCTTCCACATCGGTCGCCCGCTGGAACTGCCGCGCGCTCAGCGGAGAGAAGGACCGCACCGTCGGCTCGGCAATCCACGCCCAGCTCTTGTTCAGCGTACCCTCGCGCTTCAAATAGGGCCCCAGCGCGTCGCGCGCGAAGCCCGCCATCTGCCCCGCCGCCCGGCTGACATCCGCCGGTTGCAGGTCATCGCCGGTGCCGAACGGAAAGCCCTGGCCAAAGGTGCGCGCGCAATCCGGCAGCACGGTCTGGGCATAGCTGTCGCGCAGCTCGGTCGTGCGCTGCGTCTCCGCCGCCCGCGCCGACCCGCCCGCCACCTGCGCCACGAACGCCGCCAGCGCCGGCGCCCCCGCGCCCGCATTGGCCGCCGCCACCTGCAACTCCGCCGCCGCCGCCGCGATGGCGCCGGACCCGCCGCCCCCACCGCCGCCGCCGCCGCCGCCGCCGCCGGCAGCGCCAGCAACCTTCGCCTGCGCCAGCGCCAGCTGATATTTGCCCAGCGCCCCCAGCAACTGCGTCAGCGGCGCCGTCGGCCCGCCGGCATAGTCCTTCAAGCCGCGGAAATTCGCCTCGATCGTGCTCGCCGCCACGCCGGACGCGCTTCCCTGCGCCCCCGCCGCCAGCCGCGCGCCCGCCGCCGCCCCCACCGCGCCGCCGGGCAGGGTCGGGGCCTTCACCGCCGGCATCATGCCGCTGGTGTTGGCGATCACCTGGTCGGCGATCTTCTTCAAGGGCGAGGCACCGGCGTTGGCGATCCGCGCCAGCCCGGTCGGGTCGCGGGCATAATCCGCCGGCGCCGGCGCCGCCAGCACGGCATTCCACCGCCGCGTATATTCATCGGCATAGAGCAGCCCCAGCTCCTGCATGTCGAGCGGGGCCTGCGCCGCCGCGCTGCCGCCCAGCATCCAGCGGTCCTTCTCCAGCGCATCGCGGATGCCCGCGATGTTCGGCGTGAACCCGGCCTGGAACCCCTTCTTCGTGAACAGATAGGGCACCGTCAGCGCCTGCAACTCCGCGGCATTGGCAAAGGCCCCGGCCTCGCCCGCCACCAGCGCATTGCCCACCAGCCGCCAGTCCTCCCCCGTCACCTGCTGTTTCATCAGCGCCAGCGCCCGCTGCGCCGGCGTCATCGCCGCCACGATCCCCTGCGCACTGTCCACGAGCCCGGCATCCAGCAACGGCCCCGTCAGCTGCCGGCCAAAGCTGCCGCCATCCGCCAGCAACGCCCGCGCATGCCCCAGCACCCGCGCCCGCGTCGCGGCATTCTCCTCACCGGGCAAGGCCCGCGCCGCCAGGTCATTCTCCAGCCATTGCAGGATATAGCCATTGTCGCGCTTCGCCCCGGCGCGGTTGCCCAGCATCAGATAGACCTTCAGCGGCTCATAGACCGCCACCGGATCATTCCCCGCCGCCCGCAGCGCGCCCTCGGCGCTCACGATCAGCCGCGGCAGCAGATAGCGTTGCAGCGCATCGCCATAAACCCGCGCGCTCTCATCCTCCAGCCCGCCGCGCCACAGCCCGAACTGTTTCGACAGCGGCCGGTCGAGCGCCGGCGTCACGCCATAGGGCAGGCCGTCGCGCACCGCATCCAGCAGGTCGAGCGGCTCCGCCGGCGACGCCGTCAGCGCCACCCGGTCGCCGGCATCGAGCCCCTGCTGCGCCCCCGCCATCTCCTTCGCCGCCACCTGGGTCGCGTCCTGCCCGCCCATGTTGCGCACGAAACTCACGATCAGCCCCACCAGCAGCGCCAGCGCCAGCAGCGCCCCCGCGCCCGCCGCCGCCAGCTTCAGCATCCGGTCGCGCCGCCGCCGCGCCATGTCCGGCCCCGCCAGCCCCGCCTCGGGAATGATCACTTCGCTCAGCAGCCGGTTCACGAAAAAGGCGCGCGGGTTCGACGGCCGCGCCCGCTGCCCCAGCGTGCCCGCCAGATTGCCCAGCAGCCGGTCGAACGGCGTCCCCTGCTGCACCCCGCTGGTGAAATAGAACCCGCGCAACCGCGCCGACCCGGCCCCCGCGCCCTTCGTCGCCGCCGCCCCCGCGCCGAACACTCCGTCCAGCAGGCGGATGATGCGCGCCCGCAGGTCGATGAACCGCGCCGGCAGCGTGAACGCCGCGCCGCGCCGCACCGGGTCACCCTCCGCCTGCAACCGCGCCGGCAGCCGGTCCGCCAGCGCCTGCACGGCATCGTCATAGCCGCCCGCCAACGCCGCCACGCTCGCCCGCTCCTCGGCCAGCGGCAGCGTATGCCCCACCACGGAACGCCGACCCTCCACCGACAGGTCGTCGAAGAATTCGGTGAAGCCCACCATCAGGTCGGCCTTGGTGAACAGCACATAGACCGGCAGTTCCAGCCCCAGCTCGCGCGTCAGCTCCGCCACCCGCGCCCGGATCGCCACCACATGCCGGTCCAGCCCGTCCGCGCTCACGCGCGCGATCTCGTCCAGACCGATTGCCACGATAACCCCGTTCAAAGGCGCCAGCGGCCGCGCCTTCCTCAGCGATTTCAGGAAGTTGCTCCAGCCCTTGGCATCCGCCTCGGCGCTCGAATCCTGGCTGGTATAGCGCCCCGCCGTATCCACCAGCACCGCCTCGTCGGTGAACCACCAGTCGCAGTTGCGCGTGCCCCCCACCCCCGCGGTCGCCTCGTCGGTCAGCAGCCGCAGGCCGCTCTTCTGGATGAGCGTCGTCTTCCCCGACCCCGGCGGACCGATGATGACATACCAGGGCTGGGCATAGAGCGCCCCCTTGCCCTTCGCCTTCACCTGCGCCAGCGCGTCGCGCATCTTGGCGGAAATCGCCTCGCCCTCCAGGTCGGCCGGCCCCGCCATCGCCTCCGCCAGCGCCTTCGCCGCTTTGCGCGCCCGCCAGAAACGCCAGCCGGCCGCGCCGGCAAAGACCAGCCACACCAGCCCGATCAGCCACCAGCGCAGGAACAGCAAGGACCCGAACAGCAGCCCGAAGACCAGGAACACCACCAGCGTCGCCAGCAGCGCCGCGCCGACGCTGAGCACCCACCAGTTGGAAAAGAAGCGCTTCACGGCCGTCATCACTCGCGCCCCCCCTTATTCACTGCGTGGAATGACCAGCTCGACCCGCCGGTTCTTCGCTTTCGCTTCCGCCGTGTCCGCCCGGTCCACCGGCTCGCGGTCGCCGCGCCCGTCCGCCGACAGCCGCGCCGGATCGCCGACCACGCCTTCCAGCAGCGCCGCCACAGAGGCCGCCCGCGCCTGCGACAGCGCCATATTGTCAGGATAGGTCGCAGCCAGCGCGCCGCGGATCGGGTCGCTGTCGGTATGCGCCACCACAGCGATCGCCCCCGGCTCCGGCTTCAGCGCCCGCCCGGCCTCCTCGATCAGCGGCCGATAGGCGTCGGACACATCCGCCGCCCCCCGGTCGAACATGCCCGACGGGATGCCCGGACAGGCCGCGATCACCAGGCGGATGGTCGCGCCATCGTCCAGCGCCTGGATGCAGCTGTTCGCCAGCCGCCCCCGCACCCGCTCCAGCTGGCCGGACGGCGCCACCGCCACATCCCCCCCCACCCGGTCGATCCGCGCCTGTGCGACAGGCGGCAATTGCCGCAGCGCCAGCCAGGCCGGCTGGTCGCGGCTGTCCAGAAAGAATTTCAGCGCCGCGAACACCAGCAGCAGCACCGCCAGCACCGCCGCCGCGATGATCGCCGCGCGCGCCAGCCAGCCGACCTTGCGCATCGGCGTCGGCACCCCCGCCCAGGCCGGCACCAGGTCGGTTTCCGGCCTCGGCCTGATGCCCGACAGCGCCGCGAAAATTGCCGCCATCCGCGCCTGCAACGTCTGCTGCCCGTCCGGCGCCACCCGCGCCCGGCCCATGAAGCCCACCGCCAGACAGGCGTGATACAGCTCCAGCATGTCGACATGCGCCGCCGGCCGCGCCAGCATCGCGTCCAGGATGGTGAAAAACTGGTCGCCCCCGAACGCCTGCCCGAAGCTCGCCACCACCAGGCTGTTGCGCGCCCAGTCGGACTGCGCGCCGCCTGGCAGGTTCTGCACCACGTCATCCACCGTCGCCAGCACGGCATAGCGCGCCCGGGCATTGTCCTCCTGGGTCAGCCCCAGCGCCGCCAGCACCTTCTCGAACGCCTTCGCCTCGCCGTCGGCCCGCGCCCGCAGCGCACCCACATCGGCCACCTGCCGGTCGGCCTGCACGGCGGCCGCCAGCGCCAGCAGACGCGCCGCCGCCGCGGTCAGCGGATTGCGCACCCGCATCGGCACATCCAACGGCGGCACATCATCATCCGCCCAGGCCCGCGGCGCCGCACCCGCCGCCGCCATGGGCACCCCCGGCGCGGGCGGCGGCCCCCCTGCTGGGGGAAGCGGCTGGAACGTCGTCTTCTCGCCACCGCCCTGCGCCGCCGCCAGCGGCGAGGGGCGGAACACCGTCTTCTGCGGGCCTGTCGGATCGCTCATCGCGCCTGCCTCCTCACGCACCACAGCTCCATGGCCAGTTCCGGCCATTCACCGGCAATATACAGCCCCAGCGCCGGCGCGGTGGAAAAATCCTTCCAGTCCGGGTGGCTGCGGTCGAGCTCGAAATAGACATAGCCGGCCATCGCCCGGATCTGCTGCGGCGGCGCCGCGATCGCCGACAGCGGCACGCCCGGCAGTGCCGCCTGCACCAGCTGCTGCATCTTCGTCACCGCGCCGATCTTCACCACGCTCGGCAGCGCCCGCCGCACCTCGTCCGCCGGCCGCCGCGTGCTCACCGCCAGGTAGAAGCGGCCCTGGTCATACAGCCCCCGGTCGGTGATCGTCGACACATAGGCCCCCGGCTGGATCAGCTTCAGCTCCAGCTGCACCGCGGAACGGCTGAACTCGGTCGACAGCCCGGCCCGCAGCGCCTCCACCACCGGCTTGAAACAGGCCTCCAGATCCTCATGGTCATAGGGGGGAAAATCCGTCGGCCGCCGGTCGGCCCGCGTGAACGTCGCCAGCTCGCCCGCGAACGCCAGGAAATCGGCGAACAGCCGCTCCGGATGCACCCGCTCCAGCCGCTGCACATGCCGCAGCGCCGGCTGCCAGCGGTTGAGCAGCTGCAACAGCAGATAGGCGGCGAAGGTCTCGCTGCCGCCATCCGCCCCCTCCACCGCCCGCATCGAAAGCTCCTCCTGCCGCTGCTCCAGCCGGCCCAGGATATCGATCAGAAACCCGCTCAGCGCCGGCGACGCCCGGATGTCGAGCAGCGGCGGGATATAGGTCTCGTCCCACACCACCCGCTTGCCCACCCGCTCGCGGATGCGCGCGATGCCGATCTTCGTCCGCCCCGCCAGGTCGGCCTCCTCGATGCCGAAGCGCAGGTTCGGCACCGCCACCTCCACCGTCTCCACCGCGCGGTCGGGATCGGCCTGGTCCACCGCATTGCGCTCGGCGATATGGTATCGCGCGATGCTGGCATTCTCGGCAGACGCCCGGGCATACATCACCGCCCCCTCCTGCCGCGCCGGCAGGGTCAGATACAGCAGCTCGCCGCGCACCTGGTCATCGACATCGAACGCCGGCGGCGGCGCCAGCCCGCCCGGCACCGCCACCACCTCGCCATCGGGCAGGACCGCCACCAGCCGCCGCACGCCGGCCTTGGCATCCGACGCCAGGTCCTCGTCCAGCGCCAGCTCCACCAGCCCCCAGGGGTGCAGCACCGCCCCCCCCAACCGCGCATGCAACGCCGCCTCCCGCGCCGCGTCGCTCAGCTGCAAATGCTGCGGACGAAGGAACAGCCCCTCAGACCAGACCGGATGGTTCGACATCAGCTTCTCACGGCTCCCCCCACAACGGCATGTGAAGGCCGCTCGGCAAACTTGGAACCATATTGCATCACCTGCAACCGTTTTGCATCGGGTTCCCCGCTCATGGCTGGCTCAGGAAACGGCCCTGGCGCGCCGCCTCGCCCGCGCCAAAGTTCATCCAGGGGACAAACAGTTGCGGCGTTACCAGAAAATACTCCCGGATGCCGCCGCCTGCCGGATACTGATATACAGCCTCCCGTCCCGGATCGTGCGGCCGGTTGGGCCGCAGTTTCACCAGAGTCGCTCCGCAAGCCATCATGCTGACCATTTCCGCCAGCAGCAGTGCCCTCGCTGCGGCGCTGGTATCGAACATCGGCGCGCTCCGGACATAGTCGGCACGGTCGCGCAGGATGCTCTGCACGCTATAGCCATTGTTCCGCGCATCCTTCTCCATTGCCGACCAGTCACGCCTGCCGCGTTCGTCGTTGAACCCCGCGATCACCATCCCCAGCGCGGCGAAACTGGCCGGTGTCGGCGCATTGACAAAGGCCTCCAGCGGCCCGCCTGGCGCTATCCGCCACACCGTGCCGCCATCATTGAACCGGCCGCGGTTAAAGCCCAATATCTCCTCCACCTCCGCCCAGGTGCGGCCGTGCAGGTTCTGGGAAGAGGCGACAAAGCCTCCGATCGGCGTCGATCCAGTCATGGTCGTCGCCGCCTCATCCCGCCGCACCCATCCGCCGGCTCACGCCGCCTCCGCCACGAATTCATATTCCAGCTCATCGCCCGGCGCCGTGATGTTGATCGCCGCCACGCTCACCCCGTCCGCCATCCGGCCGAGCAGTTCGGTGGACAGGTGCGGCAGCATCGCGTTGGTCAGGATATTGTCGATCATCCGCCCGCCGCTGGCGATTTCGGTGCAGCGGCTGACGATATGGTCCACCACGCCCTGGTCATAGCTCAGCTTGATCTTGTGGTTCTCCGCCACCCGCTTCACGATCCGGTTCAGCTGCAACCGCACGATCCCGCCCAGCATGGTGGGTGACAGCGGGTAATAGGGCAGCACGTTCAACCGCCCCAGCAGCGCCGGCGGAAACACCTTCAGCAGCTCCGGCCGCAGCGCCTTGCCCAGCGTCTCGTCATCGGGCGCCGTCTCCGGATCGGCCGTCATGTCCATGATCATGTCGGTGCCGACATTGGACGTCAGCAGGATCAGCGTGTTCTTGAAATCGATGTAGCGCCCCTCGCTGTCGTCCATGTACCCCTTGTCGAACACCTGGAAGAACATCTCGTGCACATCGGGGTGCGCCTTCTCCACCTCGTCCAGCAGCACGATGGAATAGGGCCGGCGCCGCACCGCCTCCGTCAGCACCCCGCCCTGCCCGTAACCGACATAGCCCGCCGGCGCGCCCTTCAGCGTGGAAACGGTATGCGCCTCCTGGAACTCACTCATGTTGATCACGATCAGGCTGTCGTCGCCGGCATACATCAGCTCGGCCAGCGCATGCGCCGTCTCGGTCTTGCCCACGCCCGATGGGCCGCACAGCATGAACACGCCCACCGGCTTGTTCGGATTGTCCAGCTTGGCCCGGCTGGTCTGCAACCGCTTGGCGATCGCGTCCATGGCATGGTCCTGGCCGATCACCCGCTTTTTCAGCTGCGCCCCCATGGTCAGCACGCCGGCGATCTCGTCCTTCACCATCCGGCCAACGGGCACCCCGGTCCAGTCGCCCACCACGCTCGCCACCGCATTGGCATCGACCTGCGCGAACACCATCGGCGCGTCGCCCTGCGCCGCCGCCATCGCCGCCATCGCGTCCGCCAGCGCCGCATCATGGCGGCCCTGCTCCTCCTCTTCCTCGGGCACCTGCTCGGACACCTCGTCGCCCGGCGCCGCGGCCCTGGCGGCCGCCGCATCGGCCCGCGCGCTCCGCGCCGCGATCACCGCCTCCACCGCGGCCTTCTCGCCGTCCCACTTGGCGCGCACCTCCTCCAGGCCGGCACGCGCCTCGGCCAGCGCTTCCTCCACCTCGGCGATCCGCTTCTGCGGCCCCAGCCCGCTCGCCGCCTCGCGTGTCGCGATGTCCAGCTCCACCTCCAGCAGCTCCACCCGCCGCAACCGGTCCTCCACCGGCGCCGGGGTCGCATGCTGAGACACCGCAACCCGCGCGCAGGCGGTATCCAGCAGGCTCACCGCCTTGTCCGGCAGCTGCCGCGCCGGGATATAGCGCTGGGAGAGCTTCACGCTCGCCTCGATCGCCTCATCCAGCACGATCACCTGGTGATGCTTCACCATCGCGTCGCTGACCGACCGCAGCATGGCAATCGCCTTGTCGGTCTCCGGCTCGCCGACATTCACCGTCTGGAACCGCCGCGTCAGCGCCGGATCCTTCTCGAAATACTGCCGATATTCCGCCCAGGTGGTGGCGGCGATCGTCCGCAGCTTGCCGCGCGCCAGCGCCGGCTTCAACAGGTTCGCCGCATCCCCGGTGCCGGCACTGCCGCCCGCCCCGATCAGCGTGTGCGCCTCGTCGATGAACAGGATCACCGGGCTGGAGGCGGCCTCCACCTCGTCGATCACCTGCCGCAACCTTTTCTCGAACTCACCCTTCACGGAGGCACCCGCCTGCAACAGGCCGATGTCCAGGGAGCGCAGCGTCACATTCTTCAACACCGGCGGCACGTCGCCATCGGCGATCCGCCGCGCGAACCCCTCCACCACCGCGGTCTTGCCCACGCCCGCTTCGCCCGTCAGGATCGGGTTGTTCTGCCGCCGCCGCAGCAGGATATCCACCACCTGCCGGATTTCCGCGTCGCGGCCGACGATCTTGTCGATCTCGCCAGACCGGGCCTTCGCGGTCAGATCGACACTGAACTTCGCCAGCGCCGAACCCTCCTGCGCCGGCTCCAGCCCCGGCTCGCCCTCGCCGCCGCCGCCGCCGGTCGTCGCCAGCCCGCCGCTCTCGCCGGCCTCGCTGCTGCCCCCCGTGATGCTCGCGAACCCCGCCGCCAGCTTGTCGGCGTCGATCTTGCGATACTCGTTGGACACGCCCACCAGCACATTCTTCAGGTTCGGCGTCTTCAGCATCGCGAACAGCAGGTGCCCGCCGCGCACCTTCCCGGCGTTGAACATCAGGCTGCCATAGAGCCAGCCCTTCTCCACCGCCTCCTCGACATGCGCGGACAGGTCGGAGACCGCGCTCGCCCCGCGCGGCAGCTTGTCCAGCGCCGCCACGGTGTCCCGGCCCAACTGGCCCTCATCAAGGCCGAAATGCGCGCGGATCGCCGCCAGGTCGCCCTTCGGATCGGCGTTCAGCGTGTGCAGCCAGTGCACCAGCTCGACATAGGGGTTGCCGCGCAGCTTGCAAAATCCGAACGCGGTCTCGATCGCCTTCAGCGCCGATGGCGCCAGCCGTCCGAACAAGGCTGCCCTGCTGATCTCCGTCATGCCATTTCCTCCGTCTGATGCGCCGGTGCCACCGGCCGTTCCCGTAAAACCAGATCCTCGCGCAATCGCGTCGCGCCAGAGGGCGCGCCACCCTGAACATTGCCCCTGGGCGCCATCCAGCCGGTCCAGCCCAACTGGGCGCGCCCCAGCCGCGCGGGTTCAACCGCCGCCTCGTCGATCGCCACCTGCGCCCGCCAGTCGACATGGTGCGGCAACACCGACCGCGCCGCCTCGCTCAGCAGCCGGTGGGCACTGCCGCCCGGCAACAGGTCGTTCAGCTCCGCCATGCTGCGCGCACGGATGCGCAGGCCGACATCGAATTCCACCGCATAGAATTGCCGCCCCAGCGTCGCGCCCTGCCCCAGCCCGGCATGCGCCCGTCCGATGCGCGTGCGCTGCCCGTCCGGCACCGGCCGCCAGCGCCCGATCGCCTCCCGCACCTGCACCGGTCGCCCCAGCAGATGCGTCAGCGTCCGCGCGACGGCATCCGGCGACCGCAGCGAGGCCAGCAGCCCGGCATAGGGCAGCCGCCGCCAGTCATCGAACGCCGCCGCATCCGCCGACGGCGCCGCCCGCGAGCGCGGGTCGAGAAAATCCAGCCCCGTCACCCCCGACGCCGCGCCGACATAGCCGGCGAACCGGTCGTCCAGCGGCCGGTCGGCGTTGGCACAGGGCGTGCTGTCCGCCCAGGCGCGGTAAAAGCCCTGCAACGCCCGCGCCGAAATCATGTCGAGGAAATCGGCGAACGGCGTCGGCCCGCGGCGGCCGCGCTCATAGATGGCGATCTCGGTCAGATGGCTGGGCAGCGGCCCCATCGGCCCGGTCATCCCCAGATGCTGCGACCGGATGCCCGGCCGCCTGCCCGCCCGTTCGCCAGCCTCGCGATATTCCGCCAGCGTGGTACGCGGAAAATTGAAGGAGGGGTAATGCTCCAGGTCCAGCGCCTCCTGCGCCGGATCCAGCGCCTCGCCGATCCGCGGACGATCCGGCTGCGCCGCATCCACCCCCCGGCCCACGGCAAAGAAATCCCAACGCGTCGGGTCCGCCGCCAGCGCCTCGAACAGCGCGCTCAGATCGTCGGTCGCCGGCCCGCCCATGTCCCCCAATCCCAGCTCAAGCCATTGTCCGCCTTCACCTCGCACTCGGCAAAGCTGTTGACGGTGGCATAATCCCCCAGAAACCGCGCCACCACGCTGGTGAACAGAAAGGCGGTGGAGGCCTCATAGCTCTGCATCGCCACCCCCAGCGTCAGCCGCTGCCCGCGCTGGAACGCCAGCCGGCTGACATCCCCCGCCCGCCGCGTCACCAGCCGGGAGGTCAGCCCGGTCAGCCCCTGGATTTCCCGCCGCAACACCGGCGATTCATCGCGCAGGTACAGCGACAGATGGTCGGCCAGCGTCGCCGGCGAGCCATCGGGCCGCACGAAGCCATCGTTCGCCGGCGCGATATGGCTGACGATCCGCCACGCCCCGTCCGAAAGCCCCATCGGCGGCATCGGCTTGGTCGGGCCGCGCAGGAAGGCGATGCCGCCCACCCCCTTGCTGTCCTGCATGCTCAGTTCCAGCGTCGCCGCCCCCGGCCGCAGCCGCGTCGCCAGCGCCCGGTTGGTCACCAGCCCCCGCACCCCGATTTCCATGATGCTCCGCGCCAGCCCGGGATCACCGGGAGACGACAGGCTGATCCAATTCTCCGTGCCGATATAGTCGCCCTCGCGCCGCTTCCTCGCCTCCGCGTCCGAAAGCCGCCGCAATCGCCGCCGCAGCGCATAGAACAGCGGCTTCTCCCCCCGCTCCACCCGACGGGCATAGAGCGGCAGCGCCGGCGTGCCGGTCACATCCTCCGATGCGAACCCCGTCACCTGGTCCAGCCGATACACTTCATAATCCAGCGGCGCCGTCCGGTCGGGCAGCACGATGCTCTCCACCTGCCGGCCGTCCACCAGCACCCGGTCGAACCGCCGCTCGAACAGGTTGATCACCGGCGCCGCGAACGGCACCAGCGTGTCCGCCGCCACCGCCCCAGCGAGCGCCGGCACCGATCGCCGGAACAGCAGCACGATGTCCAGCGCCCGCTCGGCGCGCGCGAAGCCGGCGCGCAACCCGGTCAGCCGGGCGAAACGGAACTTCTCCGGCATGGCGAAATATTCCGCCAGCAACCGATATCCGCCGAATGCCCGGGCGTCCGCCGGCAACAGCGCCTCCTCCGCGCCATAGCCCATCGGCTCCACCGGACCCGCCTGCTCGCTCCAGCTGGCCTTGCGCCCGCGCTCCGGCGCCACCACCCGCACGCCCACGCATTCGCTCAGCATCTGCTGGTACAGCAGGTTCGGCGTATCCCCGCCTCCGTCCAGGAACAGCGGCAGCGTCTCGACCGGGATCGCCGACAGCGGCACCGCCGATGTCGCCTCGATGCGGATGCGCAACCCCGCCTCCGCCTGCGCGTCGCCGGCCGCCGCCGCCACCGCCGCCCGCGTCGGCAGGTAATCCGCGGTCGCCACCGTCAGGGGCCACAGCTGCACGTCGGCGCCGGTGGTGAACTGCACCGGTTGCGTCGCATCGCCCGCCAGGCTGGCGAACAGCGCCGAGCCCTTGGCGTGGCGCACGCCATCGGCCGGCGTCTCGTCCCCTGCCTTTGGCCGGATCGCCACGATGCCCATCGCCGGCGTCGGCGCCAGATAATGCGGATACAGCGCGTCGAGCAGATATTGCGTGAACAGCGGGAACTGCTCGTCCAGCTTCAGCCGCACGCGCGCGTTCAGGAACGCCACGCCTTCCATCAGCCGCTCGACGTGCGGATCAGGGTCGGTCGGCGCGTCCAGCCCCAGCAGCCCCGCCACCTGGCGGTGATCCTGCGAAAACTCCGCCGCCCGCCGCCGCAGATAGGTCAGCTCGCGATTGTAATGGCCCAGCAGCCGCGGATCGACGGCGGTCATCCCTTCACCTCGACCTCACCGGTATCCAGCGCGATCGCCGTCTTCAGCTCGACATAACGGTCGTCGACCGCCCCCTTCAGCTCGCCCTGGATGGTGAAACGCAGCTTGTTCTCATCGTCCACATCGGTACGCTCATAGGTCACCCGCACCGAGTCGGGCAGCAGCCGCGGCTCGAACGCCCGCACCGCATCGGCCAGGCTGCGCGCCCGCCGCGCCAGCCCGGTCGAATTGACGATCAACGAGGTCTGGTCGCCGATCCCCTGGTTCACCACCGAGGTCGCGATCTCCGGATAATCCTCCAGCGGCACCACCGCCTCGAAATGCACGTCGTTCAGGATCCAGCTGATGTCGCGGATCACCACCGCGCGCAGCTCGCGCTCGTTGAAATTGTCCAGCGATCCGACATAGCAGGGCAGCGTGTCGCGGCTGCCATCGCCCTTCTTCCGCGCCAGCCCGCCGATCAGCTTGTCGAGGACCGACGGCTTGAAGGGCCTTTCCTCGCGCATCGGCTCAGGCGATGATCAGTTCGCGCAGCTCCAGAAGCCCGATGTCCGCGCTATCCGTCGCCAGCAGATGCTGCCCCAGACCCAGCTCCGCCTCACCCTGCGCCAGCCATTCCGTGCCCCGCGCCAGCATCAGCGCCGGCTTGCCCGCCGCGCGCGTGCCGGGATAGGTCACCGGCGCCAGCGCCGCGGAGGTCTGCCCCGACCGCAACTCCAGGTCGACCGCCTGCCACACGAAATCGCGCAGGTCCTCCGGTTCCTTCGCCTTCACCCGCTTCAGCGCGGCAAAGGGGATAAAGCCATATTTGTCGCCGATGATCACTTCCAGCATCGGGCCGAAGCGCGCATCCGCATCGGCGATCCAGGCGAATTCCTCGCCGTTCAGCCGGCCCTCGCTGGCCGGCGCCGCCTCCAGCGCCGCCGCCTGCCGCGCCGCGGCATCGGGCAGCAGCATGACCTGCGCATGCAGCGCATCCAGCAGCCCTTCCACCCATGGCTCCTGGCCCACCAGCGACACCGGCTTCGCCTTGCCCTCGAACACCGCGTCGCGCACCAGCATGGCGGCCAGCGCCTGGTTATAGACGCTGGCCAGCATCATCGCCTTCGGCTCCGCCGAGGACAGCGCGCGCAGCTGCGTGCCCGCCTTCTCCCATTCCCCGGCCACCGCGATCAGCTGCCAGAAAAACTGGCGCGCCTTCGCGTTTCCGGGCTCCCGGCGAAGCAGTTCGGCAAGCGACGCGCGCGCACCGACCAGATCACCGCTTTTCAGCAGCGCCTCGGCATCCATTCCCGTTCCTTCACCCAGCGCAGGCAGCGGCCCCGTTCAGGCCCGCCGCCTGCCCTGCCTTGCATCAACCGGCTGCGTTCGCCTCGATGTCGAACACATATTTCGTGCCGGCCTTCACATCACCTTTGTCGCCCTGGATGAAGTAATTCACCGACACCTTGGCGAAGTTCAGCGTGATGTTCTCGGTCAGCCGGTCCTCACCGCCGCTGCCGCCGGTGCTCGCCGCCGTCACCATGCATTTCTCCATGATGATCTCGAAATATTTGTAAGGCTTGTCACCCGCCTTGCGCACCGTCAGCGTGCATTTGCCGATGTGCGTGCCCTTCATGCAGGCGAAATGCAGCGGTGCCGAGGCATCGTCGATCCACTTGGTGAAGGACAGGTCCTGCACATTCACCTTGCCGGCGCCGCCGCCACCGCCCTGGTGGAAGGTGCCCGACTGGGACATCCCCCAGGACCAGGCGAGAACGTCGATCCCGCCCTTCGGCCCGAATTCCTTGTCCTTCGACTCGCCCTTGATGTCAGGCGTATTGATGACCATGAACATGTCGAGTGCCATTATTGCTCTCCTATGCTACGCGGGTGAAGGTTGATCAGGTCAGGGCTCACCCATTGGCCTGCCTGAGGGACGACGTCATGCTCAGCGAGATGTCCATGCCTTCCATCTGGAAATGCGGCACGAACTCAAAGCTGGCACGATAATATCCGGGATTCTCCTCGTCCTCGGACAGCTTGACGGACGCGGCCTTCAACGGTTGCCGCGCCTTCTGCTCCTCGCTCGACATGTCGGGCATCCGGTCGACATACTGGCTCACCCAGCCGTCCAGCCGCGCCTCGATCTGCGCCGCGGTCGGCGTGCCGCCCACCCAGTCGCGCACCATGCACTTCAGATAATGCGCGAAGCGGCAGCTGGTGAACAGGTAAGGCAGCCGTGCCGACAGCCGCGCGTTCGCCGTCGCCGCCTTGTCGACATATTCCTTCGGCGAATGCAGCGTCTGCGCGCCAATGAACGTCGCCTGGTCGGTGTTCTTGCGATGGATGAGGCCAATGAGACCCGCCGCCGACAGTTCGCCCTCACGCCGGTCGCTGATCGCGATCTCGGTCGGGCATTTCACCGCGGTATCGCCCTCCTCGGTCGGGAACATCGCCGTCGGCAGCCCCTCCACCGTCCCGCCGGACTGCACGCCGCGGATGCGCGTGCACCAGCCATATTCCTTGAACGCCGCGTTGATCCTGACCGCCATCGCATGCGCCGCGTTCATCCAGGCATATTTGTCATGGTCGCCCGCCGTATCCTCCTCAAAAGCGAACTCGGCGACCGGCTCCGACGTGGCGCCATAGGGCTTGCGCGCCAGCACCCGCGGCATCGTCAGCGCGATGTAGCGGCTGTCGTCCTTCGCCCGCAGGCTCCGCCAGGCGGCATATTCCGGCGTGTCGAAAATCTTGGCGAGATCGCGCGGCTTCGCCAGGTCCTGCCAGCTCTCCATCTGGAACAGCCCCGGCGAGGTCCCCGAGATGAACGGAGCGTGCGCCGCGCTCGACACCTTCGCCATCCCCTCCAGCACCTCGACGTCGGTCGGCGTCTGGCTGAAATAATAATCGCCCACCAGGCAGCCATAGGGCTGGCCCCCCAGCTGGCCGAACTCCGCCTCGTAAACCCGCTTGAACAGCGGGCTCTGGTCCCAGGCCGCGCCGCGATAGCTGCTGAACATCCGCCGCAGCTCGTCCTTCGAGACGTTCATCACCTTGATCTTCAGGTCGGTCGAGGTCTCGGTGTTCATCACCGTATATTCCAGCCCCCGCCACGCGCTCTCCAGCGCCTGGAACTCGGGATGGTGGATGATCATGTTCACCTGCTCGGTCAGCTTGCGGTCCAGCGCCGAGATCATGCTCTCGATCGTGCCGATGACATCGCCCGGCATGACATTGCTGCCCGCCAGCGCCTGCTCGGCGAGCGTCCGCACCGCGCCTTCGACCCGGCTCTTCGCCTCGTCGGTGCGCGGCTTGAATTCCTTGGTCAGCAGCGCCGAAAAATCATCGACGGTAATCTCGGCAGCGGCTGCTGCACCCTGTTGCAATGCGTTCGGATCGGTCGCCATCATTCTTCCCCGTCAAACTGGACTACGGTTTACATCGCCAAACGGTGTCAGCCTTCGCCACCCGCCCGCGCCTTCGATTCCGCCGCCAGCGTCCCCAACAGGTCGGGGTTCTTCAGCAGCTGCTCGATCACATCCTGCGCCTTGTCCTTGCCGTCCATATAGGCCAGCAGGTCCGAAAGCTCGCGCCGCGCGTCCAGCAGCTTCGCCGTCGCCGGCACGCTTTCCGCCACCTTGCCCGGCGTGAAATCCTCCATCTTGTTGAACGTCAGATCCACCGCCAGCTTGCCCTCGCCGGTCAGCGTATTGTCCACGAAAAACGCCGCGCGCGGCGCGATCGACTTCTGGAACTCGCCGAAATTGTCCATGTCGACATTCACGAAGTCGCGCTCCTGCATGCCCTTCTTTTCCTTCTCGGACTTGCCGGAAAGATCGGAAAGCACGCCCATCACGAACGGCAGCGACACCTTTTCAATGGACCCATAGGTCTGCACTTCATATTCGATATGAACCCGCGGCGAGCGGTTGCGCTTGATGAATTTCTGACCGTCCTGCGCCATGCCTCTTCCCTCTCCTCAGTGGGCACAGCCGATCATCAGCTGCCCCCTTCAGCTTTGTTAACTATGTCCTACTCATCGTCTATTGCCAAGAGTTTTGCCACCTCTCCCGCACTCTCTGGCGCAATGTCCCGCATCAGCCGCATGAAATCCATTTCAACCCAATCGCGCACGCGATTCAGCATCAAAGGAACCGGACTGGTCGGTTCATGCTCGGCATAATAGCGTTTGATGGCATCCAGCGCGGTGATCACGTCCGCCCGCGTCCGCGGCGTGTCGCCGGAAAAGCCGCGCGACCGCGCCGGGGCGCCGGCCACCGCCACCGCGCCGCCCGATTCGCCCGCATCCCCCGTGGCTTCGCCCTCCCCCTCGCCGGGTTCCGGGAATGCCTCCAGGAAATCGTCGATCGCCTTCAGCATGGTCTTCAGCTGCGCCGTGATCGGCCCGAAACTCGGGGAATCCGATGCCCGGTTCTGATAGATTTCCATCAGCGTATAGAAATGGTCGGACATCGCCTGCAACTGCGCCCGCCGCTCAATCAGCTGCCCGCGCAGCGCCAGCGCCAGCGGCCGCGTCGCGTCGGCATCGAAATCCGATGGCACCGCATCCTCGGCCGCGTCCTTCGACCGTGCCGCCGGCGACAGCGACAGCATGATGATGCGCAGCTGCCGCGCCCCCTCGTGCGTCGGCTTCACCGACCGCGCCGCCACGCTGGTCAGCGCGCCGCTCTCCACCTGCGCCGCCAGCTTGCTTTCCAGCTCCTCGGTCCATTCCGGCACCGTGTCCATCGCCTGCGCCAGCATGCCGGTGGAAAATTCCGTGCCCGCGGCCCCCGGCATCGCCGCCAGCCCCAGCCGCTGCAGCGGCAGCACCACCGCCGCCGGCCGTGTCAGCGCCGACAGCTCGTTGATCCGGCCGATCACCATCTCGTCTGCCGGCCCGGGATGGAAATGCTCCCACTGCTCGTCGGTCAGCCGCGCGATGAACGCCAGCGCCTCGTTCGCCGTCGCGATGTCCCCCGCCCGCGCCGCCGCCTGCACCGCCACGATCGCCAGCATCTGGTCCTTGGTCCGCGTCAGCAGTTCGGCGCACTGCCGCACCACCTTCAGCAATTCCGGCGGCTTCTGGTTGGCAAAGGCGCCCGGCGCATCCTCGATGTCGCGGAAATCCGGCTCGCCGCGCAGGTCCGGCCCGCACGGCGCCTCGTCCGACAGCGGAACCAGCAACGTCTCCAGATCGAACAGCGCCATTCCCGTGCCCCCTATTTCGCCCGCGCCAGCATCGAACGCGAACCATCCCCCACCAGCATGAAGGCGCCCCAGTAATAGGGGTGGGAGGTATCGACGTTGGCGATCATCGTGGTCTGCGCGGTCTTCAGCGCATCCCCCATGCCGCCCTTCACCCCGGCCTCGAACAGCGTGCCCACCAGCGCGGTGGAGGCCGCCACCTGCCGGCCGTCGCGCGCCCTGAAACTGTCGGGGATCGCCCAGTGCGTCGTCAGCACGGCGCGGCTGCCCGCCACCAGGAAGGCACGGACCAGGCCGTTCAGCGTCGCCGCCTGCCCCGGCCGCGCCCGGAACCCGGATCCGCTGGCCCGCGATGCCGTCGTCTGCGCCGCCGTGTTGCACGCCGACAGCACCACCAGGTTGGCGTCCATGCTCAGCCCGGCGATCTCCTCGAAACTCAGCAGCCCGTCCGAATCGCCCGTCTCCGCGATCGAGGTGATCAGCGCCGGCGGGCTGTCGCAATCCAGCTCGCCCTCCTTCAGCCCGTGCGTCGCGAAGTGCACCACCGCGAAATCGCGCAGCGTGCCGCCCAGTCCCTTGCCGTCATCCAGCGCGCTGTCGGTGAAGGCGTCCTGCTGCACCACCTTGGCGTCCGCCCCCATCACCTTCGCCGCCGTCGCCAGCTCGGCCGCCCCGATCGACTTCATCGCCGCGAACCCGGCGCGCAGCGCATCCGCGCGCACCGCGCACCGCCCGGCGAAGGCCCCGCGGTTGGGCAGCGCCGCCAGCTCGGTCGGCGTCGGCCGGGCATGGTTGCCCAGCCCCAGATAGCTGTACTGCGCCCGCGTCGGCGTCTGCGTCCGGCCGATCACGAAGGACCGCGGCGACACCGCGGTATCGATGCGATAGGCCCCCGCCACGAAGCGCACCCTGGAATAATCCCGGCTGTTCAGCTTCACGCTCTCGGCAAAGGCATCGACACTCGCCTTGTCCGCCACCAGCACCCCGAACGGCAGCTGCGTCATCGGCCCCGACGGCTCGGTCACCAGCGTCGTCGCGCCGTTCAACAGGCTGTCCGCCGGCCCCAGCAGCGCCTCCTTCAGCGCGAACGCGCTCTCCACATCATAGACCAGGGGGATCACCCGGCCATCGGCCGCCACCGTGCCATCGATGGACTGCCGCACCGTCGCCGCCAGCTTCGCCAGTCCCGCCGTCCCCGGCGTGGTCGCGTAAACCGCCACTCCCTCGCGCCGCACCACGATGGCATAGCTCGCCTGCGCCAGCGACAGCAGTTTCAGATAGGCCTCGTTCGGCGCCAGCGCATTCTTCAGCTCGGTCAGCGTCACCACCGATTCCGCCGCCTGCTGGAACTGCTGGTCGCCCGCCAGCTCGCTGCGCACCTGCGCCGCGCGCGCCTCCACCTGCCCCAGCTCGGCCTCCAGCGCCGCCCGGTCCCGCGTCGCCGACGGCGGCAGCGTCGACAGCCGCGTCGCGATCGCCCGCGCGTCGCGGTCCAGATCCTGCAACGCCTTCGCGCGCACCGCCGCGTCGCTCGATCCGCTCTCGAAAATCTTCTGCAGTTGCGCGATCTGCGTCGCCACCGCCGGCGGGCTGATCAGCTGCGACGCTTCAAAGAAGGTCGCCTTCGCCGGCTCCGCGCCCGCGCCGCCCCTGGCGATCTCCGCCGCCAGCAACCCGAAATAGCCGTCCAGCCCGGTGATCCCCGCCGATGCCGACGGGCCATTGGCGCGCAGCACCGCCACCGCCTGGTCGAACTCCTTGCGCGCCGCCGCCCCGTCACCCACCGCCAGCAGGGCGTTGGCATATTCGATCCGCCGCTGCGCCACCAGCGGCGTGTCGGCATAGACCGACGACCGCTCCAGCACGCTCGCCGCCCGGGCAAAGGCCGCCCGCGCCTCCGCCGGCTGTTTCAGCCGCATCGCCACCCGCCCCTGTTCCGCCGCCACGCCGCTCCGCAGCCACAGCAGGTTCGACAGCTCCAGCCCGCTGTCGTCGAAACGCTGCATCAGCCGCTCGGCCTGGCGCAGCACCTCCTGCGCCTCCTGGAACTGCCCCTGCGCCCGCAGTGCCGCGCCGCGGACATACAGCGTCTGCGCCCGCAGGATCAACGGCCGCACCCAGCTGGTGTCGCGCGCCGTCAGCGAGCGGCTGCCGCCGGCATTGTTGATCTGCCGCAACAGGAACGGGTCCTGCAACGGGCCACCGCCCGCCACCTCCGCCCCGGCGCTCGGATCGAGCGCCAGCGCCGCGCTCGCCAGCGTCGCGGCATTGGCGAAATCGCGCCGGTTGAGCGCATCGACCGCGCGATAGACCGCCAGCTTGGTGCGCAATTCCTCCGCCAGGCTCCCTCGCGGCGCGTCCGGCCCCGCCAGCAGCGTCGCCGCCCGGTCCAGATAGGCGCCGGCGATGTCGCCATAGCCCAGGTTTGATTCCGACAGCGCCGCATCCAGCGTGAATTCGATCCGGTCGCCCACCGGCACATCCGCCGGCAACCGTGCCAGGTAACGCGTCACGATCTCCCGCGCCTCGCTGTGCTGGCCGCGGATGCTGTAATCCAGCACCTCCACCTTGCGCCCGTCCAGTGCCTCGCGGTCGAGCGTCCGCGCCCCTGCCAGCGCACCCGCCGCCGGCGCCGGCGCCGCGCCCAGGTCGATCGTCGCCTTCGGCAACTCGGCCCCGGTCGGAACCTTGCCCACGCCCGCCATTGCCCTGGCACCCGCCAGCAGATTGGGCAGGAACCGCCCCAGCCCCTCCACCACCAGCAGCTGCTTGCCGCGCGGGATGCTCACCGCCACCGCGTCATAGCCGGCCTCGCGCTCCAGGCAGCGCCGCCCCTCGCCCCGGCCCAGCCGCTCCACAGTCACCGCCGCCGGCGCGCCACAGCTCATCCGCGCGTCCTGTTGCGCCGCCACCGCCGCGCTCGCCTTCGCCCCCGCCGTCACCAGGAACAGCCGTCCCACCGATCCGGTATCCGTCCAGCCGCGACAGCGCACGCCATAGACCCGGTCGAACATGCCGCTCGCCGCCGGGTCGGACCAGATGCGGTCGGCGCGGCACAATTCCCCCTGCGGCCCGCGCCCCAGGTCGAAACTGTCCGGCAACGGCGCCGCGGCCACCGCCGGCAGCGCCGCGCCCGCCAGCAGCATCGCCCCCAGCCAGTGCCGACGCATTCCCCTCATGGCCGCCGCTCCTCTTCGCGCTTTTCCTCGATCGGCGCCGGTTCCTCATTGGCATCCCGCCACAGCGATTCGTTGCTCGATCCGGTGAACAGGTCCACCGACATGATCAGGTCGGGCGCGTTGCTCACCACCAGCACCTTGCTCGGGTCGGTCAGGCGGATCGTCGGGATGGTCACCGCGGACTGGATGCAGCCCGCCGTCGACAGCGCCACGCAGCCGTTGATCCGCACATTGTTCGGGCTGATGCCATCCAGTTGCTCCGGCGAAATCCTCAAGGCCGAGGCGATGCCGACCGTATTCGCCAGCGAGCCGAATACCGCCACCGCCGGGTCCGGCGCCGCCGCGCCCGCCACCTTGTTCAGCTGGATCGATCCCACCTCCACCCCGCCGCCCGGCTGCGCCGCCAGGCCGGTGTTCTGAATGAGCGCCCACTGCCCCACCGCCAGCACCAGCCGGTCGGCGCGCACGATCGCCTGCGGCGTCGGCGCCTGCCGCACATAGGGCCGGATCGCGGTATAGAGCGTGGAGCCCGGGTTCGACAGATATTGCCCGCGCACCTGGTCCGCCGTCAGCGGCGCCGCCCCCAGCAGCAACGCATCGATGAACGGAATGCCGCCATCGGGCGACGGCCGCTGCCCCAGCGCGATGAAGTTGCCGCGCAGCTGCACCACCGAACCGCCGGCCAGGATCTGCCCGCCCGTGCCGCTGGTCGCGCTGTTGTCCAGCGTGTTGCGCGCCGTCACCTCGATGCTGCGCGCCGTCGCCGTGCTGCGGTCGAGATCGGCGCCACCGGCACTGCCGCCCATCGTCAGCACCCGCGCCTGGCCGCCCTGCGCGGTCGCGAACTGCAACGTCCCCGCCACCCGGATGTCGCCCGTGGTCTTCAGCCCCACCGACCGGCCGATGTTGGCGAACGCCGCGTCGCCGATGTCGAACCGCTTCGCCCCGGCATCGATCTCCAGCGTCGGCGTGCTGATCTTGGCGAGGTCCGCCGTCGTCAGCCGATAGCGGTCCGCGCCCGACGGCGCGCCATCGCCATCGCCCAGCGAAACCCCCGCGGCATTGCCCGTCACCCCCAGCAGCACCGGTCCCGTCACCGCCAGCGTGTGCGACCCGCCCAGCGCGATGCTCGCCGATTTCAGCTCGGCCTTGCCGCCGATCGACTGCCGTCCGCCCACGCTGCCCAGCCGGATGCTGGACGCCGTCACCAGATAGTCGCCGGCAACAGTCACCGCGCCATCCACCGCCGCCGTGCCGCCCGCGGTCAGCGTCACCTTCGGCGCCCGGCTGATGCCCGCGACCGTGGCATTGCCCGCCGTCGCCGCCAGCGTCACCTCGCCGCCGCTGTTGACATCCGCCAGCGCCAGCGCGCCCTTCGCTGCCGTCGCGCCCAGCGTGCCCGCCGTCACCGTCGCGCCGCGCACCGTCAGGTCGCTGTCGGCGCTCAGCGTCGCGCTGCCCCGCGAATCGACGCTCGCCAGCGTCGCCGCGCCCCGCGTCGCCGTCACCGTCACGCCATTGCCGCTCACCGCGCCGGCGCCGATGGCCCCGTTCGCGCTCACCAGGCTCATCGTCCCCGCCGCGCTGGCCGCACCCGTCACCGTCAGCGCCTGGCCGGTGGTCACGCTGGCATTGCCGCTCGAGGCCAGGCTCGCCAGCGTCGCCGACCCGTTGCCCGCCGCCACCGTCACGCCATTGCCGCTCACCGCACCGGTCGTCACCGAGCCGTTGCTGCTGGCGATATCCGCCACGCCGCTCGCCGTCGTCGCCCCGGTCACCGCCACCGCCTGCCCGCCCCGCAGCGTCGCCGCCCCGGTCGATGCCACGCTCGCCAGCGTCATGCCGCCATTGTTCGCGGTCACCATCACCCCATTGCCGCTCAGCGCCCCCGTCGTGACCGATCCGTTGCCACTCACCAGCGCCAGCGTCCCCGCCGCGCCCGCGGCCCCCGTCACCACCAGCGCCTGACCGGCGCTCAGCGCCGCCGCCGCGCGCGAACTCACGCTCGCCAGCGTCGCCGAGCCATTGGTCGCCGTCACCGTCACGCCATTGCCCGAAAGCGCGCCCGTGCCGATGGCGCCATTGCCGCTCAGCAGCGCCAGCGTGCCCACCGCATTCGCCGCGCCCGTCACCGCCAGCGCATCACGCGCGCCCACGCTCGCCGCTGCGCCGGACTCCAGGCTGGCCAGCGTCACCGCGCCGTTCGTCGCCGCCACCGTCACGCCATTGCCGCCGACCGCGCCCATCGTCACCGAACCATTGCCGCTCAGCACATCGACCGCCGCCGTCGCGGTCGTTGCGTCCGTCACGTTGATATCGCCGCCAGCCCGCAGGGTCGCCGCGCCGCCGGACGACACGCTCGCCAGCCGCATCCCGCCGCCGGTCGCCGTCACGCTCACCCCGTTGCCGCCCAGCGCCCCCGTCGTCACCTGGCCATTGCCGCTCAGCAGCGTCAGCGTGCCCACCGCGCTGCCCGCGCCCGTGATGCCCAGCGCGCCGCCGGTGCTGACCTGCGCATTGGCGCCCGAGGCCAGGCTCGCCAGCGTCGCCCCGCCATTCAGCGCGGCCACCGTCACGCCATTGCCGCTCACCGCGCCGGCCGTCACCGAGCCATTGTCGCTGCGCACGTCCACCGCCGCCGTCGCCGTCGTCGCCTCCGTCACGCCGATGTCGCCGCCGGCCCGCAGCGTCGCCGCGCCGCCCGAATTCACGCTCGCCAGGCGCATGCTGCCGCCCGTCGAGGTCACGCTCACCCCGTTGCCGACCAGCGCCGCGGTGGTGACCGGGCCATTCTGGCTCAGCAGCGTCAGCGCCCCACCGGCATTGGCCGGCCCCTGCAGGGTCAGCGCATCCCGCGTCGTCACGTTCGCCGTGCCCGTGGCGCTCAGGCTGGCGATCAGCGCGCCGCCGGCCATCGCGCTCGCCGTCACATTGCCGCCGCTCACCGCCCCCGTGCCGATGCTGCCGGCGCTGCTCGCCAGCGACACATTGCCACCCGCCGTCGTCGCCCCCGTCACCGTCAGGCCCGCGCCACCGCTCAGCGTCGCCTCCCCGACGCTGTCGACACTCGCCAGCGTCGCGCTGTCAGCAACCGCGTTCACCGTGACCGCACTGCCCTTCAGGCCCCCCGTCACGATCGCGCCATTGGCGCTGCCCACACTCACCGCGCCGGTCGCATTGGTGGCGCCCGTCACCGTCACGCCCTGTGCCCCGTTCAGGCTGGCCGCCGCGCTCGAGTCCACGCTCGCCACGGTCATCGCGCCGGCGCTCGCGGTCGCGCTCACGCCCGCGCCCACCAGGGCATCGCTCCGCAGGTTGCCGGCATCGCTGGTGATGGCCAGCGCCCCGCCCGCCTTGCTCACGTCCGTCAGATTGATGTCCGTCCCCGCCGACAGCGTCGCCGCACCGCCCGCCTCCAGCCCGGTCAGCCGCGTCGCCGCGCCGCTGCGGCTGGTCAGCGTCGTTCCCGCCTTCACCCCGCTGTTGCTGCTCAGGGTGCGCCCCGCATTCAACACCGTCTCGCCGCCCGTCAGCAGCGCCAGCGCCGGCGGCACCAGCGCCCGGCCCAGCGCCACATCGCGCCCGGCGCGCAGGGTCGCCGCCCCCCCGGCGGTCGCCTCCCGGTCGATCAGCAGGTCCTGCGAAGCGTTCGACTCCAGATTGCGGCCGGCGCCCATCGTGCCGACCGCGATATCCCCCGCGCTGCTGCGCAGGATCACGTCGCGCGCCGCGCGCAGCTCGTTCGCCGTGATGCTGCTGCCCGCCAGGTTGATGTCGCCGCTCGCCGCCACCAGCACATCCACCACGATGGCGCCGCCCAGCGAGCCGATGCGCACCAGCGCCGGTGCCGTCGCGCTGCCCACCGTCGCGGTGCCGCTGGCCAGACCCACCACCGACGCGCCCGGCAGCGCCCCCAGCGTGCCGCCCAGCACCGGATCGGGCGTTGCCGAGCCATCGCCCCTGACAGGCCCGCTGCCGTCGTCGCCCCCGCCCAGCGCTGTCAGCGTCGTCGCCGTCAGGTCGCCCGCCGTGGCAATCGCCACCACATCGTCGCCCGCGCTCACCGTGCCCAGCGTCACCGATCCGCCCACCAGGTTGGCGTCGCGCACCGCGGTTCCGGTCGTCAGCTTCAGCAGCCCGGCCGCATCCAGCAGCAGGTCGCGGCCGGCATCGGCGGTGGCCACGTCCACCGAACCCCCTTGCACCCGCAGGTCGCGCCCGGCGCCCAGCGTCGCCGCGGTCACCGCGCCGCTCGCGCTCAGCGCCATGTCCTGCCCGGCCGCCAGCCGGCCCAACGTGATATCGCCGGCATTCGCCGTCATCGCCACATCCCGGCCCGCCGACAGGTCGGTCGAGCTGATCCGCCCCGCCGTGATGCGCAGATCCTGCCCCGCCGTGCCGGTGTCGATATCCGCCAGCCCGCCCGCCGATACGATGACATCGCGTGTCGCCGTCACCGGATCGACCAGCACATCCCCGCTCGCCGTCATCGCCACATCCCGCGCCCGGCCATCGACCAGGCTGACCGTGCCCGCATTCGCCGTCAGCACCAGGTCGCCATCGCTCACCGAGGCATCGCCGACATTGCCGAACGCCGTCCCCACCGTCACCGCCGAACCGGTCACCGTCACCGACCGCACCGCAGTCGCCGCCGTCACCGTCGCCAGCCCGCTCGCCCCCACCGTGACGCTGCGCACATTGCCATCCGCCACCGAGGCGCCGTCCGGCCCGGACAGATCGGCAAGCAGCCGCCGGCCATCGACCGTGGCGTTCGTCACCGTCGCACCCCCGGCCGTCGCCGTCGCATTGATGCTGTCGCCCGCCCGCAGCGTCGCCGCCTCCAGCGTCGCGCCGGACAGCGCCATGGCCCGGCCCGCCCCGGCATCTCCCACCATTACCCCACTGGTGATCGTCGCACGCAGATCGCGCCCTGCCGCCACCCGCCCAGCGTCCATGCCCAGCCGCGCGCTGCCCGCGCTAACCGTCAGGTCACGCGCCGCGCCCGCCCGTGTCACCAGCGCCGCATCGCTCGCACTGATGGCCAGATCCTGCCCGGCGCGCACATCCGCCAGCGTCACCACGCTGCCGCCAATCACGCCGTCCGTCCCGGCGCGCAGCTCCGCCACATTCACCGTGCCGCCGCTCAGCGTCGCCACCGTGCCCGACACCCCTCTGGTCAGCACCACCGAGCCATCGCCCGAAATGCCCAGCGTCGTCCCCGCCGTCACATCGGTCACAGTCGCCACCGTGCCCGAATCCAGCAGCACCGTGCCACCCGTCGCCGTGCCAACCGTCAGCGCGCCGGTCGTCGTCGCCGACAGCGCGCCCACCGCGGTCACCAGATCAGCCCCCAGGTTCGCGCTCGCCGCCGTCAGCGTCAGATCACGCCCGGCCGTCCCGCGCGTCAGCGTCGCCGCGCCGGTGGCCGTCACCAGCAGGTCACGCCCGGCCTCCACGCGCGCCAGCGTCAGCGCACTGCCGCCGATCACCGCATCCTCGCCCGCGGTCAGCGTGGTCACATCCACCGTGCCGCCGCTCAGCGTCGCCGTCGTCCCGGCGCTGCCATTGGTGAGCAACACCGCCGTGTCGCCCCGGATATCCAGCGTCGTCGCCGCGGTCACATCCGCCACCGTCGCCACGGTGCCCGAGTCCAGAACCACCGTGCCACCCGTCGCCGTGCCGACCGTCAGCGCACCGATCGTCGTCGCCGACAGCGCCCGCACCGCGCTCACCAGCCCGCCGCCGGTGCCCAGATCAGCACTCGCCGCCGTCAACGTCAGATCACGCCCGGCCGTGCCGCGCGTCATCGTCGCCGCGCCGCTCGCATTCACCAGCAGGTCCCGCCCCGCCTCGACACTCGCCAGCGTCAGCGTGCTGCCCCCGATCAGCGCATCCTGACCCGCCGTCAGCGTCGTCACATCCACCGTGCCGCCCGCCAATGTCGCCGTCGTGCCGGCATTGCCTTGTGTCAGCACAATCGCCGTATCACCCACGATATCCAGCGTCGTGCCCGCGGTCACGTCCGCGATTGTCGCTATCGTGCCCGAGTCCAGCAGCACCGTGCCGCCGCTCGCCACGCCCACTGTCAGCGCACCCGTCGTCGTCGCCGACAGCGCGCCCACCGCGCTCACCACATCCGCGCCCAAATTCGCACTCGCCGCCGTCAGGATCAAATCCCGCCCGGCCGTCCCGCGAGTCAGCGTCGCCGCCCCGCTCGCACTCACCAGCAGGTCCCGCCCGGCCTCCACACGCGCCAGCGTCAGCGTGCTGCCACCGATTACCGCATCCTCACCTGCGGTCAGCGTGGTGACGTCCACAGACCCGCCGGTCAGCGTCGCCGTCGTGCCGGCGTCACCGGTCGTCAGCACAATCGCCGTATCGCCCAGGATATCCAGCGTCGTCCCCGCGGTCACATCCGCCACCGTCGCGACCGTGCCCGAATCCAGCACCACCGTCCCACCGCTCGCCAGACCGACGTTCAGCGCACCCGTCGTCGTCGCTGACAGTACACGCACCGCGCTCACCAGCCCGCCACTCAGCCCCAGATCGCCACTCGCCGCTGTCAGCATCAGATCGCGCCCGGCAACCCCCCGCGTCAGCGTCACCGCACCACTCGCGTCCACCAATATGTCGCGCCCCGCGGAGAGATCGGCCAGACCCATGCCGCCGCCCGTTGCCACGATATCATTGCCGGCGCCGATCGTCCCGGCGCTCACCCCGCCGCCCGCCAACAGCACATCGCCGCCGGCGCTGCCACTCGCCACCTCCACCAGCGTGCCGCCACGCACGTCCAGCGTGGTGCCGGCGCGCGCCTCGGTCACCGTCGCCGCCGCCGCCGCATCCACCAGAATCGCACCCGCCGCCTCGCCGGTCACCAGCGTCGCATTCACCCCGCGCACCGTCAGGCTGCCGTCCGATCGCGCCGTCGTCGCCGTCGCATCGCCCGTGCCGCTCGCCACCAGAATCACCTGCGGCCGGCTGCCCGCCGCCGCATCCGCCGTCGTCAGCGTCGCCGCGCCATCCTGCGTCTGCACGCGCAGCCGGTTCACGCCCGTGCCCGCTTCCGCCACACCCACGCTGGCGCCATTCGCGCCCACCACCACCAGGTTGCGCCCGTCCAGCCCCACCAGCGCGCCGCCGCCGGTCGGATCATTCGCCACCTGCCCCTGCGCGTCGCGCAGCGCCGCACCCGAGTCGCCGCCCTCGCTGTCGCTCGCCGCGCCCTGCAACGCCAGCGTCGCCGCGCTTGCCGTCCCCGCCTGCGCCACCACGGCTATGTCATCGCGCGCGCTGGCCCGCCCGGTAATCGCCGCATTGCCGGCACTCGCCACCAGCGTGATGTCGCGCAGCCGGCCATCGCTCAGCGTTCCGCCCAGCGTCGCCCCCGCCGCCCCCTTCAATGACAGGTCGATCGCCGCCAACTCCGCCGCGCTCATCAGCGGCACGCCACTGCCCACGCTCACGCTGCCCAGAGACACCGCGCCATTGGTCGAGGTCAACGCCAGCCCGCCATCCACCAGCGCCGTCGTCACCGCAAATGCATCACGCGCCACCAGCGCCGCATTGGCGCTGTCCAGCGTGCCGATGGCCACGGCGCGCACGCCGTCCGCCTGCGCCGCCGCCAGCACCACATTGCCCTGGTTCGCCAGCGTCTCGCCGACGCTCCGCCCGGCCCGCAGCGTCGCGTTCGCCGCATTCACATCACCATTGCCCAGCCGCAGCACCAGGCCCTCGCCCGCGCCCGCGCCATCGCTGTTGGACGCCAGCACCATGCCATCTGCCAGCGTGACCGAGGCCGGATTCGCCGTCAGCGACGCCTCCACCAGCACATCCCGCCGCGCCGCCTGCGATCCCGCCAGTGAAACGCCGTTTCGCCCCTGAACCGTATAGCGCCCCGCGGCGCTCACATCGCCACCCACCGTCGCCAGCCCGGTCGCCGCCACCAGCACCGAGCCACCGCCCGTCCGCGTCAGCGCGCCCTCGCCCGGCAGCGCGACTGCCGCCCCCGCCAGGTCGACCAGCGGGCTCAACCCCGCCGCCGCGCCGCTCGTGGTCAACGTCCCCACCGACCGCGCATTGCCCGCCAGCGCCAGCAGGACGATGTCACCCCCCGCAGTCACCGCGCCACCCAGGTCGACGCTCGCACCCCGCACCAGCAGCGAATCCGCCACCGTCAGCGCCCCGGCCCCCGCCGTCACCGCGCCCGCCGAAAAGGCCCGCAAGCTGCCCGCCACCGTCGCCGATGCCGTCGGCAGCGTGACCGCGCCGCTCGCCGCCAGCACCACATCCCGGCCGGACAGGCCCACGATGGCCCCGCCGCTCACCGGATCGACCAGCCCCGCCCCCGTCAGGTCGCGCGGCGCCGCCAGCCCCGGGTTGGCGCCCGTCGTCTTGATGCTGCCGCCACCCGCCACGATTCCGCCATTGCCGTTCAGCAGGATGGCATTGCCCCCGGCGCTCAGCGCGCCACTCGTGGTCAGCGTGCCCGCCTGGCTGCGTCCCGCCGTCAGGATCAGGTCGCGCCCCGCGCCCACCGCCCCCGCCGTCAGGCCGCCACCGGCCGCCAGCCGCACGTCGCGCGCCGCCGCCAGCGTCGCCCCCGTGCTGGTCAAGGCCGCACCGGCGATCACCGTCACATTGTTGCCGCCGAACTGCGTCACCGCCTGCCCGCTCAGCGGATCGAGCGCCACCGCGTCGTTCAGCTGCAACACCTGTGCCCCGGCGCCATAGCCGCTGCCGCTCACCAGCGTCAGCGTGGTCCCCGTCAGGCCCACCCCGTCATTGCCACCCTGCGCATCGGCGCCCGGCCCCGCGGACAATGTCGCGCTGCCCAGGTCGACCGCGCCGCCGCTCACCAGCAACAGGTCATCGCCCGCGGCCAGCGCCGCGCCCGACGCCAGCGTCACCGCCGGCGCGCTCACCACGATGGTCCGCGCCGCCGCATTGCCCAGCAGCACGCTGCCGCCCGAAAGCTGCAGGCGACCGTTCGCCGCCGACGCGCTCTGGCCGCCCGCCGCCGCCACCGAGGCCAGCCCCGTCGCGCCGACGCGGATGTTGCCGTTCAGGCTGGTCACCGATCCCAGCGTCACCGTCGGGCCGCTGGCGACGATGTCACCGTCCGCGGTCAGGGCGACGCCACTCACGCTCGACCCGCCCTGCCGGCCCGCCAGCTCGATCACCCCCGCGGCCACGCCGGTCGCGCTCACCGCCCCGCTCTGCGATTCCAGCGTCAGCTGCGCGATGTCGTTCGTGCTGCCCGGCGCGCTGTTCAGCGTCACGGCGCCGCCATTCGCGCGCAGCGCCAGCCCGGCGATCCGCCCGCCATTGAACGCCGCCGCCGACCCCAACGTCACGCCATTGCCCGCGATCAGCGTGCTGTCCTGCGCCACGAAGCCACTGACATCCGTCGCCGTGACCACCAGGCTGTCGATGGTGATCGTCGCCGTATCCGGGAACACCGGCCCCACGCCGCTCACCGCCACCCGGCTCGTCGTCCTCACCGTGCCGAGATCGATCGCGCCCGGCGCGCTCGCCACGATGTCGCCACCCGTCACCGACCCCAGCCTCAGGTTGCCACCGCAGCCGGCATCCACCGCCAGTGTCACCCCAGGCTGCACCCCCTGCGCCTGCCCGGTCGCCGTCGCGGCGCGCACCGCCGCCCGCGACCGCGCCCCGGCGCCATCATCCACCGATCCGGTCGACGTGATTGCCAACGCCCCGGCCGCTCCCGTGCGCAAACCACCGGCGTTGGACAACAGGACACCGCCGCTGCCGCGCAGCGCCACGCCACCCGCACCGCCCTCGATCACCACCGCCCCGCGCGCAAGTTGCTCCAGCAGGAAACCGGCGGTCCCCAGCGCAACCCCGCCGCCGCGCACGCGATAATCGTCAAAGGCAGACACGCTGCCGCTCAGCGTCACGGGGCCGGTGCCGCGCGCGATGACCTGCGATCCGCCAACCCCGGTCACCGCCGGTCCGCCGAAGGGATCCAGCGGCGCCAGCCCGGTCAGCGCGTCCACCGCTGCCGCGTCACTGCCCGAAGCCGTCGTGATCATGCTGCCGGACGCCGTCACGCTGCCGCTCGCCAGCAGGATGATGTCGTTGCCCGCGCTCAGCGCACCTTCGGACTGCACGCTGCCGCCGCGCACCACGATGCTGCCCGTCACTGCCGTCGATATGTTAACGGACGCGACGCCGGAGGTCGCCACCAGCACCGATCCGCCCGCCTGCGCACGGACTGACGCGTCGCCCCCGGCCGACGACCGGGCCACCACATCCCCACCCGCGGTGCCCCCAACTACCCGCGCCGCGCCGGCACCACTGTTCGCCGTCGCCGAGCCGCTGACCGTGAAATTCGCCACCGTCGCGCTCGCGCCCGTCGCGCTCGCGCCGCCCGCCGTCACCGTCGCGCCATTGACCGCGGCCGCGCCCGCCGCATTCGCGGTCACGAAATCGCGCGCCACGCCATTGCCCACCGTCGCACCGCCGCCGCTCGACGTCACGCTGATTCCGGCCACCGCATTGCCGCTGGTCAACAGCGCGTTGCCCGTCGCCGACACCGTCACATCCGCCCCCGGCAACAGCGCATCCACCACGCCAAAGCCGGACAGGTCATCCAGCAGCTTCTTGCCGGTCGTCGTCCCCTGGCCCACGGTCGCGCCGCCGGCGGTCGCCGTCGCCGACACCGAAACCCCCGCCGCCGCCAGCGTCGCGTTCACCGTCCGGCCACTCAGCGTCAGGGTGCGCCCGGCCCGCGCCGCGGCAACCGTCACCCCCGCGCCGGTCGAGGTGATGGCCAGGTCCCGCCGCGCCGCGATGGTGCCGAAACTCAGCGCGTTCGCCGCGCTCAACCCGATATCCCCGCCCTGCGTGTCGAGGGCCCGGTTCTGCAGCGCGCCCGAAACCGACAGCCCGCCGGCCGATGCCGTCAGTGTCAGATTGTCATCCGCCGTCACCCCCGGCGTCCGCACGGCACCCCGCCCCAGCACCACCGCGCCGGCCATGGTCAGGTCGCTGCCGGCGCTTAGCGTCAACCCCTCCTGCGTCGTCACCACCCCGGTATCGAACGCCCCCACGCTCGCCAGCAAGCCGTCGCTGCTCGCCGCGCTCACCCCGTCCGTCGATCCCACGAAGCCGCGCGCATCCACCCGCCCGAACCGCAGCCCGCTCGCCGCGCCGCCCTGCACCACAAATACATCGCCCGTGCCGCCCGCGCCCCCCGGCAGCAGCGCACCACCGACCAGGCGGGTATCTGCGCCGAAATCCAGCGTGCGCCCGCCCACCGGTGCCACCGTCCCCGCGGTCAGCGCGATGGCCGTCCCCTCACCCGATTGCAGCGTCAGCGCACCGCGCCCGATGATCGCGCGCGGCGCCTCCACCGTCACGCCCGCCGCCACCTGTAAAACCGTCGTCGCCGCGCGCCCCAGCGTCACGTCACCGCTGCCGGCCCGTACCGTCAGCAGATTGCCACTGTCGACATTGGCCAGCACCGTCACCGCGCCGGCGGTGGCGCGCATCAGCACGTCCGATCCCGCGGCCGACTTCACCAGGCCGCTGTCTGCCTGGTCCTTGCCCACCACCAGGTCGCCCAGGCTCGCCACCAGCGACACGCCGCCGGTCGTGCTGCTCGCGCCACCCACGCTCAGCGTGCCGACATTGATGTCGATGATGCTGTTCAGCGTCAGCTGACCCAGCGTCACCGCGCCACTGTCCGCCGGCAGCATGGTCAGTGTGCCGCCGGTGACATCACCCAGCCGGATCGTCGCGCCCGTCACGCCCGTCACCGTGATGCCCCGACCGCTGGCATCGGCATTGCCCGCCACCAGCCCGATCAGCCCGCTCGAGCCAATCGCCCCCGCCGCGCTCAAGGACAGGGTGCGGTCCGTGCCATCCACCAGATTGCCGCTGTTCGATTGCAGCGTCACACCGCCCGCGCCGGCATCCACCACGCCCGTGGCCGCCGTCACCGTCACCTTGCCCCTTGCCGCCTGCGTCACCGCGGACGCGCCGCCCAGCGTCACGGTGGACCCAAGAATGGCAAGGTCCGCGCCCGAACTGACATCGCCGGTCACCCGCGCCGCCGCGCCGCCAGCGTCCACGATGATGCCCTGCCCGTCGGCCAGCGTGCTCAGGCCGCCCGCCGTCACAGCCCCCGCGCCGGTCAGGCTGATCGCGCCCAGTCGGCTGCTCGCCCCACCGATGTCCAGCGCCCCGCCGCTCACCACTGTCAGCGCCTCGCGCACCGTCACCACGCCCAGCGCCACATCGCCGGTCGCCCCCGCGCTCGCCGCCACTTCCAGGCTGCCGCCGGTCGCATTGCCCAGCGTGATCGTTTCGGTATCACCCGCCCGCACCGTCATCAGCCGGCCGGAGGCATTGCTCGCCAACCCCGACGACAGTGCCAGCAGACCCCCCGTCCCCACCGAGCCGGTCGCCGAAACCGCCAGCGTCCGGTCGCTGCCATCCGCGAGATTGCCGCTGTTGGAACGCAGCGTCACCCCGCCGGCGCCCACCGTCACGTCCCCGGCCGAGGCGGTCACCGCCACCCGCCCGGTCGCCGCCTGCGTCACGCCGCCCGCCGCGCCCAGCGCCACGCTCTGCGCATCCACCCGATAGTCGCCCACGGCGGTCACCGCGCCGCGCACGGCCGCCGCCCGTCCGGCGGTCACATCGAATCCGTCGACACCGGTTGTCACCGCGCCCGTCACCGTCACGTCACGCCCGGCGCTCAGCCCGGTGCGGCCGCCAGACGCGACCCCGCCGACGCTCAGGTCGGACGTCGCGCCCGACGCGCTCAGCACCGCATCACGACGCGCCGCCACCGCCCCGGCGCTGACATTGCCAGCGGTCGCGTTGATGATCAGATCGCCCGTCCCCGTGGGCGCGTCACCAGTGCGGCTGATCGCCCCCACCGACACCGAAACGCCTTCCAGCGTCAGCGTGTCATTATGCCCGATCGCCCCCGTCACACCCAGCGCGCCCACCGCGTCGATGGTCAGCACGCCGCGCGCCGTCACCCCGGTCCCGGCGTTGATCGTCGCGCTCGTCCCCGCCGTCACCGTCCGCGTCGCGCCGCTCGTCCCCAGCGTCAGCCCGTTGCTGTCGATGGTCAGCGCGCCGCCGGCCGCAATGCTGTCCGCCAGCGTCGCCGCGCCGCCTGCATCCAGGTCGATCGCCGCGCCCACGCTCGTCGCCGTCAGCGCCCCCGCGCTCAACGTTGTCCCCGCGTCCAGCTTGATCCCCGCCGTCTGGCTGACTGCGCTGCCCAGCGCGATCGATCCCGCGTTGGCAATGGCAATCGCCCCGCGCACGTCCAGGGCGCCGGCGCTGATAGTGCCCAGCTGCCCCGGCGTGCCGCTGTCGATCGCCAGCGTGCCGCCCGTCACGTCGCCCAGCGCCACCACGCCCGCGCTGCCGCCGGTCAGCGTCACCGCGCGCCCGTCGGCGCCACTCGTGCCGGCGCGCAGCGTCAACACGCCGCCGCCGCCGATCCCCGTCGCCGCGCCGATGGTCAGCGATCGGTCCGTCCCGTCCGCCAGATCGCCGCTGTTGGCGCGCAGCAGCACGCCACCGGCGCCCACCGTCACCGCCCCCACATCCGCGGTCACATTCACCAGCCCGCCGGCCGCCTGGGTCACGGCACCCGCGCCGCCCAGCCGCACGCTGTCGCCGGTCACGGTGAAATTGGTGCCCGTCGTCACATCGCCGTCCACGATCACCGCGCCGCCGTTCGCCTGCACCACGATGCTCTGGCTCAGGGCGGTCGCGCTCAGCGCCCCCGTCGTCACCCCGGTCGCCCCGAACAGCCCGATGTCGCCGATGGCGCTGGTCACGTTCCCCACCACCAGCGCCGCGCCGGAAACCAGCTCCACCGACGATTGCGCATCGATATCGCCCAGCGTCACATTGCCGGCATCGGTCGGCCCCACAGTCAACCCGTCGACTACGATGTCGCCCAGCGTGATCGCCGCGCCGCTGCCGCCGGTCACGCTGATGTTGCGCACATTCGTCGCCGCGTTGCCGGTCACCAGTGAAAGCGCGCCACCACCCCCGATGGCCCCGCCCGTCGCCAGCGTGATGGAACGCACATCGGCATCCCCGGCCCGATCGACATTGCCGCTGTTCGACCGCAGCGTCACGCCGCCCGCCCCCACCGTCAGCGCGCCGGTGCCTGCGTTGACATCCACCAGCCCCGCCGCCGCCATCGTCCGCGCGACGGCACCGCCCAGCGCCACGCCCACGGCGTTGACATTCAGCGTGCCGCCCGCCGCGATATCCCCGGTCAGCGTCGCGCTGCCCCCCGCATCCAGGTCGATCGCCGCGCCGGCGGTGGTCGCTGTCAGCGCCCCGGCGTTCAGCGTCGTGCCGGCGTTCAGCGTGATCCCCGCCGTCTGGCTGGTCACGCCGGTCACGGCGATGGCACCGGCATTCGCCACCGACACTGCCGCGCGCGTGTTCACCACGCCCAGCGAGACATCGCCCAGCGCCCCCGGCGTCGAGGCGTCCAGCGCCAGCGTCCCGCCGGTCACATTGCCCAGCGTCACCGCCGCCGCATCCCCCGCCGTCACCGTCACCGTCCGGCCGTCGGCGCCGCTGGTGCCGGCGCGCAGCACCAGCGTGCCGCCGCTGCCGATACCCGCCGTCGCCGACAGCGTCAGGCCGCGGTTGACGCCATCGTCCACATCGCCGCTGTTGGCGCGCAGCGTCACCCCGCCGGCGCCCACCGTCACCGCCCCCCCGCCGGCCGTCACCGACACCCGGCCGGCCGCCGCCTGCGTCACCGCATTGGTTCCGCCCAACGCCACGGAGGCGCCGGTGGCGACAATATCCCCCGTCGCCGTCAGCCCGCCACCCAGCGTCAGCGCCGTCGCCGCGTCGAACGCCAGCGCCGCGCCGCCCACCGTGCTGGCATTGCCCAGCGTCACCGCCCGGTTGCCCAGCACCGCCACGTCGGTCACGCCCGCCGTCAGGCCGCCGGACACACTCACATCGCCCAGCCCGTCGGTCGTGGCACCCGCCGTCACCGTCACCGCCGTGCCGACATCCCGCCCGGCGCTCAGGATGATGCCATTCTCGCCGCTGCTGGCGCTCGTCGCCGTCACCGCGCCACTGACGTTCAGCAACGCTGCCGCCACATCGGCCTCGGACGCCACCGCCGCATAAACCTTGTTGCCGCCGACCGTGCCGCCCAGCAGCACCGCGCCATCCGCCAGCGCCGTCCCGGCATCGATCTTCACATTGATCAGGCTGGTCTTGTTGAGCTGCACGGTGGTGTCCTGCGCCACCACGAAACCCGCGTCGCCGCTCGCCGACAGCAGCCCGGCCGTGTCCACCTTCGGCGCCACCATCAACAGCACGCCCTCGACGGTCAGCTCGGCGCCATTCGCCACCGACACCGCCGCCGTGCCCGCGCCGTTGAACCGCACCGTCGCGCCCGCCGCCTCCAGATCGCCCGCCAGCGCCGCGAAACCCGCGTCATCCGCGCCCAGGTCGACGGCCAGCGAACTCACCACCAGCCCGGTCAGGTTGGTCACCCGCGCGCTGCCGGCAAAGCTCAGCCCCGCCTCGTTCAGCACGAAGATGGTGCCCTTCGCCCCCACCGCGCCTGCCGGATTGCCCGACAGCGTGCCGGCGATCGTCGTCGGATTGCCGCCCGTCACCCGGTTCAGCACCGCGAACGCCGCATTGTCCGCCTGCACGAACCGCACGGTGTTGCCGGCATCGATGTTGAAACTGCCCCAGTTCACCGAGGCGGACGTCGTCCCCGTCGGCAGCGTCATCGTGAACAGCGTCTTCGTGGGATCACCCGACAGCAACGCCCCCGTGCCGCCGCCCAGCTCGGGGTCGAGGCCGCCGTCCGCCACGCTCGACGTGATCGTACCGCTCTGCACCACGCCGCCCGTCGGCATCTGCGTCATGCCCGGCGTCGCCAGCAGCGCCGCAAGCCCGGCGCCTGCCAGCAGCCGCATCCGGATCGAAGTGTCTTTGCCCATCGATCTTCCCCTCAACGCCACGGCAACGCACGAACGGTCAGCGAGACCAGCACCCGTGCCGGCGCCCGGTCGTTGTCAATCTCAAGCGCCTTGTCGAGCGGCCGGGCATAGGTCACGTCCAGCCGCGTCCGCGCCCCCCAGGTCGCCCGCACGCCCCCGCCCACGCTCTTCAGCGTCCGGTCGCGCTCGAAATTGGTGCTGTCCAGGTTGCGGATCTTCACCCAGTCGAAAAAGCCCAGCGCCTCCAGCGCCAGGTCGTTGCGCCCCTGCGGCTGCGGCTTGCCCACCCGCAACTCGCCCGAGGCACCGATCGCCCGGTCGCCCGAGGTCGCGCCCGGGTCATAGCCGCGCCCCATCGTCAGATTGCCCACCGCGAACTCGTCGAACGCCAGCAGCGGCTTGTTCGTCCACTGCCCGCGCACGTCGCCCGCGAACGTCACCGCATAGGGCGATGCCGGCCCGAACCGCAGCCGCGCCTCGCCGTTCACCCCGCCGCGCACCACGAACGCCTGGCCGTCACCCTCGAACCGCGTCGGCACCGCGGTGCCGCTGATCTGCCCCGGCCGCGTCGCCCCCAGCGCCGCGATCCCCTTGCGCAGCTCCAGCGTGCCGCCCACCCGCCACGCCGGCGCCAGCCCCAGCACCGGCCGCTCCTGGAACTCGCCATCGGCGCGCAGGAACAGCGTCCGCAGCTTGTCCAGGTTGATCGGCAGGATTCCCGCCCGCACCCGCTGGTCGGTATAATCCAGCCCCGCCGCCATGCGGATGTTGCGGTTGGTGCTCCTGAGCACCGGATAGCTCGCCTGGAACTGCATCAGCAGCGACCGCGACGCCAGGTCGAACCCGGCGCCGGCATTGTCGATCGAGGGCGAGGTCCAGGCATAGGTCGCCGTCGCCCCCACCCGAAACCCCTTGCTGCCGATGCCGAACTCGTGCCCGCCCTGCACGACCTGCTGCTCCTTGAAGTCGGCGGTCGAAAACAGCGCTACGAAACTGCGGTCCGCCATCCCGGTCAGCCCGAACAGCTCGCCGCGCACCAGCCCGCTCCAGCGCCCGATCTGCTGCGACCCCGTGTTCACCGCGTTGAACAGCAGCGACCCCGCCGTCCGCTCGATCGCCACCTCGCCGATCACCTCGCCCGGCCGACCGGTCGGGCTCGGCCGCAGCTCCAGGTTCACGGAGATGCCCGGAATGTCGCTCGCCAGCAGCAGCACCCGCTCGGCATCCGCCTCGTTCAGTGGATCGAGCGCCTTCAATCGCCCCAGCAGCGCCTCCAGCCGCCCCTGGGAGCGCCCGGGATCGCCCCGCACCCGCAACTCGGCAATCCGCGCGGTCACCACCGTCAGCTTCAGCCGCCCGTCGCCCAGCGTCTGCTCCGGCACCTGCACCACCGCCACATAGCGGCCGCGCGCCAGGGCCGCGGTCGCCGCGTCGCGCAGCGTGCACACGTCGGCCAGCGGCCGCTCGCTGCCATCCAGCCCGGCGCCCACGCCCGCCAGCAATGCGGCGATCTGCGGCGGCAGCGGCGCACCCCCCGGCGCGGTGAAATCCACGCCCTTCAACGCCATCCTCAGCGGTGAATTGGCGATGCCCTCCGGGCACGGCCCGGCCACCATCGCCCCGCGGCTGCGCACGCTCACCGTCGGCGCGGTCGGCGGCGCCGGCGGCGTCCGCAAAATCTCGCCCGCGGTCGGCGGGCTGACATTGGGCACCTGCCCCACCGGCGGCACCGCCTGCGCTCCCAGTCCCCCGGCCGAACACAGCAGCCCCAGGGTCAGCCCGGCGCGCAATCCCTCAGTGGCGCGCCGCTTGTTCCCGCCTGCACCCCCGACAGCACCCCCGCCAGCACCCATGTCCGATATTCCCCCAAACGAACCACCTCATGACCGCGCATGTCCAACCGCACGGCGTCCGACCGACAACAAGACGCCGCGCCGACCCTCCCGGACACCGGCCAACGCCCGGTCAGTTGGCACTGACCTCGACGCGGCGGTTCGCCGGGTCCGTCGCCGACCGCCCCGGCAGCGTCCGGTCGAAACCAAAGCCACGCGGCGTCATCCGGCTCCGGTCGACACCCTTGGCCGCCAGATAATTGACCACCGATTCCGCCCGCGCCTTGCTCAGCGCCTGGTTCACCTCGCGCGAACCGCTGCGGTCGGTATGCCCCTCCACCGTGAACGGCCGGTAATTGCCCACCGCGCTCAATGCCTTGGCAAAACGGTCCAGCGTCGCCATCGCCGACGCGGTCAGCTGCGCCGACCCCGCCATGAAGGTCATGCTGATATCCTGCCGCACCGACTTCGCGGCCGTCGCGCCGGCACTCCCGCCACCCAGCCGCATCTGCCGTGTGTCCACGATGTCCGGACAGCTGCCGTCGGGCAGCTTCTTCTCGCACCCCGGCGTCTCCGCCGGCTTCGGCTTCGGCTTGGCCGCCAGCTGCCCCGCCAGATCCTCCACCGATTGCGCCTGCACCGGCCCCGCCAGCAGCGCGCCCAACAGCGCCACCATGCTGACCCGCCGAACGATGTCCTGCCCCGTCATGTCACGCCTCCCGACTCATCCACGCACCATGGCACTGTGCGCACGCCATCACGCTTGTCAATGATTTGGCACGGATTGTCGCATTCAGATTGTATCAATCCGACATTTCGCACGGCTTGCCATCGCCGCCCGCCGCCGCCACCCTGCCATCACAGGCGGGGGACGCAGCATGAGCCATTTCGCAACATCGGCCGCCGGCCAGGGCCTCATCGCCGCGCTGCTGCTCGCCACCATCGCGCTCGCCACCTGGGCAAAGCTCCGCCACAGCGCCCGCAACGCCACCCAGCAGGATCTCTACCTCGCCGGCAAGAGCCTGACCTGGCCCTTCGTCGCCGGCTCGATCACCCTCACCAACCTCTCCACGGAACAGCTGGTGGGCATGAACGGCAACCAGATGCTGCTCCTCGCCTGGTGGGAAATCGCCGGCTTCGTCGGCCTCCTCATCCTCGCCTTCGTCTTCGTGCCGCTCTACTACCGCAACAACTGCACCACCGTCACCGAACTGCTCGAACGCCGCTATGGCGGCCGCGGCATCCGCACGCTGATCTCCGCGCTGTTCCTGTTCGGCAACATCGTCATCTACCTGCCCGCCGGCCTGTACAGCGGCGCGCTCTTCCTGCAATCGATGTCTGGCGCCGCCATCCCGCTCGTGGCGTTCGCCGCCGCCATGGCCATCATCGCCGCCGCCTACACCATGCTCGGCGGGCTGAAGGCGGTCGCCGTGATGGACACCTATTCCGGCGTCCTCGTCCTCACCATCGCGCTCCTCATCGTCCTCCTGGCGCTCCAGGCCATCAACTTCGACCTTTCCGGCATCCCGCCCGATCGCCTCACCATGGTCGGCGACCGCACCTCCCCCATCCCCTTCCACACCCTCTTCACCGGCATGCTGTTCATCCAGATCTTCTACTGGTCCACCAACCAGAACATCACGCAAAAGGCGATGACCGCCCCCACTGTCCGGGAGGCGCAAAAGGGCGTCCTCGCCGCCGCCGGCATCCGCATCCTCATCATTCCCGTCATCGTCACCGTGCCCGGCGTCGTCGCCTACAAGCTGATGGGCGACGTCGACGACCGCGCCTATGGCCTCCTCGTCGCCCAGGTGCTGCCGCCGGCGCTTTCCGGCCTGTTCGCCGCCGCCATCGCCGCCGCGGTGATCGCCCACACCGCCGCCATCCTGAACAGCACCGTCGCGCTCTGGTCGGTCGATTTCCACGAACGGCTGTTCCGCCCGATCCGCCACCAGCGCCGCCTCGCCGCCACGCTCGCCGCGCTCCTCACGCTCAGCTCGGTCGCCCTCGTGCCCCTGTTCGCCAACGCCAAGAGCATCATCAACCTGCTGCAACAGCTGAACGGCCTCTTCTCCATGCCGATCCTGTCGGCCTTCGTCACCGGGCTGCTGTTCCGCAACGTCCGCGCCGCCGCGGCCATCGCCGGCACCCTCTTCGGCATCGCCTTCTACGCCCTCGCCACGCTGGCCGCCCCCCCCAACTGGCTCGGCCTCCATTATATCGACTGGATGCTGGTCACCCTCCTTGCCAGCATCGCCTTCGCCCTCACCACCAACCGCCTCGCCCTCGGCCAAACCGCCACCCTCCGCTTCCGCGCAACCGACCCGTCACCCCGCGCTTGACCCGGGTGTGGATTCACATTGGAAGTGCAACGGGGAGAAGGTTTCGGCTGGTGTGAGGAAGCCGAGGCATTTTCTGGGTGTGTTGTTGTAGGCGCTGAGGATGGCGTCGATGTGGTCTGCGGGCAAGGTTGTTGGGTCGGTTTTTCTGGGCAGTGCGCGCCTAAGGCGTCCGATGGCGTTTTAGATGCCGCCTTTTTGCCAGAGTGCACAGGGGTCGCAGAAGTAGGTTTGGATACCGAGCTGGCTGGTGAGGCGGTGATGTCGGTAGAACTCGCCGTCATGCTGAACTCGGTTCAGCATCCATCATCCCACCAACACCCAACGCAGCGGAAAGAACCGATCATTCCCGCCAAGCCCTTGATCCAGGCTGTCACTTTTTTCGACCAACCTTCCATAGTCCTACAACCCCTGCGCGGCCAAGCCGCGCGAACTCGGGCAGTCGGCTGCGCGGAGAGGGCAGAAAGACAAAAGAAGAAAGAAAGGGCGTGGCAAAGCCACGCTGTCGGACGTGTCGGTCGGCCAAGGCCAACCGCACGCCGGCCATGCTGGCGCGAGTCTCGAAATAGCGGGCTTCGCCCCGCTATTTCTCGCCGCGCTGCGCACGCCATTGCACCCACTCCACCAAACCGATAACCTCCCCAGCGGGAGACCGCACATGAGCGACCAGGCCAGCTTCACCGACATGAGCACCAGCACCGCCGAGGACTGGGCCATCATCGTCCGCCACAACATGCACTTCGCCCCCAACGGCGGCGCCCGCGTCCTCGCCCATTTGCGCCTCCTCGATGGCGATTTCGGCGGCTTCGCCGTTGACCGGCTCACCCACAGCCTGCAAACCGCCACCCGCGCCCACCGCGATGGCCAGTCCGAACCCTACGTCGTCATGGCCCTTCTCCACGACATCGGCGACACGCTCGGCGCCTACAACCACCCCGACATCGCCGCCGCCATCCTCAAACCCTTCCTGTCCGAAGACCTGCACTGGATCGTCCAGCACCACGGCATCTTCCAGGGCCACAATTTCTTCCACCACATCGGCCTCGACCGCGACATGCGCGAACAATTCCGCGGCCACCCCCATTTCGCCGCCACCGAAGCCTTCATCGACCGCTACGACTGCCCCGCCTTCGACCCGGCCTACGACACCGCGCCCCTCAGCTTCTTCGAACCCATGGTGATGAAACTCTTCGAAAAACCGCTGAACAGCATCTACAAAAGGGTGCTCGCCGAAGCCGCCTGAAGTGCCCATCCGGCCCGCCACGCCCGCCGACCTGCCGGCGCTCGACGCCCTCATCCACCGCGCCTACCGCGGCGACTCCGCCCGCCAGGGCTGGACGCACGAGGCCGACCTGCTCGACGGCCAGCGCACCGACCCCGAAACCCTCGCCGCCGCGCTCGCCACGCCAACCGAAACGATCCTCCTCGCCGACACCGCCGGCCACCTCCAGGGCTGCGTCCAGGTCAGCGACAAGGGGAACGGCCTCGCCTATCTCGGCCTCCTTACCGTCGATCCCACGCACCAGGCCGCTGGCCTCGGCCGCACCCTCATCGCCGCTGCGGAGGCCCACGCCCGCGGCCTCGGCGCCACCGCCATGGAAATGACCGTCATCGCCCAACGGTCCGACCTCATCGCTTACTACCAGCGCCGCGGCTATGCCCTCACCGGCGAAACCCGCCCCTTCCCGCACCATGACCCGCGCTTCGGCCTGCCCCGCACCCCCGACCTCGCCTTCGTCGTCCTCAGCCGGCCGCTCCGCTGACACGCCACCCCGTCTGCCGCTCGATCTCGCCCCACATCGCATCGGCCAGCCGTGTCGCCACCGGCCCCGGCCGGCCATCGCCCACCGCCACCCCGTCCAGCGTCACCAGCGGCACCACCGGCGCCGTCGTGCTCGTCATGAACAGCTCCCGCGCGCTCCGCACCTCGTCCAGCGTGAAGGCCCGTTCCTCCACCAGCATCTGCCGCTCCCGCGCCAGCCCGATCAGCGTGTCGCGCATCACGCCGGGCAGGATCCGCGCCGACAGTGGATGCGTCCGCAACACGCCCGCCGCGTCCACGATCCAGATGTTCGTGCTGCCGCCCTCCGTCACCACGCCATCCTCGCGCACCAGCACCGCCTCCGCGCCGCCCGCCGCCTTCGCCGCCTGCTTCGCCAGCACATTGGCGAGCAGCCCGGTGGTCTTGATGTCGCACCGCGCCCAGCGCTGGTCCGGCAGGCTCACCGCCGCCAGGCCCTCCCGCTGGTGCCGCAGCCGCGCCGCGAAATCGAACGCCTTCCAGGTCATGATCAGCGTCGGCCGGATGTCCCTCGGAAAGGGATGGTCCCGCCGCGCGCTCCCCCGTGTCACCTGGATGTAGAGCAGGCCATCACCCGCCCGGTTCGCCCGCAGCAGCCGCGCCGCCACCTGCCCCAGCGCCGCGTCGCCCATCACGCCCTCGATGAACAGCGCCGCCAGCCCGCGCCGCAGCCGCCAGCAATGCTTGTCCCAATCCAGCAGCCGGCCGTTCAACACCGCGCACACCTCATAGACGGCGTCGGCGAATTGCAGCCCCCGATCCTCCACATGCACCGCGGCATCGGCCAAAGGCCCATAGCGGCCGTTCACAAAGGCAATCCCCATGCCGCACCCCTACAAAGCGGCCTTGCCCCGTGCAACCGGCGCGACCATGGCGCATTGCATGCCCATGCAAATCCTCTGGTTCCGTCAGGACCTCCGCCTCTCCGACCAGCGCGCCCTCCTCGCCGCCGTCGCCGCCGGCCCCGTCCTGCCGGTGTACATCCTCGATGACGAGACCCCCGGCCTCCGCCCCATGGGCGCCGCCAGCCGCTGGTGGCTGCACCACAGCCTCGCCGCGCTCGACGCCTCCTTGCGCAAGCGCGGCAACCGACTGCTGCTCCTGCGCGGCCCCAGCGCCGCCACCCTGCGCGCGCTTGCCGCCAGCACCGGCGCCACCCGCATCCACGCCACCACCCATTACGAACCCTGGTGGAAAGCCGCCCAGGCCGACCTCGCCGACCTGCTCACCCTCCACCCCGGCCACACGCTCGCCGATCCCGCCAGCGTCACCAGCGGCAGCGGCGGGCGCTACCGCATCTTCACCCCCTTTTGGCGCGCGCTCCTCAACCAGATGCCGCCCCCCGACCCCCTCCCCGCCCCTCAGCATATCCCCGCCACCGACGGACCCGACGGTGACACGCTGGCGGACTGGGCCCTGCTTCCCACCGATCCCGGCTGGTCGACCGGCTTCACCGCCTGGCAACCCGGCGAAAAAGGCGCCCACCGCGCGCTGAAAGCCTGGCTGCCCCAAGTCGCCGGCTACGAAACCACCCGCAACCTCCCGAGCGAAGCCGGCACCTCCCGCCTCTCCCCCCACCTCCACTTCGGCGAACTCTCCCCCGCCACCGTCTGGCACGCCGCGCTCGACGCCGCCGGCAAGGCCGCCGCCAGCTTCACCCGCCAGCTCGTCTGGCGCGATTTCGGCCAGGGCATGATCGACACGCTCCCCGACAGCCACTGGGTCCCGCACCGCGATGCCTTCGCCCGCTTCCCCTTCCGCGATGCGCCGGCCGATCTCCGCGCCTGGCAACGCGGCCGCACCGGCTATCCGCTGGTGGATGCCGGCATGCGCCAGCTCTGGCAATCGGGCTGGATGCACAACCGCGTCCGCATGGTCGCCGCCAGCTTCCTCACCAAGCATCTGCTGATCGACTGGCGCCGCGGCGAGGAATGGTTCTGGGACACGCTGCTGGACGCCGACCTCGGCAACAACGCCATGGGCTGGCAATGGGTGATGGGCAGCGGCGTGGACAGCAGCCCCTACAACCGCATCTTCGCCCCCGTCGGCCAGAGCGAGAAGTTCGACGCCGCCGGCTACATCCGCCGCTGGGTGCCGGAACTGGCCCCCCTTTCCGACACCGACATCCACGCCCCCTGGCGCGCCGCCCGCCCCACCGCCGCCTACCCCGCCCCCATCGTCGACCACGCCCAGGCCCGCACCCGCGCCCTTTCCGCCTACGAGAGCATCCGCTAACCGGTCTCCGCCGCCTCCACCGCCCGCTCCGCCGTCAGGCCATGGGTCAGCGTCGACAGGATGATCGCCAGCGCCAGCGTGCCCCACAGCAGGTCGAGCGCCGCGAACTCCGCCTTGCCGGCGGCATAGGCGAGGTAATAGACCGACCCGATGCCCCTGATCCCATAAAAGGCCGTCACCCGCCTCTGCCGCGCATCCATCGCGGACCCCATCAGGCTCAGCCACCCCGCCGCCGGCCGCACCACCAGCACCAGCAGCGCCGCCAGGCCCAGCGCCGGCCACCCCATCGCCGGCCACAGCGCCGGCAACGCCATGCCCAGCCCCAACAGCAGCAGCGCCGTCAGCGACAGCTCGGTCGCATCGGCAAAACCGTGCAGCGTCTTCTGGAATTCATGCCCCTCCTCCGCCCGTCGCACCATCAGCCCGGCAACAAACGCCGCCACAAAACCATAGCCATGCAGCAATTCGGTCGCTCCATAGACCAGCGCCACCACACCCAGCCCCACCACGCCCGCTTCCGTCCGTGCCAGCGGGTTGCCGCGTGGCCAGCGGAACAACAGCACACCCGCGGCCCAGCCGATCGCCGCCCCGGCCAGAGCGCCCACGCCGATGCGCATCAGCCCGTCCCGCAGCGCCCATTCCCCCAACAGGCCGCCGCTGATCCCGCCCGCCAGCGCCGCCAGAATCGCCAGATGCACGAAGGGAAAGGCCAGCCCGTCGTTCAACCCCGCCTCGGTGGTCAGCGCAAAGCGCACCGGCTCCTCGCCCCCCTCGGTCGGCTTGCCGACCTGCACGCCGCTCGCCAGCACCGGGTCGGTCGGCGCCAGCATCGCCCCCAGCAGCAGCGCGCTCGCCAGCGGCAGCCCCAGCATCAGCCCGCCCAGCGCCATCGCGGCGATGGTCAGCGGCATGGCGATCAGCAGCAGCCGCCAGGTCGGCAACCAACGGTGCCAGTCCTGCGGCCGGTCGATGCGCAACCCCGTGCCGAACAGGCTGACGATCACGCAGGCTTCGGTTACCCGCTCCCAAAGCCCATGCGATCGCGCCGGATCGATTGTCTCGGCAACCTCCGGCAGCAGCAGCCCGATCAGCATCCCGCCCAGCAGCAGCAAGGGCGTCGCCGACGGCTCGCGCCGGGTGAACAGGCGCGGCACCCAATGCGCCACAATCACCGCCAGCCCGGCCACCGCCAGCAATATCTTGTCGTCCTGCATAAGGTCGCAACCGATGGAACGGGCAGCGGTTCCTGCCCTCAGCTGCGCAAGGCCTCGATCGGGCTCAGTTTCGCCGCCCGGTTGGCCGGATACCAGCCGAAGAAAATGCCGATCCCCGCGGAAATCAGGAAGCTGGTCACGATCGAACCCGCCGTGATGACGGGCGCGAACGGCAGCGCCTTGCCGGCGATCAAGGTCAGCCCCACGCCGATCATCACGCCCGCCAGGCATCCCACCAGGCTCAGCATCAGCGCTTCCAGCAGGAACTGCAACCGCACCGCCGCCCGACTGGCGCCGATCGCCATGCGGATGCCGATCTCCCGCGTCCGCTCGGTCACGCTCACCAGCATGATGTTCATGATGCCGATGCCGCCCACCACCAGGCTGATGCCGCCGATCGCCCCCAGCAGCAGGCTGAGCGCCTGCGTCGTTTCCTTGAACGTGTCCCCCACCGCGGTGATGTTGGTGATGGTGAAATCATCGGGCACGCCCGGCGCCAGTCCGTGCCGCCGCCGCAGCATCGCGCCGATCACATCCTGCACGTCATCCACCGCTTCGGGCCGCGTCACGCTGACCGAGATCGTCCGGATGCTGCGCCGGAACGCGCCGCCGCCCTGGATCAGCCGCTGCGCCGCCAACAATGGCACCACCACCACATCGTCGCGGTTCTGCCCGCCGATGCCCTGGCCTTTCTTGGGAAGGATGCCGATGATGGTGAAGGTCACGCCCCTGATGCGCACCTGCTGGCCCAGCGGATCATTGGCGCCGAACAGGTTGTCGGCCACCGTCGCGCCGATCACCGCCACCCGCGCCGCGGCCCGGTTTTCCATCTCGGTGAAGGCCCGGCCCTCGTCGGGGAACCAGTCCTGCACCGCGAACCAGGCCGGCGTGCTGGTCTGCACCTGCGTCAGCCAGTTGGTCGGCCCCGCCACCACCTGCGCCGCCAGCGCGCCGGACGGCGCCGCCGCCACCACGTCCGGCAACGCGCCGATGGCCTCCGCATCATCCAGGGTCAGCGTCGGCCCCGTGCCCGCCCCCTGGCTGATCCCGCCCCGCCCCTGCGCCGAGCCCGAGGTGATGATCAGCAGGTTCGATCCCAGGGCCGAGATGCTCTCGCTCACCCGCTTCTGCACCCCGCCCCCCAACGCCAGCAGCAGGATCACCGAGGCCACCCCGATGATCATCCCCAGCATCGTCAGCCCCGACCGCAAGCGATTGGCAACCAGCGCACTCCAGGCTTCGGCGAGCATCGAGCCTAGCATGCCGCGACACTCCCGAAATCATGACCCGCCCCCGCCAGCGCCTCCGCGGTTGGAGGGCCATCGTAAAGGATCAGCCCGTCCTGGATCCGCACCACGCGGTTGGTCGCCGCCGCCACGCCCGGATCATGCGTCACGATCACCACCGTCACACCCCGGTCTGCATTCAGCGCCTTGAACATCGCCAGCACCTCGGCACCGGTCCTTGTATCCAGTGCACCGGTCGGCTCATCGGCCAGCAGCAGGCGCGGCTGCGTCGCCAGCGCCCGTGCCACCGCCACCCGCTGCTGCTGCCCACCCGACAATTGGCTCGGCCGCGACGCCGGCTTGTCCGCCAGCCCCACCAGCCCCAGCAGTTCCGCCGCCCGCGCCTCCCGCTCCGCCCGTGCCACGCCGGCATAGACCAGGGGCAACGCCACATTGCCCAGCGCGCTCAGCCGCGGCAGCAGGTTGAACTGCTGGAAAACGAAACCGATGTCGCGGTTGCGCAGGCTCGCCTGTGCCCGTTCGTCCAGCCCCGACACATCCTGGCCGTCGAAGCGGAACACGCCCTCGCTCGGCACGTCCAGGCAGCCGATGATGTTCATCAGCGTCGATTTCCCCGATCCCGATGGCCCCATGATGCTCATCAGCTCGCCCTCGGCCACATCAAAGCTCACGCCGTGCAGCGCGCGAAAGCTCCCGGCCTCGGAGGCATAGTCCTTCACCACGTCATGCAGGCTGAGCAGCGCCATCAGATGCCCGGCGGGTGGCCGCCGCCCGCCGCACCCGCCCGCGCCTTGCGGTCATCGCTTTTCGTCGCCGGCCCGGCGCTGGCGCTCGCCTCGCCCGGCTTCAGCTCACCCACGATGACCTTGTCGCCGGCCTTCAATTCGCCCGCCGTCACCACCGAATAATCATTGTCCGACGCGCCCACCCGGATGCGCCGCGGCACCGCCCGGCCATCCGCGCCCAGCACGAACACCGTCACATCGCCCGGATCGCGCAAGCGCGCGTCACCGATGGTCTTCTTCGACGGGTCGGCCGCCCCCCCGCCAAAGGGGTTGGGCGGTCCTTCCTGCGCCGCCCGGGCGCGCGTCCAGTCCGCCGGCTTCCAGCTCATCGCGCCATTGGGCAGCAGCAACACACCCGCATAGTCCCGCACCCGGAACTGCGCGTTCGCCGTCATCCCGGGCAGCAGCGCGCCGTCGGGATTATCGACCGCCACGATCGCGGTGTATGTCACCACATTCTGCTGCGTCACCGGGTTCAGGCGCACCTGCCGCACCGTGCCCGCGAACTGCCGGCCGCCGAATGCGTCCACGTCGAACCGTACCGCCTGCCCCACCTTCACCTTCGCCACATCGGCCTCGGCGATCGAGGCCTCGATCTGCATCTTGGTCAGGTCGAGCGCCAGCGTGAACAGCGTCGGCGTCTGGAAACTCGCCGCCACCGTCTGCCCCAGATCGACCTGGCGGCTGATCACCACGCCGCTCACCGGCGCGCGGATGATGGTATAACCCAGGTTGGTCCGGTCCTGCACGATCTGCGCCTCGGCGCTTCTGACCTGCGCGCTGCTGGCGGCCGCCGTCGCCCGCGCCGTCTCATAATCCTGCTGGCTGATGAAATCCTGCTTGCGCAGGTTCGCCGCCCGGGCCGCGTTCGCCGCCTGCAAGGCCGCCGTCGCCCGCAGCTGCGCCAGCGTCGCCTCACTCGCCGCCAGCCGTGCCTGATAGACGCGCGGATCCAGCTCCAGCAGCACCTGCCCCGCGGTCACCCGGTCGTTGAAATCGACATTCAGCTTCGCGACCGTGCCCGACACCTGCGTGCCGACATTGATCACGCGCACCGGGTTGATCGTGCCGTTCGCCGTCACCCCCTCGGTCAGGTCGCCACGCAGCACCTCCGCCGTGCGATATTGCGCGCCCTTGTCCTCGGATCGCAGCCCCCACCAGGCCGCCAGCGCCACCACGATCAGCGCCAGCAGCGCCCAGCCCCACCGCCGCCGCACCAGCGCCATCATCGAACCGCCTCCCCCACCATGCCCACCGCCCGCGCCAGCGTCACATTGGCACTGCGCACACCGAAATCCGCCGCCACCAGCGCCTGCTGCGCGTTGGCCAGGCTGCTTTGCGCATTCAGCAGTTCGGTGATGCTGGCAACCCCGGCACGGAACCGCCCCTGCGCCAGCCCCGCTGCCGCCGCCGCGCTGTCAAAGGCGGCCCGCGCCGCGTCCAGTGTCGCCGCCTGCGTCCGCAGCGTCTGCAACGCCGTCCACACATCCAGCCCCGCCGCCTGCCGGCTCGCCTCGAACTGCGCGGCATTGCGGTCCACCTCGCTCGTCGCCGCGGCGACGGCATAGGTGCGCGACCAGCCGGTGAACAGCGGGATGCTCAGCGTCACCCCCACGCTGCCGGCGGCGCTGTTGCGCTGCGCATCGTTCAAACTCACCTGTGGTGCCACGCCAAGGCTGACGGTCGGCGCCCGGTCCGCCCGCGCGGCGCGCAGATTGGCCTCCGCCACCGCCAGGTTGGCGCTCGCCCGGCGCAGGTCGGGGCGCGCGCGCTCGGCCTCGCGGATCAGCGCATCGGCGCGCTCGTTCATCAGCCGGCCGGTCTCCAGCGCCGGCGGCGGCGCCAGCAGCAGCGGCGCATCCGGCGGCAATGCCACGCTCACCGCCAGCTGGCCGCGCGCGATCGCCACCTGTCCCTCCGCCTGTCGCTGCACCTGTTGCGCCTGTGAAAAGGCGGTTTGCGCCTGCAACGTGTCGGACCGCAGGCCCACGCCCGCCGCCTCCCGCGCCCGTGCCGCCTCCAGGCTGACGCTGGCAAAACGCAGGCTCTCCCGGGCCGCCACGTCCGCCGCCTCGGCCGCGATCACGCTGTTATAGCCCTGCACCACCTGCGCCACCACGCCCTGCGCGCTGTCGGCGAACCCCGCCAGCGCCACCCCCCGCGCGGCATCCGCCGCATCGATCCGCGCCCGCCGCCCGCCAAAGTCGAACAGCAGCCAGTTCAGGCTCAGGCTCGCGGTCGCCGTCGCATTGGTGCTCGATCCGGGAAGGGTGCCGCTGCCGAAACTCTCGCTGTAACTCGCCCCCGGCGTCAGCGCCGCGCTCAGCGTCGGCAACAGGCTGGCCCGCGCCTGTCCCGCCTGCGCCGCCGCGGTGCGGTTCGCCGCCCAGGCGGCCCGCAGATTGGGGTTCCGGCACAGCGCCAGGTCAACCAGCGCCACCGGAGTCAAGGGCGCCGCGCCGACCTCCGTCGGGCAGCGCTCCGGCCCGGAAACGCCCGTCAGCCGATAGTCCGGCGCGGACGGCGGCATCAGACCGCGCGGATCGTCCCCCGCCAGCGCCGCGCCGGCGTGCACCGCCGTCGCGATCCCCAGCAGCAGCCACCATGTCCCGGTTGCAACCTGTCGTTGCCTCATTCCGGCGTCACCCTGCGGCCACAGTCCGGCGCCTTCGTTGCAAAAATGCAAAATCCGGAAAGAATGACAGGTGCTATTCGCATCGATTTCCTATACCGCACCCGTCGTGGGAATCACCCGCCCGCTTGGCAATGGTCGAGCCGGTGGCCCGGTCGGGGACAGGGGCAGGGTCCGACCGGGCCACCTACGTCGCGGCAGCAGGCCGCATCACCGTGTCCACCCTTTCGGGCAGGCCCGACGGCGGCGACCATGGGGGTCTGCCGCGACGATTCGATGACGCAGGTTCATCGGCCCACATTGCGGCCGCATGTCGGTGCAAATCCATGCTGACATACGCGACGCCGCCGCGTTGCGTTGCGGACATATGGACGCTACGTTTCGCGCATAACGCGCAAAGGATGGAAACCGAAGTTCCAATGGTGAACCCCCGCATCATGATCGTCGACGACGATCCCGGCATCCGCTCCGTCGTCGCCGAATTCCTTGGCAAGCATGGATATGATGTCGAAACCGCCGAGGATGGCGTCGCCATGGACAAGATCATCGCCACCTCATCACAGCCGTTCGACCTGATGGTGCTCGACCTGATGATGCCCGGGGAGGATGGCCTTGCCATCGCGCGGCGCATTGCCGCACCCGGCGGCCCCGCCATCATCATGCTGTCAGCCATGGGAGAGGACACCGACCGCATCGTCGGGCTGGAGGTCGGGGCGGACGATTATGTCGCCAAGCCCTGCAACCCGCGCGAATTGCTCGCCCGCATCCGCGCCGTGCTGCGCCGTCGCCACGAACCGCGCGAGACCGGCGATGTCAGCGGCGTCATCGCCGAATTCGCCGGCTGGCGCCTCGACCTGGTCCGGCGCGAGCTGCGCTCGCCCGATGGCGTCCTCATCAACCTGTCGGACGGGGAATTCAGCCTGCTGCGGGTCTTTGTCGAACGTCCGCAGCGCGTCCTCACGCGCGACCAGCTGCTCGACATGGCGCGCGGCCGCGATTCCGACGCGTACGACCGCGCCATCGACGTGCAGATCAGCCGGCTGCGGCGGAAGCTCGACGGCGCCAGCCATTCCACGGACGAGCTGATCCGCACCATCCGCAACGAAGGCTATATGTTCACCCCCAAGGTGACCCGGCGCTAGTTGGTTGCCGCTCAACGCCCCCCCGAGAAACTGGCTGGAGGCCCTCTCCCGCCTGCGCCGGTCACTGTTCGCGCGCATCCTGCTGCTGGTCCTCGCCACGCTTGCCGTCGCGCAGGGCATCAACCTCGCCGTCCTCACCCTGGTCAAGCCACCCCCCATCCTGTCGATCGGCCTCACCTCCATTGCCATCGGCATCGAAAGCGGCGGCACCCGCGGTGCCAATGGCCGCCTCAGCTATGTCCCGGATGACAAACCACGCCCCTTCGATCCTCAGGACGGCGCCGCCGGGCCGCTGCTCGCCGGCACCCTGGCGCGCCAGCTCGGCCTGCCCCAGGGCAACGTCATTCTCGATCTCGACCGGCAGCAGAATGGCAAGATCGTCCACCTGATCCCCCGCGACGCCGCCGCCAATGCCCCGCTCGAACCGGCACTGGTCGGCCATTTCGTCATCAGCGTGAAGCGTCCGGACGGCCGATGGCTGATCGTCCAGCCGAAAAATCGCGGCCTGCTGGAAAGCTGGGAGCAGCAGTTCCTGCTGCTGTTTCTCGCCGGCGCCGTCCTGATGCTGCCCGCCGCCTGGCTGTTCGCCCGCCGCCTCGCCGAACCCTTCCGCGCGCTCGCCGCCGCCGCCGACCGTCTCGGCCGCGACCCCAGCGCGCCACCGCCGCGGATCGATGGCCCGATCGAGGTTCAGCGCGCCGCCCACGCCTTCACCCAGATGCAGCAGCGCCTGCGCGCCTATGTCGACGACCGCACCCAGATGGTCGGCGCCATCGCCCACGACCTGCGCACGCCGCTCACCCGCCTCGCCTTCCGCATCGAGAATCTCGACGAGCCGCAGCGCGATCCGATGGCACGCGACGTCGCCGAGATGGAGGCGATGGTCGCAGCCACCATGGCCTTCGTGCGCGGCGCCAACGAGGTCCGCGAACGCCAGCGCATCGAGCTCGGCAGCCTGGTGGAGCGTGTCGCCGACGACATGGCGATCACCGGCCGTCGCGTCCAGGCCGACGCGGAGGACCGGCTGGTGGTCGAAGGCGACCCCGTCAACCTGCGGCGCCTGTTCAACAACCTGTTCGACAATGCCGAGAAATTCGGCGCCAGCGCCCGGGCGCGCGCCTATCGCGACGGTCGCTTCGCCATCGTCGACATCGACGATGATGGTCCCGGCCTGCCCCAAGGCGAGCTGGAGCGCGTATTCGAACCCTTCTACCGCACGGAACGCAGCCGCAATCGCGAAACCGGCGGCATCGGCCTCGGCCTGTCGGTGGTGCGCACCATCGCCCGCGCCCATGGCGGCGACGTGCTGCTGGAAAACCGCACCGAAGGCGGCCTGCGCGCCCGCGTGACCTTGCCGCTGGACACCAGCGGCCGCACATAGCGCGCGATGCGCAGCCTCCTCATCACCATCCACGACGTGTCGCCCCGCCACGAGGCGCGCATCGACCGCCTGATCGACGGGCTGCACGCCGCCGGCGTCGGCACCCGCTTCGGCATGCTGGTCGTCCCCGATTTCTGGGGCGAAAGCCCGCTGGCAAAGGCACCGGCCTTCCAGGCGAAACTGCGCGCCTGGGCCGCGTCCGGCGTCGAGATGTGGCTGCACGGCTTCTATCACAAGGACCTGACCGCGCACGACGCCGGCGGCGCCGCGCTGAAAGCCCGGCTGCTGACCGCCGGCGAAGGCGAGTTCCTCGGGCTTGACGCCCGCGAAAGCCGCCGTCGCCTGAACGAGGGCCGCGCGCTGCTGGAGGACATCCTCGGCACCCCCATCCCCCGCTTCGTCGCCCCCGCCTGGCTCTATTCCGACGCCAGCAAGGCCGCCCTCACCGACCTCGGCTTCACCCTGGCCGAGGATCATTTCCGCGTCTGGAACCCCAGCAGCAACCGGATCCTCACCAAGGGCCCGGTCATCAGCTACGCCAGCCGCACGCCCGTGCGCATGGCCAGCAGCCTGTTCTTCAGCCGCCTCGCCACCGCCGCCCTGCCGCTGCAAAAGATCATCCGCTTGGCCCTCCACCCCCACGACGTGGACAAACAACCCCTCATCACCGAAACCGCCCGCGCCCTGAAATCACTGACGCGAACCCACACACCCGCCACCTATACCGCCGCGCTCCCTTCCCTCCCGCGAAGCAAAGAAAGGGAGTCGAAGACGACGCGAAGCGTCAGCAGTTAGGGGTGGGGCGAGCACCGCGAGCGACACTCGCGCCGCTAAACCCGTTCCCAGCTCGTCGTCCCGTCCTTGTTGTCCTTCAGGCGGATGCCGTTGGCTTTCAGTTTATTCCGAATACGGTCGGCCTCAGCCCAATTATGAGCTAATTTTGCAGCTGATCTCAGGTCAACTTCCTCTTGGGTCAGGATATCACTTATGCTTGCGATCGCGCTGACCATTTCAGGACTGCCTTCGACCCGTAAATCCAGCCCCAGCAGCAACCCTATGTTTCGCAGCTCGAAAAAAGACTTATATTCTGCACTCTTTATCTTGGAGTCATTCTCGCCTTGGGAACGCGCTATAACTGCACCGCTTTGATGATTCTTTGCAACACGATATGCGTTATGCAGGCAGTCGACGGCTAACTTGGTATTCATGTCGTCGTTCAGCGCTGCAACAACGGGAGAGTTTTTGTCAGGCAGCGATATCTGCTCACGATCGTGCACATCCAGAATCAACATTTCCGAACAAAATTTTCTGTAGATTGCTCGCGTCTGCGCCAGCAGCGCATCATCCCACTTCAACGGCTGCCGGTAATGCGCACTCAATAACGCCAGCCGCAGCACCTCGCCATCCCACCCGGCGTCCAGCAACTCCCGCGGCGTGATGATATTGCCCAGCGACTTGCTCATCTTGGTTTCCCCCATCGTCAGGAAACCATTGTGCATCCAGATGCGGCTCAGCTCCGCGCCATCGTGCGCGCAGCAGCTCTGCGCCCGTTCATTCTCATGGTGCGGAAACTGCAAATCCAGCCCGCCACCATGAATGTCGATCGTCTCCACCCCCAGCACGGCGCGGATCATTGCGCTGCACTCGATATGCCACCCCGGCCGCCCCCGTCCCCAGGGCGACTCCCACCCCGGCTGCTCCGGCGTCGAGGGTTTCCACAAAACGAAATCCCCCGGGCTGCGCTTGTAGGGTGCCACCTCCACCCGTGCCCCGGCGATCATCTCGTCCATCGGCCGGCGCGAAAGCTGGCCATAGCCGGCAAAACTGCCGACATCGAACAGCACATGGCCTTCCGCGGCATAGGCATGGCCCCGCGCAATCAGCGCCGCGATCATCGCCACCATGCCATGGTCGCCGGCGATATGCTCGGTCGCCCGCGGGTTGAAATCGGGCTTCAGGCAGCCGAGAGCCGCCATGTCCTCAAAATAGGCCGCCTCATATTCGGCCGCCACCGCCTGTGGACTGCGGTTCTCCGCCACCGCCTTCGCCATGATCTTGTCGTCAATATCGGTGATGTTGCGGGCATAACGCACGTTTTCCGCCCCATGCAGGTGCCGCAGCAGCCGATACAGCACATCGAACACCACGGCAGGCCGCGCATTGCCGATATGCGCCCGGCCATAGACCGTCGGGCCGCAGACATACATCGTCACGGGTTTCCCCGGCTCCGGCAGGCGCACTGCCTCTTTCTGCCGGGTCATCGTATTCCACAGGCGCAGCTCGCTCATACCGCCGTCCCTTCGCCCTTGTTCAACAGGTCATCCAGCGCTGCCCGGTCCTTCGCCGAATAGCCCTCCCGATCCGGCCCGGCGCCATCCGCCGCCGGCGCGTCGGCCTGCACCTCCTTCACCCAGTTCACCAGCGCCTTGCTGGTGATGATCAGGATCGGCGTCACCTGTGATTGCGCCAGCCATGCCGGCCGCGATTTCTCCGCCACGAACAGGTGGGTCGCGAACTCCGCCAGCAGGAAGATGGCGCTCGCCGCGATCAACCCCTTCGCCGCTCCCAATCCCAGCCCCAGCACCCGGTCCACCGGCCCCACCACGCTCGCCTTCGTCGCACCGCCCACCCAGCCAGCGATCAGCTTCCCCACGATCAGCACGCCCAGGAACAGCAGCAGGAACGCCAGGATCGCGCCCTTCCCCTCGCTGCCGGCAAAGCCCGTCAGCTTGCCCGTCATCTCCTCATGAAACAGCCGCACCGCGAACACCGCCGCCACCCACGCCGCCAGGTTCAGCGCCTCGGTGGTGAACCCGCGCACCGCCCCCAACAGCGCCAGCCCCACCACCAGCGCCAGGATCAACAGGTCGAAAGATGTCAGGTCGCTCATCGCATGGTCCGATAGACGCTGCCATCCGGGGCGGCAACCGGTGCCATCCGCCGGTTCAGGTCGCTGATCTTCGCCAACTGCTGCACCAGCAGCGGCACCTGGTCCAGCGCGTGCACATAACGCCAGACATAGGCGAACACGGCATAGACGTCGCCCGCCAGCACGGCCTCGCCCTGCCCCACCCGCCACAGCGCCACCGCCACCAGCAGGATCACCGTCAGCTCCATCAACCCGAACCCTTTCGCCTCCGCGTCCGACAGCTTCACCCGCCAGCCCGCCAGCGCCCGGAAATGCCGTGCCACCCGCACCATGCCGCCACCGCGCACCAGCTCCACCTCGCGCTCCAGCCGGTCGTTCAACCCGCGGTTCAGCCGCTTCGACCGGCGCGACAACCACAGGTTGATCGCCGCCAGCGGCAGCACCAGCAGCAGGCAGGCGGCACCGATCCAGCGGTCATAGCCCACCAGCACCACAACGGCGATCACGATGCTGATCGCCGCATAGAGCATCGCCGGCACCTGCTCCTCGAAGAAGGTCACATATTCGCGGCTCAAGGAGGCATGGGCGACGATCACATTCGGGTCGGCGCCGGCATCATGCCCGCGCCGCACCACATCGGTCGCCAGCTGGCCATAGACGCGCGTGAACACCCGCGTGTCCAGCATCTTCGCCGACACCTCCAGCACCATCATCGCGGCATGGCACGCCACCAGCCAGCCCACCGCGGCGACATGCCCGGTCAGCACCCCATTGATGGCAACGCCGGTCGCCAGCGGATAGAGCTGCCCGGCCGCCTCCGCGGCCGCACGCAGGGCATAGGCAAAAGACAAAGGGCGCGCATGCGCGCGCGCAAGGGCGGACAACATGAAAACCTCGAAGGCTATGGGATGGCAGGCGCCAAAGGCCCGGTGAGGCCGGGCTTCAGCCGACGGTCAGATGCGACAGAACCGATGCGCCATAGTGATCTCCGTGCCCGGGCAATCTCATAGTTGCCCCGCCGCCGTCAATCCCGCGCCAGCCGATCCACCAGCACGCCCAGCGTCCGGCACGGTTCCGTCCGCAACCCGCCGACGCCCTTGGTCTCGGGCGGCGCCAGGGCATGGCTGAACCCCAGCTTGGCCGCCTCCTTCAGCCGCAGATTGGCATGCGCCGCCGGCCGGATTTCGCCGGACAGCGCCACTTCCCCGAACGCCACCGTCTCCGCCGCGATCGGCCGGTCCAGCAAGGCGCTCACCAGCGCCGCCGCCACGGCGAGGTCCGCCGCCGGGTCCGCCACCCGCAGGCCGCCCGCCACGTTCAGATACACCTCGCAATTGCCGAAACTCAGCCCGCAGCGCGCCTCCAGCACCGCCAGGATCATCGCCAGCCGCCCGCCGTCCCAGCCCACCACCGCGCGGCGCGGCGTCGCCCCGGTATTGATCTTCACCACCAGCGCCTGCAACTCCACCAGTACCGGCCGCGTCCCCTCCAGGCTGGGGAACACCACCGCGCCACTCACCGGCGTATCGCGCGCGGTCAGGAACAGGCTGGACGGGTTCGGCACCTCCGCCAGCCCGTCGCCCTCCATCGCGAACACGCCGATCTCGTCGGTGCCACCGAACCGGTTCTTCACCGGCCGCAGGATGCGATACTGATGCCCGCGCTCGCCTTCGAAATAGAGCGTCGCGTCCACCATATGCTCCAGCACGCGCGGGCCGGCGATCTGGCCATCCTTGGTCACATGACCCACCAGCACCAGCGCGGTGCCGCTGTCCTTGGCGAAACGGATCAGCTCCAGCGCACTCGCCCGCACCTGGCTCACCGTCCCCGGCGCCCCCTCCAGCTGGTCCGAATGCATCGTCTGGATGCTGTCGATCACCAGCAGCCCCAGCGCCTTCTGTTGCGCCAGCGTCGTCAAAATGTCGCGCACGCTGGTCGCCGCCGCCAGCAGCACCGGCGCGTCCGCCAGCCCCAGCCGCCGCGCCCGCAGCCGCACCTGGTCCGCCGCCTCCTCACCACTTACATAGGCCACCCCCACTCCGGCCCGCGCCATCCGCCCCGCCGCCTGTAACAGCAGGGTCGATTTGCCGATGCCCGGATCGCCGCCGATCAATACCGCGCTCCCCGGCACCAGCCCGCCGCCCAGCGCCCGATCGAACTCGGCAATCTGTGTGGAGACCCGCTGCGGCAGCACCACGCCTGCGTCCAGCGGCGCCAGCGCGATCACCGCGCCGCCGCTCTTCAGGCTGTGCTTCGCCGCGAACGGCGTGTTCGCCGGCGCCGCCTCCGCCTGGAAACTGTTCCACGCGCCGCAATCGCCGCATTGCCCGGCCCATTTCGACGCCACCGACCCGCATTGCGAACAGACATAGCGGGTTTGCGCACGGGCCATCCCGGCGATGTAGAGGCCGCCCGTCGCTTTGAACAGGCTTGCCGCACCGCCCGTGCCGCGCATGATGGGCGCAAGGGAGAACAGCCATGAGCCTGACCGACACCGTCGCCCTCGTCACCGGCGGCGCCAGCGGAATCGGCCGCGCCGCGGCCATCGCGCTGGCGGCCAGGGGCGCCCGCGTCATCGTCACCGACATCGACACGCAGGGTGGCGGCGAAACCGTCGCCGCCATCGGTGCCGCCGCCCGCTTCATGCCGCACGATGTCGCCGAGGAGCCCGAATGGCAGGCCGTCATCGCCAGCATCCGCGACAGCGAGGGCCGCCTCGACACGCTCGTCAACAACGCCGGCATCGGCAGCGGCATGCTCGTCACCGACATGCCATTGGAGATGTGGAACCGGCAGCTCGCCATCAACCTCACCGGCGTCTTCCTCGGCTGCAAGCACGCGATTCCCCTGATCCGCGCCGGCGGCCGCGGCGGCTCCATCGTCAACATCAGCTCGGTCGCCGGTCTCCAGGGTTCCGCCGGCCTCGCCGGCTATTGCGCCACCAAGGGCGGCGTCCGCCTGATGACCAAGGCCATCGCCAAGGAATGCGCCGCGGCCAAGGACGGCATCCGCGTCAACAGCGTGCACCCCGGCATCATCGACACACCCATCTGGAGCAAGATCAACGAGGGCGGGCTGGACAGCGTCGCCGACGCCTTCAGCACACCGGGCGCCAACACGCTGAACGCGGACCTGATCGCCGCCAGCGGCACGCCGCTGGGCCATGCCGGCGCGCCGGAGGACATCGCCAACGGCATCGTCTTCCTTGCCGGCCCCGAAAGCCGTTACATGACCGGCAGCGAACTCGTCATCGACGGCGGCTGGACGGCGTGAACCCGTTCAGTCGGTCAGTCGAGCATCAGGGCGGCGGGAACATCGCGCTTTCCGTGCAGCACCCGCCAGATATCGACATAGGTCGGCTGCCTGACATAGCACACGATATAAGGGAATCGTTTCAGACCGCGCGTCCGCAACCCCGGCAAACCCAGCTCGTAGCCGTAGCGAGGCGATCCATTGTCCGGTGCCGAAGCAATTCGGGCATAGGCGGCCTCCAGCGCATTGATAAAGGCGTTGGCAGTTCCGATGCCCGCTTCATCCCGATACCAGGCAACCGCCTGCTCGACGTCATCATTGGCAAGCCGGCGCGGAACCAGCAACAGTCTGGCGCTCACCGCGCCGGGGCATTCGCCGCCTCGCGCAACCGCGCGAAATAGCCGGCATCAACCGGTTCCGCCGCGGGCGAACTGGCCCCGTCGAGCATCAGCTGCCGCAGCATCTGGCGATCCTGATCCAACCGGATCAGGCTGCGCACATATTCGCTGCTCGTCCCGAACCCACCTTCCGCAATCTGCCGGTCGACAAACTGCTTCAGGGAATCGGGCAGCGAGATATTCATCGTCGTCATGCCGGCAACATGGCGCCGTTGGCAAAAAATGGCAAGGCGCCGATCAATCGCCCGTGCGGATGCGCTCCATCAGCTGCTTGACCGTCGGTACGAAGCCGTTCGAATAGAAGGGATCGCTGCGGAAATTATACGCCCCATGCCCCGCGAACATCAGGTTCGCGTCCGGCTCGCCGCCATGCGCGATCTCCTGCAGCGTCTTCTGGATGCAAAAGCTGCGCGGGTCGGCCAGATAGCCGGTCGAATGATCGTCATGATCCTTCCAGGCGCTGAAGGAACAGTGCGACAGGCAGCCCATGCAATCGGCCTGGTCCTTTCGGATTTCCTTCTTCCGCGCCGCATCCACGAAGATCAGCGTGTTGTCCGGCGTCTTCAGCGCCTCGGTGTGGCCCGCGCCATACCATTCCCGGGCGCGGTTGAGGTCGTCGCGCGTGACATAATAGCTTCGCCCGCGCGGCACGCCGACATCCAGCAGATACTGGTGGTCGCCCGCCGCTTCGGTCGAAAAGGCGATCTGCCGCTCGCTCCGCCCCTGCAATTCCAGCAGGAAGGGGTTCAGCACCGCACTCGAGTAGAATCCGGTCGGCGAGAATTTGTGCAGCAGCACATCGCCCGGCTCCAATGCCGTCAGTTTCGCCTTCCATACGTCCGGAATCGGGCTTTCCTGCGTCAGCAGCGGCCGCGTGCCATATTGGAACGCGATCGTCCCCAGCTCCGGATTGTCGATCCAGTCCGCCCAGTCGCGCAGATACCAGACCCCGCCCGCCATGATGATCGGCACGCTGTCCGGAATGCCGCCCTCGCGCATCACCGCCCGCACCTCCGCCACGCGCGGATAGGGCGCCTGCGGGCTGCGCGGGTCCTCCGCGTTCGACAGGCCGTTATGCCCGCCCGCCAGCCAGGGGTCCTCATACACCACCGCGCCCAGCCACTCCGCCGCCTTGGAATAGGCCCGCTTCCACAGCGCCCGGAATGCCCGGCCGCTGCTGATGATCGGATAATAATGCACGCCATAACCGGCGGCGATCTCGCTCAGCTTGTACGGCATGCCGGCGCCGCAGGTCACGCCGTTCACCAGGCCCCGCGTCCGCTCCAGCACGCCATGCAGCACCCGCTGCGCGCCACCCATTTCCCACAACACATTGATGTTCAACCCGCCCCGCCCCGCGCTCAGCGTCTCGCGCGCGATGTCGAACGCCCGCTGCACCTGCTGCACCGCCCCTTCGATGGCATAGGCGACCAGCTCCTCATGCCGCCCCTCCCGCGTCCGCGAGCGATAGATCTGGGGGATGACGAAGCCGTTCGCGTCATAGCTGTCGGCATTGACGGCGCTCACCGTCCCGACGCCGCCCGCCGCCGCCCAGGCGCCGGCGCTGGCATGGTTGGTGGCCGAGACGCCCTTGCCGCCCTCCACCAGCGGCCAGATTTCGCGCCCGCCCATGCGGATTGCATCCAGTTTGAACATCCTGCCTCCAGTCCGGCGCCCCCATAACAGAGCTGTATCGGTTTTGCCCCTGTTATTTGCCCCTGCTGAACGTGCGCGCGCGTGACGCCGGTCACGATCCCAGGAACGCCGCCTCCCACACCGCCAGCCGCAATTCGGCGATGCCCGTCCCCTTCTCGCTGCTCGTCGCGATCAGGCCGGGAAAGGCCGCCGGTTGCTTGCGCGCCTCGTCGGCCATCCGCTCCAGCATCGCCGCCAGCGCCGTCGGCTTCACCTTGTCCGCCTTGGTCAACACGATCTGGTAACTGACCGCCGCCTTGTCCAGCAGCGTCATGATCTCCTGATCCACAGCCTTGAACCCGTGCCGGCAATCGATCAGCAGCAGCACGCGCTTCAGCACCACCCGCCCGCGCAGATAGTCGCCGATCAGATACTGCCACTGCCGTACGATGTCCTTGGGCGCCTCGGCAAAGCCATAGCCCGGCATGTCGATCAACCGCATCACCGGCGGCGCGCCGACATCGAACACGATCAGTTCCTGCGTCCGCCCCGGCGTCACGCTGGTCCGCGCCAGCCCATGCCGCCCTGTCAGCGCGTTCAACAGGCTCGATTTCCCCACATTGCTGCGCCCGGCCACCGCCACCTCGGGCAGCGTCGGCGGCGGCAAGATGTCCAGCCGCGGTGCCGCCAGCAGGAACTCCACCGGCCCGGCGAACAGCCGCCGTCCATCCTCCAGCGATCCCGCCACCAGCCTATTTCGCTCCGGCGGGCGCGGGCGACGGATATTTGCGGATCAACACCCACTGCTGCGCGATGGAGACCAGATTGTTCACCACCCAATAGAGCTGCAACCCGGCGGCGAACGGTGCCATCATGAACATGAACAGCCACGGCATCCAGGCGAACACCTTGGCCTGCAACTCGTCCATCGGCTGGGGATTCAGCTTGAACTGGATGTACATGGTTACCCCCAGCAGGATGGTCAGCAGCCCGATGTGCAGGATGCCGGGCGGCGTGAAGGGCAGCAGGCCGAACAGGTTCACCGGCGTCAGCGGGTCCATTGCCGACAGGTCCTTGATCCACAGCGCCAGCGGCTGGTGCCGCATCTCGATGGAAATCAGCAGGGTCTTGTACAGCGCGTAGAAAATCGGGATCTGCAACAGGATCGGCAGGCAGCCGGCCAGCGGATTGATCTTCTCCCGCTTGTAAAGCTCCATCATCTCCTGCTGCTGCTTCAGCTTGTCGTCCTTGTACTTCTCCTGCAACTCCTTCATTTTCGGCGCGAAAACCTTCATCTTCGCCATGCTGGCATATTGCCGGTTGGCGATCGGGAACAGGATCAGCCGCACCAGCAGCGTCAGGCCGACGATCGCCAGCCCGAAATTGCCGGTGAACTTGAACAGCCAGTCCAGGATGAAGAAGATGGGCTGCGCGATGAACCAGAACCAGCCCCAGGCGATGCTGCGGTCGAACAGCTTCACCCCCAGCCCGTCCCGCACCGCGTTCACCGCCGCCACTTCCTTTGCACCGGCGAACAGATGCGTCGTGCTCGCCACCACCGTGCCCGGCGCCACCACCTGCGCCGGTGCCAGGAAATCGGCCTGATACCGGTCACCCGCGCCATGGGTGAAATTGGCGTCGATCGCCGTCTTCTGGTTGGGGATCAGCGCCGCCAGCCAGAATTTGTCCGTGATGCCCAGCCAGCCGCCGGTCGAGGCGAACTTTTGCGGCCCATCCTCGCGCAGCTTGTCATAGTCGATCTCGCCTTCCTTCAACGTGCCGTCCAGAACGGCGATCGGCCCGACATGCAGGTTGAAGCTGTTCACTTCTGGCCCCACGCCGGTGCGATTGACATAGCCATAGGGCCGGAACGCCACTGCCGCCGCGCCCCGGTTCACCACCCGCTGTGTCACGGTGAACAGATAGGCATCGTTCACCGCCAGCACGACTTCGAACGTCAGCCCGTTCGCGCCCGCCCAGCTGAACGTCACCGGCGTCTGCGGCGTGAGCTTGTCGCCGTTCGCCGTCCAGCGCGCATCCGCCGGCGGCGCCCCCGCGCCGGCCCAGCCGAACCCGGCGAAATAGGCGGCATTCGTGCCATAGTTCGGATTTGAATTGGCGTTTCGCCCGGTCACCGTCCCGTCTGACAGCTTATCATGGTGCACGATCGCACCCGACGGCGCGAACAGCCGCACCGCTTCCTTGCTGTCCACCGCCTGCGTATGCCGGATCAGCAGCAGGTCATCGATCCGCAGCCCCGCCAGGTTGATCGATCCGCGCAGGCTCGGCGTCTCGATCGCCACGCGCGGCGTCGCCGCCAGCACCGCGGGCAGCGGCGCATTCACCGGCACGGCCGCCGGCGCCACCTGTCCTGGTGCGGTCACAGGCGCCGCCACTGTCGGGGCGGCGGGCGTGGAGGCCGCAGGCGTGGCCGGTGCCGTCGCCGCCGGCTTGGCGGTCGGGAAGTAACGCTCCGTCAGGAAGGTCCAGCCGAACAGCACGAACGCCGACAGCACCAGCGCCAGAATCAGGTTGCGATTGTCACCGCTCACGCGCGCATTCTTTCAAATCAGGGAACAGGGTCAAAGCCGTGGCCACCCCAGGGATGGCATCGGCAGACGCGCCTTAGCGTCAACCAACCGCCTTTGACAGTGCCATGTCGCGTCACCGCCTCGATGCCATAGGCGGAGCAACTGGGCATGAAACGACAACTCGCCGGTAAAATGGCGGAGAAGCTCAGCTGCCAGCCGCGAAACAACGCCCGCAACAGCCGTGCCGACAGGCTCATGCCGCCGCCCTCGCCAACGCCTTCTCCAAGGTCGCGCGCAGGCTGTCGAACGAGGCCGTCAACGCCGCATCGCGCGCAATCAGCACATGGTCGGCATGCGCCACGCCCGAAACCGGCAGTATCTCCCGCGTCAGGGCGCGCAAACGCCGCTTGATCCGGTTGCGCACCACGGCATTGCCCAGTTTTTTCGTGACGGTCAGCCCCACGCGCATCGGTTCACTGGTGCCGCGGGGATGCACCAGTAAAACAAAAGCCGGGGTCGGCACGCGCCGGCCCCGGTTGGCAGCCAGAAAATCAGCACGGGCCCGCATGCGGCCCAGCGGCAGGCTCAGGCCGACAGCACCTTGCGGCCACGCCCGCGGCGCGCCGACAGCACCTTGCGACCACCCACGGTCGCCATGCGGCTGCGGAAACCATGCCGCCGCTTGCGGACGAGCTTCGAGGGTTGATAGGTGCGCTTCATCGAACCGGCCTTTTAGGGAATCATCAAAATCGAGCGCGGCGGATAGCCCGCACGCGTCGCGCGGTCAAGCCACGCTACCGGATCATCTCGACCTTCACGCCGATATCCATATCCGCCCACGCCCGATCCGCCGTCAGCGCCACGGCGTCCAGGGAAGCCGCCCGCGCCAGGCAGGCCCGGTCGCCCAATGAAAGGCCACGCGCACGCGTGCGGGTCCGCAGCAGGCCCGTGGCTATGGCATCATCTCCATCCAACGCGAGAACCGTGAGGCCTAGCGCAGCAATCGACGCGCGAACCGTATCGTCCGTGTAACCAGCATCGTTCAATTTGGTCACGACCTCGGCCAAGTTCACGGCATCGATAACGGATTGTTCCAGAACATCCACCACCCGCTCCCCGCCTGGTTCATGCAGGACCAGGGCAAGCACGGCCGACGTATCGAGCACATAGGCCGTCACCGCTCAGGCAAGACCTTGCCGAAGGCGATACGCATGCGTATCCGCCTCCTCCTTCGCTACTTCGGCGCGACGGTCGGCAAGCAGTTCGTCAACCAAGGAACGACCAGGATCATAAGCGGGGTCCGCCTTCAAGATGGCCTGCGCCCGCCTCACCCCTTCCTCAATGGCCGCCTGGCGCGTCATCACGCGCAACACTTTGCCCTCCACCCGCAGCTCCAGCTGGTCTCCCACCTCGATACCCAGTTCCCGTCGCACCTCCGCCGGAATCAGCATCCGCCCGCCGTGAAAAACCTTGGCATTGATCGCGTTCATCACAATATCCCATGATGTGCACTTAATCAGCGATGTTGCACATAATCGCCGAAATTGCAACCTTAGGGCAGCGCATAGGGCGGGGCCGGAATGTCCGCCTGTGCCTCCCGCAAAGCCTTCAGCCAGCGCGCCCCCAGCTCCATGTAATAGGGGTCGTCCTCCGCGATCCGGTGCGTCGCCGCCACCGATTGGCCCGGCCGCAGCACCAGCATGTCGATGGGCAGCCCGACCGCCAGATTCGACCGCATCGTGCTGTTCATCGAGATCAGCCCGATCTTCACCGCCTCCGCCAGACCGGTGCGATAGCTCAGCAGGCGGTCCAGGATCGGCTTGCCATATTTGTTCTCGCCGATCTGCAGATAGGGCGTGTCCATCCCGCATTCGATGCAATTGCCTTCGGGATAGACCAGGAACAAGCGCGGTGCCGCGCCGCCGATGCTGCCGCCCACCAGCAGCGTCACGTCGATCGACACATCGGCCTGGTTGACCGTGCTTTCGATGGCGGAGCGCGCCTCCGCCAGCGCCACGCCGACGATCTGCGCCACCTTGAACATGGTCGGCGCGGTCTCGATGTAATGCACCGTGTCCGGATCGCCCGGCAGGTGCACGCCCTCCTGCAGCCGGTTGATCGCCGCCTGCGTCGTGCTCAGCGATCCCGACGCCGCGATGCCGATGATGCGCTTGCCCGGCTCGCCATAGACCCTGAGCTTGCGATAGACATTGACATTGTCGATGCCCGCGTTGGTCCGCGTGTCGGCGAGCATCACCAGCCCCTCCTTCACCAGCAGCCCCATGCAATAGGTCATCGAATCAGCCCTGCGATTGCGTCTGGGCCGCCTTTTCAATGCCCCTGACCGTCACTGCAAGCCTTTCCGCGCCACCCCCGCGCCGGCTGCCGCGCACGGGCGACGCCTCCAGCGAATCCAGCCCGATGGCAACCCTGATGTGCCGCTCGCCCGGGCAAACGCCGTGCGTCGGGTCGAACCCCACCCAGCCCAGCCCGTCGATCCACAGCTCCGCCCAGGCGTGCGACGCCTCCTGGTCGGGATGATCCTCGGCGGCATAGTGGCCCGAGACATAGCGCGCCGGGATCCCGCGCGAACGGGCGCAGGCGATGAAGATCTGGCTGATATCCTGGCACACGCCGCGCCCCAGCCCGAATGCCGTCACCGCGTCGGTCGCGGCGTGCGTGGCGTCGGTGTCGAACGACACATGGTCCTTCACCGCCGCCATCAGCGCATGCCCCTGCGACAGCGCCGACGGCTCATTGCCAGCCGCCGCCGCGGCGAATGCCTGCAATGCCGCATCGAGCTCGGTACGGGCGGTCGCGCGCAGGTAATGGCCGGGCGGCAATGTTTCAGACAGCGGCCCCAGGATGCCCGCCGTATCCCGCGTCAACACCTCGCCCGTCACCGTCAGCGTCAACTCCGACACGGCGCCCGCGGCGTAGAAAATATGGCACAAATTGCCGTGCGGATCGGTGAACGGGTTCAACCAGCCGTCCGCGTCCATGTCGATCCGCCAGTTCAGCACATGCTGCGCGTCGCTCGTCCGTGGCGTCAGCCGCAACAGCTGCACGATGCCGTTCGCGGGCATCGCATAATCATAGCGCGTCTGATGATCGATCAGCAGGCGCAAGCCGGCATCCCCCTAGAACAGATATTGCTCGGCGATGGCCGCGCCGAAGGCATTGTTGTCGTCGATGAAGCTCGCCAGGAATTCGTGCAGCCCGCCCTGAAAAATCGCGTCGATATGCGTGTTGGACAGTCGCCGCAGCCCCGCCAGCGCCGCCCGGTGCGCCGGCCCGCGCCGGCCGCCATTGCCCGCCGCCAGCGCGTCCAGCAATCGCACCGCCTCCTCGTAGCAGGCCGCCAGGCTGCGCGGCATCGACCGGTTCAGGATCAGCAGGTCGGCGACCAGCCAGGGCTTCACCGCGTCGCGATACACCCAGCGATAGGCGGTCAGCGCGCTCACTGTCCGCAGCAGCGTCGTCCACTGGAAATAGTCCAGGCTGCCACCGATCGGCTCGGTGCGCGGCAGCAACAGGTGATATTTCACGTCGAGCAGCCGCGCCGTGTTGTCCGCCCGCTCGATCATCGTCCCCAGCTGCATGAACCAATAGGTCTTCTCGCGCAGCTGGGTACGATAGGCCGCACCCTCGAAGCTCTGCAAGGCTGCCTTCACCGCGTCCAGCACGCGCGTCAGCGTGTTGCGCGACGGGAAGCCCACGCCGAACCGCTGCACGTCCAGCCAGGCGCCGTTGATCGCCTCCCAGGTCTCGGTGGTCAGCGCCGTGCGCACGCTGCGCGCATTGCCCCGCGCGCGCTCCAGACAGGTGCGGATCGACGCATTGTTGTCGGGGTCGAGCGTCAGGAAATGCCCCACCGTCTCCTCGCCCACGGTTCGCCCGGTTTCTTCGAAGGCATAGACCATTGCCGCGGCGCGCAGCGCGCTCTCCCAGGCATTGCCCGCCCCGCCCATGCTGCTGGGCAGCGACGACAGCCGCATCGTCGCTTCGGTCAGCCGGCACAGATAGTCCGCCCGCTCGATATGCCGCCCCAGCCAATAGAGATTGGCCGCGTTACGCGAGAGCATGGCGGCCGCTCCCATCACATTTTCCTATTGCTTTTTGAACATGTTTTGTTATTAAAAGGCCATGCGAGCCATTCGCTACAGCCGGCTGGCGGAGCGCGCATTGAAACGCATGCCACGGCCGCACGCCGAAAGGATCGTGGACAAGATCGAACTGCTGGCCAGCAACCGTGCCGCGCTGGCCAACCAGATCAAGGCATTGAAAGGAATCGACGCGATGCGTCTGCGGGTAGGCGATTATCGCGTCATCTTCACCGAAACGCTGGATATTCTCGCCATCGTCAATATCGGCCCCCGCGGCAGCATCTACGAATAGGACAAGGCCATGCAGGACCCCCAATTCATCACAGCGCCGGACGGCAGCCGCCTCGTTGTCCTGAGCGAAGTCCTGTGGAACCGTCTTTCCAGGGTAGTCGAGGAAAACGCCGACCTCGAGGCTGCCCGCGCCGGTCTCGAAAGCATCGAATCGGACGGCGGCATTCCGGGCGAAGTTGTCCACGCGACCATTCGCGGGGCCCATCCCCTTGTCGCCTGGCGGCAATATCGTGGCATGTCCCAAGCCGACCTTGCACATCTCGCCGGCACCAGCCAGGCAGCCATCGCGCGGCTGGAGAAGGTCGAACCCGGCGCCGGCCGCCCCGCGACCCGTCGCAAGCTCGCCAAAGCGCTGGCCGCCCCGGACTGGGCGCTCGACGGCTGACCTCGCGGCGAGGCCGCTCAAGACGACAACTCGCCATTCAACGCCGCTCCGACGGCCGGCAGGTCGCCCGTCAGCACCCATGTGTCCTTCGTGCCGCCGCCCTGGCTGCTGTTCACCACCAGGCTGCCGGGTTTCAGCGCCACCCGCGTCAACCCGCCCGGCACGATCCGCACGCCATGGGCACCGCTCAGCACGAACGGCCGCAGGTCGACATGACGCGGCGCGATGCCGGCATCGGTCAGCGTCGGGCAGGTGGACAATGCCAGCGTCGGCTGCGCGATGAACTTTGCCGGATCGGCGCGCAACCGCGCCGCATAGGCGTCCAGTTCCGCCCGCGTCGCATGCGGCCCCACCAGCATGCCATAGCCGCCCGAGCCGTCCACCTCCTTCACCACCAGCTCCGGCAATCTCTCCAGCACATGGCCCAGCGCGTCCGGCTCCCGGCAGCGCCAGGTCGGCACATTGGGCAGCAGCGGCTCGGCGCCGGTGAAGAAGCGCACGATATCGGGCATATAGCTGTAGATCGCCTTGTCGTCGGCGATGCCCGTGCCGATCGCGTTGGCCAGCGTCAGGTTGCCGGCATGATAGGCGTTGACGATGCCCGGCACCCCCAGCATCGAATCCGGCCGGAACACCAGCGGATCGAGAAAATCATCGTCCACCCGCCGGTACAGCACGTCCACCCGCTTTGGCCCGTCGGTGGTGCGCATGAACAGGATGTCGTTGGTGACGAACAGGTCGCTGCCCTCCACCAGCTCCACACCCAGCTTGTCCGCCAAAAAGCTGTGCTCGTAATAGGCGCTGTTGTGCACGCCCGGCGTCAGCAGCGCCAGGCACGGCTCGCCCCGCGTGCTCGCCGGCGCCACGGATTGCAGCGTCGACAGCAGCATGTCCGGATAGGTCTCCACCGGCGCGATGCCCCCGCCCTGCCCGTGCAGCAGCAGCTCGGGCATCAGCCGCATCATCACCTCGCGGTTCTCCAGCATGTAGCTGACGCCGCTGGGGGTCCGGGCATTGTCCTCCAGCACATAGAATTGGTCGGGGCCGGTGCGCACCAGATCGATGCCGGCGATATGCACCCAGATGTCGCCGGGCGGCCGCCGCCCCACCATCGGCAGGCTGAACTGCGTGTTGCGTGCGATCAGCTCTTCCGGCACGATCCCGGCGCGCAGGCATTCCTGCGACCCGTAGATATCGCTCAGGAACATGTTCAGCGCATTGACCCGCTGCGTCAGGCCGGCTTCCAGCGCCGCCCATTCGTTGGCGGCGATGATGCGCGGCACGATATCGAAGGGGATCAGCCGCTCGGTCGCGTCCGGATCGCCATAGACCGCGAAGGTGATGCCGATCCGGCGAAAGAACAGCTCGGCCTGCTCCCGCCGCGTCTTCATCAGCCCGGGCGGCGCCGCCTCGATCCATTCCCGCACCCGGGCATAGGGCGGCGAACTGCCGGGCGGCAAGGCATCGCCCGGATAGACGGCCCCGTTGCCGAACATTTCGTCATAGGCCTGCACCGCGCTACATTGGTTGCGGCGCACCATTTATGCAATCGGGAATTCGCCCGTGCGCCGCCGCTACCGCGGTTGTTCCCTTGACATTTCACGCCGTTCCGCCGCCGGAGACGGCTCGGCCCGCGGCATCTCCATCCGCGGCGGCTCCATGCGCGCCGGCTCCATGCGTGCCGGCTCCGCCCGCGGCGGCGGCTCATAGCGCGGCGCCTCGACGCGCGGGATTGCCTCGCCGCCGAAACCACCCAGCGCGCCGCCGTTCACCGCCGGCGGGTCAAAGCGCTGCACCGGCACCGGCATGCGCGGCGGTGCCACCTCCGCCACCGGGGACGACCGCACCGGATCGGCCGGCGGCAGGCCGTCGCCGGCATCCGCCAGCGGGCGCCCGCGTCCGCCGCGGCCTCCCTCCGGTCGGTTTCCCGGCTGGCCCCAAGCGGGGCGTCCCTGCGGCGGCGTCCCGCCATTCCAGCCGGCGGCCGGGCGCTCTCCCCCGCGCCAGCCGTCCGGCCGCTCGCCCCGTTCCGGGCGACCATCGTCGTTCAGTCGCGGCCGCTCCGATTCCCAGCGCGGACGCGGGCCATCCCGCGGGGGCCGCTCGCTCCATTGCGGCGGGCGCGTGACCGGCGGCGGCGGCGCGGGCCGTTGCCAGCCGCCGTTCCATCCCGGCCGGCCGCCCCAATCGCCATTCCACGGCCGCGAGCGGTCATAGTGCCAGCGTCCGGCATCCCAGGGCACCACCCGGCGATACAGATCCCGCTGATAGACATAGCTGCGCGGCGCAAACACCCAGCTGATGCCAAACCCGCTGCCATAGCCCCAGCCATAGGGCGGGCGCGGCGCCCAGCCCCAATAATCGCCCGCGTCGCGCCAATCGACCCAGGCAGGCCCCCAGCGCGTGTCCGGCACCCAGAACCAGCCGGCGCGATTGTCATAGGCCCAGCGGCCATAATGATAGGTGGCCCAGCCGAACGGTTCGTCCGACCACCAGCGTCGGTTGCTGTCCCAGCGGCCGCGCGTATAGGGTCGCCAGTCCCGGCCCACGGTCGGAAACCAGACCCGCCCATAGCTGCCATAACTGTCCCAGCGGCCATAGCTGGACAGGGGGCGATAGAAATCATCGATGCTGCTGACCCGACGCTCGCCATAGCCATAGCCGCCGGCAATGCCGCCGCCATAGCCGGCGTCCGGGTAATAGCCGGCGTTGTAGCTGTCGACACAGCCGGCCAGCGCCAATCCGCCCAGCATCGCCAGCGCCGCCATCCGTCGGGGGTACCGCATCATCCATCTCCAGGGCACGCCACGTACCCAGCCGCCGCAGAATCCCACCGACGCGGTGAATGACGATTGAATGACGACGACCGGATGGTGGCGTGGCCGCCTCGCCTCACACCACGCGCAGCAGACCGATCGCCGGACTGTCGGCCACCACCCGGTCACCGCCCCGCACCTTCGCCAGCGCCAGCGCCCGGTCGGCCCGAAGCAGCAGCGTGGCCGCATCCCCCTCCGCCCGGCCGATGCTCAGCGTCGCGCCCGCACTTCGTGCCGACACCAGCAGTCCCTGCGCCAATGCCCCGGCCCGGGCCGCCGGTACCAGCGCCACGAACTCGTCACCACCGTAGCGCGCGATGAAATCCCCGCGCGGCCAGGTGGCCGTCAGCGCCAGCAACAGCGCATCGCCTGCGGCATGCCCGCGGGCATCGTTGACCGCCTTGAAGCGGTCGACATCGATGAACAGCAGCGCCAGCCCCGGCGCCGCGCGCGCCAGCGCCGCATCCAGTGCGCGCCGGTTGGGCAGGCCGGTCAGGGGATCGCTCAGCGCCTGGCGCCGCCAGCGCCGCGCGGCCCGCACGCCGAAAAACAGCGCCACCAGAAACAGCTTCACCGCGAATGCGATTGCCAGCGCCATTGCCATGCGCGTCCGCTATCACAGCGGCCACCGGTCGCCAAGCAACACGCTTGCCTCGCCCTCCTGGCGGTGCAATCCTTGATGGCATGCGCGAAGACGGCAACCGCTCCGATGCCGCGCGGCTCGACGCGTTCGTCGACGCCGCCTTCGCCTTCGCCCTCACGCTGCTGGTCGCCACCAACGCCGGCACCACCGGCACCCTGATCGCCGCCCTCGATGCCGCGCTCGCCAGCCTGCCGGCCTTCGTCTTCGGGTTCGCCGTGCTCGCCATGTTCTGGCATGAGCATGTCAGCTGGCGTCGCCTCGCTAGCAACGCCCACTGGAGCGCCACGCTGCTCAGCCTCGCCCTTGTGTTTGTGGTGCTCAGCTTCGTGCTGGCCCTGGGTCCGATGGCCGGCGCCATCGCGGACTATGCGCTCGGCGGCCACACCGGCCAGTTTCGCGGCGCCGACCTGCCCGCGCTCTACCGGATCTACGGCGCCGGCTTCGCCATGATGTGCGCGCTCGTCATGCTGCTGTTTCTCCAAGGGATGCGCCACGGCACCCCGGCCAACCCGCCGGAACTCCGCGGCCGCGCCATCATCTATGGCCTGATGGCCGGCATCGCCAGCCTGTCGGTGATCGTCGCCCTGATCCCGGCCACGGCCTTTTCCGCTGCCTTCGCCTATGCCCTGCTGCCGCCGGTCATCGGCTTGTTCGCCTGGCGCTTCGACTGGGGGTCAGGCGTCGCGCCGGATGGCCCACAGCGTCCACAGGCCGATCCCCACCCAGATCACGTTCAGCACCGCTGACGGGATCGCGCCATTGGCGCCGCTGTTCACCACGAACCCCGCCGCGCCCACCACATTCATCCACTGGAACGTGCGCGATCGCGCCGCGATCCGCCCCATGGACACCAGGATGTAGGCGCCCAGGATCAGCGAGGCGCCCAGCCAGCCCACCGCCTCGACAAGGATGGTCTCCGCGCTCACGCCGCCACCGCCCGCCCCACGCGCACCCGCAGCCAGAGCACCAACAGCGTCCCCACCATCGCCACGCCCGCCATCACCGCATAGCCCACCGGCCCGCCGCCGCGCTCGAACGCAGCGCCCGCCAGATAGCTCGCCACCGCCTGCGACGGCGCGGTTGCCAGCGCCATGAAGATCATCTGCGCCGTCGGCGTCCGATCATCGCCCCACATCGCCTGGATGCCGCGCATCGCCCCCAGAAAGGTGCAGGCGAAACTGGCGGCGTGCAGCAACTGCAACGCCAGCAGCAGCGGCAGCTCCGGCCCCGTCGCCATCAGCGACCAGCGCAGCATCGCGCCCACGCCGCCGATCACCATCAGCGTCGCCGGCCGGACATGCTCCAGATGGCGTGCCACCAGCATCAGGAACAGCGCTTCCGCCGTGGCACCCAGCGCGAACACCCACCCCGCGGTGGTCGCCGAAATGCCGAGTTCATCGATCCAGAGCTTGGTGCCGAAGATGTAGTAGAACTGGTGCGCCGCCTGGATGATGCCGCAGCCGAACATCAACAGCGCGAACTCCGTCCGCCGCACCATCGCCAGCCCCTCCCGCAGCCGCACCCCGAAGGGCGGCTCGTCCCCGCGCTCGACCGGCTCCGCAGACATCATGAAGGCCGACGCCAGCAGCGCCGCGATCAGCAGCGTCATCCACCACCAGATGGTCCCGTTGCCGCCCCAGTCCACCAGCATGCCGCAGGCGATGTTGCCCACCACGAAGGACAGGCTGGCAAGGCCCCGCGCCAGCCCATAGGTCGGAAAGCGGTCCGGCCGGGTCAGCCGCAACAGCGCCGATTCCAGGAACGCGATCAGCGCCCAGAAGGTCACCTCCGCCATCATCGCCAGCGCGAAGTTGACGGCATAGATCTCGCTCACCACCAGCCCTGCCATCGCCAGCAGCGTCAGCGCCGCCAGCATGCGGATCGGTGCCCGCCGGTCCCGCCGCCCGTCCGCCCAGGCGCCGAACAGCGGCCCCGACACGATGCGTGCCGCCCCCGCCAGCGAGATCAGCAGCCCCAGCTGCTCGCCCGTGATGTCCTTCACCTCGATGAGCCAGATCGGGAACCATTGGATCAGCCCGCCGAACGCCGCATAGAACAGGCACGCGGCCAGCATCGCCATCACGGCGGGGCGACGGGATGCGGTCATTCGGATCTCCACCAAGGTCGCGTGCCTTCAACCATGCTTGCGCGGGGCTGTCCAGCACGGCAACAGGGGCGGGCATAGGAGAGTGACGCATGACCAGCCTTTTCGACCTGACCGGCCAGACCGCCATCATCACCGGCAGCAGCCGGGGCATCGGCAAGGCCATCGCCCACCGCATGGCCGAAGCCGGCGCCACCGTCATCATCAGCAGCCGCAAGCAGGACGCCTGCGACGCTGCGGCGGACGAGATCAACAGCGCGGTCGGCCGCAGCGCCGCCCTTTCCTTCGCCGCCAACATCGCCGCGAAGGACGCCTTGCAGGCGCTGGTCGACTTCACGGTCGAACGCTGCGGGCAGGTCGATCACCTCGTCTGCAACGCCGCCTCCAACCCCTATTTCGGCCCGATGGGGGGCATCGCGGACGAGCAGTTCCTGAAAATCCTCCAGAACAACGTCATCTCCAACCATTGGCTGATCCAGATGTGCGCCCCCGCCATGGTCGAACGCGGCCAGGGCAGCATCACCGTCGTCAGCTCGATCGGCGGCCTCAAGGCTTCCACCGTCATCGGTGCCTACAACATCTCCAAGGCCGCCGACCTGCAACTGGTACGCAACCTGGCGGCGGAATTCGGCCCCGCCGGCGTCCGCGTCAACGCCATCTGCCCCGGCCTCATCAAGACCGATTTCGCCCGCGCGCTGTGGGACAATCCCGACATCCTGAAACAGGCGACTGCCGGCAGCGCGCTGAAACGCATCGGCATGCCCGACGAGATCGCTGGCATGGCCGTGTTCCTCGCCAGCCCCGCCGGCGCCTTTACCACCGGCCAGGCCATGGTCATCGACGGCGGCGCGACCATCGTTTGAAACCGGGCTGCGCCCGGAGAAGACGGCGCACCGGCGCCGGCGGCCGGTCGGCCTTGCGCCCTGCGGAATCTGTTTTAAGCCGGCTAACGCCGGAGAAGACGGCGGACTCCCGCCGGCGCGCGGTCGCGCTTGCGGCCTGCGGCCGTTCAGGACCCAAGCCGATATTGCCAAATAATCTGCATCGGCCTATCTGACCAGCTTAGTCAGGAGGCGCCCATGCCCGCTGTCAACGTGCTCGAAGCCAAAACCCATTTCTCCCGCCTGCTCGCCCAGGTGGAAAGCGGTCAGGCAACCGAAATCATCATCGCCCGCAACGGCAAACCCGTCGCGCGCCTTGTCCCCATCGCCGCGGAACCCGCGCCCAAACCGCAGCGCGCGTTCGGCATGGGCCGTCATCTGGTCCCGGAAAACTTCGATTGGGATGCTTGGGCAAAAGCCGACAAGGAAATGGACGCCGAAATCGAACGAATGTTCTACGGCGAATGAGGCTGCTCCTCGATACGCATATCCTGGTCTGGTATTTCAGCGGCGACCAACGGCTGGCCCCCATAGGGCGGGCGATGGTCAACGATCCCACCAACGACATCTGCGTCAGTCTGGCTTCGTTGTGGGAAATCGCGATCAAATATCATTTGCCGCGCACACCGCGTGACCCGATACCCTTTTCACCCGAAGCGACGCTGGATCTCATCCGAAACGCCGACTTTCAACCGCTCACCATCAGCACTGAGCATATCCTCTCACTCTCCACCCTCCCCTGGCACCACCGCGATCCCTTCGACCGGCTACTGATCGCGCAGTCCATCGCGGAACGCCGCATCTTCCTCACCGCCGACGCCGCGCTCGGCGCCTACGGCCCCTCCGTCCTGCCCCTCTGATCCTCACACCCAGTCCGCCTTCACCGCCTCACGAAACTCCTTGTTCAGCGGATATTGCTCGCTCGGCATATATTGCACCATCAACACCACGGCGAAGCCCCGCGCCCGATCCACCGCGAAGATCGTCCCCGCGGCACCGCCCCAGCCATAGCTCCCCGCCGGATCGCCCTCCGGATTGCCGGGCAATGTCACCCGGCCCCCGGCCCCGAAACCCTGCGATTTCTCGAAAAACACCCCCGCCGGCATCAGGTTGCTCATCGCCAGCCGCGCCGTCTCCCGCGGCATCACGCGCCGACCGTCGATCTCGCCCTCGTTCAGCAGCATCTGCCCGAACCGGGCATAATCCCGCGTGCTGGACGCCAGCCCGGCCCCGCCCGCAAGAATCAGCGGCTCGCTGGTCCATTCGCTCTTCGCCGCGCTGTCGATCGGCACCAGCTTCTCGCCGATCCGATAATAATTCGTCGACAGCCGCCTGCCCTGCGCCGCGCTCAGCCGGAACCCGGTATCCGGCATCCCGCACGGCCCCAGCAACTGCTCGGCGAACACCGCGTCCAGCGTCTTGCCCGTCACCTTCTCCAGCACCCCGCCCGCCAGGTCGAGCGCCACCGAATAATGCCACTCCTTCCCCGGTTCGCTGCGTAACGGCAGCTTGGCCAGCGCTTCCACGAAGCCGGTCAGGTTCGGCTGCGCGCCATCCCCCGGCTGCGCCCCCAGCCGTCCCACGCCCGGCATCAACCCGGCCCTGCGATAGGCCTGCTGCAGCGGGCCGTTGCCCATGATGTGATAGGTCAGGCCGGCGGTATGGGTCAGCAGGTGCCGCACCAGGATCGGCGCCTTGGCCGGCACCGACTCCAGGCTTTTCGCCGGGTCGACCGCAACTTGCATGTCCTTGTACGCCGGCAGGATGTCGGAAACCGGCGTGTCCAGCGTCAGCCGCCCCAGCGCCACCTGCTGCATCACCGCCATGCCCGTCACCGGCTTGGTCATCGAATAGACGCGGTGGATGGTATCGGGTGTCACCGCCTCGCCATCGAACGCCGTCTTGCCCGCCGTCAGATAGACCGGCCTGAACGCGCCCGGCGTCACATAGCCGACGACCGCGCCCGCCACCTTTCCCTCGGCGACATAGCGCTCGATCAGCGCCTTCACCGCCGCATGATCGCGCCGCCGCGCCCACAGCGCGGCCGGCAGGCCCGCCGCCAGCGCCGCGCCCCCCATCCCCTGCAACATCGTCCGGCGGTCAAGATGAGGTGGGCGCACGGTTATATCCTTCCAGTTCGTCGATCAACGGGTGGATCAGCGTCAGATGCTCGCGCTCCGACGCCAGGATCGCGGCGAAAAGCTGCCGTTTCATCTTGGTGATGGCAACTGGCATTTCGCCATCCACCGCGCTGACAACGATATCCACCAGTCGCTCGGCGGCATGCAGCCGCCCCCACAGATAGTCATTCTCCCGCCAGGCCCGGCTGAAAAACGCCCCGAACGCGTTCATCTGCCAGCCTTTCAGCGTCGCTCGGGTGCCCCCGGATTTCAGCGCCGTCGCATCCTCCGGGCTGATCCGGTCGACCTTGATCTCGTCGAAACTCTCGAAACCATCGTCCTGCATCAACGGCAGCAGGGCGATGTCGTAAAAGGGGAACCCCAGCCAGGCCCGGATCACCGCTTGCCGCAGCCCGCGCGACGGCTTGCCACCGCTGACGTCCAGCACCGCCCGGTCGGCCGCCGCATCCAGCGCAGACAGGTCCATCCATCGTTTCAGCGCCTCCACCGCCCCCGCGATATCACCCGCCCGCAGCTGCGCCGCCACCGGCGCCAGCACCTCGTCCCCCCGGCGCAGCCTCAGGAAAGGCGCCAGCGCCAGGTGCAGCCGCGCCTTCATCGCATCGGCGGCGTCCGGTGCCTCGCCGCTGTCCGCGGCCTCCGCCAGCTGTGTCACCCGCCGGATGACGAAGCGCAGCCGCCGCACCCGGAAGCCCAGGTCGAGCGCCCGCATCAACCCGACATAGGCACTCGATGGTCCCTCCTTCGCCGTCACCGCCGCCACATCCATCGCGCCCACGGCCTCGGCGTGCCCGCGCAAGGCCTGCCGCATGTCCTGCTCGTGCAGGGCATCCATCCCCGCTGCCTGCGCCAGCAGCGCCGCTGCCTCGTCGATCACCACGCGCAGCTTCAAATGGGCATAGGCGGCATAGGCAAAGCCCGCCTCTTTCGCCGCCACCGACTGGATGCGGCTGCGCGCCCGCGCCAGCCGCGGCGCCGACAGCGGCAACAGGAAGAAACCGCCACCCACCGCCCGCGCGATCGCCGCGTCCACCGCCGGCGTCATCCCTTCTACCACACCGCGCAGGCGGCGGATCCGCTGGGAAACCGCGGCAATCGCCTCCAGATTGTCGCGGATCGGCTGCTCGCGCGGAATGTCCGCCAGCGCCCGCAGGATGGTGGTGAAAAACCCCGGCTCCGGCCGGTCGCCTCCCGGCACCAGCCCATGCACCCCCGGCGAGGGATCGATATAGACGAAACGCCGATCCACTGACCGATGCGCCGGCCGATGCCGCAGCGTCGCGATCGCCGGCCCGAACGGCGCATTGTTCAGCACGCTGCCGTCGATCAGCCGCAGCTCCTCCACCGGCCGGTCACCGGACAGCGAGGCCGCGACGAACGCCGCGCGCCCCGGCCAGGGCTCGCCCCGCGCCGCCAGCATCCGGTCGATCTCGCCGATGCCCGCGGGGGGAAAGGCGCCGGGAAAACTTGCCGTCGCGCGCGCGGCGAACACCAGCGCCGGCCGTTCCCCCAACACCCGCCCCTTGCCCGGCGGCACCGAAAAACTGATGATCCGCCGGTGCTCGGTCTCGGTGATCGCGGTCGGGCTGTGCAGCATCAGCCGCTGACCCATGCCGTGATAGTCGGTGACCGTCACGAACAGGTCGAGCGACTGCGTTGCCGGCAGCAGCGGCGGGCCCGTCGCCCGCATCGCCGCGATCGCCTCGTCCAGCAGCAGCGTCAGCCCGTCACCGCTGAACGGCGGCGCGAACCAGCGGCTGCGGACGAAGCGCGACAGCTTCATCGTCACCTCGGCGCGCACCTCGCTGTCGATCGCCGCCAGCGTGTTGCTGGCCTTCGCCGCCCACCAGGCAAAGGGTTCGGCATAGATGCGGCTCAGGCGCGATGCCGGCCGCGCGTCGGGGTCCAGCATGACATCGATGTCGGCCTTCGCCAGCCACAGGTCGCGCAGTGCCTCCATGTCGTGCCCGCCGACGATGGCATGGCCCAGCAGGATTCCGTTGATGCCCCCCGCCGACGCGCCGGCGATGATGTCCGTCACCACCCGCAGCCGCAGCGGCAGCGCCTGCAGCAACGCTGCCCACACCGGTTCGCTGTCGCCCGACACCGCCTGGCCGCTGGCGAACGCCTCCGACGCGCGGAGCAGTTTCCACAATTCCTTGGTGATGCCGTGCATGTAAACGGCCAGGCTGACCCCGCCATAGCAGACCAGCGCCAGCCGCAACTCCTTCTCGCGCACCGGCCCTCGCTCCCGTCAATACTCCGATAGCACCTGGTCGGGCGGCCGGTGCCCATCCGCCCAGATGCGGATGTTGGCGATTACCTTCTCGCCCATCGCCTGCCGCCCCTCGAAGGTCGCGCTGCCCATGTGCGGCAGCAGCACGACATTGGGCAGCGCCAGCAGCCCTGGATGGATGCGCGGCTCCTCCTCGAACACGTCCAGCCCGGCACCGGCGATGCCACCATGGGTCAGCGCGTTCACCAGCGCCGCCTCATCCACCAGCGTGCCGCGCGAGGCGTTGATCAGATAGGCATGCGGTGCCATCCGCTTCAGCCGCTCGGCATTCATCAGATGGTGCGTCTCCGGCGTTTCCGGACAGTTCAGGCTGATCACGTCGACCCGCGCCAGCAGGTCATCGACACTCGGCCACCAGGTCGCCTCCAGCGCACCCTCCACCGCCTTGGGCAGCCGCCGCCGGTTGTGGTAATGCACCGCCATCCCGAAGGCCCGCGCCCGTGCCGCCACCGCCTGGCCGATCCGCCCCATGCCGACGATGCCCAGCCGCTTGCCCGAGACGCGATGCCCCAGCATCCCCGTCGGCGACCAGCCGCGCCATTCGCCGCTGCGCACCAGCTTCTCGCCCTCCGCCAGCCGCCGCGGCACGGACAATATCAGCGCCATCACCATGTCGGCGGTATCGTCGGTCAGCACGCCCGGTGTATTGGTTACCGGAATTCCCCGCGCCCGCGCCGCGCCGACGTCCAGATGATCGATGCCGGCGCCGAAATTGGCGATCAGTTTCAGTCGCTCGCTGGCCCCGCCGATCAGCCCGGCATCGATCTCGTCCGTCACCGTCGGCACCAGCACGTCGCAATCCGCCATCAGCGCCGCCAGCTGCTCGCGGTCGAGCGCGATGTCCTCATGGTTCAGCGTCACCTCGAACAGTTCGGCCATCCGGGTTTCCACCGCCTGCGGCAAGCGGCGGGTGACGGCCACCTTGGGCCGGTGCGGAAGCTTGACGAAGCGCGTCTGGGGCATGGGGGCAAGGATAGGCCCGCGAGCGGCCCGCGCGCAAGCGCCCGCGCCAAACTTGGCGCCGCCCGCCCCATCCGCTAAGGCCCAGGCATGCGCATGCTCTTTCCCATCCTCCTGCTCGCCACTGCCGCGACCGCGCAACCCGCAACCAAAGCGCCTGTGCCCGGCGTCCCCACCAATCCCGATGCGCTGAAGGGCGTGTCCGGCGAGAAGCTGCCGCGCTTCGTCAGCCTGCGCTCGGGGGATGCCAACATGCGCACCGGTCCGGGCCGCGACTATCCGATCAGCTGGAATTTCCGCCGCGCCGGCATCCCGCTGGAGGTGCTGCGCGAATGGAATGTCTGGCGGCTGGTGCGCGATCCCGACGGCGCCACCGGCTGGATGGACCGCGCCATGCTGTCGGGCGAGCGCACGCTGATGGTCACCCGCAGCATCCGCACGCTGCACGCCCAGCCCGACGTCTCCTCCCCCGCGGTCTGGCGCGCCGAGCCGGGCGTTGTCGGCCGCGTCGTGATGTGCGCGAACAGCTGGTGCCGCATCGAGATCGAGGGCAAGAGCGGCTATATCCTGCGCGAGCACACCACGGGCAGCTATCCCAACGAACCCATCGGCTGAAGCGCATTTAATCTTTCAGCCATACCGGCGCCAGCCGGCGGCCGCATCACCCCCACACCATCATCTGGGGGTTGAAACCACCGCATGCCCGTCTCCACCCTGCCACGCTTCCTCGCGCTGGCAACCCTGCTCCTCATCGCCCCGGCGCTCGCCGCCCAGGCGACGCGCACGGTCACGCTGGCCGACATCGACAGCGCCGTCCTCACCGGCAACATCGACATCCGCAGCGCCGACAATGCCGTCAGCCGCGCCCGCGCGGGCATCCGCGCGGCGGACGTCGCGCCCAACCCCACCCTCACTCTGCAAGCCTTCAGCATCTCCCCCAAACGCTGGGGGCTCGAACGTTTCCGCGATTCCGCGGACGTCACCGCCCGCCTCGACCAGCTGATCGAAACCGGCGGCAAGCGCCGGCTGCGCGTGGAAAATGCCACCGCCACCCTGTCCGCCGCCAGTGGCGATCTCGCCGACACGCAACGCCTGCGCATCGCCGATGCCGAGGCGGCCTTCTTCGCCCTCGCCGCCGCGCAGGACCGCGTCGCCGCGCTCGAAGCGGTCGCCACCAGCTATGCCCAGGCCGTCGCCATTGGCGAAAAGCGCCTCGCCGCCGGTGCCGCCGCCGGTCTCGACCTCGAACGGCAACGGGTCGATCTCACCCGCGCCCAGGGGCAGCTCGCCACCGCCCGCAACGACCTGCGCGACGCCCGCCTGTCGCTCGCCATCCTGATCGGCGCCGAGCAGGACATCCTCGTCGCCGCCCCCGCCTGGCCGGACACAGCTGTCACCCCGCCGCCCGCCGATGCCGACGCCCTCGTCGAAAGCCGTCCCGACGTCATCGCCGCGCGCGCCCGCGTCGATGCCGCCCGCGCCGCGCTCGGCCTTGCCCGCGCGCAGCGTGCCCGCGATGTTGATGTCGGCCTGCAGGCGGAGAATGACCCGCGCGGTGTCGGCAGCAGCTTCGGCGTCGCGGTCGCGATTCCCCTGCTGTGGGGCAATCGCTACAGCGGCAGCATCGCCCAGGCCGGCACCGACGTCGCCCAGGCCGAAGCGTTGCTGGAGAAAAGCCGCGCCGTCGCCCGCGCCGAAATCGCCACCGCCGACCGTGCCGTTGCCGAGACCGCCGCGCGACTGAACGCCGCCCAGAACCAGGAATTGCCCGCCGCCGCCAGCGCCGCGCGCATCGCCGAATTCGCGTTCAGCCGCGGTGCGCTCGGCCTCCTTGACCTGCTCGATGCCCGCCGCAGCCGCCTCGCCGCGGAACTCGACACCATCGATGCCCGCCTCGCCTTCGCGCAGGCCCTTGCCTTCCGCCGCGCCGCCACCACAGCCGACGCACAGCCCCAGGACAACCGCTGATGCCCGCCTCCCGCAAGACCCTGATTGCCGCCGCCGTTGCCCTCGCGGTCGCGGTGCTCGCCTGGTTCACGCTGCGCCCCGAACCCGCGCCGGACGCCGCGCCACCCGTCTCCGCCACCCCCGGTGTCATCGCCTTCGCGCCGAACGCCCCCGAGCTCGACAGCATCCGCCTGGCCAAGGCGGTGCAGGTGCCGCTGCCCCTCTCCGGCGATCTCAATGCCCGCCTGGCCGTCGATGAAGACGCCACCGGCCGCGTCGCCTCCCCCGTCGCCGGCCGCGTGACGCGCATCCTGCGCGACCTTGGCGACAGTGTCGCGCGCGGCGATGCGCTCGCCATCCTCGACGCCCCCGACCTTGGCGCGGCGCAGGCCGACCTCGCCCGTGCCCAAGCCGATGCCCGGCTGAAAGCCGAGGCGCTGCGCCGCGCCCGCGACCTCTATCAAGGCCAGGCCATCGCCCGGCGCGAGCTGGAAGCCGCCGAAGCCGACGCCGCCGAGGCCAGCGCCGAGCGTCAGCGTGCGGCGCTGCGCGTCGGCAACCTGGGCAGCGGCAGCGCCGGCGAGAATCTCACCCTGCGCGCCCCCGTTGCCGGCATCGTGATCGCCCGCACCGCCAACCCCGGCGAACAGGTGCAACCCGGTGGCGACGCGCTGTTCGTGGTCAGCGACCCCAAACGACTGTGGCTGCTCATCGACCTGCCGGAAAGCGACATCGCCCGCGCCCGGTTGAACGAGTCCGTCGATTTCACCGTCGATGCCTGGCCCGGCCGCCGCTTCACCGGTCGCATCGCGCGGGTCTCGCCCGCGGTCGATCCGGTCACCCGCCGGGTGCAGGTGCGCGTCGCCGTTGCCAACCCCGACCTGGCGCTGAAACCGGAAATGTTCGCCCGCGCGCGCATCGCCGCCAACGATGGCCGCACCGGGCTGCAAGTGCCCAACACCGCGCTGATCGAGGATGGCGTGCGCAATTTCGTGCTGGTCGCCGAAACCCCCAGCCGCTTCCGCCGCGTCCCCGTCACCGTCGCCTCACGCGGCACCAGCAACAGCTACATCACCGGCGGCATCGCCCCGGGTACCACGGTCGTCGGCGACGGCGCGCTCCTCCTCAACGCCCAGATCGGCAACTGATCCATGCTCCGCGGCCTTTCGCACTTCGTCCTGCAATCGCGCATGTTCATCTTCATCGCGACTGCGGCGCTCGTCCTCGTCGGCGTCCGCGCCGCGCTGCAACTCCCCATCGAAGCCTTCCCCGACGTGCAGGACGTGCAGGTCACCGTCATCGCGCAAGAGGCCGGCCTGGCCCCGGCGGAGATCGAACGCAGCATCAGCCTTCCCATCGAACGCGCGCTTGCCGGCACCCCCGGCGTCACCACCATGCGCTCGGTCAGCATGACCGGCCTCTCCATCACCACGCTCATCTTCGCCGACGGCACCGACGATTATTTCGCCCGCCAGCGCGTGCTCGAACGGCTGGGCGATGCCGACCTCCCCGATGGCGTCACCCCCAGCCTCGGGCCGCTCTCCACCGCGGTGGGCGAAATCTACCGTTATGTCGTGGAGGGTCCCGCCGACATGCCGGATTATGAGGAGCGGGCGATCCACGATTTCGTCGTCCGCCCCGCCATCCGCATGGTGCAGGGCGTCGCCGACGTCACCGTCTTCGGTGGCCCGCTGAAACAATATCAGGTGCAGGTGCGCCCCGATGCGCTGCGTCGCTTCGGCGTCACGCTGGCACAGCTCGAAGCTGCGGTCGGCAGCGCCAACGTCAATGTCGGCGGCGGCATCATGCGCCGCGGCGACGAGGCGATGGTGATCCGCGGCATCGGCCTTTACCAGACTACCGACGATATCGCCGGCACGCTGGTGAAGGCCGATGGCGGCCGTACCGTGCGCATCGGCGATGTCGCCGATGTCCAGATCGGCATCGCCGACCGCGCCGGCATCGTCAACAACAACCGGCGGGAGGATGTGACCGAGGGCGTCGTGTTGATGATCAAGAAGCAGAATGCCGCCGAAGTCGTCGCGCGTGTCCGCGATGTCGTCGATGGCCTGAACGCGCAATTCGCCGCCGACGCCGCCCGTACCGGCAAGCCGCCGGTGAAGATCATCCCCACCTATCAGCGCACCAACCTCATCAACCGCACCGTCGAGACCGTCGCCGAAAACCTTGTGGTCGGCGCCGTGCTGGTCATCGCCATCCTGATCTTCTTCCTGCGCAACTGGCGCGCCAGCCTGGCCGTCGCCGCGATCATCCCGCTGGCGCTGCTCGCCGCCTTCACCGCATTGAACGCCGTCAGCATCCCCGCCAACCTGATCAGCATGGGCGCCGTCGACTTCGGGATCATCATCGACAGCGCCGTGGTGTTCACCGAAGCCCTGATGGTCGGCCTCGCCGCCAGCGCCGTCGTCACCCACGGCCAGCGCCTGGGCGTGCTGCGCAAGACCGTCAACGACCTCGCCCCGCCGATCCTCTTTTCCAAGGCCATCATCATCATGGCCTTCGTCCCCATCTTCACCTTCCAGCGGGTGGAGGGGAAGATGTTCACCCCCGTCGCCCTCACCCTCAGCTTCGCACTCGGCGCGGCGCTGCTCCTCACCCTCACCTTCCTCCCCGCCACCCTTTCCACCCTGATCGACCGCCCGGACATGAAGGAACGGCATCTCGGCTGGATGGAGAAACTGAAAGACGCCTATCGCCGCACGCTGCTGCGCTTCGGCGGGCGCGACAAGCCGGTGTTCATCGCCGCGCTCGCCGCGCTCGCCATCGCCGCCGCCGTCGTCCCCACGCTGGGCAGCGAATTCCTGCCCAAGCTCGACGAGGGCAACATCTGGCTGACCATCCAGCTCGCCCCCTCCGCCGCCATCGAAACCAGCCAGCGCGTCGAGCGCCAGGTGCGCGCCATCATGCTCTCCTACCCCGAAGTGCGCATGGTCAACGGCGAGATCGGCCGCCCCGACGACGGCACCGACGCCAAGCTCCCCTCCTCGATGCAAATCCTGATCGACCTGAAACCACGCGGCGAATGGCGCGCGCAATTCCCCACCAAGGAGAAGCTGATCGACGACATGCGCCGCCGCATCGAAACCATGCCCGGCGTCGACACCAATTTCAGCCAGGTCATCCAGGACAGCGTCGAGGAATCGCTCTCCGGCGTGAAGGGCGAAGTCTCGGTCAAAATCTTCGGCCCCGACCTCGACATCCTCGAGGATCTCGCCGATCGCGTCGCCGCCACCGTCAACACCGTGCCCGGCGCCGCCGACGTCGCCGCCATCAAGATCGGCGGCCAGGCCGAAGTCACCGTCGTGCTCGACCGCCTCGCCCTCGCCCGCCTCGGCCTCAACACCGGCGATGCCAACGCGGTCATCGCCACCGCCATGGGCGGCAGCAACAACGGCGTGGTGTTCGAAGGCGACCGCAAGTTCGACGTCGTCATCCGGCTGGCCAAATCCGCGCGCCAGTCGGTCGACGACATCGCCAACCTGCAAATCCCGCTGCCCGCCGGTGGCACCGTCAGCCTCAGCGATGTCGCCGACGTCCAGGTGCGCACCGGCGCCAGCCGCATCGCCCGCGAGGCCGGCGGCCGCAACGTCGCCGTCAAGGTCAATGTCGACGGCCGCGACCAGGGCGGCTTCGTCACCGAGGCGATGGCAAAGGTCGCCGCCCAGGTGAAAATGCCCTCTGGCTATCGCCTGGTCTGGGGCGGCCAGTTCGAAAACCAGCAGCGCGCCACCAAGCGCCTCGAAGTCATCGTGCCGCTGGCGCTGATGGGCATTTTCGGCCTGCTGTTCTGGGCCTTCCGCAGCGTCCGCCTCGCCACCCTCATCATGGCGATGATCCCCTTCACCATGATCGGCGGCGTCGCCGCGCTGGCGCTCGCCGGCCTGCACATGTCGGTCAGCGCCGCCGTCGGCTTCATCGCGGTCGCCGGCATCAGCGTGCAGAACGGCGTCGTCATGGTCGAACATATCGTCGGGCGGTTTCGGGAGGGCGACGACAGCGACACCGCCATCGTCGAGGGCGCCGTCGACCGCCTCCGCCCCATCCTGATGACCGCGCTGATGGCCGGCCTCGGCCTGCTTCCCGCGGCCCTCTCCACCGGCATCGGCAGCGAGACGCAGCGCCCCTTCGCCTGCGTCATCGTCGGCGGCATCGTCAGCGCCACTGCCTTCATGCTGCTGCTGCTGCCACTCGCCTTCCGCCGCATGCAGGCGGCCGCGCTCCCCAGCGCGCCATCGGCCTCGCCGAACCCCGAAGCCGTTCCAGTCTGACTCCGTCAGCGCGTGTCGTAGTAGATCGTCGCCATCCGTCCGAACAGCGCCAGCGCATCCGCCGGCGCGTTGCTGCCGCTCCATTCGCGCCACACCGTATCGACATTCACCGCCACCCGCTCAGCATCCTTCCAACCGGCATAGCGCCCCAGGCCGATATCGCGCGCTGCCTCCTCGGGTCCCATCCCCGCCTCGAACCGCCGCACCGCTTCCGCTTCGATGAAATGCAGATAGTCCGTCACCTCGCGCACCCCGGCGCGATCCGTCAGCGGGCCATGGCCGGGCACGATATGCGCAGCGTCCAGGCTCTCGATCAGGTCACAGGCCGCGATCCAGTTGCTCACCGGCCCCGCCCAGATGATCGGCGTCCCCTCGATGAACAATATGTCGCCGGTGAAGACCGTTCGCGCGCCCGGCACATGCACGATCACATCGCCCGCGGTATGCGCCGGCCCCACTTCCAGCAGCTGCACGCCATGCCCGCCCACCTGCAAGCCCGCCACGCCGCTGAAGGTGCGCGTCGGCGCCCGGTGGCGCACGCCGGCGAAATCGAACGGCGCGAAAATCTCCGCGAAGTAACGCCCCGCCTCCCCAAGCTGCCCCGCCGCGCCCGCCGCCTTCATCATTGCCAGTGTCGCCGGCGGAAAGGCCTCCATCTCCCGCGCGCTGGCCGCGCTCGCCACGATCTCCGCATGCGCCAGCAGCGCGTTGCCGTGGGTGTGGTCACCATTGGCATGCGTGTTCACCACCGTCGCGATTGTCTCCCGCCGCACGCCGCAGCTCGCTTCCATCGCCCGCAGCATGTCGTCCGTCAGCGCCTCGTCGAACAGCGTGTCCACCAGCGCCGCCTCGCCACCGTCGCTGATCAGCCCGGCATTCGAATAACCCCAGCCGCCATCGGGCTGCATCCATGCCCACAGCCCCGCCCCCAGATCGACCAATCCCCGCGCATAGGCCATGCCCGCTCTCCTTTGACGGAAAGGCTACGCCAGCATCAGCACCGCATGCAACGCCACCCCGATCAGGCCGCCGATCAGCGTGCCGTTCAGCCGGATGAACTGGAGGTCACGGCTCACCGCGCTCTCCAGCTTGTCGGTGATCGTCGCCGCGTCCCACCCGCGCACCGTATCGCTGATCAACCCGACGATGGAATCGCCATAGCGCGCCACTGTCCCCACGATCGCCCGCCGCGCCAGCGCATTCACCGCCGCCGCCAGCGCCGCCTCGCCGCGCAGGCTCTTCGCCACGCTCGCGCCGATGGCGCCCGGCGCATCGCCCGCCAGCAGGCCCTTCAGCCCCGCCTTCGCCTCGCCCCACAGCCCCTCCAGCCACTCCCCCACCGCCGGGCTGTCGAGCAGCTCGCGCTTCACCCGCTCCACCTTCGCCTGCATCTCGGGCATGTGCTTCAGGTCGAAGATCAGGTCGGCGATCGCCCGCTCGGCCTTCTCCCGGATCGGATGGTGCGGGTCCATCTGCACCTCCGCCAGCAATGCCCGCAGCCCATCGACGATGGCATCGGCCACCTTCTCATCGACATTCACCAGCCGCAGCAGCCAGGCGGTGCGATCTTCCACCATCGCGCGGATCAGCCCTTCCTGATTGTCCAGCGTGTTGCGCGCCCAGCCGATGGCCGCCTCCAGCACCGGCAGATGGCGTCCGTTGGCCACCATCGCCTCCAGCATCCGCCCCAGCAGCGGCGCCACCGGGGTCTCCCGCAGCTTGCGCGCGCCCGCCTCGCGGATGCGACGTCCCACCTCGTCCGCCGCCGGCCCGCTCGCCAGCATCTCCAGCAGGCTGCCGAGCCCGCGCCGCGCCCGCGCGCCGCTTGCCGGCCGTTCCAGCCATCCCGCCAGCGTGTCGGCGGCGTCGAACCGCTCCAGCCGGCGCGCCACATTACCCGGCGTCAGGAAATTGTCGCGCACGAACAGCGCCAACGCATCACCGATGCGGTCCTTGTTCGCCGGAATGATCGCGGTATGCGGGATCGGCAGCCCCATCGGCCGGCGGAACAGCGCCGTCACCGCGAACCAGTCCGCCAGTCCGCCCACCAGCGCCGCTTCGGCAAAGGCCTGCAGCCAGACAAACTGCGGATAGCCCGCCCGCATCAGCAGCGTCGCCGCGATCAGCAACGACGCCGACAGCAGCAGCAGCCCGCCCGCAACCGCCTTCAACCGCGCGGCATTGTCGCCCAAAAGCTTACTCCGCAGGGCCCGCCACCGGGGTGGGTTTCGGCTTCGGTGCCCGCTCGCCATTGGTGAACCAACGCATCAGCCGCGGCGCCAGCCAGGTCTCCGCGCTGACCGCCAGGCTGAACCCCGCCGGCACGATCAGCAGCGTCAGCGCGGTGGACATGATCAGGCCGCCGATCACCACGATGCCCATCGGCGCCCGCCAACTGCCATCGCCCGACAGCGACAGGGCGATCGGCAGCATGCCCGCCACCATCGCCACCGTGGTCATCACGATCGGCTGCACCCGCTTGTGCCCGGCCTCCAGGATCGCTGCCAGCTTCTCGGCGCCGTGGTGCATCTCCTCGATCGCCATGTCGACCAGCAGGATCGAGTTCTTCGCCACGATCCCCAGCAGCATCAGCAGGCCGATGAACACCGGCATGGAAATCGCATTTCCCGTCAGGTGCAGCGCGATCGCCCCCCCCAGCGGTGCCAGCAGCAGCGACCCCATGTTCACGAACGGCGGCAGCACCCGCTTGTACAGCAGCACCAGCACCGCGAACACCAGCAGCACCCCGGCGATCACCGCGATGATGAAGTTCACCAGCAATTCGGCCTGCCACTTGTCCTGCCCGAACTGCACCTTCTCCACGCCCTGCGGCAGGTTCTTCATGGTCGGCAGCGCGTCGATCTTCGGCTGCGCGTCACCGCTCACCAGGCCGGGCGCCAGGTCGGCACCCACCACCACGCGCCGCTGCTGGTTGAACCGGCGAAGCTCGGTCGGCCCCGCGCCGAAGCTCAGGTCGGCCACCACCTTCAGCGGCACCGTGCCACCGCGGGTGGTCGGCACCGGCAGGTTTTCCAGGGTCGTGATGGTCTGACGCGACTCCTCGGACAGCGCCACCCGGATCGGGATCTGCCGGTCGCTCAGGCTGAACTTGGCGACATTCTGGTCGATGTCGCCCAGCGTCGCGATGCGGATCGTCTCCGACAGCGCCGCCGTCGTCACGCCCAGCTCGGCCGCCAGGTCGAACCGCGGCTTGATGGTGATCTCCGGTCGCCGCACATCGCCCTCGATGCGCGGCTGCCGCAATTCCTTCAGCCCGCGCATCTCGTCGACGATCTTGCTTGCCACCGCCTCCAGCTGCACCGGATCATTGCCGGCCAGCATCACCGTCATGTCACGGCCGATGCCGCCGCCGGTCTGCGACTGGAAATTCACCCGCGCATCGGGGATTGCCGCCAGTTTCGGCGCCATCGAGCGCTCGAACTCCACGCTCGACATCGGCCGGTCCTTGCGCAGCGTCAGATAGATATTGCTGTTGCCAATATTGATCTCAGCAAAGCTGTATTCCACCGCCGGCGAGGTTTTCACGATGGCCGTCACCTTGTCGGCGACCGCGGCGTTCTGCGCCAGCGTCGAACCCGGCGGCATCTGGATGCGGATCTGGCTGTAATCGGTGTCGATGTTCGGCTGGAAGGTCAGCGGCAGCGTGGCAAAACTGAACACCGTCGCCACCAGTGCCAGCGCGCCGATCCCCACCGTCTTCCAGCGGTTCTTCAAGGACCAGCGCAACAGGTCCATGTACCAGTGCACCCAGCGGCTGTCGCCATGCGCCGCCTCGCCCTTGGCCGACAGGAAATAGGCCGCCAGCATCGGCGTGATCAACCGCGCCACCGCCAGGCTGAGCAGCACCGCGAACACCACGGTAAAGCCGAAATTCTTGAAGAACTGTCCGGAAATCCCGGGCATCAGGCCCACCGGCAGGAACACCGCCACGATGGAGAAGGTGGTGGCGACCACCGCCAGCCCGATCTCGTCGGCCGCGTCCATCGCCGCCTGATAGGCGCTCTTGCCCATCCGCATGTGGCGGACGATATTCTCGATCTCGACGATGGCATCGTCCACCAGCACGCCCGCCACCAGGCTCAGCGCCAACAGGCTCAGGCTGTTCAGCGAAAAGCCCATCAGGTCCATGAACCAGAAGGTCGGGATCGCCGACAGCGGGATCGCCAGCGCAGAGATCACCGTCGCCCGCCAGTCCCGCAGGAACAGGAAGACCACGATCACCGCCAGCACCGCGCCCTCGATCATCGCCATCAGCGCGCTGTCATACTGCTCCTTGGTATAATCCACCGTGGTGAACAGCTGCTTGAAGCGGACCTTGGGATTGTCCTTCTGCAGCTCCGCCAGCACCTTCTGCGCGGCATCATAGACCGCCACGTCGGACGAGCCCTTGGATTTCTCCAGGCTGAAGCTCAGCACCTGCCGCCCGTCCATCTTGGAGATGGAGCGCTGCTCGGCGTAAAGATCGCGCACCGTGGCAATGTCGCGCAGATAGATGGTGCGGCCGTTGCCCAGCGAAATCTGCGTCGCCGCCAGGTCATCGGCATTGCGCGCGTTGCCCAGCACGCGCACCGCCTGCTCGGACCCGGCGATCTCCGTCCGTCCGCGGGCGGCGTTCAGGTTCACCTGCCGCAACTGGCCGTTCACCTGCGCCGCCGTGATGCCATAGGCCTGCATGCGCGCCGGATCCAGGATCACGCGGATCTCGCGATTGACCCCGCCATCCCGCCGCACCGCGGCCATGCCCGACACCGACAGCAGCTTCTTCGCCACCGTGTTGTCGACATACCAGCTCAGTTCCTCCAGCGTCATGTCGACCGCTTCGGCCGAGATGTAGGCGATCGGCCCGCCGCTCGCCGCGTCCACCCGCGTCACCTGCGGCTGCAGGATGCCCTGCGGCAGGTCGGAGCGGATGTTGGCGATGGCATCGCGCACATCGTTGACCCCGCGGTCCACCGGCGTGCCGATGGCGAACTGCACGAAGGTGCGGCTGTTGCCCTCGCTGACATAGCTGCTGATCTCATCGACGCCGTTGATGCTGCGCAGCGCCGCCTCCACGCGCTGCGTCACCTGCGTCTCCAGCTCGGTCGGCGCCGCGCCGGGCTGCACCACCACCACCTGCGCCGCCGGGAAATCGATGTCCGGATTGTTGTTGATGTCCATGGTGAAGAAGCTGACCAGCCCCGCCAGCGTCAGCATGGCAAAGGCGACCAGCGGCGCCACCGGATTCTTGATCGACCAGGCCGAAATGTTGCGCATCGCGGCCTCCCTAGCGGTTCAGGACGGGCGTGATGGTCTCGCCCGGCCGCAGGAAGGCGCCCGCGCTCACCACCACCCGTTCGCGCCCGTTCAGCCCGGCCGCGATGCTGACGCCCTGGTCGTTCACCGTGCCCACCGTGATGGCGCGCCGTTCCACCTTGTTGTTGGCGTCCACCACATAGACAAAGCTGCCGCGGTCGTCCGCCTGCACCGCCGACTGCGGCAGCACCGGGCGCTGCGTTTCCACGGCGATGATGCTGGCCTTGGCGAAGGACCCGACCTTCAGCGCCGGATCATAGTTCAGCGCGATCCGCACCACCCCCTGCCGCGTCTCGGTGTCGATCGCCGGTTCCACCAGCCAGATGCGGCCACTATAGCCCAAGCGCGACCCGACCGGCGTCACCGTCGCCGGCATGCCGGCCTTCAGGTTCACCAGATCCTGCTCCGCCACCCGCGCGCGCATCTCCAGGATGCCACCCGCCGCCACGCGGAACAGCATGCCGCTGCCCGGCGACACGATCTGGCCCACTTCCGCCATGCGCTGCAACACGATGCCGGCCTCCGGCGCGCGGATCGACAGCCGCGCCAGCCGCGCCTCGCTTTCGCGAACCTGCGCCACCGCCACCGTTACCCGGGCATTGGCCGAATCGCGGGTTGCCGTCCGCCGGTCGATGTCCGCTTTACTGATGAAACCGGGTGTCACCAGTGCACTGGCCCGGTCGAGTTCCGCCTGCGCCAGCCGCGCATCGGCACGCGCCTGTACCACGCCGGCCTGCAACTGCGCCAGTTGCGCCCGCAGGACCCGGGCATCGATTTCCGCCAGCACCTGACCCTTCGCCACGCGTGATCCGGCCTCGGCCCGGATCGCCACGATCTGGCCGCCCTCGCCCGCCACACCCACCGGCATGTCGCGCCGCGCGGCGATGCTGCCGCTTGCTGTCACCTGATCGCGCACCGCGGTCATCCCGGGCACCATCACGGTCACCTTGGCCCGGGTCGGAGCCGGCGCCGGCTCGGGCTTGCCGCCCCGCAGGGCATAGAAAGCAATGATCGCCGCCACCACCAGCGCGGCGGCAGCATAGAGAAGGATACGCCGGCGGCGCGACCGGCGCGCCGCGTCACTGTCATCGGGCGACCGGAGTTGGTCGGCCATGCTGGGGTCGAGTGGGGAGAGCTGCATGTTCATATCGCTTGAGTTTCCGCTACTGGTTGGACAGCATGCCTCAGCACGCCGCCAGCGACGTTGCTCCCCTCAAAGCAACGCCCTCTTATCGCCTTCCCACGCATCGTGCAAGCCTATCTCGCCCATCACCGCCATCCGTCTTTCCTGCAACCAACTTGTTGCACGCCTGTTATGACGCTACACATCATCACGGCGCAGGGAGGCACTTATGGAACATGGTTGGTTTGCCTGGATCATCATCGGCTTGGTCGCAGGTCTGCTCGCGCGCTGGATCGTCCCCGGGGACGAGCCGGGCGGCATCATCGTCACCATCCTTCTCGGCATCCTCGGCGGGGTCGTCGGCGGCTTTCTCGCCGGCCTCATCGGCCTGGGGGGTGGCGGCTTCATCTGGTCGATCATCCTCGCCACCCTGGGCGCCGTCATCCTGATCTATCTCTACAACATGGTTCGCCGGCGAAGCTGACCGCCCCTTCACCTGACTCAGTTCAGCTTCCGGACAGCGACCGTGCCGCAACGGCAGGTCGCTGTTCCATGTTCAAGGATCCCTCATGAAAAAAATGCTTGCCGCTGCGCTCGCCCTGGCCGCCCTGTCGCCCCTGCACGCGCAGGCCGCGCCCGCCACGCTCACCCTCTCGACCGAAGCTCGGCTCAGCGCCGTACCGGATGTGGCCGACATCGGCGCCGGCGTCGTCACCTCAGCCAAGGACGCCAATGCGGCGATGACCGAAAACGCCAGCCGCATGAGCGCGGTTATCGCCGCGCTGCGCAAGTCCGGCGTCGCGGAACGCGACATCCAGACCAGCGGCCTGAACCTGCAACCACAATATCGCTACGGCAACAATGTGCCCCCCGTGCTCACCGGCTATCAGGCGAACAACCGCGTCTCTGTCACCCTGCGCGACCTGAAAGGGGCCGGCCGCATCATCGACACGCTGGTCGCCCAGGGCGCCAACCAGATCGACGGCCCCACATTCCGTGTCGACAAGCCCGAAGCCCTGCTCGATCAGGTGCGCCAGCAGGCGATCAAGACCCTGCGCGCCCGCGCTGACCTTTACGCTACCGCCGCCGGCCTGCGCATCAAGCGCATCACCGCCATCGCCGAAAACAACAACCCCTTCACCCCGCGGCCGCAGCCGATGATGGCGATGGCGATGCGCGCCGAAAAGGCCGACAGCCCGGTCGCGCCGGGTGAAATCGACCTTTCGCTGAATGTCAGCATGACCTTCGAACTGGAATGATGCCCGCCGCCTGCCGGCGCGTCGCCCGCGCCGGCAGAGGGCCACCTTGGACTAGCCGCAGTTCACCGAACCGCTGCCGCGCGTCGAAACCTTGCACTTCGCCCCGCCGGTGATGCGGACATCGCCGCTTCCCATCAACGCGACATCGGCGCCACCACTGGCGGCCCCGTCGATATCGCCGCTGCCCCGCAGGCTGGCGGTCAGCGACGTGCACAACACCCGCCGCGCCTGGATGTCGCCGCTCCCCGCCAGGGTGTAGGTGCCGGAGCCGCACCGCCCCTGCGCCTCGATATCACCCGAGCCGGCAAGCGACAGGGTCAGCGCGCTGACATCCACCTGTCGCAGCCGCACATCGCCCGAACCCGCCAGCTCCGCCGCAAAAGCCGCGCCGCTGACCCGGTCGACATTCAAATCCCCCGATCCGCGCAGGTTCACGGCACGCAGGGCCGGCAGGCTGACGAACACCTTCAGTTCGCGGCGGGACCAGCCGCCCCAGCTGCCCGACTTCAGGCCGACGCGAAGCTCACCGCCGCTGACCACGATCTCCAGCCGTTCCAGATCGGCTTCATCCCCGGTTGCCCGCACCGCGAAGCCGCCGCCGGTCGAAACCTCGACCGTGGGCGATCCCAGCAAGGTCACACGGTCGAAGGCGCCGACGGAAAAGCTTCGCTCCGCCGCCATCGCGGCACCGGACAGCGACAAGAAAGCAAGACAGAAAAGGGGTTTGCGCATGACATGGCTCCTGTTGCGAGACTCCCCTCTCGCCGACCGCCATAGCTCGCCCGTCCGCGGACGCAAGCCCCGTGACACGCAGGTTCACGCCGCGTCGTGGAAGATGATGCCCAGCGTCCGGCGCTGGCCCGACCGCACCTCGGCAACGCCGTGGCGCATGGTGGCACGCGCCCAGCCCCGGCTGGCGCTGACCGGACGATCGCGGACCGGAAACACCACCGCATCGCCCTGTGCCAGCGGCACCACCGAGGCGCGGGACTGCATGCGTGCCCGCCCCTCCACAAGCAGGAACTCCCCGCCGCTGAAATCACGCCCCGGTTCGTCGAGCAGCACCACCAGCTGCAGCGGAAAGACCAGCGCGCCATAGATATCCTGATGCAGCCGGTTATAGTCCCCGGGACCATAGCGCAGCAGCAGCGGTGTCGGGCGGGCCTGGCCGGCGGCAGCGCATTCGGCGACCAGGCCGGCATGGTCGGCCGGCCATGTTCGCTGACCGGCCAGCCGTGTCGCCCAGCGATTGGCGACCTCGGCTAGCGGCGGGTAGAGCATCTCGCGCAGCGTCTGCACGGGCGCCGGCAGGGGCCGCGCGAAATAGCGATACTCACCACGCCCATAGCCGTGGCGGGCCATGATCACCGTGGAACGGAACGCCGTTTTGCCATCGTCGAGCATTCCCGCCAGCACCGCGCACTCCGCCCGCCCGACCAGCCCGGGCAGCATGGCATAGCCCTGGGTGTCCAGGGCGGCCGCCAGAGCCGACACCTCGGGAAACCCGATCGCGCTCACGCCGCCACCCGGTGTGCACGTTCAGCATCCAGCAGCGCCCGCTTCCGCTCCAGGCCCCAGCGATAACCGCCCAGGCCACCATCGGCGCGCAGCGCGCGGTGGCAGGGGATCAGGACCGCGACGCGGTTGGCGGCACAGGCGCTCGCCGCGGCACGAACGGCACGCGGCGCCCCCACGCCGGCCGCAAGCTCGGAATAGCTCACCACCTCCCCTTCCCTGACGCTCATCAGGAGGCGCCACACGCTGATCTGGAACGCCGTGCCGCGCAGGTCGAGCGGCAGATCCGGACGGGGCGCCACACCGGCGAGGTGATCGCCCAGCGCCACCATCCAGGCATCGAGCTCGGCACTCCCGCCGGCCGCCGCCGGCTCAAGCTGCGCCCTCGGGAACTCCTGCGCCAATTGCCGCGCCAGCGCATCGGCGCAGGTCCCGAACTGCACGAAGCATATGCCGCGTTCGGTCGCCGCCATCATCAACGGTCCCAGCGCCGTCTCGCGCGCGGCATGCACGATCCTCTCTCCGGCGCCGCCGGCGCGATAGGCCGATGGCGTCATGCCGAGATTGTCGCCCACCCGTTCATAGATGCGGCTGGTCGAACCATAGCCGGCCTCGAACGTCGCGCCCAGCACCGTATCACCCGCGCGCAGCCGGTCCTTGAAGCGACGCAGCCGCTCCGCCGCCTGATAGTCCTTCGGGCTGACGCCGATCACCGCCTTGAAGCTGCGCTGGAAATGGAAAGGGCTCATGCCCGCCTCCTGGGCAAGCCGTTCGAGCGACAGCCTCTCGTCGGCATGCGCGACGATGAACGATGCCATCGCCTGCATCAGCGAGCCATGGGGATCGCGGCCCTCCATGGCCAGCGGATGGCAGCGTCGGCACGGCCGGTACCCGGCGGCCTCGGCCCCGGCGGCCGTTTCGTAGAAGATGACATTGGCCCGCTTCGCCGTCCGCGCCGGGCAGGACGGGCGGCAGAATACACCCGTCGTTCTGACGGCGTAGAAAAACTCGCCGTCCGCCGTCTTGTCATGCGCCTGCACCCGCGCCCAGCGCGCAGCGTCGATATCCTTGTCCATGGCGGTTCCTTTCATTCCCTTATGCGGCGCCACGCGCCGCGTTTCACGCTGCAATGCGAAGCCGGTCTGCCGGACCCGCAAGACGAGCCTTGTCGACATCCGGACTGCGATATTCCGCCTCCGCGATGGTCGCGAGGGTCGAGGGCCGCACCTGCTCCCCCAGCCCGTAGAATTTCTGGAAGCTCATGATCAGCGGCCGCCACTTGTCGGGATCGATCCGGTTCGGATCGCCGGCAAGCAGGATCGCCTCATCCACATGCACGCGCAGGATGCGCGCTTCGAATGTCAGGATCCTGCCGGCCAATGCCGCATCCTCGGCGGCGATCGAATGCACCGCTTCGATCCGCGCCTCCAGCTGCACCGGCGCTTCCAGCGCGCGGGGCGGCACCACGGTCTCACTGGCAACCGGCGTCAGCCCGGCCCGCGCGAACTTGGCATGCACATGACCATAGCCGCGTTGCGCCTTGTAGGGCGGCACCGGATTGGCTGCCGTCGTCAGCGCCAGCCGGTCCACCCGGTCGGCCATGTCGGCCGACGGCAGGTTGATGACCAGCTCGGGATGGCGCAGCAGGTTCTGCGCGGTCTGCGATGCCGCCGACAGGCCGAGCACCGCGCGCCAGCCAAGCCAGAACACGGACGACATCGGCGCCAGGTTGGCACTGCCATCCGCATTCAGGCTGCTTAGCAACGCCACCGGCGTGCCGAAATAAAGGATGGCGGGTTCGCTTGACCGGATCATGGCAAAATCTTCCTGCAAGGGTGGCTGCCAACCTCCTTTGCAGGGAACGCGGGGCACCGGCGCTCCGGATCTTGCGCTTCATTTCAGCGAGCGGCGTGCCGGCGCAGGACCGCAGCTTCGCTAAGCGACGCGGTCTTTTTACTGCGACACGGCAATGCGGCCTTACTTATTGCGCCGCGGCGACGCGGCCTTTTTATTGCGCCGCGGCGACGCGGCCTTTTTACTGCGCCGCAGCGACGCGGCGACGCCGCAGTGAGGCGCCGACAAGGCCGAAACCTGCGATCAGCATCGCCCAGGTCGCCGGTTCGGGCACAGCCGCGAAGTTCAGGATCACGCCGGTGGGACTGCTTTCAAAGAAATAGTTCCAGTCGCCATCGGTGATGTCGCCCGGCGTGGTGCCATTGTCCCACACGAAATAGTTGAGACCCGGCACGCTCACCGCCGACACCGGCCAGCTTACGGAGCCGCTGCCGGTCAGGCCGGCGACGCTGAGGAAGGCGACATAATTCTGCCCGGCGGTGACCGCCACATTGGTGGTGAAGCTGTTGATGCTGCCCAGCGTGAAGGCGCTGCTCTGATACAGGATCGAGGTGGCGCCGAAGCCGAAACCGAAGGCGGCGGTGCCGTTCCAGTCGCCGATGTAACCGACCGAATCGAACCCGCCGCCGTTGGAATAGAGCGAGAAGCCGGTGAGCGTGCCGGTGACCGGCGCGGTGAAGGTCACGCCATAGGTCGTGCTGCCATCGAACCCATAGGGCGAGACGCTGCCGGGCAGCGACGCGGTATTGTCGAGCGTCACGGCAGAAACCGCGGTGGCACCCGTCAGCGCGGCGGCGAGAATCAAGGCCTTGATCATGATGTTCCGTCCCCTTTTGCGTGCGGATCGACATTGGAAATCGATGCGACAAGGGCAGGTGCAACATTTATGCCAGTCTTTGGCGTAAGATTTAACCTATCTGATTCAACATTTTATGGATGCGGAATGGTTAATGATGGCGCGCTACCTGTCAATTTATCCGACACCAAGGTGCGCGATGAGAAGGCCGATGAATCGCCGCGTGAATGGCGCGTTGTCCCGGCCAGCAAGGAGGTTGCCCATGTCCGTCCTGAACCGTCGCCGGCTGTTGGAACTTGGTGCCGGTGCTGCCGTTGTTGCCGGCATGTCCAGCATGTCCACCGCCCGTACCGCTGCGCCGCTTCTTGGCAGCGCCGCACCCGTCGCCTCCGGCCGCTTCACGCTGCCGCCCTTGCCCTATGCGCCGTCCGCCCTGTCCCCCGCGGTCAGCGCCGAAACCCTGGCGTTGCACCATGGCAAGCATCACCAGGCCTATGTCGATGCCCTGAACAAGGCCGTTGCCGAGACGCCGGCGGCGCGCGGCAAGCCGCTGGAAGCGCTGTTCGCGAGTGCGTCCACCCTGCCGGCCGCCATCCGCAACAATGGTGGCGGTCATTGGAACCACAGCTTCTATTGGGAATCGATGGCCGGCCCCGATCGCCGGGGCGCTCCGTCCAAGGCGCTGTCGGCCGCCATCGAGCGCGCCTTTGGCGGCATGGAGGGGCTGCGCACCGCGTTCGACGAGAAGGGCAAAGGCCGCTTTGGCTCCGGCTGGGCCTGGTTGATCCTGCAGGACGACGGCAGGCTGGCGGTCACCAGCACCCCCAATCAGGACAATCCGTTGTTCGATGACGCTGACGAGAAGGGCGTGCCGCTGCTGACCAACGACGTCTGGGAACATGCCTATTATCTCAGTTTCCAGAACCGCCGCCCCGATTATCTGAACGCGTTCTGGAACGCCGTGAACTGGTCGGTGGTCAGCGAGCGCTACGCCACCTCAGCCGACGACTAGCGCCTCCGCTTCGGCGCTGGCCCAGTCATAGTCGCCGTTGATCCGCCATACTTCCTTTCCGGCAGCATCATAGAGAATGGTGACCGGTAGACCCTTGGCGCCGATGGCGGCGCCATAGGCCATCGCACTGTCGACCTGTGGCTTCACCGTGGTGAATTTGCCGGGCGTGAAGAATTTGTCGACTGCGCGCCAGCCCTCCATGTCCTGGCTGACCGCCAGAACGGTGACCCGGTCACCAAGCGTCTTCGCCAGGGTGTCAAGCGCCGGCATTTCCTTGATGCAGGGCGCGCACCAGGTCGCCCACAGGTTGACCAGCACCGGCTTGCCGCGGAAATCGGCGACGGTTTTCGTCGCGCCGCCGTTGCTCATCTCAAACGGGACGGTCGGCGCCGGCTTTCCCGCCTGGCTGCGGTCGATCTTCGCCGCCAGCGCCACCGGCGGCGCCTCCGCCGCGTTCAACGCCGCTTGCGAGGGCGGTGCCTTTTCCCTATCGCCCGCGGGTGCCTGCCCGCAGGCGGCAAGCGACAGAAGGGCAATGAAGGTCAGACGCATGGCGGGCTCCGGAAAGGTCAGCAACAGCCTGTGGGGTGGCCGCTTCGACGGCGGACCTGCCGCCGTGATGCAACAGATAAATGCCTCCATTCCGTTCGACAAGCGGTTGTGGCGGCAGGACATCGCCGGCAGCCTGGCGCATGTGGCGATGCTGGGCGCGACCGGCATCCTGGAACCAGATGCCGTGGCCCGGATCGAGACGGGCCTGCGGGCCATCCACGCGGACTATGAAGCCGACGGCGTGCCGGAGGATCCGGCGCTCGAAGACATCCACATGCATGTCGAGACGCGGCTGGCCGAGCTGATCGGCCCGGACGCCGGCCGGCTGCACACCGCGCGCAGCCGCAACGACCAAGTGGCGACCGATTTCCGCCTGTGGGTGCGCGCCGCCTGCGACGACATTGATGCCGCGCTGAAGGCGCTGGTGGCGGCGTTGCTGACGCGTGCGGAAGCGCATGCGGACACGATCATGCCGGGCTTCACCCACCTCCAGGTGGCGCAACCGGTGACGCTCGGCCATCATCTGATGGCCTATTTCGCCATGTTCGGGCGGGATCGTGGCCGCTTTGCCGATGCCCGCGCCCGCATGAATGAATGTCCGCTGGGCGCGGCAGCGCTCGCCGGCACGGGTTTTGCGATCGACCGCATGATGACGGCGTCGACGCTCGGCTTCGACCGGCCCACCGCCAACAGCCTCGACAGCGTATCCGACCGCGACTTTGCCATCGAATTCCTCACCTGCGCCGCCCAGACCGCGCTGCACCTTTCCCGCCTGGCGGAAGAGATCATCCTGTGGGCCAGCCAGCCCTTCGGCTGGGTCAGGCTGCCCGACGCCTGGAGCACCGGCAGCAGCATCATGCCGCAGAAGCGCAACCCCGACGCCGCCGAACTGGCGCGTGGCCACAGCGGGCGCATCGTCGGGCTTTGTGTCGGCCTGATGGCGGTGATGAAGGGCCTGCCGCTGGCCTATTCCAAGGATATGCAGGACGACAAGGAGCCGCTGTTCGAGGCGCATGACCTGCTGGCTCTGTCATTGGCCGCGATGACCGGCATGGTGGAAAGCCTGACCTTCGTGCCCGACCGGATGCGCGCGGCGGCGGCCAGCGGTTTTTCCACCGCGACCGACCTCGCCGACTGGCTGGTACGCGAAGCCGGCGTGCCGTTCCGGGAGGCGCATCACATTACCGGCCGCGCGGTAAAGGCCGCGGAAGCCGCCGGCGTGCAGCTCGATGCCTTGTCCCTGGACGCGCTGCGCGCCGTCGATCCCCGGATCGACGGTCGCGTTTTCGGCGTGCTCAGCGTCGAAGCGTCGGTCGCCAGCCGGGGCAGCCTGGGCGGCACCGCGCCGTTTCGCGTGCGGGAAGCCATCGCTGCGGCAAGGTCGGGCCTGTGAAGCCGGCCTTGGTCCTGCTGCTGCTTTTGCTGTCGGCCTGCGGCCACAAGGGCGCGCTGGTGCGCGCCACCGATGACAGCAAACTGACCAACGCCCAGGTGCGCGCCATGAAGAAGGAGGAAGGCGCGGCGACCATGAAAGCGCTGATTCCGCCCGCCCAGGCGGCGCCGAAGCGGGTCGATGACGGCGCGGTGCCGTCGGGCGTGCGGCAGGACGATCCCTTCAACCTGCCGCCGGCGGACACCGTCGAAAAACCACGCTGATGGACCATTTCCACGATCGGGACGGCGTGATGCACGCCGAGGATGTGGCGCTGGACGCGCTTGCCGCTGCCGAGGGCACACCCTTCTATGCCTATTCCAGCGCCACCATCGAACGCCATTTCACGGTCTTCCGCGATGCGCTGGCCGGCCTCGACGATCCGCTGATCGCCTTCGCCGTCAAGGCCAATCCCAATGTCAGCGTCATCGCCACGCTGGCCCGTCTCGGCGCCGGTGCGGATGTCGTGAGCGAGGGCGAGATGCGCCGCGCGCTTGCCGCCGGCGTGCCCGCCGGCCGCATCATCTTTTCCGGTGTCGGCAAGACCCGCGCCGAAATGGCGGCAGCGCTCATTGCCGGCATCTTCCAGTTTAATGTGGAGGGCGAGGGCGAACTGCACGCCCTGTCCGAGGTGGCGGCCGCGCTGGGGCGCACCGCCAGCGTCGCTATCCGCGTCAACCCCGATGTCGATGCCCGGACGCACGCCAAAATCTCCACGGGGAAAAAGGAAAACAAGTTCGGCGTGCCGCTCGATCGCATCGCCGCACTCTATGCCACCGCTGCCGGACTGCCCGGCATCCGGCCGGTCGGCGTCGCCGCGCACATCGGCAGCCAGCTCGCCAGCCTGGAGCCCCTGGAGGAAGCCTATGGCAAGCTCGGCGCGCTCGTCGCCACGCTGCGCCGCCAGGGCCAGACGGTCGAGCGGGTCGATCTCGGCGGCGGCCTGGGCATCCCCTATGACCCCTCCCTGCCGCCGCCGCCCGGCCCGGCGGCCTATGGCGCCATGGTGGCGCGGGTCACCGCCGGTTGGGGCGTGCGGCTTGCCTTCGAACCGGGCCGATTGATCGTCGGCAATGCCGGCGTGCTCGTCGCCCGGGTCATCACGGTGAAAAGCGGCGGCGAACGGACGTTCGTGGTGCTCGATGCCGCGATGAACGACCTGCTGCGCCCCAGCCTCTACGGCGCCTGGCACGACATCCGCGCGCTTTCCCCCCGCGCCGGCGGCATGACCGCCACCATCGTCGGACCGGTATGCGAAACCGGCGACCAGTTTGCGGAGGACCGTTCGATCACCCCGGTGCAGCCCGGTGACCTGGTGGCGGTCATGACCGCCGGCGCCTATGGCGCAACCATGGCGAGCACCTATAATTCGCGGCCGCTGATCCCGGAGATTCTGGTGCGCGGCCGCGACTATGCCGTCGTGCGCCCGCGCCAGACACTGGACCAGCTGATCGGCGCCGACCGTATCGCCCCCTGGTTGAAGGAACGTCCATGAAACCCGTTCGCAAGGCCGTGTTCCCCGTTGGTGGCATGGGTACGCGCTTCCTGCCCGCCACCAAGGCCGTGCCGAAGGAAATGCTGCCCGTCGTCGACAAGCCGCTGCTGCAATATGCGGTGGACGAGGCGCTGGCCGCCGGCATCGAGCAGATGATCTTCGTCACCGCACGGGGGAAAAGCGCGCTGGAGGATTATTTCGACGTGGCGGGCGAACTGGTGATGACCCTGCGCGAAAAGGGCAAGACCGCCGAACTGGCGGTGCTGGAGGGTACGCAGCTGGCGCCGGGCAACATCGCCTATGTCCGGCAGCAGGAGCCCGCTGGCCTGGGCCACGCCGTCTGGTGCGCGCGGCATATCACCGGCGACGAACCCTTCGCCGTGCTGCTGCCCGACGAGCTGCTGTGGCAGCCCGATTACCCGTGCCTGAAACAGATGGTCGATGCCCGGAACAAGGTGGGCGGCACGGTGATCGCCGTGATGGAAGTGCCCGAGGAGGAGACACACCGCTATGGCATCGTCGCCCCCGGCGCGGTCGATGGCGCGCTCACCGAGGTGCGCGGCTTCGTCGAAAAACCCAGGGCCGGCACCGCCCCGAGCCGGCTGGCGGCGGTGGGCCGCTATCTGATCGAACCGCAGGTGATGGACATATTGGCGGAGGGAAAGCGTGGCGCCGGGGGCGAGATCCAGCTGACCGACGCGCTGGCGCAACTCATCGGTAAATCACCGTTTCATGCTTACACCTATGCCGGCGCGCGCTTCGATTGCGGCGACAAGGCAGGGCATATCACCGCCAACCTGGCGCTGGCCCTGGAACGGCCGGACATCGGCCCGGCAGTGCGCGCCTGGATGACCACGAACCTCTGATGGAAAGCCTGCCGCTGTTCCACCGGCTACGCGGCCAGACCGTGCTGCTGGTGGGAGAGGGCGACGCCGCCGACGCCAAACGACGCCTGATCGAGGACGCCGGCGGCGTGGTCATGGCGGAAGCGACAGCCGCCACCCGATTGGCCTTCGTCGCCATCGACGACCGCGACACCGCCGCCGCGGTTGCCACGCGGCTCAAGGCGCGGGGCCTGCTCGTCAACGTCGTCGACCAGCCGGCGCTCTGCGATTTCACCGTGCCGGCGATCGTCGATCGCTCCCCCGTGCTGGTCGCCATCGGTACCGGCGGCGCCTCCGCCAGCCTGTCGAAAGCGCTGAAGGAACGGCTGGAGCGCTTGTTGCCCGGGGGCCTTGGCACGCTCGCCACCGCCATTCTCGCTGCCCGCGATGCCGTCGCTGCGGTCCATCGCACCGTGCCCGCCCGCCGCGCCTTCTGGAGCCGGCTGCTGGCCGACGGCGCAGCATTGGACCCGCTGCGCGACAGCGCGGACGCGCCTGCCGCCATCGCCGCCGCGCTCTCTGCCGTCGCCGCCGACCCGGCCGACAGCATCAGCGAAATCCCGCTTCCCGCCAGCGCCGAGGACCTCACCCTGCGCCAGCTCCGGCTGCTGGCCCAGGCCGACCTGGTGGTACATCCGGCGGACTGCCCGGCGGACGTTCTGGCCCTGGTGCGGCGCGATGCGGCGCGCATCACCGGTGCCGCGCCCCCGGCCGGCGCCCGCGGCCATGTCGTCATTCTGATTTGACCCTCATCCCCGCCGCGCTACCATGGCGGCGGAGGTGGGTTCCGATGTTCGACCGCCGCTTGTTCCTGCTGGGCAGCGCCGGCGCGCTCGCCGCCGCCCGCCTGCCCGAATCGCTGCTCGACCGCGCCATCCGCCGGGCCGGCGGCGCCCACGCGCTGCGCAACGCCCGCCTGTTGCGATGGCGCGGCCGGGCGAGCATCTTCGCCGGGCCACGGCGGATCGAGATCGGCGTCTCCACCCGCGTCATCCCCTTTCGCGCGGCGCGGTCGGACAGTTGGCTGCTGAGCGAAGGACCGTCCAAGCAGCGCTCACTGATCATCGAACCGTCGGGTGGATGGGTGGAGCGCGCCGGCGTCCGCACGCCGCTGCCCGATGCCGTGGTGCGCCACGAACGGGCGCAATATGCGATCTACGGCCTGATGTTGCTGCTGCCGCTGACCGAAGCGGGCGCCAGCGCACGGCCCGGGCCGGACCCGGATACGCTGATGGCCAGCCATCCGGATGCACCGCCAACCCTGCTCGGCTTCGACCGCGACGCGCGGCTGGCCTCAGCGGCCAACAGCGTGCCCGATCCCCAGGGCAAGGGTCTCGTCACGCAGCGCTTCACCTTCTCAGGCGAGATCGGTGATGGCGGCCTGCGCTGGCCCCGGCGCCTCCGCATCGACCAGGGCGGCAGGCCCTGGTTCGACCTGCAACTGACGGATTTTCAGGTCGCCGACGATGATCGTGCCGATGTCGATCCGGCAGCCGCCGGCACCCACGCAGATAATCAGGGGATGACGCGACTTGCCTGAAACCCTGTTCGCCCCTATGTCGCGCCGCGGGAGTCGGGCGGGCAGTTGCATCGCCAACCCGGTCAGGTCCGGAAGGAAGCAGCCGTAACGAATTCGCGCTGGGTCGTTCCCGGCTCCCACCAACAGCCGGCGCATGCCGGTTTTCCTTCACCATCGACAGGCCCGGACGCGCCAGTGCGCGCCCCGGAAGTGTCCCACATGACGCCCGCCATCCCGGATCGGGTGACAGATGTCACGGTCTGCATCATGCCCTCCGACATCGTGACGGATGTCATCGCTGACTCTGCCCCCGACCCATGACCTTCTGCTCCTGCCCGGCGCTGGCCGGTTGCAAGCAGGAGCATGAACATGACCAACATGAAAATCGGAATGGCCGCCGCGCTTGCGGTCGGCGCCATGGCCGCAGCTTTGCCGGTGATCGCGGCCAGCGGCAGCCAACTGACGGTCGATGTCGAAGGCGTGCGCAGCGCCAAGGGCAACGTCGTCATCTCGATGTGCCGCGAAGGGCAGCAGTTCCCGCAGGGCTGCACCTTCAAGGTCGCGGCCAAGGCGAAAGCCGGCAGCACCAAGGTCAGCATCCCGAACGTGCCCGATGGCACCTATGCCATCGCGCTGTTCCACGATGAGGACGCCAACGACCAGCTGACCTTCATCCGTGAAGGCATCGGCTTCAGCAACATCGCCAACCCGACGCCCGACCGCCCGGAATTCGAACGCTCGCAATTCCGCGTCCAGGGTTCGACCACGGTCGCGGTCAAGCTGCGCTACTTCAGCTGATCGCGACAGCGCCCGCCGCGCGCGGGACAGGGCACGGCATTGGATGGCGGCCGCCCCATCCAGTCTCAGCCACAGGCGGCTTTTTCAAGGAGGACACCATGTCCCTTCAACCCCAGGACGAGCTGAGCTTCGACGCTCTGGACCTTTCGGACCTGCAGATCGACGGCCTTGAGGTGATCAGCCTCAAGGAAGCGATGGCGCTTCCGGAAACCGGTGCATCGAGCGGCATCAGCTCGTGCAACAGCTGCTCGAGCTGCGGCTCGAGCTCGTGCGTCGCGCTCAACTGAGCCGATCATGTCGGGCGCACCGTCCGCAGCCACGGCCGGTGCGCCCTTCCGAACAGCAACCCCGTCACAGTCCGGCCTTCGGGAGACTATCATGACCGTGGAACCTCAGGCAATCGCAGATGCGGTGCGGCCGTCTCCCCGGGGCCCTGTTCAGCCGGACCGGCGCAATCCCGCCCCCCGGGGGCGCGCCGTTTCGGCCAGCCCGGCGGCCGTGCAGTTCCTGCATGTCGTCAAGCGATATGGCACCACCATGGCGCTCGATGACGTCTCGTTCGCGGTTCCCCGCGGCGAGATGGCCGCGCTGGTTGGGCCCAATGGCGCCGGCAAGACCAGCATCCTGGAAATGATCATGGGCCTTCGCCGCCCCGATGCCGGCTCGGTGCTGCTCGACCGGCGCGGTGGCCGCGCCGGCCCAACCGCCCCAACCGCCCTGCGCATCGGCGCGCAGCTGCAGGACAGCCGCTTCTACGGCCAGATGACCCCCCACGACTATCTGCGGCTGTTCGCCAGGCTGGAGCCGGGTGGCATCAGCCCTGAAAGCCTCATCGCCGATTTCGGGCTCGATGCCTTCGTCGACCGGCGCATCGCGGGCCTTTCGGGCGGCCAGCGGCAACGTCTCGCGCTGGCGCTTTCGGTGATCAACGATCCCGACCTCGTCATTCTGGATGAGCCGACCGTCGGCCTCGACCCCATCGCCCGCCAAGATTTCTGGGCACTGATCCGCCGCCTGCACGACGGCGGCCGTCGCACGCTGCTGTTCAGCACCCATTATATGGAGGAAGTGCGCTCGCTCGCCACCAGCGTGCTGATGCTCTCCCGCGGGCGCCTCGTCGCCACCGGCAGCGTCGACGCGGTCGTCGCCACGGCGCGTGGTGCCGCGAGTCTGGATGAGGCCTACGCCACGCTGGTCGGCCAGGGCACGATAACGGGAGCAGCGGCATGAACCCCGGCCGGCTTTCCGCCCTCCTCCTGTTCGACGTGAAGGCGTGCCTTCGCGATCGCATGGCGATGGGGTTCCTGCTCGCCTTTCCGCTGCTGCTCTATGTCTTCTTCGCGGCCATGTTCGGCGCCACCGACAGCCCGGAAGCTGGTGCCCGCTATTATGACCGCTACACGCCGGGCTTTGCCGCCGCGGTGCTGCTCAACATCGCCTTCCTGAACCTGGGGCCGGGCATCGCCATCGCCAAGGACGCCGGGATGCTGCGGCGCCTGATGATCACGCCGGCGACGCCGGTCGAGCTGTGGCTGGCGTCCATCGCGCGCACGCTGCTGGTGTTCGCCGTCGGTTATGCGCTGATCCTGTTCGCCGGCCTTGTGCTGTTCGGGCAGGTGCCGCGCGCGTCACTGCCGAACCTGCTGCTGCCCGCGCTGCTCGCCGCCTTCGCGCTGCTGTCCTGCGGGTTTCTGCTGGGGGCGTTGTTCAGCAAGCCGGCGGCGGCGTTCAACGCCGGCATGCTGCTGATCCAGCCCATGCTGCTGCTGTCGGGCGCGGGCATGCCCCTGGAATCGATGCCGCGCTTTGCCCAGTGGGCGGCGCAGCTCCTGCCCTTCACCTATGTGGTGGAGGCGATGCGACTGGGCTGGGAAGGTCGTTTCCTCACGACGGACGCCCTGTTGCCCTCGATCATCCTCGTGGTGATCGGCGCCGCCGCCGGCAGCCTTGCCGCCCACCTGTTCCGCCGGGGCGTGGCATGACCGCGGCCTCGCCCGCCGGCGTGCCGTCCGCGATGATGCTGGCGGGTTGCCATCTGCACCCGCTGTTCGTGGTGCGGGTCGCGGGGGAGCCGACCGCCCCGCTCGATGCCCTGGGCACTGGCGAAACCGATCGGCTGTGGCACCATGCCGACAGCCTGCGTGCCGCGCTCGGTGCCGATGCGCCGGCCGCCTGCGCCGAACTGGAACGGCTGGTCCCCGGGCTGGCTGACCGCGACGCCTCGCGCGCCGCGCTGGCCGCAAAGCGCCTGCTGTTCAACGGACAGGCGCCCAAGCCCGCACACCTCGCCGCGCTCGCCGGTCATGTCCCGGCCGACCTGCTGGGCGTCCTCGATCGGCTGGTGGCGCTTTCCGTCGCCATCGACGCGACGGAGCAAGCGCTGGCCGGGTCTTTCGAGGCCGAGATGGCCCATGGGGTGCCGGCGTTGCCGTCTCTGCTGGCGGGATCCAATCTTCGTGCCGCCTTGGGCTATGCCAACCCTGTCCTGCTGGCGAAGCTGGCCCGGCATGTCGCCGGCACGCCGGCGGATGCCAAGACCACCCGCAATTTCGAGGATTCGCTGCTGCAATATCATGCCCGCGCCTCGACCAAGACCAGCCCGCTGTCCTCCTTCACGGTGATCGGCGTCGGCCGCTGGGCAGAAAGCGGCGGCACGGGCCTGCACTTCCCGCCGGGGCTTCGGCGGCGGGTGGCGGTGAAGGCGGGGCTGATGCGTCACCTGCTCGCGCCTCTGCTGGCGGATTTCGACCTGGTGCGCGAAACCCTGCCCGTGCGCTTCAATGCCTCGGCAGGGCGCATCCAGGGGCGGATCGCCTTCTATCGCGCCACACCGGGCAACGAGGTTTCCGGCCGCACCTGGGGCGCCGGCCTGGCGCGTGCCGAGCTGGATGACAATGGCGCGATCCGCCTTGTCGAATCGCTGCTACAGGGGCGCGAATTGACCTTGTCGACGCTGGCAGCGGCGCTGGTCGAGCGCGCCCCGGCGCTGGCCCCGGGCATCGACCGTTTCCTGCGGCAGTTGTTCGACATCGGCCTGTTGCAGGTGGACGCCGGCCTGTTCGAGCAGGACGATCCGCTCGCTGCGGCCACGGCGCTGATCGGGCAGCTGCGCCATCCCGAAGCGCCGGCGCTACTGGCGCAGTTCGACCAGGTTGCCGCCGCGCTGGCGACGCTATGCAGCGATGATGCGGAAGCGCACGCCACGGCCACGGCCATCGTCGGCAACGCTGTGCGGGCGGTCGCCGCCCTGACCGGTGCGGAAACGGACAGCCCGCTGTTTCGGCCGGCCTTTCACGAAAACTGCTACCTCGGTGCCCCGGAGACCCCGCTGTCGTCCGCGCTGCTGGCACCGCATGCGGACGCCCTGTCCGTGCTGCAGGACCTGTCGCTGCTGCTCGATCCCCATCAGGAGCTGCATTCGCGGATGGTCGATGCCTTTGTCGCCCGCTTCGGTGAAGGAGGCGAGTGCGGCGATCCACGCGCCTTCCTCGAGGAGTTCGACGCGCATTACGCACCGGGCGTGCTGGACCGCCCATTCGACAGCGAACGCACCACGCCACCCGGCCCCTGCACCGCCGGCCTGCTGCGCGCGAAGGCAGCCTTCGACCATTATCTGGAAACGCTGCTGCGGCACGGGGAGGACATCGACCTCGACCTCGACACGCTGCGGGCGATCGTCGACATGATGCCGCCGACCCTTCGCGCCCGCAGCGCCTCCTACAGCCATGTTGTGCAGGTCGCGCGCTACGATGGCCGCGACACGCTGGTGCTGAACCAGGTGTTCGGCGGGCGTAGTTCGATCCTGTCGCGCTTTCTGGAGATTGCCGACGAGGACGCGCTGGCCGACACGCGCGATTATCTGGCCACGGCGGCCGAGGCGGCGGCGGTCGAGCTGCCGGGCGTGTTCGGTTTCAACGCCAATCGCCACCCGCCGCTGCTGTCCCGCGAGCTGGACGTGCCGCCCTTCCCGCCCTCCCATGCGGGCATCGACCGCATCGCGCTCGCCGATACGCGGTTGTTCCACGATCCCGACCTGCACCGCCTGCGCTTCCGCGACGGCAATGGTCGCGCCTTCGACCTGCATTACCAGGGTCTGCTGATCCCCGGCCTGCTGCCGCAACTACACCGGGTGCTGGCACTTGCCTTCACCGAAGGGCCGAGCCTTGCCATCACCAAGGCGCTGGCGGCGCGCAGCCTGGCCGCCGGCGAGACGGTGAGCAGGGTTCCGCGCATCCGGCTGGGCGATATCCTGCTGCTGCGCCAAACCTGGCTGGTCAGTCCGGGTGAATATCCCGAGGCCGCGCAGCCGCCGCTGGATTTCTATCGCGCAGCGCGGCGCTGGCAGACCCGGCTGGGGCTGCCGCAGCGCTTCTTCGTTCGCGCCCTGCCCTCCGCCGGGGAGGGCAAGGCAATCGACTGGGGTGCCGTCAACTTCAAGGACATGAAGCCCTTCTTCGTCGACCTGGCGAGCCCGCGCTTCGTCCGGCTGCTGCAGAACATGCTGAAACGCAGCCGGCTCACACTGTCGATCAGCGAGTTGTTGCCCGCTTTCGGCGACAGCATCGTGCAGGTCGGCGGCGAGCCGCGGGTGGCGGAACTGCATTTCGAGCTGACGCGGCCCGCCCGCGCCGTGCCGACGCCGGCGCGTCAGTGGTTCCGCATCGAGGTCGGCTATTTCGACCCCGACCGCACCCGCCTGATGGCGGACGCGATCGCGCCGACTTTATCGGCGATGCGCGCCGATAAAGCCGTCAGCCGCGCCTGGGCGATGCCGCGGTGGAAATTCGGGCCGCATGTCGAACTGGTGGTGGAATGCGAACCCTCCGCCTTGCATGCGCGGGTGTTTCCCGCGGCGCTCGACCGTCTGGAAGGCTGGTTGAAGGCAAACCCGAGCAATACGGCGCCCGATCCGCAAGGCTATGACCTGTTGTCGAAGCGGTTGGGCATGTTCGAGCTTGAACCCGGCCCCTATCTGCCGCTGCGGCGTGACAACAGCGTCCGTCTGGTGCCGTGGCGCGCCCCGACCGCCCTCATCCATCCGGCCTTCGCCGATGTGCGCGCCGACCTGCTGAGCGGCAGCATGGAAATCGCCTTCGCCCTGCGCGAGCTGAAGCTGACCGATCCCAACAGGTTCCTGCTGGTCCTGCACGGCATGCTGGCAGCCACCGCCGACAGCTACAGCGAGGGCGGCATGGCCCAGGGCTTCATGTCGATCCGGTCCCACGCCGACTATTTCTTCGCGGCGCATGATGTGGGGGGCGCCGCGCGCCGCCGCTTCGATGCGGTGGATGCCATGCTCGGCGCGCGCGCCGACGCCATCACGCAGGCCATCCGCAACCGGCAGCATGACAGCGCCGGACCCACGGCGGCGCAGCGGATCCTCGCGGCGTGGCTGCCGCTGCTGGCGCGCACGGCCGCGGCGAACCGGGCCGTCGTCGATGCCCATCATGCGGCGATCGCCGACGCCACCGTTCACGCCGACCTTGCCGAACGCCTGCGCCCGCAGGCGCCTGCCGACCTGCTGCGGGCGGAGCAGGAACGGCGGATCACCGACATCGCCGAGATTTTCCTGCAGAGCGAGCGGGGCCGCGCCGCCCAGCGGGCACCCGCGTTCCTCGCCTATCGCGCCACGGTCAATTTCTTCTATGGCCTGCTGCCGCTGCTCGATGTCGCCCCGGCGCAGAAATTCCTGCTGTGCCATCTGACCGCCAGTTCCATCGAGCGCACCACCGGGCGCGACTGGCGTCAGCTGTGGCAGGCGGCGGGGTGAGCGCGATGGCCAGCCAAGCCGCAACCGTGCCGCCGTCCGGCCCTCACCGCCTGAAAAGCTATGTCTATTTCGGGCTGGTCGATCGCGGGGTCTGGTTCGAGGCCGGCGACCGCTCCTTCCTGCTGCCGGACGTGCGGCTGTATCCGCTGATCGAACGCTTCGTGACGATGATCGACCGCGGCCGGCCGCTCGATGCCATCCTTGCGGCGGCGCCCGCGACGGCGAGGACGGTGCTGACGCATGTCACCCAATCGCTGATCGATCACGACATGCTGGTGCCGGTGCACCCGCAGGAGAGCTGGGTTAGCACACGAACCGGCCATGATGGCCTGGACGAATTGATGAAGCTGCTCGAAGACCGGCTGCATGGGCCCGCGCTGGTCGACGCGGCGACACGCTGGCGGGCGGCGCGGGTGGTGGTCGTCGGCAGCGGCTATGCCCTGAAGGCGGCCGCCGGCGCGCTGGCGGCGAGCGGCTGTGCCGAGCTTGCCATCGACTGGCGCGGCGTGTCGCTGATCACGGCGGCCGAAGTGCTGCGGGCCACCACCGACCGCGCGGCCCCCGATTGTGCCGTGGTTCTGCGACAGCAGCCGGGCGACGCGCCGCCCGCCGACGGCGATCTTGTCCTCCATGTCGCGGACACGATGGGCGCCAAGACGGCCCTGGCGATCGAGGCGACGCTGCGCCAGCGTGCCGTGCCGGGCGTGATCGCCGGCCTGTTCGCCGGCCACGCCTGCGTCGCCCCGCCGCCGGAACCGGACGGCATGGGCGTGGCCGCGCTGCTGCACTGGCTGCCGCCGGCGCCGGTGGGTGGCCAGGACCACAGCCCGGCGTCACTGTCGGTGCTCGGCTGCGTCGCCGCCCAGGCGGCCCTGCATGCCTTTTTCGGCTTCGATCATCAGGCGCGGCGGGCGCATGCCTTGGTGGTCAGCCCGGCGCTGACCTGCGCGCGCCATGCCGTGGTGCCGGTGGTGGCGCCGGCGTGGGTGCCGGCGCAATCCCGCGGCGCGCCCGCGTTCGTCCACGCCCCCCGTCACGATCTGCCGCCCGACCGGCCGCTCGAACTCTACGAGACGATCAGGATGGCGCTGGACCCCTGGTTCGATCCGCTGCTCGGCCCGCTGAGCCAAGTTGAGGATCCGCAGGCGCGCCAGATGCCGCTGATGCACTGCGCCATCGATGTGCGCGCCTCCGGTGCGTCGGCCTCGACCCGGGTATTCGGCTGGGGCGTGGATTTCGGCCAGGCGGGATTGCGCGCGCTGCGCGCCGCGGTGGCGCGGCTGGCGAACCCGCTGATGCGGCCGGGTGCCGCCATCGCCGTGGGCTGGGATGCAGAGGCGTGTGGCGCCGCGGCCCGCACCGCCGCCTTCGCGGCATCACCCCTGTTCCGCGAAAGCGCCGTCAGCGCCTGGCTGCCGGATGAAGCCCTGGCCGCGCCGGAAATCCGCCTGCTGACCCGCCTTCTGGGCTGGATCGATCCCCGTCCCGCACGCCTGCGACTCCACTGGTCGCCGCTGGGCCCGGCGCGCGTCGCGGAGCTGTGGCTGGGCGATGCGCCGCAGGCCCGCAGCGTGGGCGGCGGTATTGTGGAGGCCATCACGGAGGCGCTCGGCGAGGCCGTCAGCCGGCTCCAGCTCGCCGGCGTTCCGCACCTCTCCGGCGATCCGGTCGAACCCCTGTCCGCGCCGCCCGCCGCCGACTGGCGCGGGGCGTTGCGGCAGACGCCCTTCGTCGCCGAACCGCTTTATCGGCAGCTGGAGGAACTGGGCCTGCCGCCGCTGGTGCACTGCGGCTATGCGCAGGGGATGCTGCGGTGAGCGCGGCCATGATCCTCGCCGACGACGCCTGCCACGGTCTCGCAAGGCGTCTGGCCGCCGGTTTTGCAACGCCTTCGGTGGCCCATGGCAAGGCGGCCGAGGTTCAATTCTATCTTTACGATCGGCGTGCCGACGCCGCCTCCGCCGTCCGGCAGCAGGATCACGCAAAGGCCGCCGGCATCACGCTGATCCCGGTGGCGGTCACGGCCGGCAGCATCCGCATCGGGCCGCTGCTGCCCGCCGACGGACCAGCCGCCATCTGCCCGGCCTGTGTCGAGGCACGGCTCACGCTGAACAGCGGTCGTCCCGACCATGCGCCGGCGGCGCGCGCGACCGAGCCCGGCGGCCCCTTGCCCGCACCCGCCTTCGATGCACTGGTCGCGCTGCTTCATCACGCGGTGTCGGCTGGGTCCTCCGACACCCTGCTGCGTATCGCCACCGACACCCTGACCGTCAGCCGCCACCGCATCCTGCCGCTGTCCGACTGTCATCGCTGCTCCCCACCCGCGGCGACCGGCGCCCCGGCCGCCCTGAGCCTGACCCCCCGCCCCCGCCCCCCCGGTGCCCGCCGCGCCGCAAACCCGCGGCTGAGTCTCACCGCGCTTCGGGATGCCTTCGTCGATCCGATGAGCGGGATCGTGCACCATGTGTTTGCCAACCTGGGGTCGGACATGATGCCGCTGGCGGCGGCGGAAATGCGCCTGCCCGGCAGCGCCGGCGTGGAAATGGGCTATGGCCGCGCCGGCACGCGGGCGGCCTCCGAACTGGTGGCCATATTGGAAGCGATCGAGCGCCACGTCGGGCAACGCCCTCGCGGCGCGCAACGCATCGAGCGCGGCAGCCATGCCGCGATGCGGGCCGCGCACGGCAACCATGTGGTCGACCCGCGGCGCTTCATCCTGCACGACCCGGCACGGGAGAGCGAGCCGGGGTTCCGCCTGCAACGCTGGAACGCGGACCTGCCCTTCGATTGGGTCTGGGGCCATGCCCTGCCCGATGGCGCACCGCGCCTGGTCCCGGCGCAGCTGGTCTTTTATGGCCTGACCGACCAGCCGGGGCGGCCGCTCAATCGTTTCGTCTTCGATTCGTCGAACGGATGCGCGCTGGGCGGCAGCCTGGAGGAAGCGGCTGTGTCCGGCCTGTACGAGGTCATCGAGCGCGATGCCTATCTCGCCACCTGGTACAGCCGCCTGCCGCCCGTTGGGATCGATCCCGCCAGCGTCGACGAACCGGGTTCGGCAGCCCTGATCGCCCGCGCGCGCGCGGCCGGTTTCGACATCCGGCTGTTCGACCTCAGCGGCGACATTGCCGTGCCGGTCGTCCTCGGCATGATCGTCGATCCGCGCGAGGATGCGCCCGTCAAAAGCTATTGCGCCTCCGCCAGCCACCACAGCATCGACGAGGCGCTGTTCGGCGCGCTGGTCGAGATCACGACATCGATGGGCGTCTATCGCCGGTCGATGCCCGCGTCGCGCGCACGGGCGCGGCAATTGTTCGCCGATCCTTCGGCCGTGCAGCGGATGGAGGATCATGTCCTCCTGCACAGCCTGCCCGAAAGCATCGACCGGCTCGCCTTCCTTCATGGCGGTGGAATGCAGACGCTGGCGGAGCGGCGCGGCGCGCGACCGGCGCTGGCGTGCGACGATTCGACGGCGGAACTGCGCGCCCTGCTGTCCCGCGTGTCGATTGCCGCGGACGAAGCCATCCTCGTCGACCTCGGCTTCCCGGCCCTGGAGCCACTTGGCCTTGCCGCTGCAAAACTGGTCGTGCCGGGGCTGTTGCCAGTCACCTTCGGGCACCAGCATCGCCGCATCAGCTATCCCCGGCTCGACCGCTGGGCCGCGGCGCGGGGCCGTCCCGACCTTCGCTTCGGCCCGGACAACGTCAACCCCTGGCCGCACAATTTCCCATGAACCGGCTGGCCGTCTCCGCCCCGGAACGGGACCGCCTCGGCGCGATGGAAGTCTTTGCGCTGACCGGCTACCAGCGGCTGGAACGGCTGGATGTCCCGGTGTTCGGCCACGACACGGACCCCATCGCGCCGAGCACGCGCATGCGGCGTGCCCGCCTGTACCGGCTTTCCACGGACCTGCCGGCGGAAATCTCGACGCTGGCCGATCATGTCGGCGGCACGCCGTGCGCATCCGTGACGGGATTGCGGCCCGATGAGCGAGTCGCGCTCCTGCTGCGCTATCTGGCGGCGCCGATGCGGTTCGAACCGCTGGGGGAAAGCGCGATCCACCGCGCGGTGCCATCGGCACGTGGCCTGTTTCCGTTGCGCTGGTCGCTCCGTCACCTGAGCCCCGACGGAACGCGGCGGGAATGGGTGTATCATGGCGACTGGCATGCCCTGCGCCCGACTGACGACGACATGCACCCCGACGATGCGCCCGCAATGCACGCCAGCGGCTGGGCCCTGCTGTGCGTCGCCGAAGTGTGGCGCATCGCCGGCAAATATGGCGATTTCTCGGACGTGCCCTGCGCATTGGAGGCCGGCCACGGCTTTGCCCAGGCCGGCCATCTCGCCCGCGCGCTCGGCCTGTTGCCGGCGGAAGAGCCCGCGCGCGCCATGTCCGGCTTTACCGGCAGCGGTCGCGCAGCGGCGCTCGAACTGCCGCTCTTTGCCCTTCCACTGAGGCTCGACGGCTTCGACGTTCACGATCTGCCGGCCCTGGAAACGGTGATCGCAGAGGCCGTCGCGCCGCCGGCGCTGGCGGAGCGTTTTCCGACACTGGCGGCGCTGCATCGCTGCTTCGACGCGCCGCCGGCGGCACCCGGCCTGCCGGCGTCGTCGACGGCGCAGGCAATCACGCCGCCGTCCATCGGCCTGCTCGGCACCATGCGCGTGCGGACGGCCGGCAACGACCGCTCCGGCATCGCCGCCACGCTGGCGCCGCTCCGCCCCGATCTCGCCGCCGACATCGACGGGCTGTGGCGCGGCCTGCGCGCCGTCAGGCCGCGGGGCGCGGCCGAGGCGATGCTGCGCTTCACCCTTTACTGGGCATCGTACCGGGGCGGCCCGGCGCTCTGCGACACCTCGGGCGCGATCATCGAACAGGGCATCGCGCTGCCGCTGAAACTGGGCGCCATGCTGCCCTATGGCGGCATGCGGGTGAACCTGGCGACGGCGACCGCGATCCTGTTCGTCGCCGTCGATCCGCGCGCCGCGGTGGCCCAGCTGGGCGACGCCTCCTTGCGCGAATCCCATCTGGCCGCGGGTGCCGCCGCGCATGATTTCGCCCTGGCCTGCGCGGCCTATGGCCTGTTCGCCCGACCGATGCGGATGATGCGCGAAGCGGCGCTCGAAGCCGTGCTGCCGGTGGGCGGCCTGCCGCTCTATCTTGTCGTCGCCGGCTTCGCCCGGCGCGCCAATCCAACGGGGGAGCTGCTGTGACGCGCGCACCCTGGACATCGGTCCATCTCTTCCTGTCCGACCGGGCGCGGGCCGATGCCTGCCTCGCCGAGCGGGTGCGGCCGCTGGTCGAGGACTGGCAACGCGCCGGCGATGTTTCGGGGTGGTTCTTCATCCGCTACTGGCACGGAGGGCCACATCTGCGCATCCGGCTGCAAGGCAGGCTCGCCGGCGATCCGGAACGCGCCCGCGCCGCGCTCGCGCACGGTCTCGACGCCTGGGCCAGCGAAACGCCGCCCACCCGCAACCATTATTACGCCGGCCACAGCTTCGATGGCGCCGCGGTGGACGCCACGACCCTGCCCTGGTTCGACGAAGGCAGCGCACTGCTCATCCCCTATGAGCCCGAGTGGCAGCGCTATGGCGGGGCCGATGCCATGGCGGAGAGCGAGCGGCTGTTCGAGCGGTCGAGCCGCCTGGCGGTCGCCATCATCGCCGCCACGGTCGCCAATCCCGAACGGCGCCTGCCCGCCGCGCTCGCCCTGATGGCGGCCGCCGCCGACGTCGTGGCGCCCGATGCGGAGGCGCGAACCCGCTTCTTTGCCTCCTACGCCGCTTTCTGGCGCGGCAACGCCCCATCAGCCGCCGGTGCGCCGGCATCGGCCATGCTTGCCGCCTTCGCCCCCGCCGCCATCTGGCAACGCGAAATCGCCGCTTTCGTCGACCGGCTGCGGGTGCTGGCCGCCGCGGGCTGCCTGCTGCAACCATGGGACGGCCAGCCGACCGGACAGGATGTCTCGCCGGCGATCGGCGCGATCGTCGCCTCGCACCTTCACATGCTGAACAACCGGCTCGGCCTGCCGCCCGCGGTCGAGGCCCGGCTGGCCGACATTCTCGCGCATTCCCGCCACGATCGACAGGAGCTCGCCGCATGACCGAACTGAAGCTGATCCTGGCGCACCTGCGCTTCTTCCGCACCCGCACGCTGCTGATGCTGGCCACCGTGGTGCTCGCCTTCTTCACGTTCGGCATCCTCGGCTCGATGCATTTCTCGCTCAACAGCGGGGACAGCGACGTCACCGGCCGCCGCCTGATCGTGACGCACGAGGCCGGGCTGATGCAGCAGCTGCCAATCTCCTATCTGGAGCGGCTGCGCGGCATCCCCGGCGCGGAGCATGTCAGCCACGCGACCTGGGCCGGCACCTTCTACCGCGAGCAGCGCGACATGCTGATGGCCTTCGCGGTCGATCCCGCCCCCTGGCTCGATGGTCACCCGGACATGATCGTCACCGACGCCACCCGCCGCGCCTTCCTGGCCGACCGGCGCAGCATCCTGGTGTCCGAAGGACTGGCGCGCAAATATGGCTGGAAGCCGGGGGATTCCATCCCGCTGAAAAGCATCCTGTTCGTGCCCCCGGCCGGTGACCCCGCCTGGACCTTCACCATCGCAGGCACCTTCCGCAGCGCCGATTCCGGCGGCGGGCGCAACTTCGCCATCTTCCACTACAGCTATCTCAACCAGAACCGCGACCTGTGGCGCGATACGGTCGGCACCTTCGTCGTCAGCCCGGCCGCCGGCCTGGCGCCCGAAGCGCTGGCGCAGCGGATCGACCAGGCGTTCGCAGGCTCGGGCGCACCCACCTCGACCGCCACCGACAAGGCGTTCCATGCCGAGTTCTTCGCCCAGTTCGGCGATGTCGCGAGCATGATCCGCATCGTGATGGCGGTGACCTTCCTGTCGCTGATCCTGGTCGTCACCAGCGGCATGACGCTGTCGATGCGGCAGCGCACGCGCGACATCGGCGTGCTGCGCGTGCTCGGCTTTTCCGATGCGCGGGTCTGGCGCCTGGTCGCCGGGCAGACGGCGGTGCTGCTGGGCGGCGGGGCGGCGCTGGGGCTGGCCGCGGCCTCCGTCTTCAACCGCTGGATCACCACGCACATGGCACAGATCCTGCCCGACCTCACCCTGCCGCTGGTCGTGCTGGCGCAAGGCATCGCCGCCGCCCTGCTGCTCGCCGTCGGCACCGCGCTTCTTCCCACCCTCATCGCCCTCCGGGTCCGCCCGGTTCAGGCCTTTGCCATGGAGCAGGCATGACCATGACCAGCACCGTCCACACCGCCGCCGACAAAGGCCCCTCCCTGCTGCGGCAGGTCCGGGCACTCGGCCCGATCGCCCTTGGCAACATGCGCCAGGCGCACTGGTCCAGCCTCACCATCTTCCTGTGCGTGATGCTGGTCGTCATCATCCTGAACGCTTTCCTCGGCATGTCGCGCGGCTTCGCCGCCGCGTCCCGCAGCGCCGGGTCCGAAACCGTCGCGGTGCTGATCGGCCGGCAGAGCCAGTCGGAAGCAAACAGCCAGATCAGCCGCGAGCAGATCGAACTGCTGGCGGGTGCGCCGGGCATCGTCCGCGGGGCTTCGGGTGCCATCCTGTCGCCGGAACTGACCATGACCGTCAGCGGCCGCAAGATCGAGGACGGGGCGCGCACCAACAGCACGCTGCGCGGCCTCGGCCCCAACGGCCTGGCGCTGCGCGACGGTTTCCGCATCACCGCCGGACGCAGCTTCACGCCCGGCCGCTACGAGCTGATCGCCGGCCGTCGCCTGACCGAGAGTGTCCGCAACAGCCGCGTCGGCGACCAGATCATGCTGGCGGGCCGCACCTGGACCGTGGTCGGCGAATATGAACTGGCGAGCGCGGTGTTCGAGGGCGAGTATCTCGCCGACATCGGGGCGGTCCAGTCCGCCTACAACCGCGACAACCAATATCAGTCGATCCGCGCCCGGCTGGACGGCACCACGGGCATGGCGACGCTGAAGGCCTTCCTGGCCCATGACCCGCGCCTCGATCTCGATGCGCTGACCGAACGTGCCTTGTATCACGACCAGGTCAAGAACACCTCGAACCTCATCATGTACATGGGCTGGCCGCTGGCGGGCATCCTGTCGATCGGGGCGCTTGCGGGCGTCTTCAACACCATGCTGATCGTCCTGGAAGGCCGGCGGCACAGCCTGCGGGTGATGCGGCTGCTGGGCTTCTCCAATGCGGCGATCGTCCTTGCCTCGGTCATGGAGACCATCCTGCTGGCGCTGGCGGGCGGCGTGGCCGGCACGCTGCTGGTCTGGCTCGCCGCCAACGGCGCGCCGGCCACGATGATCGGCAGCGGCTTCACCACCATCAATTATGACCTGCGCATCGACGCGCTGGCCTTTGCACAAAGCCTTGGCCTCGCCGCGTTCCTGGGGCTGCTCGGCGGCTCGCTGCCGACGCTGAAATCCGTTTTCCAAAGGAGGGCCTGAGCCATGGCGTCCGCACCGCTGACTGCAACGATCCCGCCGCCGCGCGCCGAAGCGCCCGTGCCCGATGACCGCAGTGCCCGGCTGCGCAGCCTGGTCATCGCCCGCGATGGCGCGCCGGTGGCGCGGGAGATGCCGGCACCGGCACGGCGGCGCGACAGACGCGGCTGGCTGCTCGGCGCCGGCCTGCTGGCGCAAACCGGCGTCATCGTCTGGCTGATGTTCGGCAACAGCCCCCCCGCCGCCGCGCCGGCGCCGGCGGCGATCGCCGTTCGATCCACCGCCGCCGGCGCTCCGGCCCCGGCCGCCGCGCTGGAGGCGCAGGGCTTCGTTCAGGCGACCCGCCGCGCCACCATCTCCACCCGCGTCGCCGGCGTGGTCACCGCGGTCGAGGTGGATGCCGGCGATCGTGTCGCCAAGGGCCAGGTGCTCGGTCATCTCGACGACAGCCTCGCGCGGCGTGAGGTGGAAGTCGCCGAAACGCAGCTGCTGGGAATCATCGCCCGCGTCAAAAACGCCCAGAAGCAACTGTTGCATGCGCAGCACGAACTGGAACGCGAACAGGCGGTGTTCGAAAAGCGCTTCTCGACCGCCGCCCGGCTGGAGGTGAAACAGTCCGCTGTCGAAACCGCCGAGACCCTCCTCGAAGTGGCGCGGGACGAGATGGCCGTGCAGCGGCTGCAGATCCAGCAGCAGATGACCATGTTGCAGAACTACACGCTGCGTGCCCCCTTCGCCGGTATCGTGGTCGAGAAAAACGCCCAGGTCGGCGAACTGCTGGCCCCGGCCGGCGCCAGCGGCGGTTTCACCCGCACCGGCCTCCTCACCATCGTCGACATGGCGTCCCTGGAAATCGTCGTCGACGTGTCGGAACAGATGCTGCGCCGGGTGCGGATCGGACAGCCCGTCAACATCCGCCTCTACGCCTTTTCCGACCTGACCCTGAAAGGCGAAGTGGCCCGCATCATGCCCAGCGCCGACCGCGCCAAGGGCACGCTGCAGGTGCGCATCGCCATCAAGGACCCCGACCCCCGCGTGCTGCCCGACATGGGGGCGCGGGTAGCCTTCCTGTAAGCCCCTTCCATCCCGCGCCCGAGGAGACTGTCATGCAAGCGAACATCTTCACCCTGTCCGGCATCGCCAAACGCTACGCCCGCGGCGATGACGCCGTCACCATTTTCGACGGTCTCGACATGGACATTGCGCGCGGCGCCTTCATCGCGCTGATGGGGCCGTCGGGCTCGGGCAAGACCACGCTGCTCAACCTGCTCGGCGGGATCGACAGGCCCGACAGCGGCGAGCTTCGCTACGATGGTCGCCGCATCGACAGCATGAGCGAGGCGGAGCTGACGGTCTGGCGGGCGCGGCACGTGGGTTTCGTGTTCCAGTCCTTCAACCTCCTGCCGATGCTGACGGCGGCGCGCAATGTCGAGCTGCCGCTGACGCTGACCGACCTCGGCCGGGCGGAACGGGAACGGCGGGTGGGCGTCGCCCTCGATCTCGTCGGCCTTGGCCATTGCGGACACCGGCCGCCCTCGCAACTGTCGGGCGGGCAGCAGCAGCGCGTCGCGATCGCACGCGCGATCGTCGCCGATACCGAGGTGCTGCTGTGCGACGAGCCCACCGGCAACCTCGACCGCAACGCCTCGACCGAGGTGCTGGAGTTGCTGCGGACGCTGAACGAGGAGCTGGGCAAGACCATCATCATGGTCACGCACGACCGCATGGCCGCCGACCATGCGCGCACCACGCTGGCGCTGGACAAGGGGCGCTTTGTCGATGCCGCCGTCCCGGCCTGATCCTGTCCTGCTGTCGGCGGCGGCGCGGGCCGCCATCGTCGCGGCGGCTGCCGCGGCGACGCCGGCGGAATGCTGCGGCGCGCTGCTCGGTCGCCACGACGAAGCCGGCGCCAGAGTCATCGATGCCGTCGCCCTGCCGAACCGGGCCCCGTCGCCGCTCAACGGCTTTGCCATCGACCCCGCCGACAGCGCCCGTTCGTCCGCGCTGGCACGACAGGACCGGCTCGATCTGATCGGCTGGTTCCACGGCCACCCGCGCGGCGCACCGCAGCCATCGCCCCGCGACATCGCCACCGCCGGCGGCTTTCCCGGCACGCTGCACATCATCATCGCCCCCGCCGGGCTGCGCGCCTTCATCACGGCCGCCGACGCCTGGCACGAACAGCCCCTCATCCAGGAGACCCAGCCATGCCGCTCGTGCTGATCCCCACGACCTTGCGCCCGTTCGCCGGTGGCACCGCGGAACTGGCGATGCCCGGTAGCACCATCATCCAGGCGCTGGACGCGCTGACCGCGGCGCACCCGCGACTGCGCGACCAGATCATGGATCCGGCAAACGGGCTGCGCAGCTTCGTCGCGCTGTTCCTCAACGGTCAGGATGTGCGCATGCTCGATGGCGTGGACACGCCGGTCAGCCCGGCCGACACGCTGGAACTGGTGCCCGCCATCGCCGGCGGCGACGCGCCACGCAGTTTCGCCACTTGGCGCCGCGAACTGCAATCGGCGGTGGAGACCATGGCGCCCGCGGCCGCGCTCGCCTTTCTGGCCGATGGCGCCGTCGCGCTGGACGTGCGCACCGCGCAGGAGTGGGGCCAGGGCCATCTGCCTTCCGCCGTGCACGCCGACCGCGGCTTTCTGGAACAGTCGATCGAAAACCTGGTGCCGGACCGCACCGCCCCCATCCTCTGCTATTGCCAGTCCGGCGTGCGGTCGCTGTTCGCCGCCCAGGCGCTGGCCTATCTTGGCTATGAACGGGTGGTCAGCCTGGACGGCGGCCTACAAGCCTGGAAGGCCGAGGGGCTGGCGGTCGAACTGCCGCCGCAGCTCTCCGATGCCCAGCGGCGGCGCTACCTCCGCCACCTCGCCATTCCCGGTGTGGGGGAGAAAGGCCAGGCCCGCCTGCTGGCGGCGCGGGTGCTGCTGGTCGGGGCCGGCGGCCTCGGCTGTCCCGCCGGCCTCTATCTCGCGGCGGCCGGTGTCGGCACCCTCGGCATCTGCGATGCCGACATCGTCGATCCCTCCAATCTCCAGCGCCAGGTCCTGCACCGTGCCGACGGCATCGGCCGGCTGAAGACCGAAAGCGCCCGCGACGCGTTGCAGGCGCTTAACCCCGATGTGGCTGTGCGCCTGCACAGCGAACGGCTGGACGAAGCCGCCGCCCGCGCCATCTTTCCCGATTATGACCTGATCATCGACGGCACCGACAATTTCGCCGCGCGCTATGTCATCAACGATGTCGCCGTCGGCCTCGGCCTGCCAGTCGTCCACGGCTCGGTCTATCGCTTCGACGGGCAGGTCGGGGTCTTCGGCCTGCCCGGCGGCCCCTGCTACCGCTGCCTGCATCCCGCGCCACCGCCCCCGGAACTGGCCCCGTCCTGCGCCGAAGGCGGCGTGCTCGGCGTGCTGCCCGGCGTCATCGGCCTGCTGCAGGCGACCGAGGCGCTCAAGCTGCTGCTCGGCCTCGGCGCGCCCCTGTCCGGGCGGGCGCTTCGCTTCGACGCGCTCGCCGGCAGTTTCCGGGAGCTGCGCCATGCCGCCGATCCCCACTGCGCCGTCTGCGGCCCCGCCGCGCGGGCCGCCTGAGCCATGCGGCTGTTCGGCAAGACCGCCTGCCTGCCCAAGCAGTTCCGCGACGGCACCCACCGCAGCCGCCCGCCGGAGGACACGGTCGCGCGTCTCAAGCCGCTGATGCCGCGGCTCGGCATCACGCGCCTGGCGAACATCACCGGGCTCGACCGCATCGGCCTGCCGGTGTGGATCGCGGTCCGCCCGAACAGCCGCGGGCTTTCGACGGCGCAGGGGAAGGGCCTGACCGACGCCGCGGCACAGGCATCGGCGATCATGGAATCGATCGAATGCTGGCATGCGGAAACGATCGTAAGGCCGATGCGCATTGCCTCCGCCGCGGCGCTGCGAGCGGAAGGCGCGGCCTTCGTCTTCGATGGCCTGCCGCACTATGAGGACCGGCCACCACGCGCCGACATCGCCATTCCCTGGGTCGAAGGCGAGGACCTGCTCGGTGGCGGCACCTGTCTCGTGCCGCTGGAAACGGTCAGCGCCGATTATGTCGTCGGCGCCGGACGCGCCATGGAATCCGCTTTCGTGCAGTCGAGCAACGGCCTGTCCGGCGGCAACCATCCGCTGGAGGCCTGCGTCCACGCGCTCGCAGAATTGATCGAACGCGATCAGCTTACGATGGCGCAGGACGCAGTCCGCACCCTCGACCCGGCCATCATGGTGGACCCCGCAAGTGTGGAAGACACGACCTGCCGGCAGCTTTTCGACCGTCTGGCCGCCGCCGGGCTGATGACCGGACTGTTCGACCTGACCGGCGACCTTGGCATTCCGGTCTATGGCGCCACCATCGTCGACGCGGACAGCGCATCCCGCTGGCGCACCCTTCCCGCCTTCAACGGTTACGGCTGCCACCTGACCCCCGCGGTGGCCCTGCTGCGCGCCCTGACAGAGGCGGCGCAGAGCCGCCTGACCCACATCAGCGGCAGCCGGGACGACATCCTGCCCGCCGATTTCGCCCGTGCCGGCAATGACGACGATGTCGGTGCCTACCGCCAGCTCCTCCGACGCGACCCCCAGCGGCGTTTCGACCGCGGCGACCTCGCCACCGACGATTTCGAAGGCGATCTCGCCCGGCTGCTGACGGCGCTGCGGCGGCGCGGCATCCGGCGCGCGGTCGCGGTCGACCTGTCGCGGCCGGACATCGGCGTGGCGGTCGTCCGTCTGGTCTGCCCCGGGCTCGCCGCGCCGGTACCGCTGCTGCGCGGCCGCCGCATCCGCCAGACCTTCAGGAGCGCGGCATGACCGTTCACGTCTTTCTCGGCCCCTCGCTGCCGCTTCCGGCCGCCCACGCGCTTCTGGAAACCGCCCATTTCCACCCGCCGGCGGCCGCCGGCGACATCTATGCGGTCGCGCGCATCCTTGGCGCGGGTGACCGCATCCTGCTGATCGACGGCCTGTTCGAGCAGACCGCTGCGGTCTGGCACAAGGAACTGCTGTTTGCGCTGGAACGGGGCGTCGCGCTCTATGGCGCGTCCAGCATGGGTGCGCTGCGCGCCGCGGAACTGGACGCGTTCGGCATGATCGGCATCGGCCGCATCTATGCCGCGATCAGCAGGGGTGAGCTGACCGATGATGACGAGGTGGCGGTGGTGCACGCCGACGCCACGCAGGGCTATCGCTCGCTGTCAGCTGCCATGGTCAGCCTGCGCTTCGGTCTTGCCGGCCTGCGCGATTCCGGCGTTCTCGTGCCGAAGGCCCACGACCATCTTGTCGCCGCCATGAAGGCATTGCCCTATGCGGAGCGGAGCTGGCCGGCAGCAATCGCGGAGGCCCGTCGCATCGGGCTTGGCGCCACCGCCCTGGATGGCCTTCGCCTGTCCGCGAGCAGCGATGCCAAAAGTGCCGACGCCCGCGCGGCGCTCAGCCGCGTTGCGATGGAAGAAGGTGCTTCCACCCTGCCCAGCCGGGTCGATTTCACCCTGAACCGCACCAGCTTCTGGACGGCGCTGACCGCCGACCGCGATGCCCGCGACGGTGAGGATTTCGGTCTGGATGGCGCCGCGCTCGACCTGTTGCGCGCCGTCGATCCGGCGCGCGATGCCATCATGGAACGCGCCACGCTGATGGCATTTGCCGCCTCGACCTTGCCGCACTGGCACCCGCAACCGGCCGACCTCGCGGCGGCGGCGGGCCGGCTGGCGCGCGTCAACCGGCTGTCGACCCGCACTGCCCTGGCGGCCTGGCGGGAACGCAACCAGGTTTCCGACCCCGAACGCTGGCAGGCCCTGCTGTCGATGGAGGCCCGCGTCGCCGAACTGGTCGCGCGCTTCGCGCCGTCGCTTGGCCGCTTCGCCGCCGCCGCGGCTGTCACCACTGACCGGTCGAGCGCCGTCCGCGAACTCGCCGTGCGAGCCGCGGCGGCGTTCGGCAGCAACTATGCCGGCCGGCTGACCGCCACCGACCATGCCATCGATGTTACCCTGCTTCAGCAATGGTATGAAGGGCGCTGCGGGCCGATGTGGCCCGATCCCGAACGCCATGCCCGGTCATTGGGCTTTGACGGGCTGCGACCGCTGCTGGGCCATATGGTGGCGGCCTATCTTCTGGAAGCCAGCGATGCGTTCGACGACCCCGGACTCGATCCAGCCCAACAGCCTCTTGCCGGCGCACGCGCCTGATCGCAGCGGCCGTTACAGCCAGCCATTCTCCCGCGCGATTCGGCCTGCCTCCTGCCGGTTCGCCGCCCCCAATTTGCTGGCGGCAAAGGAGAGATAGTTGCGCACCGTCCCCGGCGACAGGCCGAGCGCCCGGGCGATATCCTTGTTCGACCGCCCTTCCTCCGCCAGCCGGATGACCGACCGCTCCCGATCCGAAAGCTGATCCGGCTTGAAATCCCACAGCATGGCGCCGAGTTTCGGATCGATGGCCCGCTGTCCCGCGGCCACCTTTCGCACCGCCGCGGTCAGCACATCGACCGGGCTGTCCTTCAGCAGGAACCCCGCGACATTCGCTGCCATCGCCCGTTGCAGATACCCCTGCCGCGCGAAGGTTGTCAGCATGATGACCCGCGTACGCGCCCGTTCGGCATGCAGCATCGCCGCCACGTCCAGCCCCAGCATGCCCGGCATTTCGATGTCCAGGATCAGCACATCGGGCCGCAGCGAGCGCGTCACCTGCAACGCCTCCTGTCCGTCGGCGGCACTGCCGGCGATGGTAAAATCCGTCTCCAGCGACAACAGACGGCTGAGCGCGGACAGCACCAGCGCCTGGTCCTCCGCGATCACGATGGTGATCGCCGCCGTCACGCAGGTGCCATGGTTGCTGGAGCATGCAGGGGGATGGCGGCCGTAACCACACTCCCCGGCCAGCGCGAACGGACATGCAGATGTCCCCCCGCCGCTTCGACCCTGACCCGCATGCCCAGCAGCCCGAAACCCTCCTTCACGCCGCCGATGCCATCATCCTCGATACTGACGCCGACATGGGTGGGGCTTTCCGTGACCTCCACCATGCAGCGTCCCGCGTGCGCATGGCGCACGACATTCGTCACTCCTTCGCGCAAGACGGCAGCTAGGATGGCCGCCTGTTCCATGGGAATGTCGCGGCCATCGCCGCGAACGTCCGCTTCCAGCCCCGCCAGGACCAACACGTCTCTGGCGGCCAACATCTCATCCGCCAGGGCCGGCTGATCGATCCCGACCAGCGCGCCGTGCACATCGGCGAAACTCGCGCGGGCGGTGGCCGCGATCTGCTCAACCTCGGTCCGCGCCTCGGCATTGCCAGTGCCGATCAGGCGTGCCGCCAGATCGGCCTTCACCGCGATCAGCGTCAGCGTGCGCCCGAGCACATCGTGCAGATCCCGGCCGATGCGCTCGCGCTCGGCAATCATCGTCAGCTGCCGGACCTCTTCGCGTGCCGCGATCAGCTTCGCCGATTTGTCCGCCAGCGCACGCCGCGACATCGCGGCCCCGCCGATCAGGACCCCGATCATCACGCTCGGCAACCACCACATCGGCGAATGGGCGCTCAGCACGCCGGCGACGACGCCGATGGTGAAAAACAGCGCAATCGCGCCCATCGCATGCAGCGGCGGTCGCAGCCGCCCGGCCGCTGCCATGGCGTAGATGGTCAAGGCGCTCCAATTGTCCCCCAGCGGCATGACGGCAAGGGCGATCGCCATGATGCCCGATGACGCCGCAAACAGCCGCCAGCCGTCGGTGCGGTAGCTGAGCACATAGAGCGACGTGAGGAAAACAAAGGCGAACAGCCCGCCCCATATCTGCTGCGGCGTCGGCGGCAGCCAGAGCCATGGCAGGGCGTAACAGGTGGAATAGCAGAGCCAGATCCAGGGCTCGTCCATGCTGACAAACCGCCGGAAGGCCGACAGATTGATCGGCCAAAGGCTTCCCCAACCCGTGCCGGCACGAGCGCTTGGACCAATCTGATCGGCAACCCCCGTCATCGCAGGGAGTATCTCATCGCCCACTTGCTGCCGTCAAGATACAAAATGACAAAAAGGAAATCTATTAAATATCGTTATGGCACGGTGACTGCTGCGTCATTCCACCGGAGGCCTCCACGACCGTCCATCTCCATGGGAAACCCTATTCCGTCGGTGATCGCTGTCGTGAAAATCCATCCGGGCTCGCGGCGGGTGCTGTCCTGATGCTCGATGGAGCGCACAACATCAGGCGCGCCGCAGTCCGGTCGGTCTTGTCCTGTTCGCCCCGGTTGATCTGGGCGGGAGCAGCAAGCGCAGGGCGAAACCTTAGCGGACGTCACAGGCGCTGCCGCCCCTGTCCTGGCCGGTTGAATGATCGACATGCAAGTCACATGCGAAAATGCGCCGTTCTGCCGGTGCATCCGGTTTCCGGATAAGGGCCAGCGCCGCATCGACGGCTGCCGCCGCCAGCGCCTGCAAAGGCTGCCTCATCGTCGTGATCCGATAGGGAGCCCAGTTTCCCGCCGCGATGCCATCAAAGCCCGCGACTGCCACATCGTGCGGGACGCGCAGACCATGATCGCTCGCCCCGTCGATGGCGCCAATCGCCATGAGATCATTCACCGCGACCACCGCCGTCGGAGGCGAGGGCATGGCGAGCACGGTCCGCGCAGCAGCACGGCCACTGGCATAGCCAAAGTCGCCCGCTATCCGGGACAATCGCGGGGCATCCTGATTGCGCGCGAGCATTTCTGCAAAACCGGCCGCGCGTTCTGCGGCGAGGACGGACTCCGCTGGGCCCCCGATCAAGGCAACATGCCGGTGTCCGGCCCTCATGACATGCGTGGCGAGCGTCCTTCCGGCGGCATAATGGTCACACCCGACACTGGTCGCCTTATAGTCAGCGGAGGAGCGGTTGTAGAGCACGATAGGAACACGCTCATGCGCCAGACGCTCTGCATCGTCCGACGGCAGGTCGACGAGCGCGATCACGGCGTCCACCTGATAGGCCAATGAATATTCGACGGCCGCGCTGACGGTCGTGGCATCATCGATGCCCAACAGCATGATCCTAAGCCCTCGGGCAGCGGCTTCCCGTGTCAGGGCCGGCAAAACCTCAGGATAATAATGGTTCGTCAACGCATTCATCAGGACGGCAAGGATATGCGTTCGCCGGCTCAGCAGGGCTTGAGCGATCGCGTTGGGTCGATAGCCAAGCTGTTCCGCCGCGGCGAGAATCCGTTTGCGATAAGGCTTGGATACCGAACCGTCCCGAAAGGTGCGCGATACCGCTGATTGCGACACGCCGGCGAGCGCTGCGACCTCTGCCGCCGTTGCGCGATTGCCACGTGGATTCTCGACTCGGGGGCGTGATCCCATCCTGATGCGATAAATCGACATGCATTGGTTTGCAATCCGCGTTGCGCCCCTATCGAGGCAATCAACCTTGGTTCCTCATTGGGGAGCACGAGACCGCTCCAGGCAATGTCACTCCCTGCAGAAGTTGGTATTGACTACGCAGTCAGATTGTGATGCATTGTGCCAGTCATAACCGGGGGAGTGAGAAATGCGCGCGATCCGTCAAGCAGTTTGGACGATGGTTTCATCTTCGGCGCTGGCGACAGCGCTCGCCTCCTCGGCGGTCGCGCAGACCGCACCGGCGTCACAGGTCGACGATGGGGCGATTGCCGACATCGTCGTCACCGCGCAGCGCCGCGAAGAAAGCCTGCAGCGTGTGCCGCTGTCGATCACGGCAGTGACCGGAGAAGCGCTGCGCGAAGCCAATGTCACCGATGTCAATCGGATCGAGCAGCTGGTTCCCGGCGTCCGGATCGGGCGGTCGGGTTCGGATGCGCGTCCGGCGATCCGGGGCGTCTATACCGAAGCCATCGGCGCCAACTCAGATCCTCGCATCGGTTTCTACATCGATGACATCTATCAGTCGCGCACCAGCCAGGCGCTGACCGGCTTTGTCGATCTTGAGCGTGTCGAGGTCCAAAAGGGGCCGCAGGGAACATTGTACGGGCGCAACAGCTTTGGCGGCAACATCGCCATTTATTCGACGGTGCCCAAGGACGAATTCGCGGCCGGCTTCGACGCGCTTTATGGCCGTTTCAACCGGGCCCGCTTCGAAGGCTTCATCAATCAGCCGCTTGGCCCCAGCATCGCCTTCAGGCTTGCCGGCAGCTACGAACGGCAGGACGGCTATGTCAAGAACAGCTCGACCGGGTCGGACCTGGGCGACGAGGACGCTGGCTATGTGCGCGGTATCCTGAAGATCGCGCCCGTGGGTTCAGGACTTGAGGTGCAACTCCGCGGTTCCTACTACAAGCAGGGCGGCGCGGGCATTTCGGCATTCGGCTACAAGTCGATCGGAACACTGGTGGCGCCCAACCTCGTCCGCGCACCAGGCGGATCGATCGCGCTTCCCAACGGACGTGTCCTGACATTTACCAATGGCTTCAATGGTCAGGCTTTTCCGACCTCGCTGGGTTCGGAATTCCGGGCGCCGTTCAATTCGCGCTTCCGGGATGGCATCCCCGATATCGGCGGGGCCGATGTGGGCGTGCCGATCGAAGCCGATCCCTGGAAAATCAACTTCGATGCGCGCGTGACGAGGCGGACCGAACAGAAACAGTTTTCCGGCGTGATCAACTATGATTTCGACACGGCGCGCATCCGCTCGATCACAAGCTACACCGATTTCAACGCACTGCGGCAATCGGACAATGATTTCTCCTCAGTCCCGATCGCGATCGACAGCAATCTGACGAAAGTGAAGACGTTCACACAGGAATTGCAGTTGCTGTCGAATGACACGACGTCACCGTTCCAATGGATTATTGGCGGCTTCTATTATAATGACAAGGTGGAAGAGATCTTCTTTTCCGACAACTTCACCAACTATCCCGTAGCGGGACAACCCGCGCTATCGACCTTCGGGATCAGCTATCTGCCAGGCGCCGCCTTTCCGGCGAACACGCCACTCAGCAATATCCGGTCGGACAATTTCGCGCCGGTGCTGCTCAAGACCAAGTCATATGCAGGCTTCGCGCAGCTGTCATACACCTTCTTTGACAAGCTGCGCCTGACGGCCGGCTACCGCTACACGAGCGATCAGAAACGCTATGCGGCAGGCATCACCTCGGGCGCTGCCGGTGGCGGCTTCCTCGCCTTCGACCTCAACCAGCGTGTCAACTATACCTGCCCGGCGCCCGGCGCGACAACTGCCCTGTTTGGCAACAACCCAGCCTCGCCACAATCCACCGCGACCAACGCCGCCAATGCGCTCGGCATCCAGTGCGGCGAGCGCGACTTCAATTTCCACACCTGGCGCGGCGCCATCGACTATCAGTTCACGCGCGACAACATGGTCTATGGCAGCGTTTCGCGCGGCATCCGGTCGGGCGGGTTCAACAATGTGCTGAACACGGTGACCGGGCAGGTGCTGCCGTTCGAACCCGAAGTCGTGACTGCCTATGAATTGGGCACGAAGAATCGCTTGGCGGATGGCAAAGTGCAGCTGAACGCCGCCGTTTTCTACAATGATTTCAAACAGCTGCAAGTACAGAATACGCTGCCTGCGCCGAATGGCCTGACCACGGTTTCAATTATCACGAACGCAGGCAAAAGCCGCGCCTATGGCATCGAGCTCGACGCCATCGTGAAGCCGACGCGTCGCCTCACCTTCCAGGCTTCGTTCAACTACCTCAATGCCAAGGATACCGACCTGGTGTTCGGCACGCAGGCGAACGGCATCTGCAGCACGGGCGTCCTCTCGTCCGGCGGCTGCGTCGCGGTTCCGGCATACGCCAACCCGGCTGCGCCGACGGCGGCCGAAATTGCGGCGGTTTCAGCCGCGCTGGCGGTCAATGCGGTCGGGGTCGGTCCGCAAGGTGCAGCATTCCCGAACGTGATCAGCGATCCCAATCGCTTCCGCCAGGTCTTCATCACCTTGCCCAACGGGACGGTGGTACCTGCAACGCAGACATCGGGCGGTGCGACCCTGCCGGTCTACAACTATGTCATCGGCGGCAAGGGTGCCGATGGCACCACCTATGTCGCCGATACACCATTGTCGCCAAAATATGTGGTCCAGGTCGGCGTGTCTTATGACCTCGACGTGGCCGGCGGCACATTGACGCCAAGCGTGCAGACCTACTTCTCCTCATCGTTCATCAACGCCGGTTTCACGCCCAATTTCGGCAATCAACCCGCCTTCACCCGCACCGATATGCGGCTGAGCTGGGTGTCAGGCGACGAGAAGTTCCGCGTTCAGGCCTATGTCGAAAATCTCGAGAATGCGGCGGTGCTCAACCGTGTCGCATTCGGCGCCAACCGCAGCCTGAACGGCGTTTTCGGCACGCCACGCACCTACGGCATCAAGGCGGGCGTTCGCTTCTGATCATCCCCGCCACCTGAAAGCGTCCACGCGCGGACATTTTCGGGTGGCGGGAAGCAATGCCTTGTGCCTGGCCGAGCCGCCAGGCACCCACATGAGGCACTGCGGCAAGCTCTTGATGATGTCCCTCGTTGCCCCGCCGTGTCGCGTCGGAAGCCTGCGTGGCGGCGGCGCCTGGTCAGGCCGCGCGCAGCGATGGTGCCTTTGGAAGCAGCAGGAAAGTTGCCGAGCCGAGCGCCGTTGTGCAGGCGAGAAAGGCGAGAAACGGACCGAAGCTCGATGATCCGTACATCAGCCAGCCTGCCACCAGGGCGCCGATGAAGCCTGCGAAATTTGTGAAGGCGGTCACCAGCCCGAAGATTGTGCCGAACAACTGCGGCCCCAGATATTGCGCACCGACATAACCGCCGATGTCGCCTTCCGCCCCCTGGCTGAGGCCGAGCAGCAGCACCGCGGCGAACGCCACCTCCGACGCGCCAGGCAGCGCTGCAAGCAGCGCAAAGCCGATCGCAGGCATGCCCATGCCGATCGCGGCGACATAGCGCGTGGGAAAGCGGTCAAGCGACAGGCCGATGGCGAAACGTCCGATGATAACGCCGACCGCATAGGCCGAAAGATAGCTTCCGACCGCGCGCGGGTTCACCCCACGCTCGATCAACATCGACGCGAACTGCAATCCGGTCGCGATGATGCCCAGGTTGCACAGCACCATGGCGGCAGCGAGAATGATGAACGCGCGCGAGCGAAAAATATCCTGAAACGCCTGTGCGGTCGGCCGCGTGTCAGTGCGCGTTGCTTGCCGATCCCCCTGCCCGGGCAGCAGCAGGACTGCGACGACTCCCGCAACAAACACCACGGCGGCGAGCACCCGATAGGCCGACCGCCACCCCTCGGCCTCGATATGCCCACCCAGCAGCGGCGCGGCGATCGCACCGGTGATTGCGGGAGCCGACAACAGCAGGGCGATGCCGAACCCGCGCGCCAGAACGAGCCGCCCCGCCGCGATGCGACCCAGGACTGTCGCACTCCAGAGGGGTGAAAAGATCGCCCAGATCGCTTGGATGGCCCAGAACTGCCAGATCGGACCAGTTTGCAGGCTGTACAGGAAGTAGATTGATGGCAAGGCGATGACACCGAACATCATCACGCGACGGCTGCCGAAAACGTCGGCGAGACGCCCCGCCAGGGGGAATGTCAGCATGCCGATCAGGCCGAGCGTTCCGACGAAGGATATTTCCGAACTCGTCCAGCCGAATTCCGCGGTCATCGCGGGCATGAATATGCTCGCGATGAACATGTTGAGCGCGACGCTGAACCCGGTGCCGATCGCGGCGGCGCCCAATGGCCGTCGCTCGCGCCACAGTTCGAGCCAATAGGCGCGGCTGCGCATTCCGGTCGCTTCAGCTGCCACGATAAGCATTCATCAGCGTCCCGACCTCGTCGAAGATGCTCCATTCTTCAACGATATACGGGCCATCGAAACGCAGATGCGTCGATCCCAGGATGCTGACCGGCAATCCCGACGGCAAGCTGCCCAGAAAGCCGCCACTGCGCGATCGTCCCTCAAGCACCCAGCGCACCGCGACGATGACGCCGTCGGTCTCGTCCGACCAGCTGACATGGTCAACGCGGACGACGGAATCGGGCACGCTCGCGAGCAGATGAATGAGTAGCGCCTGGATATTGCGCCGACCATGCGCCACGCGTCCGCCGCACCAATGCGCGATGGCATGAGGGGCATAATGCTGAAACACATGGTCAAGGCGGCGCATGTTCCAGATGTTCTGGAAATGATGTGTAACCCACCCTTCGATCGTGTCGGTCGGGCCTTCATACAGCTTGCGCGGTGCCTGACCCTCAAGCCGGGTCGCCGGGACGACGAACGATCGCTCCCCTGACGGGCTGTCGGCCAAACGGCGCGCGACCTCGTGTATGTCATACCCCATGGCCCGCACGGCGGCACCATTGTCACGCATCAACCATTCGGTGTGGATGCGGTTGTCGCGCGTGATGCAGTCGGCGACGAAAAACCGCCCAACCCTGCGCCCCGACGCCGGACCGAACATGGTATCGCGGCTGTTGGTCGACAGGTGAAACCCCAAATGTGACGTGTAATAGCCCTCCTCGTCGTCCCCACTCCAGGCAACATTGAGATGATGGGACTCGCCATCGGCAACCTGATCGATGCCGGTGAGCGTATTGGCGACCACATCCTCGACCGAACGGATCGTCGACAGCGCCGAATAGACGACGCAACCGGCATCATAGGTATCGTAAATGCGCCCGATGCCGCGGCCAGCCCAGATCTCCTCCGTGATGCGGACGATGTAGTCGACGATATCGGTATAGCTGTCCTCGAAACCACGCATCGGCATCGTCCGCGGACCGCCCGCCTGCTTCAGTTCGCGCGTATCGACCTTGCGAATACGCCGCGCATTCGGCCTTTCGGGGAGGAGAAATGGCAGATTGGCCTTACAGCTTTCTGATTCCGTCATCACCTTGCCCTCCCTGATCCGCCCCATCGCATGCAGCAGAGCACCAAATGATGCTTTTTGGACAAACCATCGCCTACCGCCACGCGCTTTTAATGCCGTTTTTTGCATTGGTATGCAATACAGGATGTGCGGACATGCAGACGAAAGAGGCAGCTTTCTGCCTCATCGCAAACAACAGGACAACTACCGGCTCGGAGGCGGCGCACATCGCCGTTGAAACATGAATTTGAGCAAGCAATTTGATTGCGATTGCAAAAAGGAGGTTGGTCAAGCGTTTCATGGCAAGACGTATCCGCGGCGCCCGGAAAGAAGGTCACGCCACATGACGATCACCATCGTCGCGGGTCCTAGAATCGATTCTGATGAAGGCCAAAGGCTGTCGATAGAGCCGCTGATACTTCCCACCTTTTCAGGTGGTTACGGTTCCTTCCGGCGTCGTTTCGAATACCTCCGGACGGGCAAAATCACTCCCACTCGATTGTCTAAATCGACCATAAGCTCCTGAAAAGAATAGACTTTTACCCGTATTTGACGGTCCGTCGCCGACTGTGAGGCCGTCAAAATGCTACGCTTTTGATTTTATTAGAAAATTGTGCTGAAAATTTTTTTGCTTGGCTTCGGCATCTATCGATGTCGATTGCGCTTCCGAAGCCGTTATGACGCGACAGCGGCTAGCGGCAAGACTCGCAAAAAGTACCGTCATTTCGATGGCAAGTCGATAGTTACTGCCACCCTGCCGCCCACCTTATCGGCGATCATGCCTTCGCTGCCTTTGCCGCGATCCTCGCGCAGGATGGTCCGACCAGTCCCCACACCGTGTCGACGATCGATTCCAGAGAGACGCCCTCAAGTTCGACGGATGCTGCGTAGGCACGCCATTGGCGCTGCTTGACCTCATCATCGACCATTTCGGCCGAAAGTCCCGGCGGCCTTTCCGTCGGGATCGCCGTCTGGCGGCGCTCGAACGTCGCGGTGATGGCCGCATCCAGATCTTCAGCGGCAATATTGAGCGCGCGCGGGATCGCCCACAAATCGTAGTAGTCCTTCATCCGTCCGTTCAGGACGCCAAGCGCGACCATCGCCTGGAATTTCTCGGCGATAACGGTGGCGGGCGTATAGGCACGCACATTGGGCGCAGGGAGATCCAGCAAGGTTGGATAGTCCAGTCGCTGGGTAGCATCGGCCATCGCGTCGCCAAAGCCGATATCGATCGTCACAGGGATGCGCGTCTTTTCGAGATAAGCCGCGGTCTTAAGGCGAGTGCCGCCATATTCCATCTCCTCGCGGATTGCTGTCGCAGCCAGGGAGTCGAGGTCGAAAACGAGGCCGTCCTCGCTCTCGATCGCCATGATCTCCCGGAAGTCGGCGGTTAGGCGTTCGGGGTTGGGATCGCCATGGCCCAGGAAGTCCGCATCTCGGGTGACCCGATTGTCGTCTTCGACCCAGACCGTTACCAGCATTCCACCCTTCAGGACGAAACGGTCCCGATGCTCCGAAATCGACAGCCGATAGAGCAGACGTTCCAGCGCGAACCGCACCAACAGAACGTCGAACACCCGGCCTTCCTGGCGGGCGATGTTCAGCAGCCGATCCTTAACGGATTTGGCCATGTCGGTCGGTGTCTTAGCCATTGGACGTGAGCGCCTCGAGATAGGGTTGCATGATCTTCCAAGCGCCGCCGTCTTTCGCCCCCTGCGCGATCGCGCTCGGGGTCGCCTTGCGCTGTTCGATGGTGGCGCGCAGGCCTTCCACGGCGACCGACCGATCAACCAGCTTCGAATTGCGGAAAAGGTCGGCAAGCGTCTTCGGCACGGAATAGATCGGGACCTGAAGGCCAGCGATCATATGGTTCTCGACACCCTGGCGCAGGTAAGGCTCGGTAAACCGCACCATGCGCATCGGGGGATAGGCCTGCACCGGAGCCCAGTCACTGGCACCGATGGCCATCCAGATGCGCCGCGGCATCTGATCGGTCAGGCCGTGAAACGCGAGCGCCGACACAAGAGCGATAACACCCTTGGGGACGCGCATGGTGGCCTCGGCGAGGATTTGGTTCTCTTCGATCTCGGATCCACGCCTCTGGTAAACCCCGCGCGATATGCGTTCGATGTCCCCGGTCTCGACGGCACGCGCGATCGTTTGCGCGCTGATCCCAGCTTCACGCAGTTCGTGTGCGCGCATCATGCTACGACTGTCGAGCAGGGTTCTGAGCTGGATCCTTTGCGAATCCCGGGAAGGCGGCATGTGACGAATCCTCCGATCGATCGCGCTTCTATCAGAGGTTTTGTCACAAGTCACCTAAGCGGCAGGCTAGCCCGCAGTTGCCTATCCGCCATCTATAGGCAGCAGAAACTGACCATCCGCATCTGCATGCAGGCTCGCCCGGATGCTGGTCGGTCCCAGCCTCTCAAGCGCCTGGAGCGTCTCCTCGCGGCGAGCCCGGTTCATGACCCACCGACGCCGCCAAGCGGCACCGATGTCAGGACAGGTCGCGTAGGTGTCGGTTGCCGGCGTCAAATTCAGCAGCGCTGACCTTGACCCAGGGCTGAGTTCACACCCGTAAAAGATCCGCGGCGTCGCATGGTGTAGGATCGCATCGCTCTTCAGCCCCAAGGCATCAAGACCTTCCCGGATTTGCCGCAGCCTAGGGCTTGTGCCTTCGCCGAACCGGTTGTTCACCCGCCGCGAGTCGTGACGGGACATCGCCATGCTTCTCAAGGCCTGAGCGGTCTCGCCGCCCAGGTGGAGGGTGCCGAAGCCGCCGGTAAGGCTCTTCCCGATTGCACCCCATTTGATGTCGTAGGGGAGCCCGGGGTGGTCATCGGCACGAAGCACGAGGCGATTATACTGACTGGAGCCCACGCCGTAGAGGCTGGTGGTTGTCAGGATTTTGAGATCGGCAGGCTTCGATATGGCACGTCCCGCCATCTGCGAGGCGATGACACTGGTCTGACCGCCATAACGTCTCGAGTAGGCGTCCCTGACTTCCTGAGACGTCAGGAGGAGCGCGACGAGCTTGCCACCTAGCAATTCATTGTACGGGTGAACGGCGCCGCAGATACTGACGTCGGCAACCTCGCTGGACAAGCCTGCCTTACGGAACTCCGCAAGCGCGATGTCCAAGGCCCGCTGTCCGCTGCGGGTTGCAAACAGACGCTCCAGCCCAGCCGCCGGCTCCCGGATCAAATTCGCGCCCTTCAACATGCCCTTTGCGAAAAGAAGCTGGGCAAGGCTCTCGGCGCGCTTGCGAACAAACAGCAGATCTTCCGAGGCCGCTCGCCAATCGGAGTCCGGCTGAGCGCTCTTCAGAACGCCGCGATGTGGCCGAACCTGACCATCAGCATCTCGATGCATTTCGTAGTGATCACGTAACTGCTGATCCCGCGCGAAAGCGGCGCCGGCAGCCCTCTGCTCTAACCGCAGCGCGACCGTTTCACCCGGATCCGCGATTTCATCGATGGTCGCCAAATCATCCCAGCGTACGGCGTTTATCGACGAGTCGATCCGATGCATCAGCGAAGCGCCGAAATCGCCCGCGTCCCAAACCTCTGAGCGCACCCGCTCCTCAGCTGCGTCGCGAAGCCAGCCAATCCAGTTGTCCCGCGCAGCCAGCCGCATGACGGGGCTGGCGAGCATGGCGATCCCCATGACCGGCCGCAGCGGTCGCGCCGCGTTCCGGATCAGCACCATCATCTGACGCCCCGGAATCGAACGATATTCGTGCGCCCAGGTGTGGCGAAAGTAACGCCAGATATCGATGAGGGGCAGCCCGGTATCGGCGCATTTCGCGCCGGCCTCGGCGATCTCGACGACAGGGTCGATGATGCCTCTCAAGGCGATCTCCCGATCGTCGTCCGGCAGATGTTCGATCGACCGCAGAGCTTTGGCGAGTGACACCCCGTCGTCGATCAGGTCGATAATTGAAGCGCGATGGCCAGATCGGAACGTGCGCCTTTCGACCCTGATCAAGAAATTGCGAACCGCCGGTTCCTGCAATTGTCGGCGCCGAGCGCTCTGAAGGGCCGCTCGAACCCGAACCTTGATATCGTCGACGGACTGTTCGTCCGTTCGAGAGATGCCCGGAGGCTGGAAAGTTATGCGATCGGACTCCAACGCGACTTGCCAGCCCTGTTCGCACAGATCTGCGACGAGCAGGCAAACCGCCCGCAACTTTATGCTGTCGCCGTCATCGATGTAGCGCCGCGCGAGGGAGCGCAATTCGTCGGCAAAACTGGCAGGAAGGGCGGCACCAGGATTGAGGAGGGCATGAAGTTGCTTGCGTTCCCCCGGCGCCAGATAGGGGGAAAACGCGCGCGAACGGCCTGGACCAAATAGTTTCTCGTCAGTGGACACTCAAACCCCAGAATCGCAAGGGGCCGCGCAAGCGACCCCTTTGGACGATAGCCCAACAGGGTCCTCTTCGCTAGGGAAGTTCGTCCGACCAAGCTGACACGCCCACATCCGTGCCATCGCCCACGCTCAGGTGTTCGGCCAACATCCCCAACGCAAGGTCGAGACGTTTTGACCAGGACTGCAGTTGGTCAGACGCCCGTTGTCGGTCCTCCTCCGGCCCTTCAAGCATGACGTCGCCAAGCGAGAAGAGCAGGATTTCGAGCGCTGAGCGCAGTTCTGGCGTCGACATCCGGCTATCGTAAATCTCTTCGAAAAATCGGTGCGCCGTGTTGAGGTGCAGGGTCCGTGCGCCATGCTCGCGGCCTACCCTGAAGAAGGGCTGCCCGATCAGATGTTCATATTCAAGCCGATAAGGGGAAACGCGTAACGCCAGATTCCACTGGTGCTGATCGCCTCCCGCGACGCCCATCGCGCCGGCGATTGTCATGGCGCGCTCGGACAGTCGCTGCTCCCCCGCACCTGGCGACAAGGCCTCCTGTCTTCGCTCGGCTTTCGCTTCTTTGACCTTGTTACGCAACTGCTCGATCGCCTTGGGAAGGCCCGCTGCCCGCAGGTGGTCCCAAATGAACGGCGAGACTGTGACCTGCTGCTTGGACGTCGTGACCCCGAAGGCTTCGTCGAGAGTGGCGGAGAACTCGACTTCGACCTTGATATAGCGGTCGTTGTTGATGAAGCTCGTCCAAGGCGTACGCGTCTGTACGTCGATGAGACGGCCATTCCGGCTGAAGATCAGCCCGTGATAATCTTTCAGGATCGAGAAGCGAGGATTTGCATTCAGACCAACGGCGTCTCGACCTTTGTCGATGGAGCCAAAACTCGGCGGAAACCAAGCATAGCGAAGGGTGACCGCGCCGAGATAGGCATTGGACTCAGGATCGCGGATCTCGATCCGAACCGGATCGAAGGGGTTGGACCGATCCGTGTCAAGGTCGACCAGATGGAAGCCGGGGGTTAAAAACAACGGATCGATCGGCTCGACAAAGGTGCCGTCCACGAACAGCGCCGCCTCCCCTCTTAGCTTGTGATAGGTGACGCCGAACTGTCGGCAGAGATTGTCTCGCAGCCCCTGCGCAGTCGTCCATTCCAGCCGGTCTAGCTTTTCGACCAGGATGATCGTTCCGGACCGGAAGCCGTCTGGATAAGCTTCGGCGATGTGCCGGCGAACGAAAGGCGGCAGTTCGGCAGGGACCGGTTCAGGTACGACGATGTCTCCCGAAGCAACGGTGTAATCGCCCGCAGTGATAGCATCGAGGTCGAGGGTGACGCTTCGAAATGAACCATCGGTGACATGCGAAATGACGGTGAACCGCCGCCCCAGGCTGACGGACGAGCATGGTAGACCATAGCCGTACCGCCCAAGCCCCCGACGGTCGTTTTCCCGGTGCGTGCCACCCCACATGACCGCCATACGGATCATTTCTGCTTCCATGCCGTGGCCGTTATCAACGACGGCCAACTGCATCGGCTTCTTGTTGGAAGTGGTACCCTCGTAGCCAAACAGGACATCGACGCGATCCGCGTAGGCCTGAAGGGCGTTGTCGATCAGTTCAGCGATCGCGTCGCCATTGCTGCGATACCCAATGTCCCGGATGCCTCGAACAAAGGCCTCCGGAACCATCAGGCCAAAGCGCGAGCGTTGACCGCGACTCGCGGCGTAGGTGCGCTGAGCGTCGAGAACCGGACCGAAATCCGGCTCCCGCGCCGACTGTCTGACGTAGGACATCGCTCAGGCGGCCGCCTGCATATCCGCGCAGAAGCTGTCCATGCGTCTCTTCAATACGAAGCGGCTCATGTTAACCTGCTGAGCCGCCTCTTCGATCGTGTGGTCGTCGAGATGGATCAGACGGAGCGCTCGCGCCACCTCCGGAAGGGCGTGCTTGAGAACGGCGTCGGCTTCGACCCGGAACTCGATCCTTTGAATCTCCACCTGCTGCTGGCGATCCGAAAAGCGATCGAAGTCGATGTGCCCGAACTCGCCTTCCAGGACCGTATTGCCCTCCACCGTATAAGCGTCGGCGATACGGCCAACATCTTCGGCAGCGATCTTCGCCGGAACCGTCTGCCGAGCAGCGGCCGACTTGAACTTGGCAGGACGAGTCCGTTCGCCCGGCGGCGCATAGTTGGCGCGCACCGTGCGCATTGCCGCGAGGACAGCGTGCCGGAACAGGATGCGACCGCTGTGCTTGGTCAACGCGCTGGCGCCCACCTTGAACAGTTCGACGAACGCCTCAAGGCAGATTTCTTCGTGCAGGTCGTCCGGCAGATCCGGCGCTTTAGCGCGGGTCAGCCGAAGGGAGTAGCGCTCGGCTTCAGCGCCGAGACGCTGCTGATTATACGGCTGGCCCGTAAGGGCGGCCTGGATCAACTGATCCAACATGACTGTTGTGACGCCGTTGCCCACGGAGTCCTCCTTTCGCTGCGATTGCCTTCAAAACTCAGCTTGAAGGCCGTTGCAGCGTCCGGGGACATGACGGCTCTTGGCCGCACCTACACTGGTCTCGAGCTGTACTCGTACTTCGGCCATGATAGCGCGCCTGCGACCGGCAGGCTAGAGGGTGAGGACGTTGGCCACGTCCTCACCCCAAACGGTCACGCGGCGGCGGCCTGATTGCCCTCGTCTCCGGCCTCGTCATCTGTATCGACATCAGCCGACTCGGCAGTCTCTTCGTCGACCGGGGCATTTGCCTGTTGCAGCATTTTATAGGCGTTGGCCAAGAACGGGCTCCACGCCTGCTCACGCTGCGTCTCGTACCAAGCGGCACAGGTTTCGTCCTCAATGACCAGTTCCGCACGAGCGAGCGTGATCAGCAACACATCGAGCGCCTGCTTTGCCTGATTGCCCTGCGCGAACTTCAGGAGCGGGCCATACAGGGCCTGGAAGAAGGCATGCTCGCGGTTGATCAGCACCGCGACCTGTCCGCCCGTTTGCCACTCGGGCTTGTAGAACGGCCCCTTGGGTTCGTCATAGAAATCGATGACGTAGGGCCGCTGCTTGGCCTGGTCCTCCAGTGCTTTGCGGGCACTTTCGATCGAGGTCTTGGTGACCTTAGCCTGCTGCTTCGCCTGCTGTTCGAGTTCCTCCCGCACCTGTCCCTTGGCGCGATCGGTGACCCGCGGCTTGTTCCCGGTCATGGAGTCGGCCTGAGCCGCCGCCGTCTCGGCGACGGTCGCGACAGCGCTTCGCGCCGCTTCCGCGGCCTCGCGCTTTTCCTTCTCCTCCTTGCGCATCTTGCGCTGGTACGACTGTTCAAGGCCTAGTTGCTTGTCGACCCCCTCAAGGGTCAACAGACGCCATAGGTCTTCGATCGGCCGGACCGTCTGCTTGTCATTGGTGATGCCGAAGATCTCGTCCAGCGCCGGATCGAAACGAACCTCCACGCCCCAGTGGTACGCATAAGATTGCAGGAGCGGCCAATCGCCCAGACCCTTGGCCTGATCGCGCATCGACTTGGGGAAAACGTCCACGGTTTCGATTTCGCGACCCGCCCGAACGAAGGACATGCCGCGGCGGGTCTTGCGAATTTCGAAACGACGGTGGCTGTCGTTCTCCGCCTTGCCCTTGCTGTGCTCGGCAAAGCCATACGGAAACCGGCTGACGCGAATGTAAATCGCGCCGGCAGCTTCAAGATTCGGATCCTCCGAATCCAGTTCCGCAATATCCTCGACCTTCGACAGCGAGAGGATGCCCTCCTCGTCGCGTGCGTATTTCACCGGAATGTTCCAGTCGCGCTGCATCTTCGCACCGCCCTTGTCCTCATCGAGGTAGAAGCGCGCGCCCTTCGTCAGGAAGAGCGGATCGACCGGCTCGATTTTGGAGCCTTCAACGTACAGTTCCGCCTTGTCGAGCAGGTAGCGGTAGGTCACGCCAAAATCATCGACCAGATGCTCGCGCATCAGCGCCGGTGTCCGGTACGAGATGCGGTCCGGCTCGACCCACACGACCACCGTGCCGTGGTCAAACGAGAGGCCCTTATTGTCCAAGTAGGTCTGCACGAACTCGGGCAGTTGCGCTTCGACGGGCGCAGGGATCGCCTGCAAGCCATGATCCTTGACGTCGCGGGCGTCCAGCCAGGCCTTCGTGAGCGTCGGCGCGCCGGAGACTTTGGTGTAGACCTCTACCAGGCGAGTTTGGTTGATCGACGCATTCGGCAGGCCGAAGCCAAACTTGCCGATGAAGTCGGGCTCATCGAAGTGCGTGCCGGCGCCCCAGGACAGCGCGTACTGGGCCATCTTCGGGATCATGCCAGAGCCGTTGTCGATGAACGCGATCGCGCTGATGGAGTCGGCGCGCTGATAAGCCTTCAGCGTCTTGGGACGCTCGAAGCAGACATCGACGCGGGTCGCCCCAGCTTCCAAGGCGTTATCGACGATTTCGCGGGCCGCAGATGCCGTGTTGCGGTATCCGCTGCGCCGCTGGGACTCGAGCGCCTGCGCCGCATTGAAAAGCGGGAAGGCGTAGTTCTCCGGCAAACGGTCGAGGTACTTCTGCTGGCGCTCGACCTCGGTGAGCAGGCGGTCGCTGGTGGTGTTCAAGTCAGTGGTGGTCATGTCATCCTCCTTTGATCACGGCTCCTGGCCGCGTGGTGACACTTACACTAGGCCAACATCCCGAGCCTAATGTGCGCGGTTCGACAAACTTTTTTTCAAAGTATTGAAATACAGATCTATTTTGTTGCTCAGGAAGCCCTAAAGCTCGGCGCGCAGCCGTACAACCCATGGTGAGATCGCGCCTCGAACGGTCTTTTCAGCTCTGCCTGCCGCCATATGACGGCACGCAGGTCGACGGATCTCTTCAACCAAACTCCCAAGTGGAGATAGGTTAAAACGTCGGCAGATTGGTAGCCAGAAACCCGCTAATTGAGATTCGACAGCGCTGTCTACCGCCGTAAGCGGTTGAGGGGAAAGCATTCCCCTGCAGCTGAGCCGTGTCTCAGCCGACCCCTTCTGCGGGGAGTTCCCCGCAACGCCCCCGAGAGTGAGAGTGCAGGCTGGGTTTTCCGTGACGGGTTGAAGGCTGGGAGAGAGGCTTCCGGCGCCCGTAGCGGAGACCCGCGATGACGAAACTTGATCCACGCTGCCGGCCGAGCGCCGACCGGACGAGCCTGTATGACGAAATCACCGGCAAGATCCTGGCCGAACTTGAGGCCGGACGGTTGCCTTGGGTCCAGCCCTGGGGGACGGCCGCGGCCAAGGCGCCACTCGCCATGCCGACCAACGCCGCAACTGGGCGCAGTTACTCGGGGGTCAATGTGCTGGTCCTCTGGGGCGCGGTGATCTCGCTTGGCTTCCCGAGCCAAGGCTGGCTGACCTTCCGCCAGGCCCTGTCGCTCGGCGGCAATGTCCGAAAGGGCGAGCGCGGCACCACCGTCGTCTATGCCGACCGCTTCGTGCCGGACGGTGAACGCCGTCGTGCGCGAGAGACCGGCGACGACGTACAGGCGGTCCCGTTCCTGAAGCGCTTCACGGTCTTCAACGTCGCTCAGTGTGACGGCCTGCCCGAGGACCTCGTGGCCGCCGTGCCGACGCCCGAACCCGGGCTGATCGAGCCCACGGTCGACGCGCTGATCCGGGCGAGCGGGATCGACTTTCGCATCGGCGGCGACAGGGCTTACTACGCGCCGGCACCTGACTATGTGATGGTGCCGCCGCCCCAGGCCTTCTTCGAGCCCATCAACTGGCATCGCACGGCGCTGCATGAATGCGCCCATGCCAGCGGCGCGGCCCATCGGCTGGGGCGCGATCTCACAGGATCGTTCGGCTCCAAGAAATACGCGTTCGAGGAACTGGTGGCCGAAATCGCCTCGGCCCTCTGCTGCGCCGCCCTCGGCATCGCCCCGACCGTCCGCCACGCCGACTACATCGGATCCTGGGCCGAGGTCCTGCGCGAGGACAATCGCGCCATCGTCCGTGCAGCCAGTCAGGCAAGCAAGGCAGCGGACTGGTTGCTGGCCTTCGCCCCAAATGCGGGCGAACCGGGTCAGGCAATTGCCACCACCCCCGAGGCCGCACGCCAGGCGGCCTGACCGACTCGTTATCGGTCCAAGCATCGGCGCAGTCCCGTCTTTCCGGCTCTACGGCGTTCCGGCTTTCCGGAAGCGATGAGAGGAAGAGGGCTGCGCCGATTTTCGTGACGGGTTGGAGGTCGGGAGAGAGGCTCCAGGCCGCCCGTCGCGGAGACCTGTCATGGCCACTGCCATTCAGAAGATCACCCTGTCGCCGTCGCGCGACATCCCCTTCAACAAGCTCACGCTCTCGCAGGCGAACGTCAGGCGCATCAAAGCCGGTGTGTCTATCGAGGAACTCGCAGAGGACATCGCGCGCCGCGGTCTCCTGCAGAGCCTCAACGTCCGGCCCGTCCTCGATGCCGATGGCGCTGAGACCGGCCTGTACGAGATCCCGGCCGGCGGGCGTCGCTACCGGGCGCTCGAGCGCCTGGTGAAGCAAAAGCGCCTCGCCAAGACTGCCCCCGTGCCGTGCGTGGTGCGCGATCCCGCGACGCCGATTCTGGCCGAAGACGACTCCCTCGCAGAGAACCTTCAGCGTGCCCCGCTCCACCCGCTCGATCAGTTCCGGGCGTTCCAGGCGCTGCGCGACAAGGGCCAGTCCGAGGAAGACATTGCCGCGGCCTTCTTCACCTCGGCCCATGTGGTGAAGCAGCGTCTGCGCCTTGCCGGCGTCTCGCCGAAGCTTCTCGACATCTATGCCGAGGACGGCATGACGCTGGAGCAGCTGATGGCCTTCACGGTCGGTGCCGACCATGCAAGGCAGGAACAGGTCTGGGAGACTATCGCAGGCTCCTGGTCCAGGGAGCCGTATCAGATCCGCCGGATGCTGACCGAGAAGACGGTGCGCGCGTCGGACCGCCGCGCCATGTTCGTCGGGCTCGATGCCTATGAAGCCGCTGGCGGAACGGTCCTGCGCGATCTCTTCCAACAGGACGATGGCGGTTGGCTCGCCGATATCACCCTGCTCGATACCCTGGTTGCCGCCAAGCTGAAGACAGAGGCCGAGGCCATCGCGGCCGAAGGCTGGAAGTGGATCGAGGTCGCTGCCGACTTCCCCTACGGTCACACCCATGGTCTACGCCAAATCGACGGCGTCGCCGCCGAACGATCGGCAGACGAGCAGGCGACGATCGATGCGCTCAACGCCGAGTACCAGCGGCTCGAGGCCGAGTATGAAGAAGCGGACGAACTGCCCGACGAGGTCGATGCGCGGCTCGGTGAGATCGAAGCCATGCTTGGCGAGTTCGACAACCGGCCGATGATCTTCGATCCGAGCGACATCACCCGTGCAGGCGTTTTCGTCAGCATCGGCGCGGACGGCAGGCTCGTGGTCGAACGCGGCTATGTTCGCCCGGACGACGAGGCGCCCCTCGTCCTGCCCGATGACGAGACCGATGGCGCTACGGCGGCGACCAGCGCCCAAGCCGGCGAACCCGGACCGAGCGGCACGTCCCGCACCGTCATCACGGTCGGCGGGCAGCCGATCGAAAGCGAGGACGACGAGGACGACGTGATCAAGCCGTTGCCCGAGCGCCTGGTGATCGAACTGACCGCCCATCGCACGCTCGCGCTGCGCGACGCCGTGGCGAGCAACCCACAGACCGCGCTGACGGCGCTGCTGCACAAGCTCGTCATCGACACATTCCAGCGCACCAGCACCGGCGGCGGATGCCTGGAAGCGTCCGTGCGACACGTCTTCTTCCCCGCACAGGCCGCCGACCTCAAGGACAGCCCCTCCGCACGCGCGATCGCGAAGCGTCAGGACGCCTGGAAGGCCGATCTTCCGCAGGACGATCAGGCGCTCTGGAACTGGCTGTCGGCACTCGACGACGAGAGCCGACTCTCGCTGCTCGCGCATTGCGTGAGCTTCGGCGTCAACGCGCTTTACGAGAAGCCGAACCCCTACGGCGGGAACGGCGTGTCCCAGCACGGGCTCGAACGCCGTCTTACCCAGGCCGACCGGCTCGCGCGGGCGACTGGTCTCGACATGGTGGAGGCCGGATGGCGTCCTTCGGTCGACAATTATCTCGGCCGGGTGCCGAAGCACCGCATCGTCGAGGCCGTGCGTGAGGGCGCGGGAGACCGGGCGGCGCAGCTCATCGAGCATCTGAAGAAGGCTGAAATGGCCAAAGAAGCCGAACGCCTTCTCGCCGACGCCCGGTGGCTCCCCGAGCCGCTGCGGCTCGCCGACACGGACACATCGTCCGAACCGGGCGAACCCGAAGCTGAGGGAAGTTCCGTGGATCTGCCGGCGTTCCTCTCAGGCGACGAGGAAGCTTCGGACGAAGATTCCGAGCCGCTCCCGGCCATCGCAGCCGAGTAGCCGATCCAGGCGGGACCGCTCCGGCGGTCCCGCATCTTTCCTCATAAGCCCCTTCCATCAGCCCGGTCGCCACGCCGGGCTTTTCCATGTTCTTGGGAGACTGTCATGGCAGACTATTTCACGCACTTCTCCTGCCTGCTCGACGTCGGCACGCCACAAAATGCCGCGCGTGCGCTCGATCTCTTCAATGCCTTGTCCGAGGCTGGCGCGCCAGAAGAACCGCCGTCGGAGGGCTTCCTCATTTCCATCCAACCGGAGCACGGAGGCTCGCAGCTCTGGCTACGGGATGACGTCTCCGGCGATCCCGAACGGCTGATCCAGTTCGTGAAACTCTGCGCGGCGGAGTTCAGCCTCAAGGGCCGTTGGGGCTTCCAATACGCCAATACCTGCTCGCGGCCCCGGCTCAATGCGTTCGGTGGCGGTGCGCACGTCCTCGACCTCGGCACGGGTGAGACCCTCGGATGGATCGACACCGATGGCTGGCTCGCCGCCGCGGTGGATGGAGGTGATCCCGATGCCTGAGATCATCGAGACCATCGTCTATCGCCTCGACGAACTCTCAGCTGCGGCGAAGGATGCCGCGCGCGGATGGTACCGCGAGGGCGGCTTCGATTATGACTGGTTCGAGTTCGTCTATGACGACTTCGAACGTATCTGCGCGATCCTCGGCATCCGCCTCAGGACGCGCCCTGTCCCGCTGTTCAGCGGCAGCACCCGCTCGAAACCCTGCATCTGGTTTTCGGGCTTCTGGAGCCAGGGCGACGGAGCCTGCTTCGAGGGCGACTACCGACACGCGAGATCCGCCTCCGGCCGCATCCGGGCCTATGCACCGACGGATACCGCGCTTCACCGGATCGCCGATACCCTCCAGCCCGTTCAGCGGCGCAACGTCTACCAGCTCCGAGCCACGATGACCCAGCGGGGGCGCTACTATCACGAGCAGTGCATGGCCATCATGGTCGATCGCGACAGTCCCGTGGGTCAGGACATGACCGCCGATGCAGAAGATGCCGTATCGGAAGCGCTCCGCGATCTGGCCCGCTGGCTCTACCGCCAGCTCGAACGGGAATACGAGCATCTGACCTCGGACGAGGTGGTTGACGAGGCGATTGCAGCGAACGGCTACACCTTCACCGAAGCGGGCCGGCGCTTCGGCTGATTCAGCCTGCCGCTCGCACGTCGAGAGGCAGAGGGGGCCGGGACGGGTTTGAGCCCGGACGGTCGAGAGAGAGCGCCCAAGGGCTCGCCCTGTTCCCGCTCTCCTCGAGGTCTTCCCCATGCACGATCGTTCCGCACCATGCGCGCAAGAACACAGGCCGGCGTCTCATCTGCCACGCGTCGATCGGACGGCCGCCCTGCTCGATGCCGCCCGATCCATCCTCGTCCACCTCGAGGCCGGCCGACGTGTCGACGCCACCCTGCTTCGTGACGCGATGGGAGCGAGCTTCAACGCGAGCGACGCTGCCGGAGCCTGGGATTGGAAACTGGCCTACGACGCCTGCGAGGCAGCAACTGTTCTCTTCCTCCGCAAATACGGCAAAGCGCTTTTGCAAAAAGCCGGCTCTCCGGCCGCTGCCCTGCCGCTGGTCGCAAAAGTCGCCGGTCTGCTTCCCACGCACACCCGCCGCTCCCTCGAAAGCGAGACGTTCCAGCAATTCTCAACGCCCATCCCGCTCGGATTCATCGCGTCGCGCGCGGCCGCTATTACACCTGCCGACCGTGTGCTCGAACCGTCCGCCGGGACCGGTTTGCTCGCCATTCTGTCCGAGATTGCGGGCGCTACTTTGATCCTCAACGAACTGGCGGAAACCCGCGCCAGCCTCCTGTCCTCCCTCTTCCCGACGGTCGCAGTCACGCGCTTCGACGCAGCGCAGATCGACGATCATCTGCACCCGGCTATGGTCCCGTCGGTCGTGCTGATGAACCCGCCATTCTCGGCGATGGCGAACGTCTCCGGTCGCATGGCCGACGCAGCGCTGCGACACATCGCATCCGCGCTCGCCCGCCTCGCCGAGGGCGGGCGCTTGGTGGCCATCACCGGCGCCAATGTCAGCCCGGAGCATCCAGCCTGGCGCGACGCGTTCATCCGACTGCAGGAGCGCGGACGCGTCGTATTCACCGCGAGCATCGACGGCGCCGTCTACGCCAAGCACGGCACCACTATCGAGACGCGGCTCACCGTCTTCGACAAGCTGCCAGCAGACGATCCGGCCCGGTTTCCCGCATCACAGGGTCAAGCACCCGACACGCAGACGCTTATGGGCTGGGTCACGGAACACGTTCCCCCACGGCTCACACTGGCGAGTTCGGTCGCCCTGCCGGCGCCGTCGGCGATGGCGCCGAAGCAGGTTGCCTGTCCGATTGCGCGCGGCACCGCGAACGCGCCGCAGAGGTCATCGCTCGAAGAGCCGGGTTACCTCGACATCTCCTATGAGACCCTCGACTGGAAGCCGGCCGAGGGTGGGCGACTGACCGACGCCATCTACGAGGAATACGGACTTCAGACGATCCGCATTCCCGGCTCTCAGGCCCATCCGACCAAGCTCGTGCAATCTGCGGCCATGGCGTCGGTCGCGCCGCCCAAGCCAAGCTATCGTCCACGCCTGCCCGAACGGCTCATCAACGAGGGCATACTGTCGGACGCGCAGCTCGAAACCGTGATCTATGCCGGCGAGGCCCATACGGGCTTCCTCAGCGGCGCCTGGACTGTCGACGCGACGTTCGATGTCGTCTCTGCTGCACCTGACGAGGCGGCATCCGCCGTCCGCTTCCGGCGCGGTTTCATGCTCGGCGACGGCACGGGCGCCGGCAAGGGGCGCCAGTCCGCCGCCATCATCCTCGACAACTGGCTGCACGGTCGGCGCAAGGCCGTCTGGATCTCGAAGTCGGACAAGCTGATCGAGGACGCGCAGCGCGACTGGTCGGCCCTGGGCATGGAGCGCCTGCTGGTGACGCCGCTCTCGCGCTTCTCGCAGGGACGGCCGATCACACTGCCGGAAGGCGTCCTATTCACCACCTATGCCACGCTGCGGTCCGATGAGAAGGCCGACAAGGTTTCGCGCGTCCGCCAGATCGTCGATTGGTTGGGCTTCGATTTCGACGGGGTGATCATCTTCGACGAGAGCCATGCCATGCAGAACGCCGGCGGCGGAAAGGGAGAACGAGGCGATGTCGCGCCATCGCAGCAGGGCCGTGCCGGCTTGCGGCTCCAGCACGCCCTCCCCGGCGCTCGGATCGTCTACGTCTCGGCGACAGGCGCCACCACCGTCCACAATCTCGCCTATGCCCAGCGTCTCGGCCTGTGGGGCGGCGAGGATTTCCCGTTCGTCACCAGGGCCGAATTTGTCGCAGCCATCGAGGCCGGCGGTGTCGCGGCGATGGAGGTACTGGCCCGCGATCTTCGCGCCCTCGGCCTCTATACTGCCAGGTCCCTGTCGTATGACGGCGTCGAGTACGAGCTGGTTGAGCACGCGCTGACCGATGAGCAACGCCGCATCTATGACGCCTATGCTGGCGCGTTCTCGATCATCCACAACAATCTCGATGCCGCGATGCGGGCCGCGAACATCACCGGCGAGACCGGAACCCTCAACGCCCGCGCCAAATCTGCGGCCCGCTCGGCCTTCGAGAGCACCAAGCAGCGCTTCTTCGGGCATCTGCTGACCTCGATGAAGACCCCAACGCTGATCCGTTCGATCCAGCGTGATCTCGATGACGGACACGCGGCCGTCGTCCAGATCGTCTCCACCGGTGAGGCGCTGATGGAGCGGCGACTGGCCGAGGTGCCGACTGAGGATTGGAACGACGTGCGCGTCGACATCACGCCGCGCGAATATGTGCTGTCTTACCTTCAACACTCCTTCCCGGTGCAGCTCTACGAGCCGTTCACCGACGCGGAAGGCAATCTCTCCTCGCGACCCGTTTCCCGCGACGGGCAGCCCGTCGAAAGCCGCGAAGCGGTCGCCCGGCGTGACCGGCTGATCGAGAAACTCGCAAGCCTGCCACCGGTGCCTGGCGCGCTCGATCAGATCGTCCAGCGCTTCGGAACCGACCTGGTGGCCGAGGTGACCGGGCGATCGCGGCGCATCATCCGCAAAGGTGATCGGCTCATGGTCGAGAACCGTCCGGGCTCCGCCAACCTCGCCGAGACCGCCGCCTTCATGGATGATGCCAAGCGCATCCTAGTGTTCAGTGATGCTGGCGGCACCGGGCGCAGTTATCACGCCGACCTCGCGGCGCGTAACCAGCGCCTTCGCGTCCACTATCTCCTCGAGCCGGGCTGGAAGGCCGACGCCGCCATTCAGGGCCTTGGTCGCACCAACCGCACCAACCAGGCGCAGCCGCCGCTGTTTCGTCCGATCGCAACCGATGTGAAGGCCGAGAAGCGCTTCCTGTCGACCATCGCCCGCCGGCTCGACACGCTCGGGGCAATCACCCGCGGCCAGCGCCAGACCGGCGGACAGGGCCTCTTCAGACCCGAGGACAATCTCGAAAGCCCCCACGCGCGCGACGCGCTGCGCCAACTTTACATGCTGATCGTCCGCGGCAAGGTCGATGGCTGCCCGCTCCAGCTCTTCGAGAGCGCCACCGGCCTCAGCCTGATGGACGACACGGGCATCCGCGACGAGCTGCCGCCGATCACGACCTTTCTCAATCGGTTGCTGGCGCTGACGATCGACCTGCAGAGCATATTGTTCAGGGCCTTCGAGCAACTTCTCAATGCCCGGATTGCTGGAGCACTGGCCAGCGGAACCTATGACATCGGGCTTGAAACGCTGAAGGCCGAAAGCTTCGTCGTCACCGACCGGCACACCATCTACACGCATCCCGCCACTGGCGCGGAAACCCGCTTGCTGACGATCACTCAGCGCGAGCGCAACCGGCCCCTGTCGCTCGAGCAAGCCTTCGAGCTTCTCGCCGATCCACGGGCGGCTCTGCTCATCAACGAGCGGTCCGCAAGGGCGGCGGTGCAGGTGCCTGCCCCGAGCATCATGTTGGATGATGGCGAAATCGAACGCCGGGTGCGCTTGCTCCGGCCGATGGAACATCACCATGCATCGCTGGCGTCGATGGCGGAAAGCCATTGGCGAGTGGCCGATCGCGAGGTCTTCGCGGCGGCATGGCAGCGCGAACTGGGGCAGATCCCCGAGTTCACCAACAGCACGATCCATGTCGTCGCCGGGCTCCTGCTTCCAATCTGGAAGCGTCTCCCGGATGAGTGCACGCGTGTCTATCGCCTCCAGACGGACGACGGTGAACGCATCATAGGTCGACGCGTGTCTCCAGCTTGGGCGGCCAACGCGCTCGCGATCGAAGTGCCCACGCTGACGGCTGCCGATGCCTTCGCAGCCTTGGTGGCCGGCGGCACGGTGATCGATCTCGCCGAAGACCTACAGCTCCACCGCGTGCGGGTGATGGGCGTCCACCGCATCGAGCTATCGGGCTTCTCCGACACGATGCGCGATCGCCTCCGATCCTACGGCCTGTTCCACGAGATCATCTCCTGGAAGCTCCGGATGTTCGTTCCGACCGACGCGACCGGCGTGGCCGTCCTTGCCAAGGTGATGGAGCGCTATCCGGTCACGCGAATCTCTGAACGGGAGGCCGCGTGATGGCCAGCTTGCACGCATCCGATCTTGCTGCCCGCCTTGCCGGCCAAGCCGAAGCCGTGTGCCGGCACTATCTGTCCAACGGCACAAGACAGGGAGGCTACTGGCTGGTCGGCGACGTTCGCAACACGCCAGGCCGCTCAATGTTCGTGCGGCTCAAGGGGCCGCAGACGGGTAAGGGCGCCGTCGGCAAGTGGACCGACGCCGCCACCGGCGAGCATGGCGATCTGCTCGATGTCATTCGCGAAACCTGCGGCCTTCGCGACTTCAAGCAAATCGCCGAGGAGGCGCGGCGCTTCTTGAGCCTCCCGCATCCAGAGCCCGCACTAGAGTCGCGGCGGGCTAGGACGTCTGCGATGCCCATGGGTTCGCCAGAAGCCGCGAGGCGTCTCTTCGCGATGGCACGGCCAATCAGCCGTACACTCGCCGAGACGTATCTGCGCAGACGCGGCATTACGTCTTTGCACGAAACCGGATCGCTGCGCTTCCATCCTCGCTGCTTCTTCCGGCCCGATGAGCATTCCCCGACCGAGATCTTGCCGGCGATCATCGCCGCCGTCACGGATCTCAATGGCAAGCTCACCGGCGCGCACCGCACCTGGCTGGACCCCGACGGCTTCAACGAAGCGACCTTAGGCAAGGCGCCAGTCGAGACACCGAGACGGGCGATGGGCAGTCTCCTCGGTTCTGCCGTGCGCTTCGGATTGCCGGGCTCGGTGATGGCGGCCGGCGAAGGCGTCGAGACCATGCTGTCGCTGCGCTGCGTCCTGCCGACCATGCCGATGGTGGCCGCGCTGTCGGCGGCGCATCTCGCCGCCATCCAGTTCCCCGACACCCTGCACCGGTTGTATGTCGCGCGTGATGACGATCCCGCCGGCGATGCAGCGGTGACGACCTTGATGACCCGCGCGGAGCAAGCGGGCATCGAGGCGGTCATCCTGTCTCCGACGCTTGGCGACTTCAATGAAGACCTCCGGCTGCTGGGGCTCGCGGCGCTACGGGCGGCCATCCGAGTCCAGATCGCGCCCCAGGACGTCGCACGCTTCATGGAGCATGCAGCCTGACCGGGATGGAGGCAGGCGACCGCCGGTCGAGCACTTCGTGAAACGCCTGCATCTGGGATAACCGTTTCGCCAGAGGACCGCGCCCCGGCCTTCCAGAGGGCGATCGGCCATCAGACGGTCCATCCAGGCAACCTTGTGGCCGACTATTTTCCGGCGGCCCGTTCCACCCCACGCGGTCAAGCCGCGCGGGGACCCCGGCTCGGGCCTTTCCATCGCGAGACAAAATAGCCGGCCACTGCGGTCCTTCGCTCACGCTGCGGCCCCTCGCTTCGCTCCCGGTGCCAGTCCAGCCCGTCCGACGGCTTCGTCGCCATGAAGGCCGCGGCGGTCGCGGTCCAGCGAACGGAGCTTCCGATGAGCGAGCATGACGAATTTGAGCCCGACCACATCTCATCTCCCACCGACCACGTTCTGACCGAGCTTCAGCTCTACGGCTTCCATCCCCGCGAGGATGAACCCGATCCTCGACCAATCCCGGAAGATCGCGTGATCGCCGGCGCCGTCGCCGACATCTTCGACGCTCTGATCGCCACCATGGCCGATACCGGCCTCGACGCAGATCTCGACGACCTGCTCTGGTCAACGGTCAACACCTTCCACCGCGCCGTCGAACGGGTCGAACGCACGCTCGACGACAACGAGCAGGCGCAGAAGCAGGGGCAACGCGAACAGGACGGCTCCGAGGTGAAGGCCGTGCAACTCGAAGCGCTGATCGCCACCGGACAGCGGCTCATCGAACGCCGCGACGCCCTCGAACTCCTCCGCGACACCGGCGCCGACCTCTACCGGAAGACGACCGGCTCGAACTGGTCTCCCCGCCACGGCTCACGCGTCAACCATCGCCAGCTCACCTCTGCGATGATCGACAGCCGCGACTTCATCGCCGCGCGCAAACGCGCCGATCGCGAGGTGCTGCTGCCCGCCGGGACGAAGATCGCGCTAACCGGCGGGCTCGACTTCAACGACCACCAACTGATCTGGGCCAAGCTCGACCAAGTCCGCGCGAAGCATCCCGACATGGTGCTGATGCACGGCAAATCTCCGAAAGGGGCCGAGAAGATCGCTGCCCGCTGGGCCGACAACCGCGGCGTCGCGCAGATCGGCTTCGCCCCCGACTGGACCAAGCACGGCCGCTCCGCCCCGTTCAAACGCAACGATCAGATGCTGGACATACTGCCGATCGGCGTCATCGTCTTCCCCGGCACCGGTATCCAGGACAACCTGGCCGACAAGGCGAAGAAGCTCGGCATCCCGGTCTGGAGGTTCGGCGGCGCGTGAGCGCCGCCATCACGATCCGCTTGCAACGTCTGCTACCGACATTGCTTCGGTCGGTCGGCAATGAACGTTTAACCGCAACTAGCGGCCGCATCCCTAGCTACTTCTCCGGGCCCTTGTAGCTTGTCACGTATTCACTGCCCCACGCCTTCATCGCCCGAAGCACGGGTTCAAGGCTTCGGCCCCGCTCAGTGAGCGAGTATTCGACCCTCGGCGGCACCTCCGCGTAAACGCGGCGCGACACGATCCCATCGGCTTCGAGTTCACGCAGGTGCATTGTCAGTGCGCGCTGCGACGCGCCACCGCTGAGCTTCTTCAGCTCGCCGAACCGTCGCGTGCCATCGAGCAAGTGGAAGACGATGATTGGCTTCCACTTGCCGCCAGCGACCGCAATCGTCGCGGCGACGGGACATTGAAACTGGCGATCAGCACTTGGCATCTTTTTAGTATACAAAAGCACCCTAGCAGCAATCAAGTTGCCTACTTGCGTTTGGTGATCCGTCCGGACGATGGTCGACGCGAGGAGCAGAGATATGCGCGCAGCCTATTACGATCAGCAGGGAGACCCATTGGTCCTCCGGCTCGGCGAACTGCCCGATCCGATGGCCGGCCCTGGCGAAGTGCGCGTGCGCATCGCGGTCAGCGGGCTGAACCCGTCCGACACGAAGGGGCGTAGCGGATGGGGCGGCGCGCCGATGCCGTTCCCGCGCATCGTGCCTCATCAGGACGGCTCTGGCGTGATTGAAAGCGTCGGTCCCGGCGTCGATCCCGCACGGATCGGTGAACGTGTCTGGATTTACGAGGCGCAGCGCGGCCGCCCCTTCGGCACAGGCGCAGAGCTCTGCATCGTACCCGCCGAACAGGCGGTTGCGTTGCCCGAAGGGGTTTCGTTCGAGGTCGGTGCCTGTCTCGGCGTGCCCGCGATGACGGCGCATCGCTGCCTCCTCGCCGATGGAGCGATCGAAGAACGCTGGGTGCTGGTTCAGGGCGGCACGGGCGCGGTCGGACTGGCGGCGGTGATGCTCGCCAAGTATCTCGGCGCGCGCGTGATCGCGACGGTGAGCCGCGAACAACAGGCGCGCGTGGTCAGCGCTGCCGGGTGCGACCTCGTCCTGAACCGGCACGCCGACGACATCGCGTCGCACGTGCGCGAGGCAACGGATGGACACGGCGTCGACCGCGTCATTGACGTTTCGCTCGCCACCAACATCGCGACCGATCTCGCCTGCCTCGCCACCAACGGCGTCATTTGTGCCTACGCTTCGGACAGCGCCGATACGATGCTAACCGTGCCTTTCGTGCCCGCGCTGCTCGGCGGCGCAACGATCCGCTGGGTGTTCGTCTATGCCATGCCGCATCAGGCGCACCTCGATGCCGCGCGCGACATCAATGCCGCGCTGGCAAGCGGCGCCTGTCGCCCGGTCATCGGACTTGATCTGCCGCTCGACGAAATCGCCCGCGCCCACGCGGCGCAGGACAGCGGCACGGTCGTCGGCAAAATCCTTCTTCGCGTCGGTTGAGGCGGAGGATGCGCGTCTTCCTTACCGGTGCCACCGGCTATGTCGGCAGCCGAGTCGCAAACCTGCTAATCGAGGCAGGGCACGAAGTCATCGGACTGGCACGGTCGGATGCTTCCGCGCAGGCGCTCCACCGGATCGGCGTCGCACCGAAGCAAGGATCCCTCCGCGATACGGCGACGCTGACCAGCGCCGTGCAATCCGTTGACGCGGTCGTTCATACCGCATTCGACCACGACCTGTCCCGCTTCGGCGAGGCCGTCCAGACCGATCGCGCGGCCGTGCTCGCCATGTTGGACGGGCTGTCACGACCGGGAACTCGCTTCATCCTATCATCCGGCTCCGGCATTCTGGGCGACACCGGAAAGGAGGTGATCGACGATGCGGCGGAGACGGCGATGCCGGTCGCGGATCGTTCGGGCCGTGCGGCGGTCGAGCACCTCGTCGTTGACTACGGCCGCCGAAACAAGATGCATTGCGCCGTCGTGCGGCTGCCGCTTTTTGTTTACGGCCATGGAGGGAGCGTCTTCGTTCCCGCGCTCTTTAAGGCGGCCTGCAAGATTGGCTATTCGGGCTATGTTGGCGCGGGCGCAAACCTTTATTCAGCGGTTCATGTCGACGACGCTGCGACGCTTTATCGTATCGTCCTCGAAAACGCAGAACTCGGCGGTACATTGATCCACGCCGCCGCCGAGAATGGCGTCTCCGCGTTCGGCCTCGCCCAAGCCGTCGGTGTGGCGACGGAAAGGTCAGCTCTTTCGATTGATCGAAACGAGGCGACGACGATTTGGGGCGATTGGCTCGCCGCAATGATGGCGATCAACAATCAGACGGCAAGTTCGAGGGCGCGCTCACTCGGTTGGCGTCCGGTACATGAGGGAAGCATTCTCAACGAAATCGCGAAGGGGTCCTATCGCTTGCCGCCGCCTTGAAACGCCCAATGCCGATCGCCTGCTTTCCGGCAGCTTGGACTGATCAGCTTGCGATGGCGGTTGCTAACTCGATTGCCGCCTCGGCGTGGAGGGCGGTCGTGTCATACAAAGGCACAGCGCTGTCGTCGCGACCGACCAAAAGCATGATCTCCGTACAGCCCAAAATAACTGCCTCGGCTCCGCGCACAACCAGCCGGGCAATCACGTCCCGATACGCCTCGCGCGAAGAGTCGAGCACGCGCCCGGTGACAAGCTCTTCGTAGATGATCCGGTGGACCACAGCACGGTCGTCCCGATCAGGGATGAGCACCTCCAGCCCGTGCCGGTCTGTCAGCCGTCCTTTGTAGAACATCTGCTCCATCGTGAATGCGGTACCAAGCAGCCCGACACGGGCATGTCCGTCCGCTGTGATCCGTTCAGCCGTAGGGTCCGCGATGTGAAGGAGCGGGATTTCCACCGCATCCTCTACTTCCTTCGCCATTCGGTGCATGGTGTTGGTGCATATCAGGAAGAAGTCTGCGCCTGCTCGTTCCACCTGACGAGCCGCCTCCACCATGCGCTCCGTCAGGTCGGTCCAGCGTCCATCGTGTTGCAGGCGCTCAATCTCGCCAAAGTCGACCGACACCATCACACTCTTGGCTGAATGAACGCCGCCTAACCGAGTGCGGGTGCCCTGATTGATGATCCGATAATACTGCGCCGAGCTTTCCCAGCTCATGCCGCCAATTAGTCCGATGGTCTTCATCGGCTTTCACCTGCCTCGAAACGCCTCGTTTTGCTCAATTCCAGAGCTCGTCGTCCTCTTCTTAACTGGCATTGCAGGCGGTCGCTAGTAGATGCTCGCCACAGCGCTCATGGGGCTCGCAACCCGCTCAAGCAAGTCAGCGAAACGGCGATTTTTGTCACATGTCGCCCAGGGCCTGCCTGTCTGCATGCCACCGCAACTCGGACCTCGATACATGGCGGTTTGTAAGCGCCGCCGGCTCATTCTAGCCGTCAATGCACGCCCGTTTGCATGGGTTTCCCGATGTTCACGAGTTGCATCGCCACGATCGCCCACAAGGTCGGGTTCGTGGTGCAATGGGGTGACACAAGAACGTTCGGCGCCCCAGGCCCGACCTTGGCCGATCCTTGGCAACCGTGACGCGCTGACTGCAGTCAGCCAAACTTCGGTAAGCAAGCTGCAATCCCGCCCATATTCAGCGTCCGCCCACCCCCTCGTCCCTGCGCTGATCCTTGGTCCAACCGAGGGCCTGAAGCCATCAACCCGTGAAGGGTCGGCTACGCCATGGCGTGCCGCCGCTTCGTCTTCGCCTGCGCGGTGATTGCGGCCCACGGCCGGACACTTCGGGGCGCCTGTCAGCGGGGGATGGTCCTCCGCTCGGAACAGGAGCCGGACCGATGTCCCTCGACGCCGCTTACGCCTTCGCAAACAGCCTCGCTGGCACCCTGATGGTCGCCATCATCATCTTCCGGGCGGGCGACGGCACACTGTCCGTCACTCCCTGCAACGAGTTCGACGGCGATGCCGAGATCGTGGCCGAGATCGATCCGTTCGACGTCTGACGTCTGGCGGAACAGCTTCGCAGGCGGAGATCGGTTCGATTTCCGCTCCCGAAGCGCATCGAATTTGGCTATACTTTCTATTGCGCCTTGGTGGTGGTGGTCGGCGCACCCGTCAGACCTATTGTCACGGAGGCCACCACCATGATCGTCTTCGCCATTCTCGGTTCGCTTGCCGCCATCGGCGTGCTTTGCTGGTTGTTGTTCACGCTCGCTGTCTTTGCGCTCCCAGCCTTCATCGGCGTCAGCGCCGGCATCTGGGCGCATCAGACCGGCGCCGGCCTGCTCGGTGCCATCGTCATCGGCGCCGTTGGCGCCGGTATCGCACTCGGCGTCGGCCAGCTTCTGCTTGCCGTTCTGCGGCCGGCCTGGCTGAAAATCCTCGTCGCCCTGGCTTTCGTCGCGCCCGCAGCCATCGCGGGCTTTCACGCGACGCATGGCATCGTGAAGCACATCATGCCCTCGGAAACCTGGCAGCTCGCGTTCTCGGTCATCGGGGCGATTGCGGTTGCAGTCACGACCTTCATCCGCGTGACGTCGCTCACCCCGCCAGGATCGACTAGCCGGGGCGTTGCCAATGCCTGAATGCCCAACTGGCCGCAGAGCCGGACCAGAAAGCGGACGTGCACCACGCAACAACCATCGACCGACCTGATGTGAGATCGGGCGAAAGGGCGCGCACGTCAGCGCGCAACCTGTCATGGCGCAGTGCTCGCTGATCGTCTGATCCCAGGCTGCTCATTCGCCGACTGACCTAACGCAAGCTGACGGGCGTCATCGGTCAGGCGCTCCTCATCAGCAGGACGAGACGTGTCAGCTCCGCGCTCAGAAACGTCGATCACGTGAACCGCGCGTGCCAAGTCGGTCGATGCCCTGCGCCGCCACTTCATCCCCTCGGGATCTAGCCACATCGAGCGCACCCGAGCGGCCTCTTCAATGGCTTGATCTGGCCGAATACCGGCTCACGCCTCGCTCGCCTATGGCGCAACAGCGGCGTCACAACTTTCTTCCCCTGCCGGCTGCGCCGCCATTCCTCGCGGGACAAGAAAGTTCCTCCTTTGCTGTCAGGCCCCAAGCCTAACCCAGTGAACTGGGGCCCCGAGGCTGGGGTGCGCCGCCGAGCGTCTCCGGCCCGTCGATCGCCATCGAGGCCGCAATGGTGCGGGCTCGAGACTTCAGATCGAGGAGAAATGACATGGCCACCATCGGCACCTTCAAGAAGACCGGCACGAACGAGTTCACCGGCGAGATCGTCACCCTGAGCGTTCAGGCCAAGAATGTCCGCATCGTCCCCGAGACCCGGGCCACCGGCGAGAACGCCCCCAGCCACCGCGTCCTGGTCGGTCGCGCCGAGATCGGCGCCGCCTGGTCCAAGCGCTCCAACGAGGGCCGCGACTATCTTGGCCTCAAGCTGGACGACCCAAGCTTCAACGCCCCGATCTACGCCAACCTGTTCGACGATGAGGACGGCGAAGGTTTCAGCCTCATCTGGTCTCGCCCCACCCGCCGCAACGGCGACTGAGGCTCCGGCGACGCCCCGTCCGGTCGATCCGGACGGGGTCTTCGTCAGCCAAAGCATCCGAATCAGGTTGCTGCCTGAACTACTCGAACGACCGCAATAGACGCTCTTCAGTCTGGCCACTGAGGCCCAGAACGACTATTATAGCCGTAGTTCTGGCGTGCGCTGAGGTCCGAGTGGAGGTGATCATGCATGATCACCGCCCGACTGTCGCGGGCCGCACGCGCGCTGCTGGGTTGGACACAGGAGACGCTCGCTGACGAAGCCCGTGTATCACTGACCGCGCTCAAGCGCCTCGAGTCGGAGAGCGACTTGAAGGTGTACGAGAGCACGCGCGATCAGGTGCGCCGGGCCTTTGAAGCGCATGGCATCGTTGTTCTGCAGTCCGACCAAGGTGAAGGGGTGATGCTTGTCCGTAACCGAACATCGACCGTGCAGGAACGCTCGCGAGTGTAGTTGGTCGAGCTTGCGCATCTGGAGCGATTGCTCCGTGAACCCATGCTGGTTAACGCTCCGGCCGCCGACGGGCAGCGAAGCGATCTGGGTGGGGCGTCGTGACAAAGGCTGATTTCTTGGAACGACCGCCCGAGGGCGTATCGGTCACCGACTATGATCGGTCGCACATGACGCTCTACCTGCGCCTCCTCGATGCCGCTTCCGACGGCGCGGCTTGGGAAGAAGCAGTTTCGATCCTGTTCGGCATCGACCCGGCTGCCGAGCCGGAGCGCGCACGCCGCGTCCACGACAGTCATCTTGCCCGCGCCAGATGGATGAGCCAGCACGGCTACCGCGAGCTCGCGCACGAGCGCCCTCGCCGGTGATCCGGGAGGTGATGCCGGTGTGGCATCGCGGGTTTCCGATTCTCCCGCTTCCGCTCTCGTCGCAGCAGTGGAATCTATTCGGCAAAGCTGTTGTAGATTTGCTGGCGGAGTATTAATGACCCCCGACATCTCGCACTGGCGATCGTCCGGACGCTACGAATACGTCGAAGATCTCGTCTCGCCTGAACTCGCCTGGGAATGGCTGCGCCGCAACGAAGACTACCAGCACGACTTCCAAACGGCTCAGGCAGCGCCGGACGCTAACACCACGGCGGCCGATGCGGCGCGGCGCAAATGGGGGCTGCGATTTCCTGTTGTCGCCGATCCTCGACGCCAAAGAGGCCGCACCCATCTGGGCGCCCACCGTGAACACCGGCGTCGTAATGTTGACCGCGCCGCCTGCGATCCTGGCGAAGGACGACAAGTCGCCAGCCATTGAGTCGCAGACTGCCAGCCACTCAGACGCGCAGGGATCCCACTTTCTTCACAGCCTCACGAACGGTGAACGGCTTCAGATACTACGCCTCGCCGGCGCGAGCGCCGACGAAGGCGCAGCGGCCGTCATCCCGCTCGGCCCCGAAGGCTTTGATCGGCTTGAGGCCGTCGCCCGTCTTCTGAGTTCGCTTCATGGTCGCGCGATCCCTGCCGACACGCGGCTCACGCGGCAGCAGCGTCAACGTGCGCGACGGATGTTGCAGGCCGTGGACGGTCGTCTCAGCGGCGCCAGCTACCGCGAAATCGCCGTGACACTGTTCGGCACGCGCGACCTTGCCGATGAACCGTGGAAAACATCCTCGCGCCGGTTTGCAACGATGGAACTTGTGCGCGGCGGCCTCGCCATGATCGCGGGCGGCTATCGACGCCTGCTGAGTCATCGCCGTAGATGGTAGGGCTGCCAGCGCACACGGAGAATCCGAAGAAATCGGCCAAGGACAAGGCTACATTTTTGGCGATATCGAAATACAAACCTTCGACTCAATCGACCGCAAGGCGGATGAGGTCAAAAGAAGCCTTCAAGGTATTGGCGAGCCGCATCTGACAGCCCCACAATTTTGTTCGTGGCTTGCCTGTAGAGCTTAAAATTCAGTTCAGTCTCCGGTCGACCGTCCACCCAGCTTCGATAGCTTCGCAGCTCCGTCCGGCCGAGTGGGCATTTTGCAACTTTGGTGAGCTCAACTTCAACCGTGACACGCGGCGTCTGCCTGACAGCTTCCGTCCTTGGTGTGGCCTCGGCATTCAACACGACACCACGGCCGAACAGCCCGTGCCCGCCTTCATTCTCACTTGCGAATATGAAGATGCAGTCACCCACAGCTATGTTCTTACCGCCATACATCGTCTTTTGCGCTTCAAATTTGAGCCGAGTCTTCTGGCAGTCTTTGACTTCTGCCTTGATAACAAAAGAGATTGATCTGGCGGCCATGGTAAGATTCTAGTCGATCACGAGACGATCGCAACAAGTCCGACGCTTTTCTAAGGACCCGGCTCAGACGTCGTCGCGGTTTGCCGCAGAGGCGGCTTCTCCAATTCACGCTCTTTGACTGGTGCGGGTTTGGTGTGGGGATTTGCTCCCGCCAGCTTCCCACTCCCTCCGCAACTTCGCGCTCCGCCAGGGTAGCCGCCGACCGCCGCTGTCCCCCTGCGGCTCTCGCGCAACCTCGGAGGCTCGATCATGTCACCCAATGGCGCCGGCGTACCGCAGCGCTTTCTCCGCACGCCTGAAGCGGCCCGCTTCCTCGGTCTCTCGGATCGCACGCTCGAGAAGCACCGGACCTACGGCACCGGTCCCGCCTATCGCAAGCTCGGCGGGCGCGTCGTCTACGCGCTCGAGGACCTGAAAGCCTGGGCCGACCGCGGCTTCGTCACCTCGACGTCCGATCCGCGCGGGAGTGTCCTTCCCGCCAAGCGCCATGCCGCCGTCACGCCTGCCTTCGGCGGCGGCCAAGCCCGCTGAGCCATCCGACATGTCCCCGCGGCAGCGCCCCCTCTCCTTGAGCGAACGATCGCGGCTCGACCCGTTCGTCGTCGCCACCGGCGACGCCAGTCCGCGCGACCAGCGCGATCTGATGGAGCGGCCCTTCTTCTCGCTTGCCAAGGCCAAGCGCACCTCACCGATCCACTACGAAGCCGGCGACGTCCGCGTCGAAGTCTTCGCAGTTCCCGAGCATGGCATGGCGACCATCTGGGACGCCGACATCCTGATCTGGGCCGCGAGCCAGATCGTCGAGGCCGCAAACCTCGACTTCCAAACGTCACGCTTCCTGCGCTTCACGCCGTATCAACTCCTGACCGCCATCGGGCGCCAGACCGGATCGCGCGACTATCGGCTTCTCAAGGGCGCTCTCGCGCGCCTTCAATCGACGGTCATCCGCACCACGATCCGCAACGGCGAGCATTGGCGGCGTCAGCAATTCTCCTGGATCAACGAGTGGGGGGAATGCACGACGCGCGACGGCCGCGTGGAGGGCATGGAATTCGTCCTGCCCGACTGGCTCTATCGCGGTGTCATCGACCGCTCGCTCGTCCTCGCCATCGATCCCGCCTATTTCCGACTGACCGGCGGCATCGAGCGCTGGCTCTATCGGGTCGCCCGCAAGCATGCCGGCCGTCAGCCAGCGGGCTGGACCTTTGAAATCGCGCACCTGCACGCCAAATCGGGCAGCCAGGCGCGTGTTTCCGACTTCGCAATCGACATCCGCCGCATCGTCGCCCGCCAGCCGCTGCCCGGCTATCGCTTGGCTCTGGAGCGCGCCGCTCGTCAGGAACGCCTGCACATCCGCCCCATCAACTTGTCCATAGGCCCTGTGGATGGTGTTGTGGATGCGATCGGGACTTCGGGCGCAAATGGTATCGGGATTTCGGGCGCAGCCGCCTCGGGACTTCGGGCGCGCGGATCGCAACTAACCCTCTGGCCTGAAACGGCGATTCCGAGCCTTAACTTGGAGTCTAACAAGGAATCTAACTTCTTGTTGGAGCGGGGCGACGGTGGAAAACCACCCCGCGGCCGACGGAGCGCGCGGTCATGATCGTCGCGTTGCTCAACCAGAAGGGCGGAGTCGGCAAAACGACGCTCGCCCTCCATCTCGCCGGCGAATGGGCGAACCGCGATCAACGCGTCATGCTCATCGATGCCGATCCGCAGGGTTCCGCACTCGACTGGTCCGAAGCGCGCGCCCGTGAAGGCCTGCCCCGCCGGTTCGCCGTCATCGGACTGGCGCGCGACACCTTGCACCGCGAAGCGCCCGAACTGGCGCGCGGCGCCGATCATGTGGTGATCGATGGTCCCCCGCGCGTCGCCGGCCTCATGCGCTCGGCCCTGCTCGCCGCCGATCTCGTCCTCATCCCGGTTCAGCCGTCGCCCTTCGACGGATGGGCGTCAGCCGAGATGCTGGCACTGCTCCGCGAAGCACGCCTGTTCCGCCCGTCGCTTGTCGCCCGGTTCGTGCTCAACCGCTGTGGCGCGCGCACCATCATCGCACGCGAGACCGCCAAGGCGCTCGCCGAACACGATCCGCCGGTGCTGGCTAGCGCGATCGGCCAACGCGTCGGCTTCGCGGATGCCGCGCAATCCGGCCGCCTGATCTCGGAGCTCGATGGCCAGCGTGCCGGTACGCGCGAGATCGCAGCGCTCTGCGCCGAGGTTGGAAGGCTCGCACCATGACCACGCGCAGCTTCGCCGCACGGCCCGGCGACCCGGACACCTGGATCAAGGCCGCCGACGATCCGCGCGGCCGCAGGGCTGACGCCATCGCCTACACCGCGCGCCTCACGATCGATGTCACGCCCGACCTGCGCGGCCGGATCAAGGTCACCGCGTTCCGGCGCGGCCAGACTGTGGCGGACATGCTGCGCGATCTCCTCGCGGGCGCGTTTCCTGCCGAGGGGGACGCGCCATGAGCGCACCGGCAATTCATGGCGCAGCGGGCGTTCGGCCATCATCACCTCCCGGTCGGTTCACCGAGGTCGAACTGGTTTGGCGCGAGAAGCAGATCGAGCACTGGATCCGCTTCGGCCATGCGGTCCACGAGCAGATCCTCGACCGACGGCGCCGCGTCCTCAGCTTCCCCGCCGGGGCTGTCTTCGCCTTCGTCCGCTGGGCATCGAATGGCTTTGGCACCGTCGTCTCGCGCATCGACATCCTGCGCGCCGTCCGCGCGGGCGAAGGCTATCAGACGCTACCCTCGGTGCGGCCCGGTGGTGAAATCCTGCTGCAAACGAGCGGCTGGCCGAGCGTCGAGCAGGTGCTGCTTCTGATCGACGCGATCGAAGCGCTCGACATCGATCCCGCCGAAGCTGCGCCTGACTATTGGCGCCATATCCATAACCGGCTCGCCGCCGGGGACGCCCCGCGATCCTACTCCCGACAGCAGCACCGCGCCTGGCGCTTGCGACAGAGGGCCGAGCCATGACGCGCGCCGGCTACCTGCTGACGGCCACGGGCGCCGCGCTCCTGGTGATCACGCTGGCGATGGTGCACGTTGCACCGCGGCTCGTCTGGAACGCATCGGCCAGCGTCCCGGTCGGCCTCTATGAGATCGGTTCGGCTACGCCGCTCGAGGTCACCGACCTTGTCGCGGTCAATGCACCGGAGCCGCTTGCCGCATTCCTCGCGGACCGGGGTTATCTGCCGCGCGGCGTACCGCTCTTGAAGCGCGTTGCCGCACTTCCCGGGCAGACAGTCTGCCGTTCGGAAGGGGACATTACCGTCGACGGGATCACCGTCGGCAATGCGCTCGACCGCGACCGTCTGGGACGCACGCTGCCTATCTGGAGAGGCTGCCACCGGATCGGCGCGAGCGAACTCTTCCTCATGAACATCGGCGTCCGGGACAGCCTGGACGGCCGCTACTTCGGGCCTCTCGCCGTCACCACCGTGATCGGCCGGGCCACGCCTCTCTACACCGACGAAGACGGCGACGGTCGCTTCGTCTGGCACGCGCCGACGCGGTGACGGCGCAGCCATGACCCGTTCCACCGCATCGCCAAAGAGGTTGCCATGAGCCTGATAGGAGAATTCACCCGCACCAAGAGCGGCTATGGCGGCCGCATCCGCACGCTCGCCCTCGACGCCGCTCTGGTGCTCGTGCCGGCGGAGCACACCGACGCCGAGAACGCGCCCGACTATCGCGTTCACCTCGGCGACGACGCCGATGGGCCGGAAGTGGGGGCGGGATGGAAGCGCACCGGCGAGAAAGCCGGCGAGTATGTGTCGTTGCAGCTCGACGATCCGACCTTCGCACAGCCGATCCGGGCCAACCTGTTCCAGTCGGCCGACGACAAGTCAGCATGGGGTCTCTACTGGAACCGGCCGACCAAGCGCAGCGAGCGGGACTGACCGATGCGCGTCTCCCGTCGCCAGCCCGCTGCAGGAGCGAAAGGGGCTGCCCGCCGACTGCCCTTCCTTCTGCTTTCCGGCCTGGCCTTTGCCGGCGCGATGCCCGCGCCGTCTCTGGCGCAGACCTCGGTCATCGAGCGACCCGCTGCAGGCTCGCCCTACACACAAGCGGTCGCCGAGGCAGCGCAGCGGTTCGGCATTCCCGAGCGCTGGATCTGGGCAGTCATGCGCGTCGAGAGCGGCGGTCGTGCGCGCGCGGTCTCGCCCAAAGGCGCGCTGGGACTCATGCAGATCATGCCCGCGACCTGGGCGGATCTGCGGGCGCGCCACGGTCTGGGGGCCGATCCCTTTGACCCGCGCGACAACATCCTGGCTGGTGCAGCATATCTGCGCGAAATGCACGACCGCTACGGCGCGCCGGGCTTCCTTGCGGCCTACAATGCCGGCCCCGGGCGCTACGATGACTATCTCTCGGCTGGCCGCGCGCTGCCCGCCGAGACCATCGCCTACGTGGCCGCGATCGTGCCGTTGATCGGCAGTGAGCCGCTCGCTGCCGGCGTCGCTGTCGCGACCGTCGACCCGCTCGCGTGGACTCGGTCTCCGTTGTTCGTCGCGCGCTCCGACGGCAGCGCTGCAGCAGAACGATCGCAGCCCGATCGTCAAAGGAACGGCAGCCGAACAGCAGATCCGCAGCAACCCCCAATCGCCGGTTCGACGCAGACGGCAGGCATCTTCGTGACCCGCGCCTTTGATAGGGGGCGTCCATGACCAGAATCGCACTCCGGCGCGGTGTAGCGAGCTCCCGGAAAGAGGCGGCACGGGGCGGTTGGGGCGAAGCAGACACGACCAACAGATGGCGAGATAAAAGCGGCTCGCCACTCGCGTGCAAGCCATTGCTTTCGCATGGCTTTTCACGTGCCGGTCGGTCGGGGGCAGTGCCGGTTCCGGCTATTATCCAAGTTATTTCAAGGACATTGCCGGCACTGTCCCGCGTTTGGCCCGCCGGAGGCCGGCGATGAGCGACGGCGACAGCGACTTCCGGGTCCGGCCGGGCCGCATCGGTTCGACGCGGGCGCCGAAACCCAAGAGCTTCATCAACCAAGTCCTGCGCGCCGCCAAGCGCTCGGGGCATGTCGGCACCGGCGGCGGTCCTGGCCGCAAGGCGTCCGGCTATGGCCGTTCGAGCTTCGGGCGCGGACGGATCGCCTTCAGCCGCGCGCGGCTTTTCAGCTCGTCGCGCCGCGTCGTCGTCAAGGCGCGGATCGCCCGCCACCAGGGCCGGGCCTTTCGGTCTGCGCCGCTCAATGCCCACCTCTCTTATCTCAAGCGCGACGGCGTCACGCGCGACGGTGAAAAGGCCGTGATGTTCGATGCAGACAGCGACCGCGCCGATGACGCTGGTTTCGCCGCGCGCTCGAAGGACGACCGGCACCATTTCCGCTTCATCATCTCGCCCGAGGACGCCGGCGAGATGACGGACCTGCGCGCCTTCACGCGCGACCTCGCGCGCCAAATGGAAGCCGACCTCGGGACCCGGCTCGATTGGGTCGCGGTCGATCACTGGAACACCGACAATCCCCACGTCCACCTGCTGGTGCGAGGCGTCGACACCCAGGGCACCGACCTCGTCATCTCACGCGACTACATCAGCCGCGGCTTGCGATCCCGGGCCGAGGATCTCGTGTCGATCGAACTCGGCCCGAAGCCGGAGCACGAGATCAAGACGGCGCTCGAGCGCGAAATCACGGCCGAGCGCTGGACGCGCCTCGATGTCGAGATTCGCATCGCCGCCGACGAGACCGGCTTCATCGATCTTCGTCCCGAGCAATCCGGCGCCGCTGATCCCCAGACCCGCCGGCTCATGATCGGGCGGCTCCAGCACCTGGAGAAGATGGGCCTCGCGTCATCCGCCAGCCCCGGCGAGTGGATGGTCGGGCTCGACGCCGAACGCAGTTTGCGCGACCTCGGGCTTCGCGGGGACATCATCAAGACCATGCACCGCGCCTTCGCCGAGCGCGGTGAGGATCGCGCTGTCGCCGACTATGTCATCGAAGGCGGCAGCGGACAGGTGCCGATCATCGGGCGGCTGGTCGATCGCGGCCTGCACGACGAACTGACGGGCGAAGCCTATGCGGTGATCGACGGCACCGATGGCCGCGCCCACCATGTCCGGTTCCGCGGTGTCGAGGCCTTCGAGCATGCGCCTGCGATCGGCGGCATCGTGGAGGTTCGGCGCTTTGGCCGAGCCGATGAGCCGCGCCCGACGCTTGTTCTCGCGAGCCGGTCAGACCTCGAACTCGGCCAGCAGATCAAGGCGCCGGGGGCCACCTGGCTGGACCATCGGCTTGTGGAGGCGGACCCCATGCCGCTGTCGATGGGAGGCTTCGGGCGAGAGGTGCGCGACGCCCTTCAGGCACGGGCCGAGCATCTCGCCGACCAAGGCCTCGGTCGACGCCAAGGCCAGCGGATCATCCTGCAACGCGACCTCCTCGCCACGCTGCGGCGGCGCGAACTGGATGCGGTCGGGGCGCGCCTCTCCGCCGAGACCGGCCTTGCGCACATGAAGCAGACCGCCGGTGATCAGGTCGCGGGCATCTATCGCCAGCGTCTCGACCTCTCCTCCGGCCGGTTCGCGATGATCGACAACGGCCTCGGCTTCCAGCTCGTGCCCTGGTCCCGCGAGATCGAACGCAAGCTCGGCCAGCATGTCGCTGGCGCCGTGAAGGATGGCGGCGGCATCGAATGGGGCCTCGGCCGCAAGCGCGGGCTCGCCCTCTAGCCAGCAAGGAAGAAAGGACCGCCGCCGATGTCCGCGACGAAAATCCTCTGGGGCCAGATCACCACCGTGTTCCTCATCGTGCTGCTCACGACCTGGGGCGCGACCCAATGGACCGCCTGGCGGCTCGGCTTTCAGGCGCAGCTCGGCACGCCGTGGTTCGAGCTGGCGGGTTGGCCGGTCTATTATCCACCCGCCTTCTTCTGGTGGTGGTACTTCTACGACGCCTATGCCCCGCCGATCTTTGTTGAAGGCGCAATCATCGCCGCTTCAGGCGGCTTCATCTCCATCGCCGTCGCCATCGCGATGTCGGTATGGCGTGCCCGTGAGGCGAAGAATGTCGAGACCTATGGCTCGGCCCGCTGGGCTGAAATCCGGGAGGTGAAGGCAGCGGGCCTACTCGGACCCGATGGCGTCGTCCTTGGCAAGCTCGGTGACGCTTATCTCCGGCACGATGGACCGGAGCATGTCCTGTGCTTCGCACCGACCCGATCGGGCAAGGGTGTCGGCCTCGTCGTTCCCACGCTCCTCACCTGGCCGGGCTCCGCTATCGTCCACGACATCAAGGGCGAGAACTGGCAGCTGACAGCCGGCTTCCGCGCGAGGCACGGCCGCGTCCTGCTGTTCGATCCCACCAACGCGAAGTCGGCCGCCTACAACCCGCTCCTCGAAGTGCGACGCGGCGAGTGGGAGGTCCGCGACGTGCAGAACGTCGCCGACGTTCTCGTCGACCCCGAGGGCTCGCTCGACAAGCGAAATCACTGGGAGAAAACGAGCCATTCGCTGCTCGTCGGCGCCATCCTGCATGTGCTGTACGCGGAAGAGGAGAAGACACTCGCCGGTGTCGCTGCCTTCCTGTCGGACCCACGCCGTCCGATCGAAGCCACGCTAAAGGCGATGATGACGACGCCGCATCTCGGACCCGGCGGCCCTCATCCCGTCGTGGCGTCGACGGCGCGCGAACTCCTCAACAAGAGCGACAACGAGCGCTCGGGCGTCCTGTCCACCGCCATGTCTTTCCTCGGCCTCTATCGTGACCCGGTGGTGGCCGCGGTGACGCGCCGCTGCGACTGGCGGATCGCCGACCTGATCGCAGATGAGAAGCCGGCGACGCTCTACCTCGTGGTTCCGCCATCCGACATCTCCCGGACGAAGCCGCTCATCCGGCTCGTGCTGAACCAGATCGGCCGACGCCTGACCGAGGATCTGCATGCGCGTGACCGGCGGCATCGCGTGCTGATGATGCTCGACGAGTTTCCAGCGCTCGGCCGCCTCGACTTCTTCGAGAGCGCGCTCGCTTTCATGGCCGGTTACGGCCTGAAGTCGTTCCTCATCGCCCAGTCATTGAACCAGATCGAGAAGGCCTATGGCCCGAACAACGCGATCCTCGACAACTGCCACGTGCGCGTGAGCTTCGCCACCAATGACGAACGCACCGCCAGGCGCGTGAGCGACGCGCTCGGCACCGCCACCGAGATGAAGGCGATGCGGAACTATGCCGGGCATCGGCTCAGCCCCTGGCTTGGCCACCTGATGGTCTCGCGCTCGGAGACGGCGCGGCCGCTCCTCACACCCGGCGAGGTGATGCAGCTGCCCGCTACAGACGAGATCGTCATGGCCGCTGGTGTCCATCCCATCCGAGCCAAGAAGGCCCGTTACTTCGAGGATCGCCGCTTCAAGGAGCGCATCCTGCCATCGCCCAACCCGGCGAAATGCGGGCGTTCGACCCGAAAGGACGCCTGGTCCGAGTTGAAGCCGCAGCGGCCCGACGCGGTGCTCGCGGCTGAGCTCGACAAGGCGGAAGATACCGCCAATGGCGGGCTGCGGCGCGAGCCCGAGTTGCCCGACCATGTCGCGATCGCCAAGGAGAAGACCGGACCGGCGCCGGTCGACGAGTTCGCAATGATCCTTGACGATGAGCCCGAAGACGCGGCCCGGCAGCGACAGGCGCTGCGCCAGCAGATGCGCGGCGTGGCGCGACAGGTCGCGCTCGATCCCAATGACGGCATCGATTTGTGAGGCGGCCATGCGCGACCGGATGAACGTCTATTTCCCGCCCGAGATGCTCCGCCAGATCGCCGATCTCGCCGACCGCAAGAAACTCTCCCGCTCCGCGATCGTCGAGGCGGCGGTTGCGTCATTCCTGTCACCTGATGGCGCGGACAAGCGCGAGGCCGCGTTCGCGCGCCGCCTTGATCGCCTGTCGCGCCAGGTCCAGCGCTTGGAGCGCGACCTCGGCGTCACCGCAGAAACGCTCGCCCTGTTCGTCCGGTTCTGGCTGACGATCACGCCGCCCTTGCCGAACGATGCCCAAGCGTCAGCACAGGCCAAAGGGCGGGAACGCTACGAGGGATTCATCGAGACGCTGGGGCGGCGCCTCCAAAAGGGCCAGAGCTTCTTGCGGGAGATCCCAGACGACGTCGGCAGCGACGACGCCGCAGGCAGCTAAGCGGCCAAAATCGAACTTGCCAGAAGTCGGCGGGATCGAGCGATCAGGGCGGAAACCGGCGGCTTGGTGGCGAACGAGCACAGCGGCGTGGAATAGAGCATGGTCGCTATAGCGACGTGCAAACTGCGCGAAGGCTAGGTTGCTCCAAATCCCGTGGAATTTTGGCGTGCGACCGGGTCTCTGATCAAGCTGAGTTTCAGTATTGACAAACATACCGACCGGTTGGTATGTAGCCTCATGGAACACGCCCAACCCCCGAAACCCAGGCGAGACGGCCGCACGGCGCTTCTCGACGCGGCGTTGAAGGTCATCCGCAGGCAAGGCTATGCCGGCACCACGGTCGACGATCTCTGCCGCGAGGCCGGCGTCACCAAGGGCGCCTTCTTCCATCACTTCGCGTCCAAGGAAGCCCTCGCGGTGGCGGCGGCGGGCCATTGGTCGGAGACGACCGGAGGATTCTTCACCGCGGCGCCCTACCACGACCATCCCGATCCGCTGGACAGGGTGCTCGGCTATATCGATTTCCGCCGCGCGATCCTGCAGGGCGAGGTGCCGGACTTCACCTGCCTCGTCGGCACCATGGTGCAGGAGACCTACAGCACGGCCCCGGCGATCCGCGACGCCTCCGCCGCCAGCATCACCGGGCATGCGGCCACGCTCGTTCCGGACATCACGGCGGCGATGGCTGAGCGCGGTCTTCGGGGCGGATGGACCGCCGAGAGCCTCGCTCTGCACATGCAGGCCGTTCTCCAGGGCGCATTCATCCTGGCCAAGGCCACCGGCGACGCCGCGATCGCTGCCGCCAGCGTCGATCATCTGCGGCGTTACGTCGAACTTCTCTTCAAAACACCATGAACATAGGAGGAAACACCATGTCCGTTCTCTCAGCGAATTCAGGTGAATGGCATGCCGCCACGACGGATCGGCCTCGCTCTCGGGCCGCGATGTGGACCGGCCGCACGCTCAGCGGTCTCGTGTTCGCCTTCATGCTCTTCGACAGCGGCATCAAGCTGATCCCGCTCGACATCGTCACCGAGACGATGAGCCAGATCGGCTGGCCGACGACGCCGGAATTGGCGCGCCTCCTGGGCGTTCTTGGCCTGCTATCGGCGGCGCTCTACGCCTTTCCGCGAACGGCTCTGATGGGAGCGATCCTGCTGACGGGCTATCTCGGCGGGGCCATCGCGAGCCAGTTGCGGATCGGCGCGCCGCTGTTCAGCCATGTCCTCTTCGGCGTCTATCTCGGCATCATGGTCTGGGGCGGCCTGATGCTGCGCAACGGCCGTCTCCGCGCGCTCCTTCTCGACAGGTAAGACACCCCTGCCGTCGCAGGAACAGCCATCCTAACCTGCAGTCAAGAAAGAGAGTCCGACATGTCGTTCCAGTCCTACATCGACAACATAAAGGCCAAAACCGGTCTATCGCCGGACGATTTCCGAAAACGCGCCGAGGACAAGGGTTTCCTTGCCGATGGCGTCCTGAAACCGTCGACAAAAGCCACGATGGTCACCGACTGGCTCAAGGCGGAGTACGACCTCGGCCACGGCCACGCCATGGCGATCTACGCGACCTTCAAGGGCAAGACGAGCTAGCCGCACGACCGGCGGCGAGAACGAGAACCCGCGTGCCTTGATGAGGAGATCAGACAATGTCCGCGCAGAAATTCCGCACCCGCATCCTGGCTGGGCAAACGAAGAACGTCACTGGAATCGAGGTGCCGCCCCACGTGATCGACGCCCTTGGAGCCGGCCAGCGCCCCCGGCTGAAGGTTCGTCTGAACGGCTACGAATATATTTCGACCGTCGGAAAGATGGACGGCAAGTTCATGATCAGCCTGAGCGCCCAGCATCGAGAGGCGGCCGGTCTGAAAGGCGATGACGAGGTCGATGTCACCCTCGAATTGGCCGAAGCGCCGACGCCGGCGATCGTCCCGGACGACGTCGCATCAGCCCTCCGCTCGGCGGGTCTGGAGGCCTCGTTCGAAAGCGCTGCGCCCTCCCGCCGCAAGGAATGGCTGCGCCAGATCGAAGAAGCCAAAACCCCCGAAACCAGGGCCCGGCGCATCGCGAAGATCGTCGACGCGCTGCGTGGGTGAATTTGGCGGCAATCAGCTAAAAGCGACCGAGCAGAGCACCTCATTAGAATAATGATTGCTGCTTGCCGACGTGCTGATCGAGAAATCGCAGAGCGGCTGAGCTGAATGGCACCTCGGAGTCGTAGATCGGAACGTGATCGCCGCCAGGAATAATCCACAACTCAGCGTTCGGTATTGAACGGTACATGCTTACCGCAATTTCAACGGGAAAGAATTGGTCGCGATCACCGTGGACGACCAGGGTACGAGCTGAAATGCTCGATAAACGCTGTGCCGTGAAATCCATATCGTCGTAGTTGTCGCCCAAGGCGTTGAACTGCGAGATGAGTTCGTGAATCTGTGCGTCGCCGCGTTTTGCGCAGTGCCGATACATGTCTTGCACGTGTCGAGGCATGGCGACGAACGATGCTCGGCGCATAATCGCCCTCGCCTGGTCGGGGAAATGGGAGGTGGCACTGATCAACACCATCGAGTCGATGCGTTTAGGTTGGCTTGTGGCCATATGCAGGAGTACCATCCCACCCGAGCTCATTCCCATTGCAGAGAACTGATCGACTTTCAGTCTTTCCAGCAGCAGAAACACGTCGCTGGCCGCTGCTCTATGCGTGAACGTCTTGTCGGGATTGGTTGAGTAGCCATGCCCGCGCAAGTCCACGGCGATCAGTCGATGGCGCTTTGAGAGGTCGGTCGTGAAAGGATGCCAGTTTTGCGCACAACCGCCAAACCCATGCAAAAGCACGAGAGGTGTTCCGTCTCCGTACTCCTCATAATGCAGCTCAATGTTGTTGATTTGAACGGTGTGCGATCGCGCGGCTGCTTGTTGGGGAGCGTCCGTCGTTTTCATTGATGCGTCTTTCAGCCATCAGTAGTCGGAAGCAGCGTCATGCGACGCACGCACATTTCGCGCTGAGATGTAACCTGCGATCGCTCGATTCCTGAAAGATGCGGGAATCGTCGAGGTCACGCCCAACCTGCATGGGTGGCTCTGAGTCGGTCGGCTCATTGAGAAGGTCCCGCGACCGTAAGAGCGCAGCGCTCGCCGCGCTCGCGGATCATCTCGGCAAACCGCGCAATAGCCGTTCTGTCCAACCCTGGACGCGAAAGCTCGGCTCCGACGGCGGTTGCCTTCTCAAGGACAGCTTTGCTGATCTCTGCAATCCGTCGTCGTACCAGCGGCAGACCGACACCCGCGTCCGCCGCAAACGCTGCCCAGCCATCGGCGTCCAGTTCCGCGAGCGTCGCCCGCCTTCCGATCTTCATAGCGAATTTCGGCGAGAGATCGGGATAGGCAACGGTTGCGAGCAGATCATAGAGCGGGGCGAGGCGTGGGCCTTCGGCGCCGTAGAGGATCGAGAAATTCTTGCCATGTGCGTCGGCGTTCCCGGCGATCACATTGAAGATCACGGCATCGAGGAGCTTCAGCACATCGACAGCGGGCCTTGCGACGACCCGGCGGAGCAGCGCGAAGCAATCCTTGAACGTCGGGCCGCCCTCGCTGGCGTACTTGGTCTCCGGCGGCACGCCGAGCGCCTGGCAGAAATCCTCCTGATGGATCCGGCGCACGAAGCCATCGTCGCCGGTGGCGCGGTCATAGCGCTGGACCAGCAGAAATGTTCGATCCTGCACGATGCGGACTTCTACCGGCGCGACATCGAAGCCGATTGCGGCAGCAAGGCGCATCACAAACGCCTCGTTCTCGGTCGTGGCCGCGAAGCGGGATATCGGGGGCTTGAGAATATGCGTCGTCGGCTGGCCCGGCGCAGGCAAGGCCACCACGCCATCCACCAGAACCACCGGAACCTTCGATTGCGCGCCAGCGAGAGAGAGACGCAGGCCTTCCTCGCCAGCCAGCAATGGTCGGACGGGCAGCGCATCCAGAACCCGGATCAACCCTGCATCGTCAAGCGGGGTTGGCCGTTGATCGGGGGCAAGAGTGGCTGGTACTTCGCCGGGCGGCAGAAGCTGGAGCGCGCCCGCCACATCGCCGCCGAGGCGATCAAGAAGGGCGAAATCATTGGCCCGCGACACGCCGAGTGCCTGAGCTGCGGCGTCGCGCTGGCTTTCTTCCGGCAGGAGACCGCTGAAATACGGGCGGCATTCGCGGCGGGTGAACGGCTCCGCCCGCTTTGGCAGCGAGGCGGACAAGGGCTGCGCCTCCTCATCGTCAAGCCAAGCCCGCGCATAGGCGAAGCCGAGTTCACCGTGCTTGTCCTGCGTCAGCTGGCCTACCAGGCGCCCGTCCCACCAGATATCGAGGGTGCGCGTCATGCCTTCCGCGCTCCTTTGGGGTCGGACGGCGGTGTGATATCGAGCGAGCAGCCCAGCGCCGATAGGACCTGAAGCGTCTTGCCGATCTGCGCGGTCGCCTTGCCCGCTTCGAGATCGACGATGAAGCGCAGGCCGACGCCAGCTGCGCCGGCAAGCTCGTCCTGCCGCAGGCCAGCGGCCTTGCGGGTTGTCCGAACAATGTCGCCGATCTCGGCGGTGGTGAGGTTGCGTCTGGCCATGATATTTACCGAACGGGAAAGTATCATGGATTCCTGAAGAATGTCTATAAGAATTTCCCGCTCGGGAAAGCCTGCGTGTGGGGGTAGCTCCCGGGTCTGAATTATTCCCGCTCGGGAAAACGCGCCAATCAGGAGCCGCAAACGCTGCCGTGGCTCGACGCCGGTCCGCCGATCACCTGTCTTTCTTCGCCACAGTACGATGACCCCTCAAGCGTTGTTGCAACGCCCCAATTCCTGCCTTTCTTACTCATCCCCGATCCAGGGCCGCGCGTCGCGCGAGCCCGCAAGCGAACGGGGACGACGTGGCGGTCAACCATCAGCAATCGGAAGCAGCTTCACGCGGCGCACGCATGCTGCGCACCGCGCTGGGGCCTGCGGTCGCCCGATTCCTGGAAGACCCCGCGATCGTCGAGGTCATGCTCAACCCCGATGGGCGGCTCTGGGTCGACCGGCTGTCTGACGGCCTGTCCGATACGGGAGAGCGACTTTCGGCAGCCGATGGCGAACGCATCATCCGCCTCGTCGCCCATCATGTCGGTGCCGAGGTGCATGACCGTCGGCCGCGTGTCTCGGCCGAGCTGCCCGAAACCGGCGAGCGCTTCGAGGGCCTGCTGCCGCCGGTCGTGACGGCTCCGGTCTTCGCGATCCGCAAGCCTGCCGTCGCCGTCTTCACGCTCGACGACTATGTCGCCGCCAGCATCATGACGGCCGACCAGGCCGACATCCTCCGGCAGGCGGTCGCAGCGCGCGCCAACATCCTCGTCGCCGGCGGAACCAGCACAGGCAAGACCACGCTGACCAATGCCCTGCTGGCCGAGGTCGCGAAGACAACCGACCGCGTCATCGTCATCGAAGACACCCGCGAGCTGCAATGCCGGGCGCAGAACATCATCGCCATGCGCACCAAGGACGGCGTCGCGACCCTGTCCGACCTGGTGCGCTCCTCGCTGCGGCTGCGGCCGGATCGGATCCCGATCGGCGAGGTGCGTGGGGCTGAGGCGCTCGATCTCCTGAAGGCCTGGGGCACCGGCCATCCCGGCGGGATCGGCACGATCCACGCGGGCACCGCGCTCGGCGCGCTGCGCCGCCTCGAGCAGCTCATCCAGGAAGCTGCCGTCACCGTCCCCCGGGCGCTGATCGCCGAGACCATCGATCTGGTGGCCGTGCTCTCCGGCCGCGGCGCTGCGCGGCGTCTCGCCGAACTCGCCCGCGTCGAAGGGCTCGGGACGGACACCGACTACCGCCTTTCCCCCGCAACCCAGCCCCCCGACCCACAAGGAGAACCCGCATGATCCGACATATCGCGCGCGGCCATCAGCGCCTCGCAACCGCCGCCACAGCGCTGACCCTGAGCTTTCTTCTGGCGCCCGCCGCCCACGCATCCGGCTCCTCGATGCCCTGGGAAGCGCCGCTGCAGTCCATCCTCCAGTCGATCGAGGGACCGGTCGCCAAGATCATCGCGGTGATCATCATCATCGTCACCGGCCTGACGCTGGCGTTCGGCGACACGAGCGGAGGATTTCGGCGCCTCATCCAGATCGTCTTCGGCCTGTCGATCGCCTTCGCGGCGTCCAGCTTCTTCCTGTCGTTCTTCTCGTTCGGCGGCGGGGCGCTCGTCTGATGGCGGGCCTCCTGCATCATCCCGATGAGGTCGCGGGCTTCTCGGTTCCGGTCCACCGCGCGCTGACCGAGCATATCCTGCTGGGCGGCGCACCGCGCAGCATCGCCATCATGAACGGTACGCTCGCCGGCGCTGTCGGTCTCGGCTTGCGGCTATGGCTGGTCGGTCTCCTCATCTGGGCGATCGGCCATTTCGCCGCCGTCTGGGCAGCCAAGCGCGATCCGCTCTTTGTCGAAGTCGGCCGCCGGCATCTGCGCATTCCGGGCCATCTCTCGGTCTGAGGCGTGGCCATGATGAACCTCGCCGAATACCGCCGTACCGCGACCCGCCTCGCTGATTTCCTGCCCTGGACGGCGCTGGTCGGCGAAGGGGTCGTGCTCAACAAGGATGGCAGCTTCCAGCGCACCGCGCGCTTTCGCGGTCCCGATCTCGACTCAGCTGTGGCGGCCGAACTGGTGGCCGTCGCCAGCCGCCTCAACAACGCCTTCCGGCGTCTGGGCTCGGGCTGGGCGATCTTCGTCGAAGCGCAGCGTCACGAAGCCGCCTCCTATCCGGCAAGCCTCTTCGCGGACGCTGCCTCCGCCCTCGTCGATGCGGAGCGCAAGGCTGACTTCGAGGAAGCGGGCGCGCATTACGAGTCGAGCTACTTCCTGACCTTTCTCTATCTCCCGCCTGCCGAGGACGCCGCGCGGGCGGAGACTTGGCTCTACGAGGGTCGCCAACAGTCCGGCGTCGATCCCCATGAAGCCCTCGCGGCCTTCATTGACCGCACCAACCGCGTCCTCCAGCTCGTCGATGGCTTCATGCCGGAATGCCGGTGGCTCGATGATGCCGAGACCCTGACGTACCTGCACGCGACCGTCTCAACGAAGCGCCACCGCGTCCGCGTGCCCGAAACGCCGATCTACCTCGATGCACTTCTCGCCGATGAGCCGCTGACCGGCGGCCTCGAACCGCGGATCGGCGCCGCCCATCTGCGCGTCCTGACGATCAACGGCTTTCCGACCGCGACGACGCCAGGGATTCTCGACGATCTCAACCGGCTCGCCTTTCCCTATCGCTGGTCCACGCGGGCGATCCTTCTCGACAAGACGGACGCCACGAAGCTGCTGACGCGCATCCGGCGGCAGTGGTTCGCCAAGCGCAAGTCCATCGCCGCGATCCTCAAGGAAGTGATGACCAACGAGGCATCGGCGCTCGTCGACACGGATGCTGCGAACAAGGCGGCAGATGCCGACATGGCCTTGCAGGAGCTAGGAGCGGACTATGCCGGTCAGGCCTATGTGACCGCCACCGTCACCGTCTGGGATGCCGATCCGCGCACCGCCGACGAGAAGCTGCGCCTCGTGGAAAAGGTGATCCAGGGCCGCGACTTCACCGCGATGTCCGAGACCATCAACGCCGTCGACGCCTGGCTCGGATCGCTGCCCGGCCACGTCTACGCCAACGTCCGCCAGCCACCGATCTCCACCCTGAACCTCGCCCACATGATTCCGCTCTCGGCGGTCTGGGCAGGGCCGGAACGGGACGAGCATTTTGGTGCGCCGCCACTGCTCTACGGCAAGACCGAAGGCAGCACGCCGTTTCGCTTTTCGCTGCATGTCGGGGACGTCGGCCACACGCTGGTGGTCGGACCGACCGGCGCGGGCAAGTCCGTCCTGCTCGCGCTTATCGCGCTTCAGTTCCGGCGCTATCCGGACGCCCAAGTCTTCGCCTTCGACTTTGGCGGCTCGATCCGCGCAGCCGCGCTCGCCATGGGAGGCGATTGGCACGACCTCGGTGGCAGCCTGACGGACGGCGCCGCGTCGTCGGTCTCCCTCCAGCCACTCGCACGTGTTCACGAGACCCATGAGCGTGCCTGGGCAGCCGACTGGGTCGCGGCGATCCTTGCCCGCGAGGGCGTCACGATCACGCCGGAGGTGAAGGAACATCTGTGGACAGCGCTGACTTCGCTGGCGTCAGCGCCGATCCCCGAACGCACGGTGACGGGCCTCGCCGTCCTCCTCCAGTCGAACGATCTCAAGCAGGCGCTGCGACCCTATTGCGTGGGCGGTCCCTACGGACGGCTCCTCGATGCGGAAGGCGAGCAGCTGGGGGACGCCGCAGTGCAGGCCTTTGAAACCGAGGGGTTGATCGGCCGCGGCGCGGCGCCGGCGGTCCTCGCCTATCTCTTCCATCGGATCGGCGACCGTCTGGATGGACGGCCCACGCTCCTGATTGTCGACGAAGGCTGGCTCGCGCTCGACGACGAGGGCTTCGCGGCGCAACTGCGCGAATGGCTGAAGACGCTGCGCAAGAAGAACGCGTCTGTCGTCTTCGCCACGCAGTCGCTGGCCGACATCGATGGGAGCGCGATCGCTTCGGCCATCATCGAAAGCTGCCAGACGCGCCTGCTGCTGCCGAACGAACGCGCGATCGAACCGCAGATCACCGCGATCTACCGGCGCTTCGGCTTGAACGACCGTCAGATCGAAATCCTCAGCCGGGCCACACCCAAGCGCGACTATTACTGCCAGTCGCGGCGCGGCAACCGGCTGTTCGAGCTGGGGCTCTCCGAAGTCGCCCTCGCGCTCTGCGCGGCATCCTCGAAAACTGATCAGGCCGCCATCGAGGCGATCCTCGCCGAGCATGGCCGCGACGGCTTCCTGTCCGCCTGGCTGCGCGCCCGCGATGTCGGATGGGCCGCCGACCTCATTCCCGATCTCACCAACCTGGAGCCCAAGCCATGATGATCCGACGCTCTCGCGCGGCGCTGTTCGCCGCAACCATCCTGTCGCTGCCCGTCGCCTTCTCGCCCGTATTCGTCACCCCGGCAGCGGCGCAGTGGGTCGTTTATGATCCGACCAACTACGTCCAGAATGTCCTATCGGCCGCGCGAGCGCTCGAGCAGATCAACAACCAGATCCAGAGCCTCCAGAACGAAGCGCAGATGCTGATCAACCAGGCCCGCAATCTCGCGAGCCTGCCCTATTCCTCGCTTCAGCAGCTCCAGCAATCGGTGCAGCGCACGCAAGCGCTGCTGGGTCAGGCACAGCGCATCGCCTTCGACGTGCAGCAGATCGATCAGGCCTTCCAGAGCCAGTACGGCAACATCTCGCTGTCGAATTCGGATCAGCGGCTCGTCGCCGATGCCCGATCGCGCTGGCAGAACACCGTCGGCGGTCTTCAGGACGCGATGCGCGTGCAGGCGGGTGTCGTCGGCAACATCGACACCAACCGCGCCGAGATGGCGGCTCTGGTCGGGCAGAGCCAGGGTGCGACCGGCGCGCTTCAGGCAACCCAGGCCGGCAACCAGTTGCTCGCATTGCAGGCGCAGCAACTCGCAGACCTGGTCGCCGTCGTCGCTGCAAACGGCCGGGCGCAGGCGCTTGTCGATGCCGAGCGCGCCGCCGCCGCCGAACAAGGGCGTGAACAGCGCCGCCGGTTCTTGACGCCAGGCTCCGGCTATCAGCCCGGCAACGCCCGGATGTTCCCGAACGGCAACTGAGGGCAGCAGAATGGAGGGCAAGACGCTGGCCCGTGTGGGCGCAATCATCTTCGTCTCCGTCGCGATCACGGCAACGGCGATCGAGATGACCCGGAAAGAGGAAAGGCCAGCGGTTCGGCCGACGCCCGTGCTTGAGGAGGCGCCGGACCCGCTGCGCGAGGGCCAGCGTCGGTGCCAGCAGATGGGGGAAGCCGCCGCCAGGGACGGCGAGTGTCTGCGCATCTGGGCCGAAACCCGCGACCGTTTCCTTGGCAGCCGCACCGCGCCGCGACGCGCCGACGAAGGGCGTTGAACCATGGGCGGCAGCGGCGTCATCGACAATTTCCTCGGAGTCTTCACCTCCTACATCGACAGCGGCTTCGGCCTGCTCGGCGGCGAGGTAGCGTTCATCGCGACGACGCTGATCGTCATCGACGTCACGCTGGCCGCCCTGTTCTGGAGCTGGGGCGCGGACGACGACATCATCGCGCGCCTGGTGAAGAAGACGCTGTTTGTGGGCGTCTTCGCCTACATCATCGGCAACTGGAACAACCTCGCGCGAATCGTCTTCGAAAGCTTCGCCGGCCTCGGACTTCAGGCGTCCGGCACCGGGTTTTCCATCCAGGACCTGATGCGCCCGGGCCGGGTCGCGCAGACGGGTCTCGATGCGGCGAGGCCGCTGCTCGAATCCATCTCAAACCTGATGGGCTGGATCGCCTTCTTCGAAAACTTCATCCAGATCGCCTGCCTGCTCTTCGCCTGGGCGCTGGTGCTGCTCGCCTTCTTCATCCTCGCCATCCAGCTCTTCATCACGCTGATCGAATTCAAGCTGACCACGTTGGCCGGCTTTGTCCTGATCCCGTTCGGCCTGTTCGGGAAGACCGCCTTCATGGCCGAGCGCGTGCTGGGCAACGTCATCTCGTCAGGGATCAAGGTGCTGGTGCTCGCCGTCATCATTGGCATCGGCTCGACTCTGTTCAGTCAGTTCACGGCAGGGTTCGGCGGTCAGCCACCGACCATCGACGACGCGATGGCCGTCGTATTGGCGGCGCTGTCGCTTCTCGGTCTCGGCATCTTCGGTCCGGGTATCGCCAACGGCATCGTCTCCGGCGGCCCGCAACTCGGCGCAGGCTCCGCCATCGGCACCAGCCTCGTCGCGGGCGGCGCAGCCATGGCTGTCGGCGGCGCGGCCGGGCTCGCCCTGCGCGGTGGCGCGAGCGCCATTTCCGGCGGAGCCGCCGCCATGCGCGGTGGTGCCACCGCGGCGGGAGCCGCCTCCGCTGCCTACAGTCTCGGTTCCCTCGGCCAGTCGGGCGCTGCCGGCGTCGCGTCGGGCCTTGGCGGCGTCGCACGAGCGGCCGGCGGCGCGGCAGCCTCTCCGCTGCGCCGGGTCGCGCAAAGCGTTCGCTCGAGCTTCGCCGACGGCGTCAAAAGCGGCTTCGGCGGCACCGGCGGCTCCTCGAGCATGGGAACGGTCGCGAATGATGTCGGTTCGGCCGCACCGGCCGCCACAGGCTCGGCCGCCAGCCCGCCGGCGTGGGCACAGCGCATGCGGCGTGGGCAGACCATGAGCCACGGCGTCACGCTCGCGGCACACGCGATCCGATCGGGCGACAGCCACGGCGGCGGCTCTTCCATCAATCTCTCCGGAGGCGACCGCACATGAGCTTCTTCAAGCGACCCGCAACCCACTTTGGAAAGACGCCCGAGCCCGAGACGCCGTATCAGCGCGCGGCGCAGATCTGGGACGATCGGATCGGCTCAGCGCGTGTCCAGGCCCGAAACTGGCGGCTCATGGCCTTCGGCTGCCTGATCCTCTCCGCCGGCTTCGCCGCCGCGCTGGTCTGGCAATCGGCGCGCGGGACCATCGTCCCGTGGGTGGTGCAGGTCGACAATCTCGGCCAGGCGCAGGCGGTCGCGCCAGCGCAGGCCGACTACCGCCCCACCGACCCGCAGGTGGCCTGGCATCTGGCGCGATTCATCGAGCAGGTCCGCTCGATCCCGGCCGACGCCATCGTCGTGCGGCAGAATTGGCTGCGCGCCTACGAGTTCACGACCGATCGCGGCGCGGCGGCCCTCAACGACTTCGCACGCGACAACGATCCGTTCACCCGCGTCGGAAAGCAGCAGGTGTCGGTCGAAGTGTCGAGCGTGATCCGCGCGTCGCCTGACAGCTTCCGCGTTGCCTGGACCGAACGCCAGTACGAGAACGGCCAGCTCTCCACGACACAGCGCTGGACAGCCATCCTGACCATCGTGATCCAACCCCCGCGCGACGCAGAGCGGCTGCGGGCCAATCCGCTTGGGATCTACGTCAACGCCATCAACTGGTCGCGGGAGATGGGGCAATGAGAAATCATCTCCGCCGATCCGCGAGCCGTGGTTTCCGCCTATCCGGGTCTGCGCTTTTGCTGATCTCCGGATTGGCGCTGGCCGGCTGCGCAACCAACCGGCCGCCACAGATCAGCTATGACGCCGATGTACCGCCGCTTCCCCCTGCGCCGGCTGCCGTTACGGAGGCGCCACCAAGGCCGCTTCACACACCGCCCGCCTGGACACCCGCGCGCGGTGGCGCTGCCGCAGGGACGCCGGCGGGCCGCGTGGAGAATGCCAATGCCGCCGCGCGCGTCGAGCCACGTCGCGAGGGCTACTACAACTCGATCCAGATCTATCCGTGGAGCGAGGGCGCGCTCTATCAGGTCTATGCCGCCCCCGGGCAGATCACCAACATCGCGCTGGAAACAGGCGAAAGCCTGACCGGCGCCGGCCCGATCGCTGCGGGCGACACGGCGCGCTGGATCATCGGCGACACCGAGAGCGGCTCGGGCACCACCCGGCGCGTCCATGTCCTCGTGAAGCCGACGCGGCCAGACATCACGACCAATCTGGTCATCACTACCGACCGGCGCATCTACATGATCGAGCTGCGCTCGGGCGAACGCCCCTATATGCCGGCCGTCGCCTGGGCCTATCCGCAGCCGCCCGCCTCGCAGAGACAGGCAGCGCCCGCCACGCCAGTGATCCCGGCCGTTGCGGCACGGAACTATCGCTACGGCCTCACGGGCGACACGCCGCCGTGGCGGCCGATCTCGGTCTACGACGACGGGCGCCGCGTCTATGTCGAGTTCCCGCGCGGGATCGTTCAGGGCGAGATGCCGCCGCTCTTCGTCATCGGCGCAGATGGCGAACCGCAGATCGCCAACAGCCGGATCCACCAGAACATCCTGATCGTCGACCGCATGTTCGGCGCCGCCGAGCTCCGTCTCGGCAGTGGCGAGCGCCAGCAGACGGTCCGGATCGTTCGCACCGATGGGAGGCCCGCGTCATGAGCGAGCGCGACGCGCCCAACGAAGCCAACGCACCGCTGGTCGGCACACAGCCCGGCGACGCCGCTGCGCCAATGCGGCTGCGCGCCGAACCGCCCCGGGTCACCCGACTGTCGCGAAAGGTGCTGGGCGGTGTCAGTCTCGTCGCTGCCCTTGGGGTCGGTGGCGCGCTCATCTATGCGCTTCAGACGCGCAGTATCGGCCCTGGCAGTGAGGAGCTTTACTCCACGCAGAACCGGCGAACCGCGGACGGGCTCGCCGGCCTGCCACGCGACTATACCGGTCCGGTGCTTGGGACTCCGCTTCCTGGGGATCTGGGGCGCCCCATCCTCGATGCGCAGAATCGTGGCCAGCCCGTCACGCCGCCGATGGCGGCAGCGCCCGCCGTCGATCCGGTCGAGCAGCGCAGGCGCGCGGAAGAAGAAGCTGCCCGAGCGAGCCGCGTCTTCTTTCAGACGGAGGCGCGCATCGCGGCTCCGGTTGCGACAGCTGGCGGACCAGGCGGCCCGAGCCTCGCCGGGCTGGGTCTTCCGGGCCAGCCAAGCGCACCAACGGCGCAGGATCGCCAGCTCGCATTCCTGAATGCGGGCGTGGACCGCCGCACCGTCTCGCCAGATCGCGTGATGGCTCCGGCATCGCCCTACGTGCTTCAGACCGGCGCCGTCATCGGCGCGGCCCTCATCACCGGCATCCGATCTGACCTGCCGGGCCAGATCACCGCGCAGGTCACGGAGCATGTCTACGACAGCCCGACCGGGCGCATCCTGCTCGTCCCGCAGGGCACGCGGCTCATCGGCGAGTACAGCAACGACGTCGGCTTCGGTCAGCGCCGGGTGCTGCTCGTCTGGAAGCGGCTCATCCTCCCGAACGGCCGTTCGATTGTCCTGGAACGTCAACCTGGAGCCGACGCGCAAGGCTATGCGGGTCTTCAGGATGGCGTCGACTATCATTGGTGGGATCTCGCCAAGGCTGCCGGCCTGTCGACACTGCTGTCAGTCGGCGCCGAACTCGCCGTTGACGATCAGGATCGGCTGCTCCGGGCGATCCGCAACGGCGGGCAGGACACCATCAACGACGCAGGCCAGCAGATCATCCGTCGGCAACTCAATGTCGCGCCGACCCTAACGATCAGACCGGGGTTCCCCGTGCGCGTCATCGTCACCCGCGACCTCGTGCTCGAACCTTATGGAGGGTTGTGATGACCAAGCTGAAGCTCGGCCCGATCATCGACGACAAGCCGGTGAAGGTGACGATTGAACTCCCTGCGCCGCTGCATCGCGACCTCGTCGCCTACGCCGCAGCACTCGGCCGCGAACAAGGCCAGACCATCGGCGACCCGACGAAGCTGATCGTGCCCATGCTCGAGCGCTTCATTGCAACCGATCGGGGGTTCGCCCGCGCGCGCCGCGATGGCGATCAAGGGGCGGCGCGCAAAGACAGCTAGGACGAATGAGGCCTTGCTGCGCAAACCAAGCATCATCTCGCTGCGCCAGCGACTTCGCTGAAGACAGCAGACGTTCCAGGTCCCGAGATGAAGACCCACTCGCATGCATGGCGGCATAGCTAAGGGGCGCAGTGTCTATCGGTCGAAACGAAATGCCTGCGAAATCGAAACGGCTGTGGGCGCTTCCTACAATAGTCACGCCCCCGCCTTGGGCCACAATCTGCATGAGCGACTCCCGCGTTACAGACAGTTGCTCAATGTCCAGCTCGTCCGAACGCCCTTCAAGCATCTGCTGCAAATACCGTTTCGCAAAATCGCCAGTTGGCAGGTCAGTCACAACGAAATGGCGGTTGCGAAGGTCATTCCAGCATATCTTGTCGCGCGCCGTAAGTATGTCGCTGTCAGCCATCGCCAAGTATAAAAACTCCTTCCATAAATTCATTATTTGATAGCCTCTGACCGCCGATACATTCGTAAGAACGGCTACGTCCAATTGTCTCCGTCTTAAACCTACCACAAGCTCAAGGGAACTTCCCTCGCTAAATCGCAACTTCACCTGAGGATTGTCGCGGCGGTACTGCCCGAAAAGCTCTGACAAGAACCCCAAGGTAAGCGGGCCGAAAATGCCGATCCGCAAACCTCGGTCGGCAAGGGCGATCGACTTGGCACTGTCAATGGCAAACCCAATATGGTTGGCCCCAAGTTGGGCCTGACGCAAGAAGCGTGTTCCGAGTTGAGTGAGTTCGGCGCCCGTGGCGTGGCGATGAAATAGCGAGCCTCCAATTTCCTCCTCAACTTCACGGATCCGACGGCTGATCGCCGATTGCGCTACTCCGAGCAGGAGAGCCGCTCGCCGAAAACTACCGGTTTCGGCAGCGGCGATGACGTACCGCACATGGCGCAGCTCGATCCTTGATCTCGGCACGACACGGTCTCAATTTTCCTACGTCATTGTCAAAGGAGGTCATTCGGCTAGAACCCCATCGCTTAAGCGCACTTGATCCGCCGCGATCGCGCAAAACCGCCTGCTTCCATGCGGATCGCCCTTTGGCGCAAAAACTCAAAGCGCGGCGATGTCGCGAGCCAGTTGGCCGGGCGTATCCGTTACGATCGCTTCCAGCGTTGCCAGCCGCGACTCAATACGATCCAATCGGGCTGCATCGGGCGCGCTAGCGACCTGTACTTGCAGCAAAGCTCTTTCGAGCTTTCCGCGCTGGACCAACCAGACAATTCCCAGCGGAAGCGCGGCACTACTGATCACGCCGAAGACAAGCAACACATACAGTTCCACAAGACTTTCTCCTCCATATCAATCAAAGGTAGCGCATCGTTGATTTCTGTCGCGAGCCGACCCGCTTGTTTCCCGCGTCTGGGGACCGATCCGCATCACCCGCGAGCCATAAGAACGGCTAGGACCGGCACGGCCAGGAGGACCGCGGCCTCTGCATGCATCCAATTGCGAACGCCGCGGATGCGCGCCGCGTCAGGCACCGTTCCGTCGCGTTTTGCTGCTTTCCGCCAGAGAAGGAGGGTCAAGGTTGGCGGCAAGCTCAAGGCAGCAGCGACGCCGAGCGCAGCCAGCTTTGTCCAAAACCATCCGTTGCCGAAATAGTAACTGGCGCCAGCAGGACCGAAATACACGCGGCCGAATCCGACAAGCACCAAAGCGCCGAACAGTAAGCCATAAGCCATATCCACCCGGCCGACTGTTCGGACGTCATCCGCCGACATGCCCGGCCGAATCAAGGTCAGTTCCACCGCGAGCGTTGCGACCAGAAGGAACGCAAGCACAAAGTGGGTGGCTGCAAGGACGGTGTCACCCATTAGAGGCTCTCCTGCTTGCGACGCCTCTCCATCGGTCGCGCTGCATCTGGTCCAGCAACCGCGAACGAAATCGGCCCTGATACGCGGCAAATGCAAGCCGGGACGATCCCTCGGCCGACCTCTGCCGGATCGGTCTCGTTCGGTTCGTCGAGACGGACATTGGCAAGGCCATCGACGATGCGGACCTGGCAGGCCCCGCACCCGCCTGCCATGCAGGAGAAGGGTAGATCTTCGCCGGCATCGAGCGCGGCTTCAAGGAGCGTCTTTGTAGGTTTAACGCTGAAGGTCCGATCGCCATCGCGCGAATGGAGCGTCACTACCTCTTCGTGGTCGCTGACACAGGCGGCGCGCGGCGAAACGAAGCTTTCTTCGACCACCCGCTCAGCGGATAGGCCGCGCTGAGCAAGCGCGGCCCGCACAGCGACGCGCATGCCGTCGGGTCCGCAAACCATGGCCCGGTCGAAGTGTGCAAGGTCGAGGCCATCAAGGAGGGGCTTGAGACCTGCTGCGTCGAGCCGAGCGTTGGCCGCGCCGTCCACATCATTCTCAAACACCAGGTGCAGCCGAAGCTGGCTCTCGTGGATGTCGGCAAGCTGCATCAGGGACTCACGTCCGATCATGTGCTGCGGGCTATGCGCGCCATAAATCAGGGTGATCTGCGCTGCCGCCTCTTCACCCAGCACCTGTCTCGCGATAGCCTGAAGGGGAACTATCCCCGCACCGCCGGCGATGAGCAGCAGACGTCGACCTGCCGCGGGCGCGGGTCCTGCAATGAAGCTGCCCGAAGGGCCGTAGCTCCGGACGAGATCGCCGACGTCGAGGTGATCATGCAGCCAGTTCGACATTGTCCCGCCTGACACCCGTTTCACGGTAATCGCGATCGCGCGGTCGCGGGGGATCGTTGCGATGGAATATGCACGGCGGACGCGTTCGCCATCGATTATAGCCTCGAGCGTTACGTGCTGGCCGGCTTCGAAGATGAGTGGATCATGGGCCGGGTCCTCGAACAGGATCGTCGTTGCATCGGGCGTCTCCAGTTGCTTTCCGATCACACGGAGCGGCCGCGCCCGAGTCGAACCCGCCAGCGCCATCTTGGCCCACTGCGCTTCGCTGACACCGTCGAGCGGCGCCTGCCGCATCGCCCATGGCGCGACATGATTGGACAAGCCCTTGGCATACCAGCCGGCGGTCCCGGCGATGTGATAGAGCGCAGGCGGCATTGTAGAGCGTCCGGCAATCGCGTTGCTGACAGCATGCGGGATGGCGCGGCCGACCGAAAGGTGCGCCGCTGCCTGGTCAATCGCTGCGCGAATATGACTTGTGACCGGTCCGCGCGCCGCAAGCGGCGTGCCGGCAATCGCCTCGCCACCGGCAACCGGCAGGCCTCCAGCATATCCGTATCCCGCCTCGTGAGCGAATGCCTTAACGAGCGCGAAGGCATAGCGGGTCTGTTCTGGCTCCGGGAAGCCACAATTGATGATTGCCGCAACGCAGCCGGGTCTAGGACGGTCTTGACGGATCGCTGCGATCGCGCGCATCGCGGCGATGACGGGTCCGGGCAAAGCGTCGACATACATGGGCGCGATGACAAAGAGCACATCGGCACCAGCCAAACGCACTGCTGCGGCATCGGCGGCTGCCGGTCCACGCATGAACTGCGACGCTGGAATGAGTTCGGTCGTCACGTTGTGGTGGGCAAAGCGCTCCGAGAGGTAGGCGGCGATCGAACGCGAGGTGCTAACACCGGTTAGACGCGGACTACCCATCAAGATGGCGACTTTCGGCCGCGCCGTGGTCCCACAATGGGTTGCGTCGGCCTGGATCGCATCAACCAGCTCGGCGCGCGCGTTCTCCCGCGATCCGGCCGCGTCGCCTGCTTGCGCTCCAGATTCGAAGGCGAGGTCTAAGGTCGCAGCCGCACCGGCGAGGTCTCTGCCAAAGATATCGGCGGCCCAGGTTGGACAGCCCTTGTTGACGGCATTCGATTCCGCCAGAGCCCGAAAAAGGCGTCGGCGTTCAAGTGTCGGCGTGGAGTCGACACCCAGCGTGACAAGATGTGGTCCGTAGCCGTAACGGAGCTGATGATGCGTAAAGTCGCTGGTCTGCCGGAAAAACGGCAAGATCAGTGGCAAATGTCGATCCATCGCCGTCTTGATGGTCGCGCCGTAGCCGCCGAACACGACGGGCGTCACGCGCACGACGACATCGGCGTCATGACTTGCCTTGGCGATTTCTTGGCCTTCATCGGGAATGCGGCAGCGCCCCGGCGTTCGGACCCAGCAGTCGAACTCGCCGAGGCACGGCGCGACGCTCATGTGACGAAGGTGGAAAATCCGGACGGACGCCTCCCGATCCAGCGCTTGACTTTCGCAGGTCTGCGCCAACTCGTGCACGGGGCCATCCTCTTCGGCCCCGTTGAAAATGACGACTTTCTTGCCACGCAGCTTTTCGGTCGCGCTCATGATGCCCTCCTTGCCGGAACTGCGGCCTGCTGCGAACCGGCGTGCAGGAAGAGCCGCGGAGCCAACCACATTCCCAATCCCGTGAAGGCCGAGAGCGGAAACGCGACCAGTTGAATGACATCAACGAACCACGCCGTTTCACGCATTGACGACGAATAGACGAAGATGCCGAGCGCGAGCGTGAGCGCGAGATGGCCATAGCGAAGCGGTTTACGGTAAGCTGACATGTGGTCCTCCTTTGGATGTCGAAGAATGGTTTCCCAGGCGTTCCTCAGGTCCAACAAAAGCAACGTCGAAACTCAGTCTGTATATTTGCGAAGCTCGGAGGTATCAGTCGTCATCCAGTTTTTATGCGACGAGGAGTCCAGCTTGCTACGGCCTTGGATCGCCGGATTGGTTGTGCGGGAAGGCAAGAGTGGCTCCATGTCGCTCAGGATCGCACATGCCGTGATCGAAGAGATCCAGCGCGGCAGGCTTAAGGCCGGAGACGCGCTCCCCGGCACACGCGAACTCGCTGAGCAACTGAAGGTCAGCCGCAAGACGGTGATCAGCGCCTTCGACGAGCTCGTCGCGCAAGGCTGGGCTGAGAGCCATCCGCGGCGCGGGACGTTCGTATCGGATGCTTTCGTAGGCGACGACGGGCTTGCAGCGCCCGCGACGGATACACCGGCATTCAACCTTCCCGACAACTCCAAGCTAGGCCCGCCATTGTTGTGGCCACCTTCGGCCAAGCACCGCTTCGATGACGGTTTGCCGGATCAGCGACTGATACCCGCCGACGAGATCGCCAGGGCCTACGCTTCGGCGGCGCGCTCAGTCGGCCGCAAGCGGCTCTTTTCCTATGGCGACCCACGAGGTTCGCTCGAATTGCGCGACGCCGTCTCTCGCATGCTCAACCTCGAACGGGGTCTTAGCACCACTTCCGAGAACATTTGCCTGACGCGCGGCAGCCAGATGGCGCTGCACGCGGTCGCCGGCGCGCTCGTTTCGACAGATGACCTAGTCGTTTTCGAGGAGCTGACTTATCCGCCCGCGGTGGAGGCTTTTCGAATGGCAGGCGCCAAACCTCTATTCGTTCGAATCGATAAAGACGGACTTGATCTCGACGGGCTCGAACAGCTCTGTCGTAGGAGGCCCCCGCGGGCGATCTACGTGACCCCGCATCACCAGTTTCCGACGACGGTGATGATGCGACCACCTGCACGTCTGCGCCTGAGGGCGCTAGCGGCGCAGTTCGATTTTGCGATTGTCGAGGACGACTACGATCACGAGTTTCATTTTGAACATCAGCCGATGTTTCCCCTCGCCAGCAACGATCCGGGCGGGCAGATCGTCTACATCGGCTCGTTCTCGAAAGTGCTTAGTCCGAGCCTGCGTGCAGGCTATGTCTCTGCCGCGCCCTGGCTGGTCGAGCGCGTCGGTCGGCGGATCGGCTGCCTTGACCGACAGGGCGACCCAGTCGTCGAACTCGCGATCGTCGAGCTGATCGAGACGGGCGTGCTGCGCCGCCATGTCAGACGGATGCATGGGGTGTACCAAGCGCGCCGCGACAGCTTCGCCGCCCTACTGGCGGAACGGCTCCATGCCGTCGCGACGTTCACTCTTCCGGCTGGGGGCCTGTCGATCTGGCTTCGGCTCCTCGATCCTGTCACCCGCGAGACGCTGGCGCTTCGCTCTGCCGAGGCCTCGGTGCAGTTCATATCCAGCTTCGACTGCGCATTCGGTGGCGATCACGAAGTCGGTCTCCGACTCGGATTCGCCAGTCTCAACGAAGAGGAAATGGTGAGCGCAACTGACGCGCTCACCAAAGTCCTTTCGGTTTAAGTTTCGCGTCGGACTACCAGCCAACCGAGGAGAATGGCTGGCGGGGCACGTCTATTGCCATTCCTGAATTTCATTGACGCGGCCATTTACCCTGGTCGTTTCGTGTGCGGCCCAAAACCGTCCGTACTAGATTACAAGTTTCTACTGCTGCGGCAGCGGCTCTCGCTTGAACTGTCGTCACGAGAAGACGCTCGCCATACTGTTCGCGATGCTACGTCAGCGCTAGGCAGTATGATTGCGGCTTGTCACGGGCACTCGGCGGCATCATAAGCCGCCGATTTCTACGCGAGAGCCCGAAATTGCCGCACGACACTCGGAAGAGTCTTCCAGGATCGGCACCTATCGTTCTCAATCGCCAGCGACAGCCGCGAAGGAGATTGAGAATGGGCCAAAACGATCCTTTGGAAATCAGGAAGACCATCCGGCGGCACCAGCTGCGCGAGATAGTGCCTCTGGCCGACAGCACGATTTACGAGATGGAGCAGCGCGGCGAATTCCCACGCCGCTTCGCGCTGTCACCGCGCTGCATCGTCTGGGATCTCGCCGAGGTCCACGCCTGGTTGCTGGCGCGGCGCGCGAAGCCAATCCCTCGCGCACAGCATCCCGACGTCACCAAGCGCAAGTCCCGCCCAGTCAAAGGGCAGGATCGAGCGTGATAGACGGCATGACTGTCGGAAGCAGCGTCGGAACATACTTCCGCCCCTCGACCCAGGCATCGACGGTGTCGGCCCATTCCTGCATCATGTGGCGACGCTGAACCTCGTATTCGGCCTTGTTGTAGACGCCGCGTGATGAACGCCCGTCCTCGTGCGCCAGGCACTTTTCGATCCAGTCGCGGTTGAAGCCCAGCTCATTGAGCAGCGTCGAGCCCGTGCGGCGTAGGTCATGCACGGTGAACGGCTCCAGCGGCAGCCCCTCCTTCTTGGCCTGTTCGACGACACCGTAAGTGACCCGGTTGAAGGTCGCCCGCGACATCGGCGCATCCGCATCGTACCGGGAAGGCAGCAGATACCGGGAATTTCCGGCGCAGGTCTTGAGTGCGATCATGATGTCGAGGGTCTGCCGGCACAGGTAGACATTGTGCGGCTTCGATCGCTTCATGCGCTCCTTCGGGATCGTCCAGACGGCGTTTTCGAAATCGACTTCATCCCAGACCGCGTCCTGTAGTTCGCTTTTCCGGACCATGGTGAGGAGGTAGAGCTTCATGCCGAGCCGGATCGTCGGCAGCGTCGCGACATGCTCCAGTTGCTTGAGCATGATGCGGATCTCGGTCGGCGAAAGCGCCCGGTCCTTGGGCGTGAACGTGGCGATCGAAGCCGGGCCAACGTCATCGGCCGGGTTCGCGACCTTCTCGCCGTGGAGGATGGCGAAGGCGTAGATCTGCTTCAGGATATCCCGCACATGGATGGCCGTCGCGGGCGCGCCCCGTTCCACGATCTTGGCGCAGTGGGCGCGCAGGTCATCAGGCGTGATTTCGGTCAGCAAACGGTTCTGCCAGACCAGCTTGAGTTCACGCTCGAATATGGCGCGGCGCATGGCGCGAGTGCTGTCCGCCATGGGCGCGCCCGTCAGCCACTTCTCGCCGAACTCGCCGAAGCTCTTGGCCTCCTTGATCCGGCGCTTCTCCCGCTGCTTCTCGATGGCGGGGGACCGCCCCTCGGCGATCATGCGTTTCGCGTCCAGGCACAATTCCCGCGCCCGGGCGAGCGAGATCCCATCTCGGGCGTACTTGCCGAGATGGACGGTCTCCCGCCTGCCGTTCAGCCGATAGTCGAGCCTGAACGAGATGCCACCTGTCGGCGCGACACGCACATACATGCCGTCACGATCGGTCACCTTGTACATTTTGGCTTTTGGTTTCAGGCACTTGAGTGCCGCATCCGTCAACATTCTGCGCCTCCTAGCGGAAAAGTACCGTCACGCGGTTTCTGGAGGCTTTTGACGAATATTTCTGTTTATGCTCAGCGTGTTAGGCTGAAAAAAGTACCGTCATTGGCCTCAGTGGCTCTGACGGTACTTTCGATTTTCCGGATGATCAACGGGGGCAGGGTCCGTCAGCGGGCACGACAGACGCGTTTGATGCCCACCGATAGCTCTCGATAGGTCTCGTCTGAAATGTTTTTGTTTTTCAGGTGGTTACGTCGTATTCCGGCGTAGTTTTGGATACCACCGGATAGGCAAAAATCATTCCCACTCGATCGTACCGGGTGGCTTCGACGTATAGTCATAGACCACGCGGTTGATGCCCGGCACCTCATTGACGATCCGGGTCGCGCACCGGCTCAGGAAGGCGCTTTCGAACGGATAGACATCCGCCGTCATGCCATCCACGCTGGTGACGGCGCGCAATCCGCAGACCTTGTCATAGGTCCGCCCGTCGCCCATCACGCCAACGGTGCGCACGGGCAGCAGGACAGCGAAAGCCTGCCAGATCTCGTCATACAATCCCGCCTTGCGGATCTCGTCGAGATAGATGGCGTCGGCCTTGCGCAGCGTATCGCACGCCTCGCGCGTCACCTCGCCGGGAATCCGGATCGCCAGGCCCGGCCCCGGAAAGGGGTGTCGCCCGACAAAGGCCGGCGGCAGGCCCAGCTCCACACCCAGCCGGCGCACCTCGTCCTTGAACAACTCGCGCAGCGGCTCGACCAGCGCCATGTTCATCCGCGCCGGCAATCCGCCGACATTGTGGTGGCTCTTGATGGTCACGCTCGGCCCGCCGGTGAAGGAAACGCTCTCGATCACATCGGGATACAGCGTCCCCTGCGCCAGGAATTTCGCGCCACCGATCTTCCTCGCCTCCGCCTCGAACACATCGATGAACGCCCCGCCGATGAACTTGCGCTTCTGCTCGGGGTCGCTCACGCCGGCCAAGCCGGCCAGGAACATGTCGGCGGCATCCACATGCACCAGCGGGATATGATAATGTTCGCGGAACAGGCTCACCACCTGCTCGGCCTCCCCCTGCCGCATCAGGCCATGGTCCACGAACACGCAGGTCAGCTGGTCGCCGATGGCGGCATGGATCAACACCGCGGCCACCGCCGAATCCACCCCGCCGGAAAGGCCGCAGATCACCTTGCCATCGCCCACCTCAGCGCGAATGTCGGCGATCTTGGCATCGCGATACCCGGCCATGTTCCACTGCCCGGTACAGCCGCAGACCGTCCGCACGAAATTGGCGATCAGCCTGGCGCCGTCCGGCGTATGCACCACCTCGGGATGGAACTGGGTGCCATAATAGCGTCGCGCCTCGTCCGCGATGACCGCGAACGGCGCCCCCGCGGTGGTCGCGACCACCCGAAAGCCCGGCGCGAACGCCGTCACCCGGTCGCCATGGCTCATCCACACCTGGTGCCGGCTGCCCTTGTCCCAAAGCCCCTCGAACAGGCGGCAGTCTTCGGACACCTCGATCTCGGCCCGCCCGAATTCGCCGCCATGGCCGGCCTCCACCTGCCCGCCCAGCTGCGCGGTCATCGTCTGCTGGCCATAACAGATGCCCAGGATCGGCACGCCCGCCGCGAACAGGGACATCGGCGCCCGCGGCGATCCCGCCGCCGTCACCGATGCCGGGCTGCCCGACAGGATCACGCCGCGCGGTGCCAGCCGCGCGAACGCCGCCTCCGCCAGGTTGAACGGCGCGATCTCGCAATAAACGCCGGCCTCGCGCACGCGACGCGCGATCAGCTGCGTCACCTGGCTGCCGAAATCGACGATCAGGATGGTCTCGGGATGTGACATGGCAGGTCCTTAAGACCCGCCATGCCATGCGTCCAGTTCAGCGCGCGGCAAAGCCGTCGGTAAAGCGAAACGCCGTCACGCCCTGCCCGTCGAAGCCGCAGGAAAAGCGGCTCTCCCCCCGGCCATAGGCACCGTCACCCTCGACTGTGCCGGTAATCCAGCTCAACCGGCCATCCGTGCCGGCATCGCGCAGTTCCACAACCCGGCCGCGCCCGCCCAGCTGGGACAAGGCCACGTCACCACAGGCGGCAAGCGCCGACCCGCCGCCATAACGCCCGCCGGACATCGGATAGCCTTCATCCGCATAAGCCTGGGGCATGTCCCGCGGCGGATAGCGCGGATCATAGCGATCCTGCGGTGCCCGGTTGCGCCCGGCCTGACTGGCCGCAATCGCAATGCCCCCCAGGATCAGCGCGCCGATGGCCACCGCGCCGACATCCACATGGTCGCGCCGACGGTGCCGGTCATAGCCGCCCCAGCCGCGCCGGTCGTCACCCCGCCAGCCATAGCCGCCATAGCCGCCATAGCCGCCATAGCCGCCATAGCCGCCATAGCCGCCATAGCCGCCGCCGCGCCAATCCTGCGCCGCCAGCGGCGTTCCCAGCATCGCCAGCGTCGCAGCCCCCGTCACCATCCACCGCAGCATCAGGCCCATGGCCATCATCCTTGCCCATCGCCGCGCGATTGCGGCTGACCTTCTTGTGGCACGGCGGTTGCACCAAAGCTGAACGGCGGATCAAATCATGATGGTTTGCAAAAGTCGGCGCCAATCGTCCCCCAGCGGCCGTGGTCGCCGATGGGCACGGTCGACATAAACATGCACGAAAAACCCCTCCGCCGCCGGCGCCGGATTGCCGTTGACGAACAGGCCGATGTCGTAACGCACGCTGCTGTTGCCCAGGTGCGAAACCGCAATCCCCGCCTGCACCTCGTCCGGAAACGCCACCGGCCGGGCATAGCGGCATCCGGTTTCGGCGACCAGGCCGATGCTGTCGCCCTTCATCATGTCCAGCAGGCCCTTGTCGACCAGCCAGGCGTTCACCGCCGTGTCGAACCAGCTGTAGAACACCACATTGTTGACATGGCCATAAACGTCATTGTCCATCCATCGGGTCGGGATGGTGCGCCAGGCGCGATAATGGCTGCGCGGGCGATAGGCAGAACGGGACGACATAAAACTCCTTCAAAGCACTTCGGCGTAAAGCCGGCGCGCGTCCCCCTCCCCGATGACACGCGGATTGTTGATCAACAGTCGCTGCTGTTTCATTGCCTCGGCTGCCAGCAGATCGAGATCGCTCTCGGCCACCCCCACTGCTGACAGCCGATCCGGCAGACCGCAATCAACAGCGATGCGCTGCAACGCAGCAATGAAACCTTCCGCCCCGTTAACCTTTGCGACGTCCGCCCCCGCGGCGTCAAGCTCGAAGGAAAGTTCCGCATAGAAATCCGCGGCTTCCGGCAGGTTGAAGCGCAAAACCCCGGGCAGCATCAGCGCATTGGACAGGCCATGCGGCACATGAAAATGCCCCCCCAACGGATAGGCCAGCGCATGCACGCCCCCCACGGGCGCATTGGCAAAGGCAACACCCGCCAAGTGGCTGCCCATCAGCATGGCCTGCCGCGCCTCGATGTCGCCCGGCACATCGCACGCCCGGCGGATGTTCGCCGCCAGCAGCCGCAACGCCGCCCGTGCCAGCATGTCGGACATCGGGTTCTTCAACCGCTTGCTGGTATAGGCTTCGATCGCATGCACCATGGCATCGATACCGGTCGCCGCCGTCACGGCGCGTGGCAGGCCCAGCGTCAGCGTCGCATCCAGCACCGCCCAGTCCGGCACCAGCGGCGCCGATACCACACCCTTCTTCTCGGTTTCGCCCACGGTGATGATGCTGATCGGTGTCGCCTCGCTGCCCGTCCCCGCCGTTGTCGGCACCAGCACCAGCGGCAGCCGCCGCCCCTGCGCCTGATCAACGCCATAAATGTCGTCCAGCAGGTCGCCGCTGCCCAGCAGATAGGCCGCCAGCTTCGCCACATCCATCGGCGAGCCCCCGCCGAACCCCACCACCGCCGCCACGCCCTGCCCCGCGGCCACGCAGCGCAGCACCGTCGCGGCCGAAGGATCGGCCTCCACCGCATCGAACAAGGTCACCACCCGGCCCGCCGCGCGCAACGCCCGCAGCAACGGATCCACCAGCCCCAGCGCGGTCAGGCCGGCATCGCTCACCACCAGCACCGGTCCCGGCGGCAGCAGCGAATCGATTCCCACCGCCGCCCCGGCGCCCACACGCAGCCGCGGGCCATAGCGGAAATCGAACATCAGCCGCGCTCGGCGATCAGCGATTTGGGCAGCAGCAGCAACCGCTCGAACCGGATGCGTGCATCCGGCAGCAAAGCACGCAGCATGGACTTGTCGATCAGCATCGTGCTTTCGATGTTCCGCATGCTGTGCGCCACATCGCGCGTCGGGCGCGCCCACCCCACCTTCACCCGCCGCACGATCTTCAGCCGCAGCGGATTGGGCAACCAGTGGATGAATGGCGCGCGCGGCGAATGCGGATCGATGGGAAACCAGAAATAGGGGGTCTGAAGATAATAGGCCGGGGCCAGCCGCCGCGTTTCGCCGGCAAAGGCCAGCATGTCGGCGAACCGGCCGACATGCTCGATCACCGAATTGCTGTGCACCAGGTCAAAGCTGCCGTCCGCCAGATGCGGCAGGTTCCGCGCGTCCCCCACCTCCGCGGTGATCCGCGGATGCTGCCCGACATTCAGCCGCAGCTCGTCGGTGGTATAGTTGATGCAATGGATATGGATATCATGGGCATCCAGGAAATCGAACCCGACGCGCGCCCAATAGTCCACGCGGCCGCCCAGATCGAGCACGCGCAGCGCACCGCCGTTCGCGGCGGACAGCCGCGACAGGAACGCCCGCAGCGCCACATCCCGACCCGCGCGAAACCGCGCCGACAGCCCCTCGAAAAACCGCCCCGTCCCCGTCGCCGCCATAAGTCACTCCGGCCGGCATTGCTGCACTGCAACGCCGACCGGCTTATTCCGCCTCGCTCGCGCCAAGGCAAGGAAAAGATGAGGGTCTATGCGGCCTCGTCAGCCACCATGTTGTTTTCGACCGGGCCGCTGTCCTGCCCCTTCGCGCTCATGTCGCGGTCGACAAATTCGATGATACCCATCGCCGCCTGGTCGCTGGCCCGGAAACCCGCCTTCAGCACGCGGACATAGCCGCCCGGCCGGTCGGCATAGCGCGGCGCCAGCACATCGAACAGCTTGGCCAGCTGTGCCTCGTCCATCAGCCGCGCCTGCGCCAGGCGCCGGTTCGACAGGCCGCCATGCTTCGCCAGCGTCACCAGCTTCTCAACATAGGGGCGCAGCTCCTTCGCCTTCGGCAGCGTCGTCGTGATTTGCTCATGCTTGATCAGCGCCGCCGCCATGTTGCGGAACATCGCCGTGCGGTGGCTGGAGGTCCGCCCCAGCTTGCGACCTGAAACCCCGTGACGCATGTCTCTTCCTTCCGTTCGTTAAGGGGCCGCGCGGCACTGTGCCGACCGGGAACCCCAGACCACGCCCGCTTGACCCCGGGCGCCTTGGGTTTGTCGTCGGGCGCCGAAGCCGTCGGACGGGTTCCGGCAGGCCCCGCCGGTCGGCCTGCGCGGGAGTCGGCGCCCTTCAGCCGATTGCTTCGCAATCCGCTTCCAGGCCGTGCGCCCCGCTTGGCCTAAAACTCCTGCTCCAGCTTCTTCGCCAGTTCCTCGATATTCTCCGGCGGCCAGCCCGGGATGTCCATGCCCAGCCGCAGGCCCATCGTGGCCAGCACTTCCTTGATCTCATTCAGGCTCTTGCGGCCGAAGTTCGGCGTGCGCAGCATCTCCGGCTCCGACTTCTGCACCAGGTCACCGATGTAGATGATGTTGTCGTTCTTCAGACAGTTGGCACTGCGCACCGACAGCTCCAGCTCATCCACCTTCTTCAGCAGGTTGCGGTTCATGCTGACATCGGTCGGCTCATCCAGCGCCATGCCGGTCGATACCGGCACCGCCACCGGCCGCGCGCTCGGCTCGTCGAAGTTGACGAACAGCTGCAACTGGTCCTGCAGGATGCGCGCGGCATAGCCCAGCGCATCATCGGGCGTCACGCTGCCGTCGGTTTCCACCGTCAGCGTCAGCTTGTCATAATCAAGCTCTTGCCCGACCCGCGTATTCTCCACCTTGTACGCCACCTGACGCACGGGGGAGAACAGCGCATCGACCGGGATCAGCCCGATCGGCGCGTCGGCCGGACGGTTGGCCGACGCGGGCGCATAGCCCTTGCCGGTCATCACCGTTAGTTCCATGTTGAAGGTCGCGCCCTGGTCCAGCGTGCAGATCACCAGCTCGGGGTTGGAAATCTCGATATCACCCGTCACCGCGATCTGCCCGGCGGTCACTTCGCCGGGGCCGGTCGCCGACAGCGTCAGCCGCTTCGGCTGGTCGCCCTGCATCTTCACCACGATCTGCTTCACGTTCAGGACGATGTCGGTCACATCCTCCCGCACGCCGTTCAGGAAGCTGAACTCGTGCAGAGCGCCATCGATGCGGATCGCCGTCACCGCCGCGCCCTGCAGGCTCGACAGCAGCACGCGACGCAGCGCATTGCCCAGCGTCAGGCCGAAACCACGTTCCAGCGGTTCCGCCACAAACGCCTTTTTCTTGCGATTGCCGCCCGCCTTCACTTCCAGCGCGTTCGGCTTCTTCAGTTCCTGCCAATTCTTTGCGATCACTGCTGCCACGCTCATCACCTCGTACCTGGGGCGGCAGGCCACGCCACCCGTTCAGTCAAAAGGCACCGCCGAGCCCGCCGGCGGCACCCGAATCATCAGACCCGACGACGCTTCGGCGGGCGCACCCCATTGTGCGGGATCGACGTCACATCGCGGATCGCCGTGATCTGGAACCCCACCGCCTGCAACGCGCGCAGCGCCGATTCGCGGCCAGAGCCCGGACCCTTGACCTCGACCTCCAGCGTGCGGACGCCATGTTCCGCCGCCTTCTTGCCGGCGTCTTCCGCGGCAACCTGCGCGGCATAGGGCGTCGACTTGCGGCTGCCCTTGAAGCCCACGGTGCCCGCGGACGACCAGGCAATGGCATTGCCCTGGGCATCGGTGATCGTCACCATCGTGTTGTTGAAGCTGGCGTTCACATGCGCGACACCGGCGGTGATGTTCTTGCGCTCGCGGCGCTTCAAACGGGCGGGTTCGCGTGCCATTACTTCTTCTTCCCTGCGATCGGCTTCGCCTTACCCTTGCGGGTGCGAGCATTGGTGTGCGTGCGCTGCCCGCGCACCGGCAGGCCCTTGCGATGGCGCAGCCCGCGATAGCAGGCCAGGTCCATCAGCCGCTTGATGTTCATCGCCACCTCGCGGCGCAGGTCACCCTCGACCGTGTAATCCTTGTCGATCGCCTCGCGAATCGTCAGGATTTCCTGGTCGCTCAGGTCCTGCACCCGGCGCTGCGGCTCGAACCCCAGCTTGGTGGTGATTTCCTTGGCCTTCGCACGGCCGATGCCGTGAATGTAGGTCAGCGCGATCTCAACGCGCTTGTTGGTCGGGATATTGACCCCGGCGATACGTGCCACAAACTCACTCCTGCTCCACAGCAGGCGTTGGGCGCGCCCGCTATCTCTTTGCGTTGATCCGTCCAAATGCGGCAGAGACGCGAAAAAGCGCCCCTGACAACAGCAGGACTCGGAAGCGGACGTGCTAGTCGCCAGCCCGCTTCCTGTCAACCACCATCAGACATCCGCCAGAATGGCTTCGATCCCGGCCTCGACCGCTTCCATGCTGCCCATGCCGTCCACCCGGCCCACCAGGCCCCGCATCTCGTAGATCGGCAGGATCGGCGCGGTCTTCGCCCGATATTCCGCCATCCGCGTCCGCACCGTCGCTTCATTGTCGTCCGGGCGCCGCTTGAACTCGATGCCGCCGCAGACATCGCAAACACCCTTGCGCGCCGGCTGCTTGAACCGGTCATGATAGCCGGTGCCGCAATTCGCGCAGGTAAAGCGGCCGACGATCCGCTCCACCAGCGCATCCTCGTCGACCTCCAGCTCGATCACCGCATCCAGCGACCGGCCATGCTTCGCTAGCAGCGCATCCAGCGAGTCCGCCTGCGCCGACGTCCGCGGATAGCCATCGAAGATGGTCCCCGTCTCCATCGGCAGCGCCGCCAGCGCCTCGTCGATCAGCCCGCTGACAATCTCGTCGCTCACCAGCGCGCCGGCGTCCATCACCGCCTTCGCCTGCACACCCACCGCGGTTCCCGCCTTGATCGCCGCGCGCAGCATGTCCCCGGTCGAAAGCTGCACCATCCCGCGATGCGCCGCCAGCCGCTGCGCCTGCGTCCCCTTGCCCGCGCCGGGCGGGCCCAGCAGGATGATGTTCAACGCCGCCATGCCGTCCCCCTTCGCGGCCGCAGCCGCACCATCCGCGTCAGCGACGAGCGCCGCGCAACTTCGCCTTCTTGATGAGGCCCTCATATTGGTGCGCCAGCATGTGGCTCTGGATCTGCGTCACCGTATCCATCGTCACATTGACCACGATCAGCAGGGACGTGCCGCCGAAATAGAAAGGCACCGCCATCTGGCTGATCAGGAATTCCGGCAACAGGCAGATGATGGTCAGATAGGCCGCCCCCACCACCGTGATCCGCGTCAGCACATAATCCAGATATTGCGCCGTCCGCTCGCCCGGCCGGATGCCCGGAATGAAGCCGCCATATTTCTTCAGATTGTCCGCCGTCTCCTCGGGGTTGAACACCACCGCGGTATAGAAGAAGCTGAAGAAGATGATCCCGAAGGCATAAAGCGCCATGTACAGCGGCGCGCCGTGCTGCAATGCCGTCGTCAGCGTGATCAGGAAATCGCCGAAGGCACTGCTGCCCTCCTTGGCCCCCTGCCCGGCGAACTGCGCCACGGTCAGCGGCATCAGCAACAGGCTGCTGGCGAAGATCGGCGGGATCACCCCGGCCGTGTTCAGCTTCAGCGGCAGGTGGCTGCTGTCGCCCTGGAACATGCGGTTGCCCTGCTGCCGCTTGGGATACTGGATCAGGATGCGCCGCTGCGCCCGCTCCATCAGGCAAATGCCGGCGATCACCACCAGCGCCAGCACGGCGACGATCAGGATGAAACCCGCCGAGATCGCCCCGGTCCGCCCCTGTTCCAGCAAGCCGCCGATCGCCGTCGGCAGATGCGCGACAATGCCCGCCATGATGATCAGGCTGATGCCGTTGCCGATGCCGCGCGCCGTGATCTGCTCGCCCAGCCACATCAGGAACATCGTGCCGCCCAGCAGCGTGATGATGCAGGTGATGCGGAAGAACCAGCCCGGATCCATCACCGCGCTGATGCCATTGGACGCACCCCAGCCTTCCAGCCCGATGGCGATGCCATAGCCCTGGAAGATGGTCAGGATCACCGTGCCGAACCGGGTATACTGGTTCAGCTTCTTGCGGCCGCTCTCGCCTTCCTTCTTCAGCGCCATCCAAGGGCCATAGATGCTGCCCATCAGCTGCACCACAATCGAGGCGGTGATATAGGGCATGATCCCCAGCGCCACGATCGACATGCGCTGCAAGGCGCCGCCCGAGAACATGTTGAAGAAGTCCATCACACCGCCCTGGGTGCGGCTGAACAGCTGGTCCAGCGCCACCGGATCGATGCCGGGGATCGGCACGAAGGAGCAGAGCCGGAACACGACAAGCGCGCCCAGCGTGAACCAAAGCCGCTTCTTCAGCTCGGTCGCCTTGGAAAAATTGGCGAAGCTCAGATTGGATGCCAGATTATCGGCCGCCGTCGCCATGCAAATATCCTTCAAACCGCTTCAGGCCCCGCCCGGCGCCCGCCCGATGTAAGGGGCAAAGCGCCGGGTGAAAAGCCTCAGGCGTCCGTTTTCGGCCGCGCGATCAGCGTCACGCTGCCGCCGGCGGCTTCCACCGCCGCCTTCGCCGACGCGGTAACGCCCGCCACGGTCAGGTTCAGCGCGGCCGTGATGGCACCCTTGCCCAGCAGCCGCACGCCGTCCTTCGGTTGCGTCACCAGACCCGCCGCCTGCAGCGCCGCCACGTCGACCGCGCCACCTGCCGCCAGCTTCCCGGCGTCCACCGCCGCCTGCAGGGCGCCGATGTTCACTTCGCTGTATTCGCGCGCGTTCGGCTTGTTGAAGCCACGCTTGGGCAGCCGCATGTGCAGCGGCATCTGCCCGCCCTCGAACCCCTTCACGGCCACGCCGGAGCGGCTCTTCTGACCCTTCTGTCCGCGCCCGGCGGTCTTGCCCAGGCCGGAACCGATGCCACGCCCCACCCGCACGCGATCGACGCGGGCGCCGGGATTGTCCTTGATCTCATTCAGTTTCATTGCACTCGCTTTCGCTATGTTCGCGCCTGTTCTTTGCACGTCCGTCTGAAGGGGTGAGATTCAACTCAGCCCGCGGCGAAAATGGTGAGGAGACGAAACCGGAGCGCAGCGTGCTTGAGGCACGTGAGCACCGGAAGTTCGGCGCGTCGCCATTTGCAGCCCGGGATGGGCTGAATATCGGCCCTTCAGCCTTCGGTCACCTTCACCATATGCTGCACCTTGCGGATCATCCCGCGCACCGCCGGCGTGTCTTCCAGCTCGCGCGTCCGGTGCATCTTGTTCAGCCCCAGGCCCACCAGCGTCGCGCGCTGGTCGGGCGTGCGGCGGATCGGCGAACCGGTCTGCGTCACCTTGATCGTCGCCGGCGCCGCGGCCTCCGCTTGTTTCTTCGCTGCCATCGTCACTCTCCTCAGGCAACCACGGCGTCGGCATCGACCGTCGCCTGCACCGCGCTGATGTCGCCGCGACGCGCCAGCAGGTCGGCCACCTTCTTGCCGCGCCGCTGCGCCACCGCCTTCGGGCTGACCTGCTCGGTCAGCGCGGCAAAGGTCGCGCGGATCATGTTGTACGGGTTGTTCGTGCCCACCGACTTGGAAACGACATCCGCCACGCCCAGGCTCTCGAACACCGCGCGCATCGGGCCGCCGGCGATGATGCCCGTTCCCTGCGTCGCGCTGCGCACATAGACCTTGCCGGCGCCGAAATGGCCGAAGCCGTCATGGTGCAGCGTCCGGCCCTCGCGCAGCGGAATGCGAACCATCGCCTTCTTCGCCGCTGCCGTCGCCTTGGAGATGGCTTCGGGCACTTCGCGCGCCTTGCCATGGCCGAACCCGACCCGGCCCTTGCCGTCACCCACCACAACGAGTGCCGCAAAGCCGAAGCGCTTGCCGCCCTTCACCGTCTTCGACACCCGGTTGATGTGCACCAGCTTCTCGACCAGTTCCGCACCATCGTCCGCCGTCAGCGCCTGCTTCTCGTCGCGCCGCCCGCGGTTGCCGCCGCGGTTGCCGCCCTCACGATTGCCGCCATCGCGGCCACGGCCACGACCGCCCCGGCCCCGGCCACCCTCGGGCGCCGAAGCTTCGGCCGCCGGCGCATCCATCTGAATTTCGTCAGCCATGCCTTAAAACTCCAATCCGCCTTCGCGCGCCGCATCCGCCAGCGCCTTCACCCGGCCGTGAAACAGGAACCCGCCCCGGTCGAACACCACGCGCGACACGCCGGCCGCCTTCGCCCGTTCGGCGATCCGCTTGCCCACGTCGCTCGCCGCGGCCACCGTGCCGCCCGAACCGGCCGAACCCTTTTCGTTGGTCGAGGCCGCGGCGATCGTCTTGCCGGCGCTGTCGTCGATCACCTGGACATAGATATGCCCGTTGGTGCGATGCACCGAAAGCCGCGGCCGCCCGCCGGCCTTCGCCACCAGCGCCGTGCGCACGCGGCGCCGGCGCCGCTCGAAGAGAGACAGATGTGCCATTATTTCTTCTTCCCTTCCTTGCGGAAGATGAACTCGCCGCGATACTTGATGCCCTTGCCCTTGTACGGCTCCGGCTTGCGCCAGCGGCGGATTTCCGCGGCCACCTGGCCCACCTTCTGGCGGTCGGCACCCGAAATCTCCACCGTGGTCTGGTCCGGCGTTTTCACCGTGATGCCCTCGGGCAGGTCATATTCCACGTCGTGGCTGTACCCCAGCTGCAGCTTCAGCCGGCTGCCCGCCACGCTCGCGCGATAGCCGACGCCGGTGATCTCCAGCACCTTGGTGAAGCCGTCGGTCACACCCACCACCAGGTTCGACACCAGCGTGCGCTGCATCCCCCAGAAGGCGCGCGCCCGCTTGCTGTCGTTCGCCGGCAGCACCTTGATCTCGGTCGCCTCCACCGAATAGCTGATGTCGTCCAGCAGCGCCATCGCGAGCTGGCCCTTCGGCCCCTTCACCGTCAGCTGGCCGTCGGCGATGCTCGCCTGAACGCCCGCCGGAATGGCCACGGATTTCTTTCCAATGCGCGACATATCAGAACACCTGGCAGAGGACTTCGCCGCCGACGTTCGCCGTGCGCGCTTCCGCGTCCGACAAAACACCCTTCGGCGTCGAAACGATGGTGATGCCCAGGCCGTTGCGGACGCGCGGCAGCTCCTGCGCCCCCGAATAGACCCGGCGGCCCGGCTTCGACACCCGCGCCAGATGGCGGATGGCGGGCTGGCCCTCGAAATATTTCAGCTCGATGCGGATCGTCGCCGCCGGGCCGGCATCCGCCACCGGCTGATAGCCGCGGATATAGCCCTCGCGCTGCAACACATCCAGCACACTGGCGCGCAGCTTGGATGCGGGCGTCAGCACGCTGTCCTTCTTCGCGGCCTGGCCGTTGCGGATACGGGTGAGCATGTCACCCAAAGGATCGGTCATGTTCATGGGTCAGCCTTACCAGCTCGACTTGGTCACGCCGGGGATCAGGCCCTTGTTGCCCAGTTCCCGCAGCATCACGCGCGACAGTTTGAATTTGCGATAATAGCCCCGGCTGCGGCCGGTCAGCTCGCAGCGGTTGCGCACCCGCGTCGGGTTCGCGTTGCGCGGCAGCTCCGCCATCTTCAGCCGGGCCACCAGACGCTCGCCCTCATCCAGGCTGTCGTCGTTGGCCTTTGCCTTCAGTTTCTCATACTTGGCCGCATATTTCACGACCAGCGCCTTCCGACGCTCGTTCTTGTTCACAGAACTCAGTTTCGCCATGACTTAAGTTCTTCCTCTCTCAGGCCGCTTTGGCAGCGGCAGCGTTGCGGGCGTCGGCCTCGCCGATGAACGGCATGCCGAACGCACGCAGCAGGGCGCGCGCCTCGTCATCGCTGTTCGCGGTGGTGGTGATGATGATGTCCATGCCCCGCATCTTGTCCACCTTGTCGTAACTGATCTCGGGGAAGACCAGCTGTTCCTTCAGGCCCATGGCATAGTTGCCGCGGCCGTCGAAACTCTTCGGGTTCACGCCGCGGAAATCGCGCACGCGCGGCAGCGCGATGGTGATCAGCCGGTCGAGAAACTCATACATCCGCTCGCGGCGCAGCGTCACCTTGCAGCCGATCGGCATGCCCTCACGCAGCTTGAACTGCGCGACCGACTTCTTGGCCTTGGCGATCACCGGCTTCTGCCCGGCGATCAGCGCCATCTCGGCGGCGGCAACCTCCACCTTCTTCTTGTCCTGCGTCGCCTCACCAACACCCATGTTGATGACGATCTTGTCGATCTTCGGCACCTGCATGACGTTCTTGTAGCCGAATTCCTCGGTCATCGCGGCGCGAATGCGCTCCTCATACATCTTCTGCATGCGCGGCAGCGCCCGCGTGCTGTCTGCCTTAGCCATTGATCACCTCGCCCGAGCCTTTCGCGACCCGCACCTTCTTGCCGTCCCGCACCTCGAAACCAACGCGCGTCGGCTTGCCGGTCTTGGGATCTTTGATTGCCACGTTCGAAACGGCGATCGCCGCCTCGCGCCGCTTGATGCCGCCCTGCGGGTCGGCCTGCGTCGCCTTGGTGTGCCGCGCGATCATGTTCACGCCCTGCACCACCACCTTGCCGTCCTTCGGCATGGCGCGCACCACATCGCCTTCCCGGCCCTTGTCCTTGCCGGTCAGAACGATCACGCGGTCGCCCTTCCTGATCTTCGCCATGCTCATCACAGCACCTCCGGCGCGAGCGAAATGATCTTCATGTGCCCCGTCGAGCGCAGCTCGCGCACCACCGGCCCGAAAATCCGCGTGCCGATCGGTTCCTCATTCTTGTTGATGAGGACGGCGGCATTGCTGTCGAACCGGATCACGCTGCCGTCGGCGCGGCGGATGTCCTTGGCGGTGCGGACGACGACGGCGCGATGCACGTCCCCCTTCTTCACCCGGCCCTTGGGCTGCGCTTCCTTCACCGACACCACGATGATGTCGCCCACGCCGGCGAAACGCCGCTTGGAACCGCCCAGCACCTTGATGCACATCACGCGCTTGGCACCGCTGTTGTCGGCGACATCCAGATTGGTCTGCATCTGAATCATGTCAGGCCACCTTGTCCAGCACGCGCCAGCTCTTCAGCTTCGACAGCGGCGCGCATTCCTCGATCCGCACCACGTCGCCGGCCTTGATGGCGTTGGCATCGTCATGCGCATGATATTTCTTCGAACGGCGGATGATCTTGCCATAGACCGGGTGCGCGACCTTGCGCTCCACCAGCACGACCACGGTCTTGTCGGTCTTGTGGGAGACCACCGTGCCCTGCAGAATTCGTTTCGGCATCGAAGGCCTCCTCAGTTGCCAGCCGCAGCGGCGGCGCGCTGCGTCTGAAGCGTTTTGATCTGCGCAATCGTCCGGCGCACGGTGCGCACGCGGCTGGGTTTTTCCAGCTGCTGCGTCGCGGCCTGGAACCGCAGGTTGAACTGCTCGCGCTTCAGCTGCTGCAGCTGATCCGCCAGCTGGTCGTCGGACGCGACCTTCAGATCGGCAATCTTCGCCATCGCCTCAGCCTTCCTGCGCCGTGTCGCCCAGGCGGGCAACCATCTTCACCTTGATCGGCAGCTTCGCCGCCGCGCGCTCGAACGCGCCTTCCGCGATCTCGCGGCTCACACCCTCGATCTCGAACATGATGCGGCCCGGCTTCACCCGCGCCACCCAATATTCGGGCGTGCCCTTGCCGCTGCCCATCCGCACTTCGGCGGGCTTGCTGCTCACCGGCACGTCCGGGAAGATGCGGATCCACAAACGCCCCTGGCGCTTCATGTGGCGGGTGATCGCGCGGCGCGCGCTCTCGATCTGGCGGGCGGTGATGCGCTCGGGCGCCATCGCCTTCAGCCCGTATGAGCCGAAGTTGAGCGCGGTGCCGCCCTTGGCATCGCCATGAATACGGCCCTTGAAGGCCTTGCGGAACTTGGTCCGTTTCGGTTGTAACATCGTCTTTCGCCTTCAGACAGGGACAACCCCCGATAAGGCGACGCTTGTCAGCGTCGCTTATCGCGCGGGTCGGACCCCTTGCGTTTGTGCTTCCATCATCAGTCGCTCCTGCGCCAGCGGATCGTGGCCCAGGATTTCGCCCTTGTAGATCCACACCTTCACGCCGCACACACCATAAGCGGTGTGCGCCTGCGCCTCGGCATAATCGACATTCGCGCGCAGCGTGTGCAGCGGCACCTTGCCCTCGCGATAGGTTTCCGAACGCGCGATTTCCGCGCCGCCCAGCCGCCCGCCGCAGGTGATCTTGATGCCCTCCGCACCCAGCCGCTGCGCCGACTGCACCGCGCGCTTCATCGCCCGGCGGAACGCGATCCGGCGCTCCAGCTGGTCGGCAATGCCTTGCGCCACCAGCTTCGAATCGACTTCCGGCTTGCGGATTTCCACAATGTTCAGGCTGACCTCGCTCTTGGTCATCGCGCCGATCTGCTTCTTCAGCTTCTCGATGTCGGCGCCCTTCTTGCCGATGATCACACCCGGCCGCGCGGCATAGACGGTCACCCGCGCCAGCTTCGCCGGACGCTCGATCACCACCTTGCTGATCGCGGCCTGCGGATGCGCCTTCAGCACGAACTGGCGGATCCGCAGATCCTCCAGCAGCAGCCGGCCATATTCATCACCATCCGCATACCAGCGGCTGTCCCAGGTGCGGTTGATCTGCAGGCGCAGACCGATGGGGGACGTCTTCTGACCCATGCTTAGGCCTCCTGCGTTTCGGCATCACGCTCGCGCACAACGATGCGCAGGCGGCTGAACGGCTTGATGATGCGGCTGCTCCGGCCCCGCGCGCGGGTGGCGAAACGCTTCATCACGATCGATTTCCCGACGCTGGCTTCCTGCACATACAGGCTGTCCACGTCCAGATTGTGGTTGTTCTCGGCATTGGCGATCGCCGACTGAAGGCACTTCTTCACATCCACCGCCATCGCCTTGCGGCTGAAGGTCAGGATGTTGACGGCGTCTTCCGCCTTCTTGCCGCGGATCAAACCGGCGACCAGGTTCAGCTTGTAGGGGCTGCCACGCACCGTGGTGGCCAGCGCCAGGGCTTCACGTTCGCCGACCTTGCGGGGAGATGCTGGTTTCGACATGACTACCTCTTCGACTTCTTGTCGGCGGCGTGGCCGGGGAAGTTGCGCGTCGGCGCGAACTCGCCCAGCTTCATGCCGACCATTTCCTCGGTCACCGACACGGGAATGAACTTCTTGCCGTTATAGACATTGAAGGTCAGCCCCACGAAGTCGGGCAGGATGGTCGAGCGCCGCGACCAGGTCTTGATGGGACCCCGCGCGCCGGCCTGCGCCTTCTTGATGAGATGAAGGTCCACGAACGGACCCTTCCAGGTTGAACGTGCCATCGCGCCTACCTCTTCTTCTTCGCGTGACGCGAACGGATGATCATGCTGTCGGTCGACTTGTTGCTGCGGGTCTTGGCGCCCTTGGTCGGCTTGCCCCACGGCGTCACCGGATGGCGACCACCGCTGGTGCGGCCTTCACCACCACCATGCGGGTGGTCGACCGGGTTCTTCGCGACACCGCGCGTCAGCGGACGATAGCCCAGCCAGCGGTTGCGGCCGGCCTTCGCCAGGTTCTGGTTGCTGTTGTCGGGGTTCGACACCGCGCCCACCGTCGCCATGCAGTCGCCGCGCACATAACGCTGCTCGCCGCTGTTCAGCCGGATCACCACCATGCCACGGTCACGCCCGACCACCTGCACGAACGTGCCCGCGGCGCGCGCCAGCTGACCACCCTTGCCGGGCTTCAGCTCGACATTGTGCACGATCGTGCCCACCGGCATCTGGCCGATTTCCATGGCATTGCCCGGCTTCACATCGACCTTCTTGCCGGCGACGATCTTGTCGCCCGGCGCCAGCCGCTGCGGCGCGATGATATAGGCCTGCGCCCCATCGGGATAATTCACCAGCGCGATGAACGCCGAACGGTTCGGGTCATATTCCAGCCGCTCGACCGTCGCTTCCACGTCCCAGGTGCGACGCTTGAAATCGACGATGCGATAGCTGCGCTTGTGCCCGCCGCCGATGCCACGCGCAGTCGCATGGCCCATGTTGTTGCGGCCCCCGGTCTTCTTCAGACCTTCGGTCAGCGCCTTCACCGGCTTGCCCTTGTGCAGGCTGGACTTGTCCACCAGCACCAGGCCCCGCCGCGACGGGCTGGTCGGGTTATATTGCTTCAGCGCCATGGCGTCAGATCCCCGTGGTCACGTCGATCGACTGGCCTTCGGCCAGCGTCACGACGGCTTTCTTCTCGTCGGAGCGGAAATAGGGCTTGCCCTTCCACTTCTTCGTCTTGCCCTTCTGCACCAGCGTGTTCACCGCCAGCACCTTCACCGAGAACAGCGCCTCGACGGCCGCCTTGATCTCGGGCTTGCTGGCCCCCAGCGCCACCTTGAACACCACCTGGTTGTGCTCGGACACCAGCGTGCTCTTCTCGGTGATCACCGGCTTGCGAACGACATCATAATGCTTGAGGTCGATCGGTTGTGCGCTTTCCTTAGCCATTGAAACGCGCCTCCAGCTGCTCGACCGCGGCGCGCGTCAGCACCAGATGGTCATGATTCAGGATGTCATACACATTGGCGCCGATCGCCGGCAGCACGTCCACCTTGTGGATGTTGCGGCTGGCCAGCGCGAAGTTCACATCCACCGCCGTTCCGTCGATGAACAGCCCGCTGCTGATGCCCAGACCCTGAAGCGTGCCCAGCAGCCCCTTGGTCTTGGCGGCATCCAGCGCCAGATTGTCCACCACGATCAGCTTGCCCTCGGCGGCCTTCACCGACAGCGCGATCTTCAGGCCCAGCGCGCGAACCTTCTTGTTCAGGCTCGGGTTGAAATCCCGCACCCGCGGCCCGTGCGCCTTGCCGCCGCCGATGAACTGCGGCGCCGCCCGGTTGCCGTGACGGGCGGTCCCGCCACCCTTCTGCTTGCCGAACTTCTTGCCGGTGCGGCTCACGTCGGACCGCTCCTGCGCGCCGCGCGCCGTGCCCCGGCGCTTTTCCAGCTGCCAGGTCACCACCCGGTGCAGGATGTCCGCCCGCGCCGGCTGCCCGAACACATCCGCATTCAGCTCGATCTCGCCGGCATCCGCCGCGCCGAGCGTTTTCACGACCATCTTCATTGTGCCGACTCCTCAGCCACAGCCTCAGGAGCAACATCCGCCACCGGCGCCACATCATTGGCGGCCGATTTCACGGACGCCGGGAACGGCGCCTCCGCATGGCGCGCCACCTTCACAGCGTCGCGCACGAACAGCCAGCCACCGGCCGACCCCGGCACCGACCCGCGCACGAAGATCAGGCCGCGTTCGACATCCGTGGACACCACTTCCAGATTCTGCTGCGTCCGTTGCTTGTCACCCATGTGACCGGCCATCTTCTTGTTCTTAAAGACCTTGCCCGGATCCTGCCGCTGCCCGGTCGAACCATGCGAACGGTGCGACACCGAAACCCCGTGCGTCGCGCGCAGACCGCCGAAACCCCAGCGCTTCATCGCGCCGGCAAAGCCCTTGCCCTGCGTCACGCCGGTCACGTCCACCAGTTGCCCGGTCACGAAATGGTCGGCAGCAATGGTTGCGCCCACCTCGACCAGCGCATCCTCGTCGACGCGGAACTCGACCAGCTTGGCCTTCGGCTCCACCTCGGCCTTGCCGAAATGGCCGCGCTCCGGCTTCGTCAGATTCTTCGCCTTGGCCGTGCCCGCACCCAGCTGCAACGCGACATAGCCGTCACGCTCCGCTGTCTTCTGCGCCACCACCTGGCAGTTTTCCAAGGCCAGGACGGTGACGGGCACATGCACCCCATCGTCCCGGAACAGACGGGTCATGCCCATCTTCTTGGCGATTACGCCCGTTCTCATCCACTTTTCCTTCCAGAGGCCAATCCGCCGAAGCGAACCGGCTTGTCCTTCAGAGGCCCCCTGAACCCCATGCCCGGGGGGCTTGCGAAAACCGCGGGGTTACCCCTGCAGCTTGATTTCCACGTCGACACCCGCGGCCAGGTCCAGCTTCATCAGCGCGTCCACGGTCTGCGGCGTCGGCTTAACGATATCCAGCAGGCGCTTGTAGGTGCGCACCTCGAACTGCTCACGGCTCTTCTTGTCCACATGCGGGCTGCGGTTGACCGTGAACTTCTCCGTCCGCGTCGGCAGCGGAATCGGCCCCCGCACATCGGCGCCGGTGCGCTTGGCGGTATCGGCGATCTCGCCGGTCGCCGTGTCCAGCACGCGATGGTCGAAGGCTTTCAGCCGGATGCGGATATTCTGCGTTTCCATCGTTTCTTCTCTAACTGTCGACCCACCCGCTCGTTCGGGCATATCCCCAAAAAGCGACCCGCCCGGCAGGATGACGAATCAACCTGCCAGGCGGGAGAGGCCCCTTACTACTTCGTGATGCTGGCGACAACCCCTGCGCCAACCGTGCGCCCACCTTCGCGGATGGCGAAGCGCAGGCCCTGGTCCATGGCGATCGGGGCGATCAGCTTCACGCCCAGCTTCACATTGTCGCCCGGCATCACCATCTCGGTGCCCTCGGGCAGCTTGCACTCGCCGGTCACGTCGGTCGTCCGGAAATAGAATTGCGGGCGATAGTTGGCGAAGAACGGCGTGTGACGGCCGCCTTCGTCCTTCGACAGCACATAGACTTCCGCGTCGAACTCGGTGTGCGGCTTGATCGAACCCGGCTTGCACAGCACCTGGCCGCGCTCCACGTCCTCACGCTTCGTCCCGCGCAGCAGCGCGCCGATGTTGTCGCCGGCCTGGCCCTGGTCGAGCAGCTTGCGGAACATTTCCACGCCCGTGCACACGGTCTTCACCGTATCCTTGATGCCGACGATCTCGACTTCCTCGCCCACCTTGACGATGCCGGTCTCGACGCGGCCGGTCACCACGGTGCCACGGCCCGAGATCGAGAACACGTCTTCGATCGGCATCAGGAACGGGCGGTCCAGCGGACGCTCCGGCTGCGGGATATATTCGTCAACCGCCGCCATCAGCTTCAGCACCGCTTCCCGACCGATGTCGTCGCGCTTGCCTTCCAGCGCCATCAACGCTGAACCCTTGATGATCGGAATATTGTCGCCGTCGAAATCGCGCTTGCTCAGTTCCTCGCGGATTTCCAGCTCGACCAGCTCCAGGATTTCCTCGTCATCGACCTGGTCGACCTTGTTCATGAACACGACCATCGCCGGCACGCCGACCTGCTTCGCCAGCAGGATGTGCTCCTTCGTCTGCGGCATCGGCCCGTCGGTCGCGCTCACCACCAGGATCGCGCCGTCCATCTGCGCCGCGCCGGTGATCATGTTCTTCACATAGTCGGCGTGGCCCGGGCAGTCGACGTGGGCATAGTGGCGGTTCTGCGTCTCATACTCGACGTGCGCGGTCGAGATGGTGATGCCGCGCTCGCGCTCTTCCGGCGCCTTGTCGATCTGGTCATAGGCGGTGAAGGTCGCGCCGCCGGTTTCCGCCAGCACCTTCGTGATCGCCGCCGTCAGAGACGTCTTGCCATGGTCGACGTGACCGATGGTGCCGATGTTGCAGTGCGGCTTGTTCCGCTCAAACTTCGCCTTCGCCATTGCTCTTTCCTCGTGCTTCTTGCGCTGTTGTTAAGGGTTCAACACGGCCCTCAGGCCATCTTGGCTTTCACTTCCTCGGCCACATTGGCCGGCACCTCGTCATAGTGGCTGAACTGCATGGTATATTGCGCCCGGCCCTGCGTCATCGAACGCAGCTGGTTCACATAACCGAACATGTTCGCCAGCGGCACCATCGCCTCGATCACCTGTGCGTTGCCGCGGCTGTCGGTGCCCTGGATCTGGCCCCGACGGCTGTTCAGGTCACCGATGCAGTCGCCCATGAAGTCCTCCGGCGTCACCACCTCGACCTTCATCATCGGCTCCAGCAGCTTGATGCCGGCCTTCGTCGCCGCTTCCCGCATGCCACCACGCCCGGTGATCTCGAACGCCAGCGCGCTCGAATCGACGTCGTGATAGGCACCGTCATACAGCGTCGCCTTGAAGTCGATGATCGGGAAGCCGATCAGCGAACCCGATTCCGCCACCTCGCGGATGCCCTTCTCAACGGACGGGATATATTCGCGCGGGATGTTGCCGCCCTTCACCTCGTCCACGAACACCACGCCGCTGCCGCGCTCGCCCGGCTCGACGGTGAACTTGATGCGCCCGAACTGGCCCGAGCCGCCCGACTGCTTCTTGTGCGTGTAATCCACGTCCACCTTGCGCGCCAGGCTCTCGCGATACGCCACCTGCGGCGCGCCGACATTGGCCTCCACCTTGAACTCGCGCTTCATGCGGTCCACCAGGATTTCCAGGTGAAGCTCGCCCATGCCCTTGATGATGGTCTGGCCGCTCTCGATGTCGCTGGTGACCCGGAACGACGGATCCTCCTGCGCCAGCCGGTTGAGCGCGATGCCCATCTTCTCCTGGTCGGCCTTGGTCTTCGGCTCCACCGCCACCTCGATGACCGGGTCCGGAAACTCCATCCGCTCCAGGATGATCGGCTTCAGCGGCGCGCACAGCGTGTCGCCCGTGGTCACATCCTTCAGCCCCACCAGCGCGACGATGTCGCCAGCGAAGGCCTCCTTGATGTCCTCGCGGTTGTTGGCATGCATCAACAGCATGCGGCCGATCTTCTCGCGCTTGTCCTTCACGCTGTTCAGCACGGTCGAGGCCGCTTCCAGCTTGCCGGAATAGATGCGCGCGAAGGTCAGCGTGCCCACGAACGGGTCGGTCATGATCTTGAACGCCAGCGCGCTGAACGGCTCGCTGTCGTCGGCCTTGCGCGTGTCCTCATTGCCCTTCGGGTCGATGCCCTGCACCGGCGGAATGTCGAGCGGGCTGGGCAGATAATCCACCACCGCATCCAGCAGCGGCTGCACACCCTTGTTCTTGAACGCCGAGCCGCACAGCACCGGCACGAAGGCAAACGCCAGCGTGCCCTTGCGGATCAGCGCCTTCAGCGTCGCCACGTCGGGCTCGCTGCCTTCCAGATAGGCTTCCATGACGGCGTCGTCCTGCTCCACCGCCATCTCGATCAGCTCCGAACGCGCGGCCGCCGCCGCCGCCTTCAGATTGTCGGGAATGTCCTTGTACTCGAACTTCGCGCCCAGGCTCTCTTCCAGCCACACGATCGCCCGGTTCTCCACCAGGTCCACCAGGCCGACGAAATCGCCCTCCAGCCCGATCGGCAGGTACAGCACCGCCGGGCGCGCGCCCAGCCGGTCCTTGATCATCTGCACGCAGCGGTCGAAATTCGCGCCGGTGCGGTCGAGCTTGTTCACGAAGCACATGCGCGGCACTTTATACTTGTCCGCCTGGCGCCACACCGTCTCGGATTGCGGCTCCACGCCGGCCACGCCATCGAAACAGGCGACCGCGCCATCCAGCACGCGCAAGGACCGCTCCACCTCGATGGTGAAGTCCACGTGTCCGGGCGTGTCGATGATGTTGATCCGGTGATCGTTCCAGAAGCAGGTCGTCGCCGCGCTGGTGATCGTGATCCCGCGCTCCTGCTCCTGCTCCATCCAGTCCATCGTCGCCGTGCCTTCATGCACTTCGCCGATCTTGTAGGACTTGCCGGTATAATACAGGATACGCTCGGTCGTCGTCGTCTTGCCGGCGTCGATGTGCGCCATGATGCCGATATTGCGATAACGCTCGAGCGGATTGCTGCGGGGCATGGGATCAATCTCTCAGATGAAATTCAAGGACTACCAGCGGTAATGGCTGAAGGCACGGTTGGCTTCCGCCATCTTGTGCGTGTCTTCCCGCTTCTTCACCGCGGAGCCCCGGTTGTTCGACGCTTCCATCAGCTCGGCCGACAGCCGCGCCGCCATCGTCTTCTCGGCCCGCTTGCGCGCCGACGCGATCAGCCAGCGGATGGCCAGCGCCTGCGCCCGCTCGGGCCGCACTTCCACCGGCACCTGATAGGTGGCACCACCCACCCGGCGGCTGCGCACCTCCACCAGCGGGCGAACATTCGCCAGCGCGTCGTGGAACACGCCCACCGGCTCGCGCTTGGCGCGCGTCTCGATGGTGTCCAGCGCCTCATAGACGATGGATTCGGCGACCGACTTCTTCCCCTCGTACATCACAAGGTTCATGAACTTCGACAGGGTGACATCCCCGAAACGGGGGTCCGGCAGGATTTCGCGCTTCTCGGGGCGACGACGACGGGACATATCAGATACCTCTTACTTGGGCCGCTTGGCGCCATATTTGGAACGCGATTGCTTGCGGTTCTTCACGCCCTGCGTGTCCAGAACCCCGCGCAGCACGTGATAGCGCACACCGGGCAAATCCTTCACCCGGCCGCCGCGAATCAGCACCACCGAGTGCTCCTGCAGGTTGTGGCCCTCGCCGGGGATGTAACCGATCACCTCGAACCCGTTGGTCAGGCGAACCTTCGCCACCTTCCGCAAAGCCGAGTTCGGCTTCTTCGGCGTGGTCGTGTAAACGCGCGTGCACACGCCACGCTTCTGCGGGCAGGCCTGCATCGCGGGCACCTTGTTGCGCGCCTTCTGCGGCTCGCGCCCCTTGCGGATCAACTGGTTAATCGTCGGCACTTCAATCTCCGTGTTTGTCCGCACCAGCGCGGGTGGGCCACCGCCCGTCCTCATCCCATGCACAAAGGCTTCGACCTGCCAGCCCCATGGGGCCAGCGCAGCCAAAGCCTGTCCGTGCATCCGCCCTTGGAACCAACCGGGGAAACCGTCCCGATGTCAAAGCGACACTGTGTTTAGGAGAAGACCTACGACCAGCCCGCGAGCGAAGCGCGCCCTTATCCCGGGAAGCCTCTGCGGTCAACAGGGATTCAGCGCCGGTCGGCCACCACCACCCCGCCCTTCAGCACCACCGCCGCCCTCTCCAGCAGCGTCACGTCGGCGGTCGGATCACCCGCCACCGCCACCATGTCGGCAAAGCGCCCCGGCGCAATCGCCCCCACATCCTTCTCCCGCCCCAGCGCCTTGCCGCCGTTCAGCGTCGCCGCCTGGATCGCCTGCATCGGCGTCATCCCGAACCGCACCATGGTCGCGAACTGCTTCACCGCCAGCGCATGCGGCATCACCCCGGCATCGCTCCCCAGCACCATCCCGACGCCCGCCTTCACCGCCTTCCTGAAGCCCTCGCGCTGCACGTCCGCCACTTCGCGGTCCTTGCGCAGATTATCCTCCAGCACCCCGTTCTTCGCCCCCTCCGCCTGGGTATAGTCGGTGTTGTAGATGTCCATCGACAGCCAGGTGCCCTTCTCCTTCGCCAGCCGGATGCCTTCATCGTCGATCAGGCTGGCATGCTCGATGGTGTCGATCCCGGCGCGGATGGCGGCCTTGATGCCGCTGGTGCCATGCGCATGCGCCGCCACCCTCAGCCCCCACATGTGCGCCTCCTCGGCGATCGCCCGCAGCTCGCTTTCGCTCAGCTGCTGCTGCCCCGGCTCGGTATTGCGGCTGAACACGCCACCGGTCGCGCACACCTTGATCACCTCGGCGCCATATTTGCGGATTTCCCGCACCTTGGCGCGCAGCGCCACCTCGCCGTCCGCCACGCCGCGGCTCACCGCCTTGAAGCTCGGCGGAAAGAAGGTCTCGTCGCAATGCCCGCCGGTCGCCCCCAGCGCATAGCCCGCCGGCACGATCCGCGGCCCCGGCACAAAGCCGCCATCCACCGCCTGCTTGATCGCCACATCATCGAAATTGCCGCTGCCGACGTTGCGCACGGTGGTGAACCCCACCTCCAGCATCTTCCTGGCGTTCGCCACCCCCATCACCGTCCAGAAATTGTCGGTATAGAGCAGCCCCTGCAACCCGCCGATGGTCGCCTCGCTGGTCAGATGCACATGCATGTCGATGAACCCCGGCACCAGCGTCAGGCCCTTGAGGTCGATGACCTTCGCCCCCGCCGGCGCCGCCACGCTGCCCTGTGTGCCCACCCGCACGATGCGCCCGTCGGTCACCAGGATCGCCGGCCGCTCCACCAGGCGCCCCGCCACCACATCCACCATCCGGTCCGCCGTCACCAACACCGTCTCCGCCCCCACCGGCGCCGCCAGAACCACACCCAAGGACAAAAGCAGCTTCAACATAAGATCTCCATCAACTCCCCTCCCCTTCAGGGGAGGGGCCGGGGGTGGGGACGTCAAACACGCATCAACTACCCCTGCGTCCGTCCCCGAGCCTGCACCGCCTCCCGCCGCCGCGCAACCTCCTCCGGCCCCACGCCCGCATTCGCCGCCGAAGACCGCGCCGTTTCCAGCCGCAACCCCTCCCCAAACGCCACTGCAAAGCCATCATCGATCAGCCGCTTGTACGCCGCGCTGAACCCCGGCTCCACGCCCGCCATGTCGGTCGCCAGGGCCACCGCCGCCGGCAACAGGTCATCCGCCGCCACCACCCGGTTCACCAGCCCCCACCGTTCCGCCGTCACCGCGTCCAGGAAATTTCCCGTCAGGCTCAGCTCCTTCGCCCGGTAAATCCCGATCAACCGAGAGAGTTTCTGGGACAACCCCCACCCCGGCATGATCCCCACCCGGGCATGGGTGTCCGCGAACCGGGCATTCTCGCTGGCGATCAGCACATCGCACGCCAGCGCCAGCTCGAACCCGCCGGTGATCGCCACGCCGTTGATCGCCCCCACCACCGGCTTGCGGCACTGCTCCACGGCCTTCACCGGATTGGCATCAGCCCCCTGCCCGGTCGCATCGTCCATCGCCGCGGCATCACTGCCCAGCTCCTTCAGGTCCAGCCCCGCGGTGAACGCCCGGGTCCCCGCCCCCGTCAGCACCACTGCCCGCACTTCAGGGTCGGCATCCACCCGCCGCATCGCCGCCGCCAACGCCGCGCGCAGCGCCTTCGACAGCGCATTCATCGCCTCCGCCCGGTTCAGCGTCACCACCGCCACCGGCCCCTGCATCGCCACCGTCACCAGGTTCACAATCTCTCTCCCACCAACCCCACCCCACAGGCCGCCAACCAGCCATCGATCGCGTCATACCCCGCCGGCGCCCGAGTCACATCCCGCTCCTCCCCCCGCGGCACAAAAATCACCATCCCCTGCCGCGCCCGCGTCAACAACACCCGATAGGCATTCACCAGAAATTGCCGCGCATGCGCCTGCCCTACCTGCGTCCAACGCGCACCGCGAAACTCCCGATGGAGCCATTGGTCATCAACGCGCGTGAGATTTGCATCCCACGCCACCACCGCCCAATCCAGCTCCAGCCCCTGCACATCGAATTCCGTCGCCGCATCCTCCAGCGCATCGGACGCCCGCACATCCCAACCCTCGTTCAGAAACCAGACCGGCGGATCGACCTTCGCTTTCACGAACACCCCCTCTGGCTTCAACCGCAACGCCTTTGAATGCGCCAGCAGTCCTGCCCGCTCGCCGGCCCGGCGTCGATCCCGCACCCACGCGCGCGCCACGGCCAGATCACGTGTCCGCCATATCGGAAAGCGCGCCGGGTCGGGGCGGGCCTCCCGCGCCGCCGCCGCATCATCCCCCAGCATCGCCGCCACAAAGGCCGCCACCTGCTCGCTGCGAAACGACCGCACCGACACGGCCAGATGCAACGCCGGGTCCGTGCCCGTCGCCAACCGCCCCACCTGAAACGCCAATTCCTTGGACACGCCATGGCCCGCGCTCAACAGCCGCGGTGGCACATGCACCCGCCAATGGCGAAACGGCCCCGCCAGCGCCGCCATCCATTCCGCCACGCCGGCCTCGCCGGTATTGATCTCCTGGCCATCGCCGATCAACGCCACCACCACGCACCAGTCGGGGTGGCGATCCATCACGCTCAACAGAAAGGCCGGCTCCGACTGGTCGAAATCCACCAGCCCGCGCTTGCGCCGCATGAAGGCACTGGTCTGGTCGCGATCCCAGGCCCGCTGCGCCTCGTCAAAAATCACCACATGATCGCTCGGCACATCGCCATTGCCGGCATAATCGTCACGGAAATGATGCACATTCTGAATGAACTTGTCCGGAGACCGCGCCGCCACAAAACCATCCCGCCCAGCCACCCGCGCGCCCGCCCGCTGCGCCCGCAGATCGCGCCGCAACGCCTCCCGCAACACATCCACCAGCGGGCCATTGCCCGACAAATAGGTCGCATCCTCCCCCGCCCGACCATCCAGGTGCCGGCAGGCAATATTCAGCCCCGCCAGCGTCTTGCCCGCCCCCGGCACCCCCGTCACGAAGATGATCGCCTTTTCCCGCTGCGTCCGCGCCCGCGCAATCACCGCGTCCACCGCGTCCGCGGTCACCGTCAGATTCTCCGCCCCCGCCTCGCTGCGCGAAATTTCCTCCACCCGATGCCCGGCAAACAAGGCCTGCGCCGCCTCGATGATCGTCGGTGTCGGGCGATAGCGGCCCGCCGCCCAACGCGTCGCGTCCAACGCGGGCGCCGCCACCGCATCGGCGAACGCCTGCATCACCCCGGCCATATCGCCCGGCGCGCACACCACCGGCTCGGCAACCCCATCCGGCGCCAGCATCGGCATCTCGAACTGCGCCCGCGCGCACGCCGTCGGCAGCAGCAGCGGCACGATCGGCACCGCCTGGCTGGTCTCATGAAAATTCTTCAGATCCAGCGCATAGCCATGCACCTGCGCCCGCCCCGCCAGCGTCGCCGCCACCTCCCCCACCTTATACTCGACCACAAAGACAATGCCCCGCCACACCAGCACCGCATCCGCCCGCCGCCCCATGCGTGGAATGGAAAACTCCAGCGCCACCCAGGCATCGGGCAATTCACGCGCTACAGACCGAAGATGCTCGACGCTCACTCGCCACGCCGCCTTCTGCGCCGGTTCATCCGGAAAGGGCGAATTCAACGCCAACGCCCCCACCACCGCGGCAACCTCCGTCGCCGCCAGCGTCGCACCATCCCCCTGCCACCACGCCCGCGCCATGCAACCTGGCACCAGGTCAGGCGCACGCTGTCAACCCCACCTTGCCCCTTCCCCGCCCCCACGATAGCCTCCCCCCTCCATGACCGCTCCCGCGTCCGCCCCCACCACCCCCCTCCCCCGCACCGGCGCGCTGCTGCTCACCCTCTACATCCTCTCCACCGCCGTCATCTTCGCCACCGTCGTCTGGCCGGTGCTGGTGGGGGAGGCCCGGCCCCGCTTCCCCGACCGCTGGGGCTGGGTGCTGCTCCACGCGCTCACCGGCACCCTCATGCTCGTCACCGCCCCGCTCGGCCTCTACATCGGCCAGACCCGCCGCGGCTTCGAATGGCACCGCCACGTCGGCTGCACCTACCTCGGCGCCGGCATGACCGCGACGCTCGCCTCGCTGTATCTCTCCCTCGCCCACCCGGCCGCCAACGGCATCGCCCTGGCCACCGGCACGCTCTCCGTCGTCTGGATCCTCGTCGCCGGCATCGCCTGGCGCCGCGCCACCCGGCACCGCATCGCCTCCCACCGCCGCTGGATGATCCGCAGCGCCGTCCTCACCTGGACCTTCGTCTTCTGCCGTCTCGCGCAACAGACCCCGCTCCTCGTCCCGTTCGGAGACCAGGCCATCGCCGTCGGCATCTGGCTCTACTGGATCGGGCCGCTGCTGCTCACCGAACTGGCGCTGCGCCTGCACGCCCGAAGCGCCGCATGACCCGCCTCATCCCCGCCCTCGCCGCCTTCAACGCCATGCTGGCGCTGACCGTCGGCACCTTCGCCGCGCACGGCATCCCCCCCGGCCAGGCGCGGGACTGGATCATGACCGGCGTGCTGTTCCAGCTGCCGCACGTCGCCGCGGTCTTCGCCCTGCTCGGCTGGCGCTCCGACCGCGCCACCCATTATGGCGCACTCGGCCTCGCGCTGGGCAGCCTGATCTTCGCCGCGGACCTCTATGCGCTGGCGCTCGGCGCCCCGCGCTGGATCGCGGCGCTGGCCCCCATCGGCGGCACCACCATGATGTTCGCCTGGTTCTGGATCGCCATCCTGGCGCTTGCCGGCGACCGCTTCAGGCTGCCCTGACCAGGGCGCCTACGTCCTGATCCCATGGCAACAAAATCTATGCCCTGATCCCATGGCAATGCTTGAACTTCTTGCCCGACCCGCACGGGCAGGCCGCGTTGCGCGCCACCGTCCGCTGCCAGCTCTCGGGATCAGCCGCCACGAAATCCGGCCCGAACTGATCCGCCACCGCTTCCGCTGCCGCCAGCTCATCCGAACTCAGCGCATCGCCCATGGCGAACACCCCGGCACCCGGCGCCCCGCCCAACAGAGACCCCGCCCCGAACATCGGACCACTGGTCTGCGCCCCGCCATCCAGCTTCAGGAAATCCGGCATGTCCGGCATCGCCATCGGTTCCGGGTTCCAGTTGAATTCCGCAAACGCCAGCATCCGCGTCACATCCTCGCGCGTCGCCTTTAGCATCCGCTCGAACAGCGCGAACGCCTCGGACTTATACTCGTTGATCGGCGTCTTCTGAGCGTACGCCCGCAGGTGCACCACCTGCCGCAGCGCATCCAGCGTCGCCAGATGCTCCTTCCAATGATGGTCCAGGCTTTGCAGCAGGAAATTCTTCTCGATCTGCAACCAGCTTTCCTCGGGCAGCGCCGCCGCCTTCGCCTCGATCTTCTCGTCCAGCAGCGCGTTCAGCCGGTCGGTGAAAATCTCCTGGTCAACCGCCTCTTCCTTCACCCAGTCCTCAACGGGCACGTCCAGGTTGACCTGCGTCGCCAGCGCCTCCTTCAGCGCCGCCACGTCCCACTGCTCGGGATAGGTCCCCGGCGGGCAATGCGTCTCCACGATGTCCACCACCGTGTCGCGCCGCATGTCCAGCACCACATCGCTCACCTTGGCGCTGTCCATGATGTCGGCGCGCTGCTCATACACCACCTTGCGCTGGTCGTTCATCACGTCATCATATTGCAACAGCTGCTTGCGGATGTCGTAGTTGCGCGCCTCCACCTTCTTCTGCGCGGTCTCGATCGCCTTCGAAATCCAGGGGTGAACGATCGCCTCGCCCTCGCCCAGCCCGCTGTTCATCACCCGCGTCAGCATGTTCTGCTGGCCGAAAATCCGCAGCAGGTCATCGTCCAAGGACAGATAGAATCGGCTGAACCCCGGATCGCCCTGCCGGCCCGAGCGTCCCCGCAGCTGGTTGTCGATCCGCCGGCTCTCGTGCCGCTCCGTCCCCAGCACGAACAGCCCGCCCGCCTCGCGCACCTTCTCGCGCTCGGCCGCCACCTCCGCCTTGATGGCGGCAATCGCCTCGTCACGCGCCGGCCCTTCGGGCAGCTTGGACAGTTCGTCCGCCACCCGATATTCGAAATTGCCGCCCAGCTGGATGTCCGTCCCGCGGCCCGCCATGTTGGTGGCGATGGTCACCGCCCCCAGCCGGCCGCCCTGCGCCACGATATGCGCCTCCTGCTCGTGGAAGCGCGCGTTCAGCACGCTGTGCTCCACGCCCTTCGCCTTCAGGAACCGGCTCAGCATCTCCGATTTCTCGATGCTCACCGTCCCCACCAGCACAGGCTGGCCGCGGCTGCTCGCCTCCGCGATCGCCTTGGTGATCGCCTCGAACTTCTCGCCCTCGCTCTTGTAGAATTCGTCGTCCACATCCTTGCGCTGCACCGGCAGGTTGGTCGGGATCTCCACCGTGTTCAGCTTGTAGATGTCGAAGAATTCCGCGGCTTCGGTCGCCGCCGTCCCCGTCATCCCGCCCAGCTTCGGGTACATGCGGAAATAATTCTGGAAGGTCACGCTGGCCAGCGTCTGGTTCTCGGGCTGGATCTCCACGCCCTCCTTCGCCTCCACCGCCTGGTGCAGCCCGTCGCTCCAGCGCCGCCCGTCCATCATCCGCCCGGTGAACTCGTCGATGATGATGACCTTGCCGCCCTTCACGATGTAATCGGTGTCCAGCCGGTACATCATGTTCGCGCGCAGCGCCTGGTTCAGGTGATGCACCACCTGCGTATTCTCGAAATCATACAGGTTGGCGCCTTCCAGCAACCCCGCATCTTCCAGCGCCCGCTCGGCGAACTCCGTCCCCGCCTCGGTCAGCACCACGCTCTTCTGCTTCTCGTCCTTCTCATAATGCTCGGGCTGGAAGGTCTTCACGATGCTATCGACCGCGATGTACATCTCGCTCTTGTCGTCGGTCGGGCCCGAGATGATCAGCGGCGTCCGCGCCTCATCGATCAGCACGCTGTCCACCTCATCGACCACGGCATAATGGAACGGCCGCTGCACCATCTGGCTGCGCTCATATTTCATGTTGTCGCGCAGGTAATCGAACCCGAACTCGTTGTTCGTGCCATAGGTGATGTCGCAGGCATAGGCCGCCTGCCGCTCCGGATCGTGCATGTTGGGCACGATCACCCCCACGCTCAGCCCCAGGAACTTATAGACCTGCCCCATCCACTCGCTGTCGCGCCGCGCCAGATAGTCGTTGACGGTCACGACATGAACGCCCTTGCCCACCAGCGCGTTCAGATACACCGCCAGCGTCGCCACCAGCGTCTTGCCCTCGCCGGTGCGCATTTCCGCGATCTCGCCGCGGTGCAGCACGATGCCGCCGATCAGCTGCACGTCATAATGCCGCTGCCCCAGCGTCCGCTTCGCCGCCTCCCGCACGCAGGCAAACGCCTCCGGCAACAGCGCATCCAGCTTCTCGCCCGTCGCCAGCCGCTCGCGGAAGATCCGCGTCTGGTCCTTCAGCTCCTCGTCGGTCATCGCCTCGAACCGCGGTTCCAGCGCGTTCACCGCCTTCACCAGCGGCGCCAGAGACTTCACATAACGGTCGTTCGACGACCCGAAAATCGCCTTGGCGACCTTGTTCAACCCGAGCATCCGGCACTTTCCAGCACAAACAGAAAATGGGCAGCGCAACGCGCCACCCCAAGCGGGCAGCAAATAGGCATGCGCCGGGGGATAGTCAACGAAACGAGCCTCGCGCTATGGCGCGTCCATCATGCCCGTCTCCCCCCTCGCCACCCCCTTCCCCGCCCTCCCCACGCTCCCGGGCGTCCGCATCGGCACCGCGACCGCCGGCTACAAGCCCTGGACCCGCGCCGATGTCACGGCAATCGCCTTCCCGCCCGGCACCAGCGTCGCCGGCGTCACCACCCGCAGCGCCTGCCCCAGCCCGGAGGTCGAGACCTGCCGCGCCAACCTGGCGTCCGGCCAGGCCCGCGCCCTCCTCGTCAACGCCGGCAACAGCAACGCCTTCACCGGCGCCGCCGGCGCCGCCGCCTCCGCCGCGCAGGTGGCCGCGCTCGCCACGCTGCTCGATTGCGACCCCGCCCACATCTTCCCCGCCTCCACCGGCGTCATCGGCGTGCCCCTGCCGCGCGACAAGGCCATCGCCGGCGTGCAGGCCGCCCACGCCGCGCTCGGCACCGCCAGCTGGCTCGATGCCACCCATGCCATCGGCACCACCGACACCTTCCCCAAGGCCGCCATGACCCAGGCCATCGTCGGTGGCCAGACCGTCACCCTCGTCGGCTTCATCAAGGGCAGCGGCATGATCGCGCCGGACATGGCCACCATGCTCGGCTTCATCGTCACCGACGCGGCGCTTCACCCCACCGCCCTGCAAGCCGCCCTCACCCAGGCCACCGCCACCACCTTCAACTGCATCACCGTCGACAGCGACACCAGCACCTCAGACACCATCCTCGCCTTCGCCACCGGATCTCCCCTCCCGTTCACGGGAGGGGCGACTCGCGCAGCGAGCGGGGGTGGGGAAACGACCGGGGGTGGGGAAATGAGCGGGGGTGGGGAAGTCGCGGCCATCGAACCCCCCCCCGCCTTCCAGGCCGCCCTCACCGACCTCTGCCGCCAGCTCGCCCAGCTCGTCGTCCGCGACGGCGAAGGCGCCACGAAATTCATCGAAATCCGCGTCACCGGCGCCACCACCGACGCCAGCGCCCGCACCATCGCGCTCAGCATCGCCAACTCCCCCCTCGTCAAAACCGCCATCGCCGGCGAAGACGCCAACTGGGGCCGCATCGTCATGGCGGTGGGCAAGGCCGGCGAACCCGCCGACCGCGACCGGCTCAGCATCAGCTTCGGCGGCACCACCGTCGCCCAACACGGCACCGTCGTCCCCGGCTACGATGAAGCCCCCGTCGCCGCCCACCTCAAAGGCCAGGACATCGACATCGCCGTCGACCTGGGCCTCGGCGAAGGCCGCGCCACCGTCTGGACCTGCGACCTCACCCACGGCTACGTCAGCATCAACGCCGATTATAGAAGCTGACCTACCCCTCTCCCGCTTGCGGGAGAGGGAGGGGCCCGCGCCGAAGGCGTGGGAGGTTGAGCGAACGGCGGTGACGCACTACACCCCTCCTGCCCCGCGAAGCGGAGAGCGGGAGGGGCGACTCGCGCGACAGCGCGGCGGGGGTGGGTGCGGTCGCTACGCGGCAAGAGCCGCCCTTTCCCCACCCCACCCGCCGCAAACATCAGACAAGCTATCCCCCCACAGGGGGGACCGACTCGGCACAGCCGAGCGGAGGGGGGCCTCGCTGATCCTCCCCTGCAAGGGGAGGTGGCCGCGAAGCGGACGGAGGGGTGACACCCTCGCCGATGGCAACCCACCACACCCACTACCCCGTCACCCCGGGCTTGACCCGGGGCCCATTCGGCACGCCAAAAGCGCGAGCAGAATAACCGCGCCCACACCACCGCGCTGTCTCCCCCCACAGGGGGGAGCGACTCGGCACAGCCGAGCGGAGGGGGGCCTTACGATCCTCCCCTGCAAGGGGACGTGGCCGCGAAGCGGACGGAGGGGTGACACCCTCGACGTTGGCAACCCACCCGACCCACTACCCCCCGTCCCGCTTGACAACTCCCGCAGACCCGATCCTTCCTGTCTATGACAACAAGAGTGGCCTGCATGTGGAGGCGCGGATGCTCAACAAGGATGCGGGGTTTGTGCGCGAGGGCCGGCCTATGACGGTGAAGCTGGAGGCGTTCCCGTTCATGCGCCGCCTGCCCCTCCCGCAGGTTAGCGCCGCAAACTTAGACTAAGGGAGTACCCATGAAATTATTGACGTAGTGGATTTTTGCGATAGCAGCGTCTCGCTTGACAATTAAAGGACCATTGAGAAAATATCTCATATGTTAGTAATTTTTTTATTGTGCTTTACCACGCCTTTTGATCAGCAATATCTATGCCCATTACATTAATTTTGCTTTGGAGCGTGCTGTATGTATAGTGATTTAGATGAACTACTCGAAAGAGTAAAATATTGTCAAGCTGAGGCTGACGATTTGCAGATCAATATTGCTAACTTGGCAGGACAATCGATATTGCATTGGCTTTCTCCTTGGCAACCAGGAACTGGCGACATTAAAGCGAAATTACTTGCCCATCCACCAACACCACTTCGTCAAAAAGTAGGAATGATTGTCAATGAGCAGCGATCAATATTAGATGCTCTTGCGTGTAAGCTGGCGACGAGAAACGGAGCGAATGATATTAGTGATGTATATTATCCAATCACAAAAACAAAAGATATATTTTACCTACCAAGTACAAAGAAAAAGATACGCAAAATTTCAACTGACCATCAAACAACCATTGAATCTATGAAACCTTGGCTACCATCAGTTGATAATCCTGAAGATAGAGATCAGGTATTATTTCAATTGCACGAAGCAGATCGAGTTCGTAAGCATCAAGATTTACTGCGGCGGGCATGTCTTGGAAACGTGTTTCCTACAGGTGATGGTCATATAGGACATTTACAATGTGGGCCAGTCGTTTTTAGTGAAATTGGACGAGAAGTAAATTTGGCATGGTTTTCAGCAGTAACTTGTCCGCTCGGAGTACGTTTTGATATTGTGTATAAAGAGCCATCGGCACTAGATGGATTTGCGGTGGGACCGCTTTTATCGGAATTTAATGATAAAGTATCTAATATAATTGAAAAATTCTTATAAGCGGGTTGCATTATGTTTCGAATTACACTGGATTATAGTGACAGTTCGCCAAATGAGCGAATTTGACCCCCGAAGCCAATATCACCCGCCAACACCGTTAAAAAAGCTTGCCCAATCAACCTATACCTGCTAACCATATTGGCATCATCGAGTCAACATGCAACGCACAGCCACCCCGCGCGACCCGCCTAACCCCCCCGAAATCGCTAAGCCCTTGATTCAGGCTGTCACTTTTTTCGACAAACCTTCCAGATTTCCTACCCGCAACAAACCAACACCCCCTGCGCGGCCAAGCCGCGCGAAACGAACAGCGGCCTGCGCGGAGGGGATGAACAGAACAAAAGGAAGAAGAAAAAGCGTGGCCAAGCCACGCTGTCGGACGTGTCGGTCGGCCACCGGCCAACCGCACGCCGGCCATGCTTGCGCGAGTCGAAAATAGCTGCGCTATTTTTACGCCGCGCTGCGCACCGCACCGCGCCCCCCTGCTCCATCCACCAGCTACCCCTCCCCCACCACCCCGCCCACACTCCCCACCATGAACCCGCTAGCGCCCATCCTCCACCACTACCCCATGTCCCCCTGGGCCGAAGTCATCCGCGCCGCCCTCGGCGTCAAAGCCCTCGCCTGGCACAGCGTCACCGTCCCCAACATCCTCCCCAAACCGCACCAAACCGAACTCAGCGGCAACTACGCCCGCACCCCCGTGCTCCAGATCGGCGCCGACATCTTCTGCGACACCACCGCCATCATCGCCGCGCTCGAACCCTTCGGCCCCAGCCTCCTTGGCCCCGGCCAGTCCGACCTCGCCGCAACCGCGCAGGGCCCCACTTTCTTCGCCGCCGTCGGCGCCGCCATGGGCAACGGCGGCCGCACAGACAATATGGACGCCTTCTGGGAGGACCGGAAAGCCCGCTTCGGCATGGACCCCACCGGCTTCATGGCCATGGTCCCCGCCCTCATCGCCGCCTTCCACAGCCACCTCGACAGCCTCGAAACCCGCCTGTCGGACGCCCGGCCCTTCCTGCTGGGCGATACCGTCGGCCACGCCGACCTCGCCCACTACAGCCTCGTCTGGTTCCAGCAGTTCGCCGGCAACCAGGCCGAACTGCTCATCCCCCGCCCCCACCTCGCCGCCTGGACCGCCCGCGTCGCGGCCTTCGGCCATGGCACCCCCACCCCCCTCAGCGGCGAAGCGGCCATCGCCATCGCGGCAGAGTCCACCCCCTTCGCCGGCGGCCCCATCGACCCCGCCAGCGGCTTCACCGCCAACCAGCCCGTCGCCATCAGCCAACCCGGCTGCGCCGACCCCGCCACCATCGGGCCATTGCTCGCCCTGAACGACACAGGCATCGTCATCGCCCGCCACAGCGACCAGGCCGGCCCGCTGGCCCTCCACTTCCCGCGCCTCGGGCAGGCGATCGCCGCCGCCTGACGCCAGCGTCGCTCCTACCCAAAAAATTCGGGGTGGTTTGCACCAAACCGCCCGCCTATCCCTCTCCGATGCCCGACCCCCGGCTCACCGAAAAGGAAAAGCAGACGCTGCGCCTGCTGGCGGCCGGCCATGACGCGAAAAGCATCGCCGCTCATCTCGGGCTGTCCGTGCACACCGTCAACGAGCGGCTTCGCGACTCCCGCCACAAGCTTGGCACATCCAGCAGCCGCGAAGCGGCCAGGCTGTTGCGCGATCAGGAGGGGGCAGCCCCCGAAAAAGCTGCGGACAACTTTTTGGGGGCAGACACAGACCGGACCCCCGCACAACCTTCGACCAGCGAGGGCATTGGCGCCGACCGCCATCCTCGTCCTGGCCTGATCATCGGAGGAATTGCCATGTTGTCCCTGCTCGTCGCCCTTGCCGTCGCCGCATCCTCACCATCGAACGAGACGCCCGCCACACCGGTGGCAACCACCGCCGAGAGCGCAACCGTCGCCACCGCGCGACACTGGCTGGCGCTGCTCGACGCGGGCGACTGGAACGCCAGCTACCAGGCCACCGGAACGGCGTTCCGGTCGCTGAACAGCGGCGCGACCTGGGCTGCCGCATCGGAAAAGGCCCGCGCGCCGCTGGGCGCCGCCATCAGCCGCGACCTGGTCAGCGTCAGCGATGTGCCGGCGCCGCCCAACGGCTATTGGATGGTCAAGTTTCGCACACGCTTTGCCCGGCGGCCCGACGCGATCGAAACGGTCTCCCTCGAGCACGAAGGCGGCGAATGGCGGGTTGTCGGCATCACCATTGAATAGCCGAAGACGTCCGCGGCATGTTTCGAGCCGGTGCAATCACCAAGGCTCAAACCAGCTGGCTCTCCAGCCACCCCTTGATGGCGCTCTTCGGCTTCGCCCCCACCTCGGTCGCCACCGGCTTCCCGTCCTTGAACAGGATCATCGTCGGAATGCCGCGCACGCCATAGGTGCCCGGCGCCTCCGGATGGTCATCGATGTTCAGCTTGGCGATCGTCACCTTCTCGCCCAGCTCGTCGGACAATTCCTCCAGAGAGGGCCCGATCATCCGGCACGGCCCGCACCATTCCGCCCAGAAATCCACCAGCACCGGCTTCTCGGACCCCAGCACATCGGCCGCGAAACTCTCGTCACTCACCTTGATCGTCGCCATCGCCACACTCCTTCACCCCTGCACATAACCCCTGTCCCGCCCGGTTCAAGCCACCGCCGGCAACAGCAAATCTTGGGGGCGCAGCATCACCAGCTTGGGCGCCGCAGTATACAGCAGCCCGGCCGCCACCGCCCGCCCCGGAAAGGCCTGGCCCAACACCGCGACATAGGCCCCCATCTGCCGGCGATAGCCCGCCACCACCCCCTCCGGCCCGTCGGGCACACCCAGCCCGGTCTTGAAATCCACCACCAGCACGCGGCTTTCCTCCACCAGCAGCCGGTCCACCGTCCCGGCGATCGGCACCCCCTCCACCAGCCCGGCAATCGGCGCCTCCGCCAGGGCGTGCCGGCCGAACAGCGCCGGGAACGCCTCGATCACCCCCAGCACCGTCGCCACCAGCGCCTCCGCATCCCCCGCATCCCGCGCCCGCAACCAGCGCAGCGCCACGTCCTCCCGCCGCGCCGGTTCCACCGCCGGCAACCGCTCGAACAGGCTGTGCAGCAAGCGCCCCCGTTCCGCCGCCGCCCGCATCGCCGGCCCCGGCGGCGGCAGCGCCACATCGTCGGGCAGGATCGCGCTCGGCGCCAGCGGCCGCGGCGGCCGCGGCGGCGGCTCGGCGCGCGTCGTCAAAATCCGGTGCACCGCATGCACCGCCGTTTCCGGCCGCACCGCCAGCGGCGCCATCCCGGCATTCCCCATCCGCAACCGCAGCGCCCCCGGCACCAGCGCCTTCGCATCCCAGTCCGCCAGCGCCACCGCCTCCACCGCCAGCCCCCGCGCCTGCAGCGCCGCCAGCCCCTGCCGCACCCGCGCATGCCAGCGCCGGTCCACCGGAACCTCCTCCTTCTCCGCCGCCTTCGCCCGCCGCGCCGCCGCCTTCGCGCCCTCGGCCCCGCCCACGAACAGGCAATCCTCCGCCCGCGTCAGCGCCACATACAACAGCCGCAGATCCTCCTCCGCCGCGCGCGCCTCCTGCGCCTGCCACAGCAACGCCGCCTTGCCGCCCAGATCCTTTTTCGAAGCGAAGAACAGCGGCACCTCCGCCGCCTGCCCCGCCATCGCCATCATCACCGGGCCGTCCGCCCCGCGCGGCTCGCCGGCGGCATCCGCCAGCACCACCACCGGCGCCTGCAAGCCCTTGGCGCCGTGCACCGTCATCAGGCGCACCTCGGCGCGCACCGCGTCGGCCTCGCGCTTCACCGTCACGCCCTCCGCCCCGATCCAGGCCAGGAACGGCTCGATCAGCGGCGGATGCGCCGCCTCGAACGCCAGCGCCTGGTTCAGCAGCTCGTCGATCGCCTGCTCCGCCTCGCTCCCCAGCCGCGCCAGCAACCGCTCGCGTCCGCCGAAATCCGGCCCCAGCACGGTATCCAGCAACCCATAGGGCGTGCCGAAATCCGCCAGCGCCAGCACCCGCCCCAGCCAGGCCCGCGCCGCCACACTCGCCGCATCCCCCGCCGTCCCCAGCGCCTGCCACAGGCTCGCCGGGCGCGGACCGCTCAGTTCCCGAACCGCCTCATGCGTCCAGCCCAGGAAGGGCGACACCAGCAGGCACGCCAGGTTCAGGTCATCCTCGGGCTGCACCGCGAACTTCAGCAGCGCCAGACAGTCGAGCACGGCATAAGGCTCGGTCAGCAGCAGCCGGTCGACCCCGGCCACCGGTACCCCCTCGCGGTGCAGCGCCGCCACCAGCGCCGCCATCAGCACGCCGCGCTTCCTCACCAGCACCAGGATATCCTCCGGCCGCGCCACCCGCCCCTTCGACCCCAGCCACAACTGCCCCGGATGCCCCACCGTCACCCAGTCACGAACCTGCCGCGCCAAGGTCGAGGCCATCAGCCGCGCCGCCGCCGCCGCACCCTCCTCGCCATCCCCATCGGCGCCCCCGTCGGCACCCCCATCGGCACCCCCGTCATCCTCCTCCTCCACCCCCGGCACCAGCACCGGCCACAGCACCACCTCGCCCGGTGCATTCTCGCGCTCGGGCACATGCGGCCCCGGCGGCGCCTGCAACCCCAGCGCCTCATGCCCCACCGCGTCCAGCACGGCATCCACCAGCGTCAGCACCGCCGGCCCGGAGCGGAAGGAGCGGTCCAGCGCCACCGGCCGCAACGCCTGCGGCGTCCCCTCCAGCTGCGCCGCGATCTCGCGCTCGTGGCGCTCGAATTCCTGCGGATCGCTGCCCTGGAAGCCATAGATCGCCTGCTTGTAATCCCCCACCACGAACAGGCTGCGCCCCTCGCCGGGCGCATCGCCCCGGCCGCCGCCGGCCTCGATCTCCGCCGTCAGCGCGCGGATGATCGCCCATTGCGCCGGGTTGGTGTCCTGCGCCTCGTCCACCAGCACATGGTCGAAGCGCGCGTCCGCCTTCATCGCCACCCAGTTCGCCATGCCATCCTGCGCCAGCATCGCCGCGGCGCGCGCGATCATGTCGTCATAATCGATCGCCACCGCCGCGTCCTTCAACGCGGCATAGCGCCCGGCGAACCGCAACCCCACGCGCAGATGCAGCGCCGCAAACGCCGCCATCGCCACCAGCCGCACCCTCGCTTCAATGGCGCGCACGGCTTGCGCAAAATCGGCAATCGTCCCGGCTAGTTCGGGATGCTTCTTTGGCGGCTCCTTGTCCTTGTCCTTTGTCGTCAGAAACAGCTTCCGCAGCTCAGGCAGTTTCTTTGCGCGCTCCACGGTATCTTGCGCCAACCAATCTCTCGCCACTGCCGCGTTCTTGATGCCGGTCACCGTTCGGGTTGCCGCCCCCCACGCCGCCATCGCCTCTGCATACATATGCAGCGCGCCATCATCGAACACCCCCGGCGCCACCGCATCGCGCACGATGCTCTCCGCCGTCTCGCCATCCGCCAGCCCCAGCGCCCGCCGCACCGCCGGCAGAACCGCCATTTCACTGCTGAACTGCGCAATCGCCCCGCCATGCTTCACCAGCGTTCCCAGCGCCGACCACACCCCGCCCTCGCCCTTCGCCACCGACAGCGCGCCCAGATCGTCCAGGAACCCCCGGTCCCCGCGCGCCGCCTCCTCAATCAGCTCGTTCAGCGCCCGGCGCTGCAACAGCGTCGCATCCCGCTCCTCCAGCGCCACCGAGCCCGGCGCCACCCCCGCCTCCACCGGAAACCCGGCCAGCAGGCTCTGCGCGAAGCTGTGGATCGTCTGCACCTTCAGCCCGCCCGGCACCTCCAGCGCCAGCGCGAACAACGCCCGCGCCCGCGCCAGCCGCCGCGCATCCGCCACCACCCCCAGCATCCGCAGGTCATGCCGCAGCGCGTCGTCATCGCAACGCAGCCAGGTCGCCAGCCGCGCCGTCAACCGGTTCTGCATCTCCGCCGCCGCCGCCTTGGTAAAGGTCAGCGCCAGGATCCGGTCCGGATCACTGCCCATCAGCATCAGCCGCAGCATCCGGTCGGTCAACACCGCGGTCTTGCCCGTCCCCGCCGACGCGCTCACCCACACATTGGCGTCCGGCGCCGACGCCGCCAGCTGCCGCGCCGTGCGCGGCATCAGGGTCGCCGCCTCAGCCATCGCGCCCCAGCCATTCCACCAGCCGCGCCAGCTGGTCATAATCCTTGCTGGCAGCGGAATAGACCGGATGCAGCTTCGCCTCGAACGCGCCATCACCGGTCAGATAACGTGCCGCCAGCGCCTCGAAATCCGCCTTCGCGCCCTCGATCCAGGCCTGTACCAGCGCGACATCCCGCCCCTCCTTGCCGATCGCCGCCTGCACCTTCCCTTCCGTCCTTCCGCCGCTCAGCTTGATATAGTCCAAGGCCACCACCGGTTTCGCCTCGATCCCCTCCATGCCACCGCTCGCCACCATCAACGCCAGCAGCGCGAGTTGCGGATCATAATAAGTCCTTGTTTTCGCAATCGCCGGCAACCCGCCCGTCTTGTAATCGACGATGCGATACCCCTCCTCGCCCTCGTCGATGCGGTCGGCCTTCCCGCTCAGCTTGACACCCCCCAGCACAATGGCGCCTGATTGTTCTGCCCCTTTTGCGGTCCAGTCCTCGTCCGCCAGCATCAGCGCCACGGCAAAATCGATCATCCGCGCCACCCGCGGCCGCCACAGCGCCGCCAGCGCCGGCCGCTCGCCGAACCCCGCCAGCACCTCGTCGATCAACCCCGCCGGGTCGCCGCGCCGCGCCGGCTCCTCCACCCAGCGCTGCAGGATGCGATGCACCGCCGTCCCGCGCTCCCCCGCCGTCGGCTCGACATCGATCGGCTCCAGCGGCGCCAGCTTCATGATATGTTTGGCGTAAAAGGCAAAGGGATCGGCCTTCAGCACCGCCACGTCGGTCACGCTCAACCGCGTCGGCCGCACCCCCCGCGGCGGCACCGGCGCCGGCTTCCCCATCATCACCCCCGGCGTCGCCGCCCGCATCTGCCGCACCAGCGTCAGCAACGCGCCCGCGTCGGGCAGCAGCGTCCCCGCCGCGCCCTGCCCGCCGCACGCCGCGTGCAGCCGCTGCCAGAAACGGCTCGCCACCGCCGGCGCGCTCCCCACCCGCCCGGCGCGCGTCAGCATCACCTCCGGCGCCCCCAGCGCGCTGATGAAGTCATGCGCCTGAAAGCCCACGCGCCGCTCCAGCGTCGGCAGGTCGAGCGCGCGCCGCACCATCGGCGCCAGCCAGGGATCGGGCGCGCCCGACGACGGCCACACCCCCTCGTTCAACCCCCCCAGCACCAGCGCGTCCGCCCGCTGCAACCGCGCCTCCAGCGGCCCCCAGATTGCCACGCGCGGGTCCAGCCCGAACGGCGGCCGCACCGCGCAATCCGTCAGCATCGCCCCCAGCAGCCCCGGCGCCTCGCCGCGCGCCACCGGCATCGGCACCGCGTCCGCCGCCGCCGCCAGCGCCTCGACCCGCCCCGCCAGCGCGCGCCCGGCCACCCCCGCCCACAGCGTCTCGCCGGCCAGCGCCTCGCCGGCCTGCCGCAGCGCCGCCAACAGCGCCACCAGCTCGACCTCCGCCGGCAGCGCCGCCACCGCCGCCAGCCGCGGCACCACATCCCCCTCCCACCAGGCCAGCAGGGGCCCCAGCCGCGCCCGGTCGGCCGGCGCCATCCGATGCGTCCGGTCGCCCATCCGCGCCGCGATCCGCGCCCGCACCCCCGCCAGCCCCGGCGCCGGCCGCAACCCGCGCAGCACCAGCCGGTCGAGCGTCCGCACCTGCTCCAGCCAGTCCAGCCGCCCCCCGCCCTGCATCACCAGCGGATGCTTCAGCAGGCCCAGCAGCGCCACCGGCGCGAAATCCTCCGCCACCGCACTCGCCAGCGCCACCAGCAGCGCGCCCGGCGGAGTCGCCGCCACCCGCTCCCCCGCGCTGTCGTCCACCGCGATGCCATAGCCCGACAGCGCCACCCTCACCCGCCGCGCCAACTCCCGGTCCGGCGTCACCAGCGCCGCGGTCTTCCCGGGCACCGCCACCACCTGCCGCAGCGCCAGCGCGATCGCCGCCGCTTCCTCCGCCGGCGTCGCCGCCTCCAGCCACTGCACCCCGGCCAGCGCCGCCGCCTCCGCCACCGCCGGCCGCACCGCCAGCCGCACCGGCGCCAGCGCCGCCGCCACCAGCGCCCGCCGCGCGGCTGCGCTTCCCGCCGCGTCCGACCGGTGCGGCCACGGCTGCACCTCTTCCGCCGCCACCCCCATCGCCGCCAGCAGCCGGGCCAACCCCGCCTGCGGATGCGTGTCCGCAGGCCGCGCCTCTTCCCCGCCGGCGATCGCCGCCCAGCCCGCGGCGTCCAGCGCCAGATCCAGCCCCGGCAGCACCACCGTGCCCCCCGCCATCCGTGCCACCGCTCCCGCCAGTTCCGCCACCGCCGGCGCGGCCTGGGCAAAGCCCGCCATCACCACCGCATGCCCCGGCCCCGCCCGCCGCCAGCGCCGCGCCAGCATCCGCAGCAGCCGGTTGCGCCGGTCGACCGCATCCTGCCGCCCCATCGCCTTCAGCACCGCCGGCCAGCGGCGCCACACCGTCTCCAGCACCTTCAGATTCTTCGCCCAATGGTCGGACAGTCCGCCGGCATCGATCTCCGCCAGCTCGGCCGGCCGCCGCCCCTCGATGGTCAGCGTGTCCAGCACCGCCCCCAGCTGCCCCGCCAGCGCGAAGCGCGCCGCCGGCCCTCCGTCGGACAGCAGCGCCGCCAGTAGCAACTGCCGCTCCAGAGCCGGCATTTCGGGCAGCAGCTCCGGCGCCTCCTCCAGCCCTTCCGCAAAGGTCCCCAGCGCCTCGTCCGCGTCCAGGTCGCCCACCGCCGCCAGGCGCGGCAGCAACAGCGCCCGCGCCCCCGATTGCCGTACGAACGCCTCGGTCAGCGCCCGCACCGACCGCCGGCTCGGCAGCAGCACCAGCGTCCGCGCCAGCGCCATCGCATCGGCCGCCGTCGCCAGCAGCCCCGCCGCCAGGTCATCGACGAACGGCCGCTCCGCCGGGATGGTGTACAGCGCGACCCGCTCAGGCCGCGGCAAGCATCGCCTCCGTCGCCTTCACCGCCGCCGGCGTGCCGACATCATACCACAGCCCCTGATGCCCCACGCCATAAAGCCGCCCCGCCGCCGCCGCGCGCTCCCACAAGGTCATCATCCCGAACGGCCCCGCCGGCGCGTCCGCGAACAGCCGCTTCGACAGCAGTTGCAGCCCGGTATAGACGAACGGCGCCACCCGCCCCGGCAGCCGCCGCCGCAGCCGCCCCAGCGCGTCCATGTGGAAATCCCCCAGCCCCGGATGGTTGTTCGCCCGCGCCAGCGGCACCGTCAGCAGCAGCGCATCCATCGCCGCATCGTCCCACCGTTCGCTCAGCATCCGCACCGCGGACACCGGGCCGTCGATCCAGATATTGTCAGCGTTGATCGACAGGAACGGATCACAACCGATCAGCGGCAGCGCCTGGGCGATGCCGCCACCCGTCTCCATCAATTGCGCCCGCTCATCGGACACCGCAACCTCCAGCCCCGGCGATCGCGCGCGCAGATGCGCCTCCAGCCGGTCCGCCATGTAATGCACATTCACCACCGCGCGCCGGACGCCGCCGGCCTTCAGCGTGTCGAACGCCCGGTCCAGCAGGCTGCGCCCCGCCACCTCCACCAGCGGCTTCGGCCGCGTCGCGGTCAGCGGCCGCATCCGCTTGCCCAGCCCGGCGGCCAGCACCATCGCGCACTCGGGCACCGCTACCGGCACCAGTCGGCCCGCTTCTCCGGCGGCACCTGCGCGTCGAACCAGGCCTTCACCGGCGCCAGCGCGGGATGCGCGAAATTGCGCGCCACATAGCCCCAGACGCGCGGCAGCCGCTCGACATAGCCGGCCCGGCCGTCCCGGTCCCGCAGCCGCACGAACACCCCCAGGATCTTCACATTCCGCTGCGCTCCCAGGATTTGATAGGCCGCCTCGAAGGCGCCCGCATCCTCCACCCCGGCACCGCGGGCATAATGCGCCAGCATCGCCCGCTCCAACCGCACCGAGACATCGCGCCGCGCGTCCTGCAACAGGCTCACCAGGTCATAGGCCGGGTGCCCCGCCAGCGCATCCTGGAAATCCAGCAGCCCCAGCCCCCGCACGCCCGGCCGGTAGAGCAGCATCAGATTGTCGGCGTGATAGTCGCGCAGCGTCAGCACCGGCCCCAGCGCCGTCTCCCGCAGCACGTCGCCCCACACCGCATCCCAGGCCGAGAGGTAGCCGTCGGCGTCCACCTCGATCCCCGCCGCCCGCGCATACCATTCCGCGAAGATCATCACCTCGCGCGCCAGCTCGCCGCGGTCATAGGGCCTGAGCTCCAGCGGCGGCGGTCCCGCCGCCAGCGCGACCAGGATATCCACCGCGCGGGCATAGACCTCCTCTTCGTCCGCCTCGCCGCGTGCCAGCACCGGCCCCATCAGCGCGTCGCCGAAATCCTCGATCAACAACAGGCCCTGTTGCAGGTCGCCCGCCAGCAGCCGCGGCGCGGAAAAGCCCCGCGCCAGCAGCGCGTCCGCCACGAACAGGAAGGGCCGGCTGTCCTCCCGGTCCGGCGGCGCATCCATCAGCACCGCGCGCCGTCCCCGGTCATGCACCCGGAAATAGCGGCGGAAACTCGCGTCGCCGGCCAGCGGCTCAATCGTCGCCCCCGCCCAGCCATGCGCGGCCAGGAAATCCGGGGCGGTCGCGGGCGGCTGCATGCGGCTCAGGCGATCAGTGTTGCAGGGTCGGCGGCCATCGCCCCTCCCAAGCGTCCGGCACGCGCCAAGTCAAGCGCCGCGCCGCCTCGCCCGCGCCCTCCAGCCGCAACCACAGCGCCTCCGGCCACAACGCCGCCCCCAGCCGCTCCGGCCACTCGAGCAGCAGCGCATGGTCGAACAGCGCCTCGTCCAGCCCCAGCGCGTCCGCCTCCGCCGCCGTTTCCAGCCGATACAGGTCGACATGCCATACCGGCACCCGCAGGCCGGGATAGTCCTGCACCAGGTTGAACGTCGGGCTCGGCACCTCCCCCGCCCACCCCAGCGCCGCGATCACCGCCCGCGCCAGCGTGGTCTTGCCCGCTCCCAGTTCGCCCGACAGCGCCACCACATCGCCCACGCGCAACACGGCGGCAAGCTTCTCAGCAACATGCGACACTTCATCTATAAACATGTTGACAACATGTAATTTGCATGTACTTTCTGGACGTTACCGTCCTCCAATGTCAGAAGATGGGCCATGCCAAGCTATATCGAGTTTCGCCATTCCCAAACCGGTGAAAAGCTCATCACGCACCTGATGGACCCGCGCGTCATCGCATCTGTGGAACAGACATCGCTTGCGGGCCGACCGGCCGTTGCCGCCATTGATGAATGGGCATCGCGCGAGTTGCCACCCCTGACCGATACGGAAAAACAGCATGCCGGCAGGCTGATGCGTGACGTGCTTGCGCCGCGCGGGTGGCGGGTGTCGCGCAGTAACCGGGTATCCGGCGGCAGATTCTTCAGCAGTGGGGCCATCTATGAGCGCCAGACGCATCAGAGCGGGGCACCCATCGCACGTTCGCCGCTCAAAAGCGCGGCCGAGCAAGGTGACGAAGTGGTGGCGCGGCTTGCCGCCGTGCGCACTGGCAATGCAGGCACCGTCGATGATTTTCTGGCGGAGCGCCGCCGCGAGGCCCGTGCAGAGCGTGACGCTTGACAGTTGTCCTCGACTCGTCAGCGCTCCTTGCCTATCTCCTCGGAGAACCCGGCGCCGATGTCGTTCGAAACGCGCTAGGGGATGCCCATATGTCGACTGTCAACCTGTCGGAGGTGGTCGCTCGCCTGACGCGCGACCATGATCCCTCGGCGCTGCCGGCGCTAATGGAGAGCCTGCCGCTGCACTTTCGCCGACCGGACGACTGGCTCGCAATCGAGGCCGGCCTGATGGCCGTCGAAACATCAGCCGCCGGTCTATCGCTCGGCGACCGCTTTTGCCTGGCGCTGGCCCGCCGCATGGGTGCACCAGCGTTGACTGCCGACCGACCGTGGAGCGCCGTTGGGGCCGCCGTCGGCGTAAAGGTCGTGCAAATCAGACCCTAGTAACGGTAATGCTCCGGCTTGAACGGCCCCGCCGGCGTCACGCCGATATAACCCGCCTGCTTCTCGCTCAGCACGGTCAGCTTGGCGCCCAGCTTTGCCAGGTGCAGCGCCGCCACCTTCTCGTCCAGATGCTTGGGCAGCACATAGACCCTGTTCTCATATTTGCCCGCCGGCGCCGTCCACAGCTCGATCTGCGCCAGCACCTGGTTGGTGAAGCTCGCGCTCATCACGAAACTCGGATGGCCCGTCGCGCAGCCCAGGTTCACCAGCCGGCCCTTCGCCAGCACGATCAGCCGCTTGCCATCGGGGAACACCACCTCGTCGACCTGCGGCTTCACCTCTTCCCACACCATGTTCTGCAACGCGCCGATCTGGATCTCCGCATCAAAGTGCCCGATGTTGCACACGATCGCGCGGTCCTTCATCGCCCGCATGTGGTCCAGCGTGATGACATCGGCATTGCCGGTCGCGGTCACGAAGATGTCGGCATGCGGCGCCGCATCGTCCATCGTCGTCACCTGGTATCCTTCCATCGCCGCCTGCAGCGCGCAGATCGGATCGATTTCCGTCACCATCACCCGCGCGCCCTGGCTGCGCAGCGATGCCGCGCTGCCCTTGCCCACGTCGCCGAACCCGGCCACCACGGCAACCTTGCCCGCCATCATCACGTCGGTCGCGCGCTTGATCCCGTCGACCAGCGATTCCTTGCAGCCATAAAGATTGTCGAACTTCGACTTGGTCACGCTGTCGTTCACATTGATCGCCGGGAAGGGCAGCGCGCCCGCCTTCGCCACCTCATACAGCCGGTGCACGCCGGTCGTGGTCTCTTCCGAAACCCCGCGGATGGCGGCCTGCGTCTTGGTGAAGAAGCCCGGCGACAGCGCCGCCCGCTTGCGGATCATCGCGAAGAACTCCACCTCTTCCTCATTGGTCGGCTCCGGCAGGTCGATGCCCGCCTCCAGCTGCGCGCCCTTCAGGATATAGAAGGTGGCGTCGCCGCCATCGTCCAGGATCATGTTGCAGGGCTCCGCGCCCCACTGGAAGATGTCGTCCACGAAACGCCAGTAATCCGCCAGGCTCTCGCCCTTGTGCGCGAACACCGGAATCCCCGCCGCCGCGATCGCCGCCGCGGCATGATCCTGCGTGGAGAAGATGTTGCAGCTCGCCCAGCGCACCTGCGCGCCCAGCGCGGTCAGCGTCTCGATCAGCACCGCGGTCTGGATCGTCATGTGCAGGCAGCCGGCGATGCGCGCGCCCTTCAGCGGCTGCCGCTCGCCATATTCGGCGCGCAGCGCCATCAGGCCCGGCATCTCGGTTTCGGCAATCGCCATTTCCTTCCGGCCCCAGCCCGCCAGGCTCAGGTCGGCAACGGCAAAATCCTCGAACTTGGGCTGGCTCGCCACGGCATCTCTCCTTGTGGAATCGCCGCCGCCATAGCCGCCGAACCGCGCACTTGCAAGTTTAACAAAGTCTTTAAGTCACACCGCCTCGCCCTCCGCCGCCCAATGCACGCCCAGCAGCACCGACTCGGCAAAACCATTCAGCACCCGCCGTCCCTCCAGGCCCTCCGCCGCGTCCGCGGCCCGCAGCGCCGCCGCATGCAGCTGCTGGTCCGCCAGCCGCAGCAGCTCCACCGTGTCGCGCACGCCCGGCGCCGCATCGGCCTGCCCCGCCAGCACCCGCGCCGCCGCGCCGCCGTCCATCGCCCGCAGCGCCATCATCCGCCGCGCCGCCAGCAGCCGCGGGTTCGTCATCGCCTGGTGCAGCATGTCCTGTCTCCCGTTCCTCCTCCTGTAACGGCCACCGCCCCGCGCGCTTTACCCCGCCCTCCCCCTTCATCTCGCAGTTTGCGCGCCGCGCCGCCCCCGCTAAACCCGCCGCAGAGGAGCCCGCCATGACCCGCTACGTCACCCACGACCTCGCGCTCGCCCCCACCGCGGACGAAGCCGCCGCGCAGGATTTCGTCTCCTCCTTGCGCAACCATGTCCTCAACCACCTCTCCACCACCCTCAGAACCGCCTTCGACGCCGATGTCGCCCCCACCCTTCCGGCGCACGCCGACGCCCGCGCCGTCCACAAGGCGCTGAAACCCCATCCCGCCTTCCGCTTCTACACCGCCACCCGCATCAAGGCGCAGGAGATGGTCTGGGCCAGCGTCCGCCCCACCCTCGAACGGCAGCGCGCCACCCTCGCCGCCTGCGCCGCCGCGCTTGCCGCGCGCCCCACCGGCGGCACCCTCACGCTGAACCCCGACCTGCCGATCCCCCGCAACGTCAGCGCGCTCGACGTCCACCTGATGCCCGGCAACTACCATCTCGATGGCGGAGAGGGCGACGTCGCCGCTGGCGCGATGTATGACAATGGCCTCAGCGTGTTCAGCTTCGGCCTGATGGGGGACACGCTCGACGACATCGGCCGCTCGGTCGCCCTCTGGCTCACCCTCAACCACCCGGATTTCCAGCCGGCGCACGTGCTCGACCTCGGCTGCTCGGTCGGCCACCAGACCCTCCCCTGGGTCCGCGCCTACCCAAAGGCCCATGTCACCGGCCTCGATGTCGGCGCCGCCTGCCTGCGCTACGCCCACGCCCGCGCCCAGTCCATGGACCTCGCCGCCCACTTCCTCCAGGCGGATGCCACCGCCGTCCCCCTCCCCGATGCCAGCCAGGACCTCGTCTTCAGCAGCATGTTCCTGCACGAACTCCCCGTGAAGGACATTCGCGCCGTCTTCGCCGAAGCCCACCGGCTCCTCAAGCCCGGCGGCCTCATGCTGCACTATGAACTGCCCCCCAACGAGGCGCTCAGCCCCTATGACGGCTTCTATCTCGACTGGGACAGCCACTATAACGCCGAACCCTATTACCAGGGCTACCGCGACCTCTCGCCCCAAACCCTCTGCGCCGACGCCGGCTTCAGCGACTATTTCCAGACCACCGTCCCCTCGCTCGGCTGGTATGGCGAAACCGCCATCCGTCAGGCGAAACCCGCCGACAGCAGCAAGACCGGCCGGCTGGCTGATGGCGTGCAATGGTTCATCTACGGCGCCTGGAAACGCTGATGGCCGACTATCCGCCGCTCCCCACCACCGCCCGCACCCGCCCCGCCCCGGTGTTCGCCGATCCCGCCATCGACACGCTGCTCGCCATGCTGCTCGAACTGGCGCAGCAGCATTGGGTCACCCGCGACCGCCTCGCCCGGCTCGAACATTGGGTCACCACCCGTCCCGACACCCCCTGGAGCGAGGATTACCGCCTCCCGCCCGACCGCGCCGCCGCGCTCAGCGCCGAACGCGACGCCGCCCTCGCCCGCCTCCTCGCCGCCATCGACACCCTCTGAGAGAGTATTTGATAAACCGTCCATGCCGGGCTGCGAAGGGCGATTTGCTGCGCTCCGATGCTCACGACCCTGAAGGTCGCTGCGCTTCGGTGCTCTCAAATCACCCTTCTCGCCACGGCCTGAACAATTTCTCAAACACTCTCCAACCCCTTGCCATCATCGACCGCACTTGCTATCTTACCATCATCTTACAAAGGTTCTGCAATGTCCGCACTCGCCACCCGGCTCTCCACCAAAGGCCAGCTGATCCTCCCCAAGGCCATCCGGCAAGCGCGGCAATGGGAGGCCGGTACACGCCTGCTTGTCGAGGAGCATGAGGACGGCGTCCTGCTGAAGGCCGCGCCCTGGTTCGCGCCGACCACCATCGAAGAAACCTTCGGCTGCCTGCCCTATGAGGGCGAGCCGTTGACCCTCGACCAGATGGACGCCGCCATTGTGGCGGAGGCTCGCCGGGTTGCCGGCAAATAATGCGGGCAATCGATACCAACGTCATCGTCCGCTACATCACCGGTGACGAACCGGATCAGGCAGCCGCGGCCCGCGCCGCCCTTTCCGCCGGTCAGATTTTCATTTCAACCACCGTGCTTCTGGAAAGCGAATGGGTTCTGCGCAGCGCCTATGGTTTCGCACCGGCGGCCGTCATCGCAGCCCTGCGAAAACTGGCGGGGCTGCCAGGCGTGACGCTGGAAGATCCGGCGCTTGCCGCCCGGGCGCTCGACTGGTCGTCACGGGGCATGGACTTCGCCGATGCCCTGCACCTTGGCAGCGCATCCCATTGCACCGGCTTTCTCAGCTTCGACCAAAGACTGGCGCGGCATGCGACGGCGATGGAAACCACCCCCGTCTCCCATCCCTGATCCGGCTATTCCACCTGCCGCACATCATGCACCGTCCTTGGCGCCGGCAGGCCCGCGGCCCCGAATTTCTCGGCGATCAGCCGGTTGGTATCGAACCAGACCTGCCAAAAATGGTCGGTATGGCAATAGGGCCGCACCGCCAGCAGCGTGCCACGCTCGTTGAAGTCCAGGATCTCCACGTCCGGCGCCGGCTCCGCCATCACATTCGGTATCGTCGCCAGATCGGCCTTCAACAGCGCGATCGCCTCGGCCGGATTCACCCCGAACGCCAGCTGCGCGAACCGCTCCACCCGCCGGTACGGGTTGTGGCTGAAATTCTTGATGATCTCGCTCGACACCTTGTTGTTGCCCACGATGGTCGTCACATTGTCCGGCGCGGTGATCGTGGTGTTGAACAGGCCGATCTCCACCACCGTGCCCTCCACGCCACCGGCCACCACATAATCCCCCACCTTGTACGGCCGGAAGATGATCAGGAACGCGCCCGCCGCGAAATTGCCCAGCAATCCGCTCCACGCCGCCCCGATCGCCAGCCCCACGCCCGCGAGCAGCGCGGCGAAGCTCGTCGTTTCCAACCCGAAATAGCCCAGGATGGCGATGACCAGAACGACGTTCAGCACCACCGCCAGGATGTTGGCGATGTAGCGCTGCAAGGTCGCGTCGAAGTTCCGCCGCGTCAGCACGCCGGTCAGCGCGCGGATGGCGAAACTGATCAGCCAGCGCCCCACCATGTACAGCAGGATCGCCGCCGCCACCTTCAGCGCACCGGCAATCACCAGCGCCTGCACCCCATCCCACCAGGTCAACACACGGTCCACGATCGCCTCCGCCTTGATTCGGCGGAAATGTTAACCGGCGCGGACGCAACGCGCCAGCGTGCAGCGTCAACCGACCGACAGCTCCGACCGCAGTTTCAGCGCCCGGTCGCCGCCCTCCGTCTCCACCAGCACCGCGGGGTTCTTCGCCGAGCCGTTGCGCGTGACCTTCGCGCCCTTCAGCGTCCGCTGCACCCGCCGCTCGAAGATGTCCACCACCCGCCCATGCGCCGTGCCCGAACCATAATGCCAGCTCACCTTCGCCCCGACCCGCAGTGTCGCTATCATCCGTCCTTCAGTTCATCATGCCGCGCCCGCGCCCAGGCCGCCCCCTCGTCCCCGCCCCACAGCAGCCAGGCGATATAGCCCGCGCTCGGGTCGCTCTCGTCGCCCCAGCGCTTGGCCTTCGCCTTCTTGTCCACCGCATGCCGCGCGAAATAGCTGTGCATCGCCTTGATGTCGGCCTCGCCCAGCGCCTCGCGCGCCGCCAGCTGCCGCGCCCGCCGCACGCCCACCGCCGTGCCACCACGCCCGAACCGCTCGCGCAGCTTCAGGCCCTTTTCGGCATTGGCGGCCATCGTCGCCGTCGGCACCCTGTCGCTCATGGGCGGCAAACGACCGTCGCCGCCGCCGGTTCCTACTTCGCGTCCAGCAGGTAACGCTGCCAGAACTGCACGCTGCTCCAGAACTGGTAATCCTGGTTTTCCTTCTTGGCGAAGCCATGCCCCTCGTTCCGCGCCAGCAGGTGCCAGGCCTGCCCGCCATTCTTGCGCACCGCCGCCACGATCTGGTCCGCCTCGCTCGCCGGCACCCGCGGGTCGTTGCCCCCGGTCACCACCATCAACGGCACCCTGATCGTCTCGGCACGCCCCAGCGGCGAGATCTCCTTCAGCTTCGCGCGCTGCTTCGGGTCCCGCTCGTCACCATATTCCACCCGCCGAAGGTCGCGGCGATATTCCGCGGTATTCTTCAGGAAGGTCACGAAATCGCTGATGCCGACGATGCCGATCCCCGCCCGCCACAGCTGCGGAAACAGCGTCAGGCTGCCATAGGTCATGTAACCGCCATAGCTGCCACCGGTCACCGCGAACCGCGTCGCATCCAGCCCGCCGTCCTTCGCCAGCGCACCGACCAGCGCATTCACATCCTTCACGCTGTTCTCGCGCAGGAACGGCCCGTTATCCAGGCTGACGAAGCGCTTGCCATAGCCGGTCGAGCCGCGGACATTGGGATAGAAGATCGCCACTCCCATCTCGTTCAGCAGGTAATTGTTCCGCCCCTGGAAACCCGGCCGCGTCTGCGCCTCCGGCCCGCCATGGATGCTCACGATCAGCGGGCGCCGCCCTGGAAACTTTGCCGGATCGGGCCGGTACAGGAAGCCGCTCACCATCAGCCCGTCGAAGCTCTTCACCCGCACCAGCTCCGGCTCGCGGTTCTTCGCCGGGTCCAGCCCGCCGGTCTCGCTCATCGTCCAGCGCGTCACCGCACCGCTCGCCGGATCGACGCTGTACGCATCCGCCGGCGACGTCGCGCTCGACAGCGTGAACCCCACCTTGCCGGCGTTCGGCCCCGCCTGCGCGATTTCCAGTCCGCCGATCACGCCCGTCGGCAGCTTCGGCTCCAGCATCACGTTCGCCGTCACCGCATCCAGCAGCCGCAGTTTCGAGGCGCCGTCCTCGTTGGTCACCACCGCGATGAACCGCCCATCGGGGGACAGGTCGAACGCCTCGACATCCCAGGCCGCGGGCTTGCCGTGCGGCACGAAACGCCCGCTCGCCGGGTCCAGCGTCCCCAGCTGCTGGAACTCGCTGCCCAGGTCGCTGGTCACGAACAGCGTGCCATCCGCCGCGAACTTCGCCCCGCCATAGCTTGCCGGCGTCTTCGGATTGTCGATGCGCCGCACGGATTTGGTGGCGACATCATAAAGGTGCAGCTCGGACTGCTGCACGCTGACATAGCGCGCGATCAGCAGGCGCTTGCCGTCCGGCGACCAATCCAGCGCCGCCCAGCCACCGCCCTCGCGCGGCAGGATCATGGTGGCGCTCTTCGGATCGCGCGGGTCCATCACATACAGGTCGCTGTCCCGGCCGTTGCGCGCGTTCGACGCATAGGCCACCCGCGTGCCGTCCCGGCTCCACAGCGCGCCGGTATGCCGGCTCCTGCCGTCCGTCAGCAGCGCCAGCCGGCCCTCCTTCAGCGTATAGAGCTGGAAATTCTCGTTGCCGCCGATGTCCTTGCTCACCAGCAGCACATCGCCCTTACCCGGCGCATAACCGCCATTCGCCACCGGCTCCGGCTCGAAACTGATCTGCGTCCGCGCGCCGCCGGGCATGGCCACGCTGTGCAACTGGTTGGTGTTGCCGAACCGCGTCGCGATCAAAATCCCCGGCCCCGCCGGATTCCAGCCGACGAACCCCGCCGTGCGAAACTCCATATAGGGCTGCGTCGCGGCCCGCAGCGCCACCGGCACCGGCGGCATGCCATCGGTCACCAGCGCCGCCGGCGCCGGGATCACATCGGCGGGTTGCGCCGCCACCGGCGTCACCAGCATCAAGGCCACCGCGATCAGCAAACCATGTTTCATCATTGCAAACTCTCCCTGCCCGCGCCTTGCCGATTTTGCCGCGCTCGGGCAAGTCCCCGCCCGTGCGTTTCGACCCCACCCACCCCTTCGTCCTCACCGACAGCTTCGCCGGCCCCGCCCGCCTGTTCACCAACCCCAAAACCATCATCCAGGCCAACTGCCCTTCCGAAGTCCTGCCCGCGCTGAAGGCCATGCGCGCCGCGCTGGCCAAAGGCGCCCACCTCGCCGGCCACCTCGCCTACGAAGCCGGCACCCCCCTCAACTCCCCTCCCTCCCGCGTCTCCCCTCCCTCCCGCGAAGCGGAGAAGGGAGGGGCAGGGGGTGGGTGCGAGCGCAGCGAGCCCGCTGCGCCCCAACCCCTCCTGTGGTTCGGCACCTTCCCCCCACCCGCCACCGTCGACGCCCCCCAGCTCCTCGCCCCCTTCAACACCCCCACCCACATCGGCCCCGCCCTCCCCGGCATCACGCAAGCCCAGCATGCCGCCGCCGTCGCCCGCATCCAGGCGCTCATCGCCGCCGGCGACATCTACCAGGCCAACCTCACCTTCCAGGCGAGCGTCGCCGTCGCCGGCCACCCGCTCGCCCTCTACGCCCGCCTGCGCGAACAGGCCCGCGCGCCCTACGCCGCCCTCGTCCACACCGGCGAGCACTGGCTGCTCAGCCTGTCCCCCGAACTTTTCTTCCGCGCCGAAAACCGCCGCCTCACCGCCCGCCCGATGAAAGGCACCGCACCCCGCAGCGCCGACCCGGCACAAGATCGCGCCAACGCCACCGCCCTCCACGCCGACCCCAAGAACCGCGCCGAAAACCTGATGATCACCGACCTGCTGCGCAACGATTTCAGCCGCGTCGCCCGCGATGTCGCCGTCCCCGACCTGTTCGCGCTCGAAACCTACCCCAGCCTCCACACCATGACCTCCACCATCACCGCCACGCTGAACCCCGGCCAAACCGCGCTCGACGCCCTCATCGCCCTCTTCCCCTGCGGCAGCGTCACCGGCGCCCCCAAGATCCGCGCGATGCAGATCATTGCTGAAACCGAACGTCACCCGCGAAACGCCTATTGCGGCAGCATCGGCTGGCTCGCCCCGAACGGCGATGCCGCCTTCAACGTCGCCATCCGCACCTTACAGATGAAACAGGGCAGCACCCATGCAACGCTCGGCCTCGGCGGGGGCATCGTCGCCGACAGCGACGCGGCGCAGGAATGGGCCGAATGCCTCACCAAGGCCCGCTTCCTGCGCCCGCAGCGCCCCAACCACCTTATCGAAACCTTGCGGGTTGAAAACGGCATCCCCCAACGCCTCTCCCGCCACCTCACCCGCCTCACCCACAGCGCCGCCCGCTTCGCCTTCCCCTGCGATCCCCACGTCCTCAAGGGTGAAATCGCAAAGCTCCTCCCCCACCCCGCGCAGCGGAGAGAGGGGGAGGCGACTCGCGCCAGCGAGCGGGAGGGGGCGTCGCCCTACCCACCCCAGCGCCTCCGCATCCTCCTCAGCGCCTCCGGCCATTTCACCCTCCACCTCTCCCCCGCACCCCCCACCCCCACCGAACCCGTCGCCGTCGCCCTCACCCCGCTGCCGGTCGCGCCGGACGACTGGCGCCTCGCCCACAAGACCAGCGACCGCGCCTTCTACGACGATGCCCGCCGTGCCGCCGGCACCTTCGAAACCCTCTTCGTCCGCCCCGACGGCCAGCTCACCGAAGGCAGCTTCACCAACCTTTTCGTGCCTCGCAATGGCCTGCTGCTCACTCCGCCCGCCAGCGCGGGCCTCCTCCCCGGCATCCTGCGCGAAGAGCTGATCGCCACGGGGCAGGCGGTGGAACACCCGCTCACCGCCGCCGACCTCACGCAGCCTTTCTTCATCGGCAACAGCCTGCGCGGGCTGTTGCCGGCGCATCTTGCGCCCGCGCGGCCCTTTGGCCGCGCATCTGCGGTTGATGCAACGCAGCAACCGGCGTAAGCCCGCCCCCGCCAAAAAGGGGAAGTCCATGTCCGTCCTGTCCGCCGCCATCCAGCGCATCCAGCCCTCGCCCACCATCGCCGTCAGCAACCGCGCCGCGACCCTGAAGGCCGAAGGGCGCGACGTGATCTCGCTGGGTGCCGGCGAACCCGATTTCGACACGCCGGATTTCGTCAAGGAGGCCGCCATCGAGGCGATCCGCAAGGGCGCCACCAAATATACCATCGTCGACGGCACCGTGGCGCTCAAGGAAGCGATCCGCGCCAAGTTCAAACGCGACAACGGCCTCGACTATGCGCTCAGCCAGATCACCGTCAACGTCGGCGGCAAGCAGACCATCTTCAACGCCATGATGGCGACGCTGGACCCGGGCGACGAGGTCGTCATCCCGGCGCCCTACTGGGTCAGCTACCCCGACATCGTGCAGCTCACCGGCGCCACGCCGGTCATCGTCAAATGCGGCCTCGACCAGGGCTTCAAGCTGCGCCCCGAACAGCTCGACGCCGCCATCACCCCGCGCACCAAATGGCTGATCTTCAACTCGCCCTCCAACCCCACCGGCGCGGCCTACACCGCCGCCGAGCTGAAGGCGCTCGCCGACGTGCTGCTCGGCCACCCGCACGTCTTCATCCTGACGGACGACATGTACGAGCATATCGTCTATGACGGCTTCGAATTCGCCACCATCGCCCAGGTCGAGCCGCGCCTCTACAACCGCACGCTGACCGTCAACGGCGCGTCAAAGGCCTATGCCATGACCGGCTGGCGCATCGGCTACGCCGGCGGCCCCGAGCGCATCATCAAGGCCATCGCCAAGATCCAGTCGCAGAGCACGTCGAACCCCTGCTCGATCGCCCAGGCCGCCGCCACCGCCGCGCTCAACGGCCCGCAGGACTTCCTGGCGGAACGCAACGCCGCCTTCGTCGCCCGCCGCGACCTGGTGGTTTCGATGCTAAACCAGACGCGCGGCCTCACCTGCCCGCGTCCGGAGGGGGCCTTCTACGTCTATCCCGACTGTTCCGGCCTGATCGGCAAAGTGACACCCGGCGGCCAGACCCTGACCGACGACGAAGCCGTCGCCGGCTACCTGCTCGAATCGGTCGGCGTCGCGGTGGTCCACGGCGCCGCCTTCGGCCTGTCGCCCGCCTTCCGCATCAGCTACGCCACCGACACCGCCACCCTCACCGACGCCTGCGAGCGCATCCAGCGGGCCTGCGCCGACCTGCGATAGGCGTCGTCGTCGGCCCGTGCGATTTAGGCATCATCCTTTGTTCAGCCTCTGCGTATAAGCAGGAGCCGAACGGAGACTCCTGATGCCCATCCACCGCAAGCCCGACTGGTTCCTGCCCGAACGCGAGGCGACCGACGAAAGCCTCTACCTCAACCGCCGCCACATTCTCGCCGGCATGGCCGCCACCGGCCTGCTGCCCGCGGCCGCCGCCGCTGGCACCGACGTCGGCAAGCTCACCGCGCTGAAGGCCCGCCGCACGGTGTCGCTCGACGAGACCCCGACGCCGCTCGCCGCGGTTGCCAGCTACAACAACTTCTACGAGTTCGGTCTCGACAAGGGCGACCCCGCGCGCAACGCCGGCACGCTCCGGCCCTCGCCCTGGAGCCTCGCCATCGGTGGCGCCGTGGCCAAGCCGCAGACGCTCGACGTCGACAGGCTCATCACCAGCAGCGCGCTCGAGGAACGCCTCTATCGCCTGCGCTGTGTCGAGGGCTGGTCGATGGTCATCCCCTGGATCGGCATCCCGCTCTCCACCCTGCTGAAAGCCGCCGAGCCGACGGGGAACGGCAGGTTCGTCGCCTTTCGCACGCTCAACGATCCGAAACAGATGCCCGGGCTCCGTTCCCCGGTGCTGAACTGGCCCTATCGGGAGGGGCTTCGCATCGACGAGGCGATGCATCCGCTGGCTTTCCTGGCCGTCGGCCTCTATGGCCGCCGCCTGCCCAACCAGAATGGCGCGCCGCTGCGGCTGGTGGTGCCATGGAAATATGGCTTCAAGTCGATCAAGAGCATCGTCGCCATCGATCTCGTCGAACGCCAGCCGAAGACCAGCTGGAACGAGAGCGCGCCGAACGAATATGGTTTCTTCAGCAATGTGAACCCGGCCGTCGACCATCCGCGCTGGAGCCAGGCGAAGGAGCGCCGCATCGGCGAGTTCCTGCGCCGCGACACCCTGCCCTTCAACGGCTATGCCGCCCAGGTCGCCGGCCTGTACAAGGGGCTGGACCTCAGAAAATGGTTCTGACCGCCACGAAGCTGACACGTCCCGCCCTCCACCTGCTCGCCGCGCTGCCGCTGCTGTGGCTGGCGGTTTCATGGGTGAATTTGCTGTTCATCGATCAAACGTCGCTGGCCCTCAGTGCGGAACCCGTCGCCTTCAGCCAGAATTTCACCGGCCTCTGGGCGTTCCGGCTGCTGCTGCTGTCGCTTGCCGCCACGCCGGCGCGGGTATGGCTCGGCTGGCGGCAGCCGCTTCTTTACCGCCGGATGCTGGGCCTTTGGGCCTTCGCCTATGCGCTGGTGCATTTCCTGCTCTACTGGCTCTTGGACCTGCAACTGGCCTTCGGCGCGCTCGCCGCCGACATCGCCAAACGGCCCTTCATCCTGCTCGGCATGGTCGGCTTCCTCGCGCTGCTGCCGCTCGCCGCCACCAGCACGCGGGCCGCCATCAAACGCCTGGGCGGCCGCCCCTGGCAGGCGCTGCACCGCGCCGTCTATCTCGCCGGTATCGCGGTCGCGGTGCATTTCATCCTGCGGGTCAAGGGCTTCCAGTGGGAACCCTGGATCTACGCCGCCATCCTCGTCCTGCTGCTGCTGTCGCGCGTGAAATTCCTACAGCCGCGACGCCGCGCCCTGTAGGAACATGTTCCACGTGGAACCTGATTGGTTATTTTCTCAGTCGGCTTCCGGATCGGCCCGATAGACTTCGATGGGAAAACCGTCCGCGGTGCGCAACCACAGCGCCCTGACCGGGCCGATCGCCGGCTTGGCGTAGGCCTTCGCTTCCGTGCGCATGCCTGCCGCCGTCGCCCGCGCGGCGATCGCGTCCAGGTCGCGCGTCGCCACGCTCAGCAAGGCGATGCCGCGCGTCGGCGGCCCGAGTTTTGCCACTCCCGGCAGGCCGCCCCCGCCGCGATAGGCCATGACGATGACATAGCCGCTGACCGCGCCCGGCGCATACCATTGCTGGAAGGCGAAGCGCGTGCCCCTGGGCAGCCCCAGCCCGCCGCTCGGCCCGCTGGTCTCAAGCTCCGTCTCCCGTCGCAGCTCGAACCCCAGCACCTCGCCCAGCAGCCGCTTCGCCTGTCCCGCGTCGCTCACCACGATGCTGGCATAGGCGGGGCCGCCGACACCGGCGTCCACATCGATCACCCCCACCGGCTTCATGCTGCCCCGGTCGATGCCCAGTGCCAGCACGCCGTCGGGCGCCCGGTAATGCACCTCGCCCACGCGATAGCTGCATCCTTCCCCGCACGGCAGCGTGATGCTGGTCAGCCCGGCGTTGGAGGCGAACCCGGTTGCCCGCACGCGGGCATCCAGTGCCTCGTTGCCGGCGCTGGGAAAGCCCAGCCCCAGCACGCCGGGCAGCCGCGCCTGCCAGGCCGGCCGTGCGTTCGGCCCGTCGCTGTCCACCGCCACCACATCCACCGCCACGCCATCGACCGGCCGGGTGAAGCGCATCACCAGCGGCCGCCCGCGCAGGCCCATGGCGCGGGCAAAGCCGGCATCCATGCGGAAATCCAGCCGGTTCATGCCCATCGCCGTGCCATAGAAGCGCGCCGCGCTCGCCGGATCGCCGGTCAGATGGGTCACCGCCGCCAAGGGGCTGGTCAGCGCGTCGGCGGCGCTGCTTTTCGGCGCCAGCGGGTCGGGTGGGGTCGCGGCCAGCAGCGGCGCGGCGGTCAGCAACAGGGCAAGCAGGCGGATCATGGCCAGTCCTCGATGCGCCAGCCGGCGGCCTGCGCATGATCGCGCAGCGCCCGGCTGGGGTTGGCTGCGACCGCCTCGTCCGCCAGCGCGAACAGCGGCAGGTCGCTGATATGGTCGCTGTAGGCGCGCACCTCGCACGCGCCAAGGTCGATGCCCTGGTCCGCCAGCCATCGCCGCACCAGCGCGGCCTTGGCCTCGGCATAGCAGTTCGGCCCGTCGAGCGCCGGCAGCAGCATGTCGCCCTCCCAGCGGTTGCGCGTCGCCACCACATCCTCGATGCCCCATGCCGCCGCAAGCCCATCGACATAGAAATGGCAGGAGGCGGTTGCCAACAGGATGCGAAAACCCTCGGCCCGATCCGCCGCGATGCGCGCCAGCGCGCCGGCACGCACATTGCCGGCCTGCACCGCGTCGGCATGGCGCGCCGCCGCGCGGCTCACCCGGTCGCGGGCCACGCGCGACCCCATGACCAGCCGCTGCATCGCCGACTTCAGCATGCCGCGGTCGAACAGCCGCAGGGCATAGCCAAGCAGCGCCAGCAGCAGCAGCGGCAGCAGCAACGCCCGCCAGGGCGCCTCATGCCGCAGCCAGAACAGCAGCCAGGGTGTCCAGGTCGGCCCGCGCGTGATGGTGCGGTCCATGTCATAGATCGCCAGCTTCACGACAGGCGGGCTTCGGCAAGGGCAAGGTCGGCCACGCTGTCCACATCCACCGCGGCCCCGGCATGGTCAAGCACCACCGCGCGCAACGTCAATCCCAGGCGCGCACCAAGCCGCCGCACGGCGCCCTCCAGCGTCAGCAGCCGCAGCGCCGCGCCCAGCGCCAGCGCCGGCCCGAGCTGCCAGAGTAGCGCAAAGCCGCGCTTGCGGTCCTGCTCCACCCCGGCCCACAGCCGGACCGCCGGCAGCGCCGCCCGGCTGCCCAGCCAGAACAGGTTGGCGCCGCTGTAGCCGCCTTCGGCAAAGCGCAGCCAAGTGCGGCGCGTGCCGGGAAAAGCCGCCGTCACGGTCGCCTCCGCCACCACGCCGGCCGCCGCGTCGGCCCCCGCGGCCGACCGGCGGAAATCCATGACCATCGCCGGCGTCAGCAGGGCATGGTCGGCGGTTGTCACCAGCAGCGGCATGGCCACGGCCTCCTCATCGAGCAGCGATGCGATGCTTGCCGCGATGCCGGCGCCACTGGCGCGCGGCACCATGCCCGGCACGCCGGCCAGCAACGGCATCACCTCGTCGGGGCTTTGGGCCAGCAACAGGATGCGCCCGAACCCGGCCTGGTGCAGCGTCAAGGCGACGCGCCGCACCATCGGCACGCCGGCCACCGGAATCATCGCCTTCAGCCGGACGCCCGCCGCCCGCGCCAGCGGGTCGACGCCAGGGCGGGCACCCGCCAGCAGCACGGCCGTTCCGCCGGTCATTCAGTCCAGGCGTCGCGGGTGGTTTTCGCGCCACGCCGGCGGCGGCAGCCGGTCGGGCGCCGGCAGCGACCACAGGCCGAGCCGCTGCGCCTTCGCCCGTGTCGCCGCCCGCGCGATCACCGCATCCGGCAGATAGCGGCTGTAGGCCCAGGCATTGCCGCCCGCCGCCATCGCCGCGTTGACATAGGTCTGGCCGACATAGACGCGCGACACCAGGCGGCCATAGCGGTCGCGGTCGGTCACCTGCACCCGCACCGACCGGCCCTGCACCAGCCGGCGCAGCGCGGATTTCGCCTGCGGTCCCCAGGGCTGGTGCAGTTCTGGCGCGTCGATCCCCGCCATGCGGATCTCGTTCACCCGGCCGACCAGCGGCCGTTGCACCAGCAGGCTGTCGCCATCCTTCACCCGCACCACCACGCCATCGAACGTCTGTGCGACCGCTGTTTGTGGCAACAGCCACGCCAGCATCAGGGAACCAATCGCCGGGAACCATGTTCTGACCGTCATTGCATTGACTTGCACCTGTCGGCGTCGCGGGGCAAGACGGTGGCCACCCCAGGAGCCCGCACGCGCCGCCATGCCCACCCTGCCGCCCATGACCGAGGTCGAGATCGAACGGCGCCAGGACGATGGCGGCACCACGCTGGCGCTGTCCGGGCGGCTGACGGTGTCGCGTGCCGCCACGCTGGACGCTGCCCTCGCCGATATCCGGGACACGACGCCCGGGCCGATCACCATCGACCTGTCCGCCATTTCCCGGATCGATACCACCGGGGCATGGGTGCTGCACAAATTGCTGCGCAGCCGCGACGACATCCGCCTGACCCATGCCAGCGAGCAGGCGCAGCGGCTGCTGGAGGCGGTCGCCGCGGCCGACATGCCATGCCGGGTGCGGCCGGACACAAGGCCGGTGCTGATCCGCGCGCTGGGCGATTTCGGGCAGTATCTGTCGAGTTTCAGCCACACGATCGGGTCGGGCCTGGCCTTCCTCGGCTCGGTGCTGGCGGCGCTGTGGCGCGTGATCCGCCATGGTCGCGGCGTTCGCCTCAACGCCATCACCCATCAGATGGAGGCCGCCGGGGTGAATGCCCTGGGCATCGTCGGCCTGATGAGCTTCCTGGTCGGCATCGTGCTTGCCCAGCAGGGCGCGGTGCAGTTGCGGCAGTTCGGCGCCGATGTGTTCGTGATCAATCTCGTCGGCCGTTCGACCTATCGCGAGCTGGGCGTGCTGCTGATGGCGATCATGGTCGCAGGGCGCAGCGCCAGCGCCTTTGCCGCGCAGATCGGCAGCATGAAGCTGAACGAGGAAATCGATGCCATGCGCACCATCGGCCTCGATCCGCTGGAGGTGCTGGTGTTGCCGCGCATCATCGCCATGGTGATCATGATGCCCCTGCTGGCCTTTTACGCGGCGACGCTTGCGGTCGCCGGCGGCGGCGTTTTCGCCTGGGTCAGCCTGGACATCCCGCCGGTCACCTTCGTCACCCGGCTGCGGGAGGTGGTGCCGATCAGCGACTTCTGGATCGGCCTGGTGAAGGCGCCGGTGTTCGGCGCGATCATCGCCGTGACCGGTTGTTTCCAAGGCATGCAGGTCAGCGGCAATGCCGAAAGCGTCGGCCTGCGCACCACGCTCGCGGTGGTGCAGTCCATCTTCATGGTGATCGTGCTCGATGCCTTTTTCGCCGTGTTCTTCACCGCGCTGGGGTTCGCATGAGCGAGGAGCCGATCATCTCCGTGCGTGGCCTGCGCAACCAGTTCGGCGAGCAGGTGGTGCACGAGGACCTCGACCTGGATGTCCATGCCGGCGAGATCATCGGCGTGGTCGGCGGGTCGGGCACGGGCAAATCAGTGCTGATGCGGGCCATCATCGGCCTGCAACAGCCGGCGGCGGGCGAAATCCGGGTGCTGGGGCGTACCGTGCACGCGCTGGACGCGATGGAAAGCGCCGACCTGACCCGCCAGTGGGGCGTGCTGTTCCAGAATGGCGCGCTGTTCAGCACGCTGACCGTCGCCGAAAACATCCAGGTGCCGCTGCGCGAATATTTCCGGCTGCCGGAAACGCTGATGGACGAGATTGCCAGCTTCAAGGTGGCGATGGTGGGCCTGCCGACGGATGCCGGCCCGAAATATCCCAGCCAGCTGTCGGGCGGCATGGTGAAGCGGGCGGCGCTGGCGCGCGCGCTGGCGCTCGACCCGCGGCTGCTGTTCCTGGACGAGCCGACGGCGGGACTCGATCCGATCAGCGCGGCGGCGTTCGACACGCTGATCCGCACGCTGGCGGATGCCATGGGGCTGACGGTGTTCCTGATCACCCATGATCTCGATACGCTGCATGCCATCTGCGACCGGGTCGCGGTGCTGGCCGACCGCAAGGTGCTGGCGGTGGCGCCGATCGCCGAACTGGTGAAACTCGATCACCCCTGGGTGCAGGATTATTTTTCGGGTCCGCGCGGACGGGCCGCAGGAGCCGGGCATGGAAAATAGACAATCGCATGTGCTGGTGGGCGCCATCGCGGTGGCGCTGCTGGTCGCCCTTTTTGCCTTCACGCTGTGGCTGGGGCGGCTGACCGGCGAGCCGAAGAAGGAATATGACATTTTCTTCAAGCAATCGGTCAGCGGGCTGGCGACCGGCTCGCCGGTGCTGTTCGGCGGCGTGCCGGTGGGCCAGGTGAAGCGGATCGCGCTGATGCCGGAGAGCCCGGAATTCGTCCGGGTGCGCATCAATGTGGATGAGACCGTGCCGATCCTGCAGGGCACGTCGGCGGCCATCGAGGGCGTGGGCTTCACCGGCGTGTCGCAGATCGCGCTGTCGGGCGCGATGCGCGGCGCCGAGCCGATTGTCGACGAGGGCCCCTATGGCGTGCCGGTCATTCCCACCAAGGCCAGCGGTTTCGGCGAGTTGCTGGCAAGCGCGCCGCAACTGCTGGAGCGGGTCAGCGTGCTGACCGAGCGCATCAGCCTGCTGCTGGACGACCGCAACCGCAACAGCCTGGCCAACATCCTGAAAAACATCGATTCGCTGACCGGCAGCATGGCGGATGAGAAAGGCGATTTCCGCGCCAGCCTGGCGCAGCTGCGCACGACGCTGGCCAGCGCCAACCGCGCGGCGGAGGAGATCGCCCAGGTCAGCGCCAGCGCCAACACGCTGCTGACCCAGGACGGCAAGCCGCTGGTCGCCGACCTGCGCAGCACCCTCGCCCGGGCCAATACGAGCATGGAAAAGATCGATTCGCTGCTGGCGGCGGCGGAGCCCGGCGTGAAGGGGTTCAGCGAATCGACGCTGCCCGAAGTGGACCGGCTGGTGCGCGACCTGCGCCAAGTGTCGCAATCGCTGGGCGCCTTTGCCGCCAAGCTGGATGAGGACCCGGCGGGCGCGCTGGTGGGCGGCCGCACCTTGCCCGATTACACGCCACAGGGAGACAAATGATGCGCATCCTTCCGCTGCTTCTGCTGCTGGCCGCCTGTGGCCCGATCGTGCAGGTGGGCGGCAACACGCCGCCGCCCGACGCGCTGTTGACGCTGCGCGCCACCGCGACCGGCAGCGCGCCGGCGGGACCGGTGACGCTGGCCAATGCCCTGCAGGTGGAGGTGCCGATGGTGCCCGGCACCTTGCAGACGACGCGCGTGGCCGTGACCGTCGCCGACACGAGGGTGCAATATCTGCCCAAGGCGAATTGGGCGGAGCAGCCGAACCGGCAGTTCGCGCGGCTGCTGGGCGACACGCTGTCCGCCAATGGCGTCGTGGTGCTGGATGCGCGCGCCGGCGGGCCGCGCGCCGGGCGGGTGCTGGGGGGCGAGCTGGCGGAGTTCGGGCTGGACATGCGGCGCGGCACGCCGACGGTGCGGGTGCGCTATGATGCCGTGCTGGTGGGCGGCGGCCGGACGGCGACCCGCCGGTTCGAGGCGAGCGCCCCGGCGGCCGGCGACAGCGGCAATGCGGTGGCGATCGCGCTGAACCAGGCGGCGAATGCGCTGGCCGCCGATGTCGCCGCCTGGGTGAAGGGCGGTTGACCGCCCGGCGCCATGTGGCTATGGCGCGCGCTCGCCAGTGCGCATGTGGCAGGGTAGCTCAGATGGTTAGAGCGCAGGATTCATAACCCTGAGGTCGCGGGTTCAACTCCCGCCCCCGCCACCAGCACCCTCCGTCGCTTGCGCCCCTGATTTGGCACTGCTAGCCGGACGGCGATATGGGGAGAATTTCCGATGCGTCTGATGCTGTTGGCAGCACTTGCTGCAGCCTTTGCCATGCCGGTTGAGGCGGCACCCGACTGGACGCTGGTGGTGCATGGCGGCGCCGGCGTGATCACGCGGGCGGAGATGACGCCGGCGCGCGACAAGGCGATCCGGGCGGCGCTCAATCGGGCGCTGGATGCGGGCCAGGCGGTGCTGGCGGGCGGCGGCCAGGCGCTGGACGCGGTGGAGGCCGCGGTGCGCGTGCTGGAGGATGACCCGAATTTCAACGCCGGGCGCGGGGCCGCGCTGACCAGCGCGGGGACGGCGGAGTTGGACGCGGCGATCATGGACGGGGCGACGCGCAAGGCCGGCACGGTGACCGGCGTAACCACCACGAAGAACCCCATTCGTGCCGCACGGGCGGTGATGGAGACGACGCCGCATGTCATGCTGGCGGGCGCGCCGGCGGATGCGGTGGCGGCGAAGGCAGGCGCCGATCAGGTGGCGAATGGCTATTTCATCACGGCAGAGCGGCAGAAGATGCTGGACGACATGCGCAAGAGCGCCAGTGTGTTCGACGTGCGGCTGAAATATGGGACGGTGGGCGCGGTGGCGCGGGACAGAGCGGGCAATCTGGCGGCGGCGACGTCCACCGGCGGGCTGACCGGCAAGATGCCGGGCCGGGTGGGCGATGCGCCGATCATCGGCGGCGGCACGGTGGCGGACAACCGCGCCTGCGCGGTCAGCGGGACGGGCAGCGGCGAGATGTTCATCCGGGCGCGCGTTGCCGCGCAGATCTGCGACCGCATCCGGTTCGGCGGGGAAAAGCTGAAGCCGGCGATGGACGCGGCGCTGGCGGAGGTGAAGGCCTATGGCGGCGACGGTGGCGTGATCGCCATCGATGCCGCCGGCGTGAACGGCTGGTCGTTCAACAGCGACGGCATGTACCGGGCGCGGGTGACCAGCGACGGCGCGCGGCAGGTGCGCATCCATGGTGACGAGGAGTAGGTGCGGGTCCTGATCGTCGGCGCGGGCCAGGCGGGGGCGCAGGCGGCGATCTCCCTGCGGCAGGCGGGGTTCGGGGGCGGGATCACCATGGTGGGCGAGGAGCCCGACCTGCCCTATGAGCGGCCGCCGCTGTCGAAGGAATATCTGGCGGGCGAGCGCGAGGCGGCGCGGCTGCTGCTGCGGCCGGCGGGATTCTGGGCGGAGCGCGGGATCGAGGTGGTGACCGGGTGCCGGATCGTGGCGGTGGATGCCGTGGCGCGGACGGCGGACGCGGAGGATGGGCGCGGCTTCGGCTATGACCGGTTGATCTGGGCGGCGGGGGGGCATGCGCGGCGGCTGCCGGTGCCCGGCGGTGAGCTGCCGGGCGTGCATGTCATCCGCAGCCGGGCCGATGTGGACGGGCTGCGGGCCGAGCTGGACGCCGCAACCCGCGTGGTGGTGGTGGGCGGCGGCTATGTCGGGCTGGAGAGCGCGGCGGTGCTGCGCAAGGCCGGCAAGACCGTGACGGTGGTGGAGGCGCAGGCGCGGCTGCTGGCGCGGGTGGCGGGGGCCGCGGTGGGCGATTTCTATGCGGCCGAGCATCGGGCACAGGGGGTGGAGGTGCGGCTGGGGGCCGGGGTGCAGCTGCTGGAGGCGGGCGCGGATGGCCGGGTGGCGTGCGTGCGGCTGGCGAGCGGCGAGGCGCTGCCGGCGGACCTGGTGATCGTTGGCGTCGGGCTGGTGCCGTCGGTGGCGCCGCTGGTGGCGGCGGGGGCGGACAGTGGCGATGGCGTGCGGGTGGACGGACATGGGCGCACGACGTTGCCGGATGTCTATGCCATCGGCGATTGCGCGCATCATCCCAACCGTTTTGCGGCCGGAGGCCATGTGCGGCTGGAGTCGGTCGCCAATGCGGTGGAGATGGCGAAGGTGGTGGCGGGGCATGTGATGGACGGCGACGACGCCCGCCCTTATGAGGCGGTGCCCTGGTTCTGGTCCAACCAGTATGACCTTCGCCTGCAGACGGTGGGCCTGAGCGCCGGGCATGATGCGGTGGTGGTGCGGGGCGATCCGGCGTCCCGGTCGTGGAGCCTCTGTTATTTGCGGGCTGGCGCGGTGGTGGCGCTCGACTGCATCAGCAGCCCGCGTGACTATGTGCAGGGCAAGGCGCTGGTGGAGCGGGGGGCTGTGGTCGATCCCGCGCGGCTGGCCGATCCTGCCGTTCCGTTGAAGATGATGCTGGAAGGATAGGCATGAACCCGGTTACCGCGAAGCTGCTCTCCCGCCTGTCGATCCCGGTGATCGGGTCGCCCCTGTTCATCATTTCCAATCCGGAGCTGGTGATCGCGCAGTGCCGGGCGGGGATCATCGGCAGCTTTCCGAGCCTGAATGCGAGGCCCTTGCCGCAGTTCGAGGAGTGGTTGCAGCGGCTGAACGGCGAGCTGGGGCCGGACGACGCGCCCTATGCCGTGAACCTGATCGTGCACAAGTCGACCGACCGGCTGATGGCCGACCTGGAGCTGTGCGTGAAGTACCAGGCGCCCGTCATCATCACCAGCCTGGGGGCGCGGGAGGATGTGAACGCGGCGATCCACAGCTATGGCGGCGTGGTGCTGCATGATGTGATCAACAACCGGTTTGCGAAGAAGGCGATCGAGAAGGGCGCCGATGGGCTGATCGCGGTGGCGGCGGGCGCAGGCGGGCATGCCGGGACGCTGTCTCCGTTCGCGCTGGTGCAGGAGATCCGCGAGTGGTTCGACGGGCCGCTGGCGCTGTCAGGGTCGATCGCCACGGGCGACGCGGTGCTGGCGGCACGCGCCATGGGGGCGGATTTCGGCTATATCGGCAGTGCTTTCATCGCCACGGACGAGGCGCGGGCCGACCAGCGGTACAAGGAGATGATCGTTCAGAGCAGCGGCGACGACATCGTCTATTCCGACCTGTTCACCGGGGTCAGCGGCAATTACCTGAAACCGAGCATCGTGGCCGCCGGCATGGACCCGAACAATCTGCCCAAGGGCGATTATTCGACGATGAACTTCGGCAGCGGCGGCAATACCGAGGCGAAGGCCTGGAAGGACATCTGGGGCTGTGGCCAGGGGATCGGCGCGGTGAAGGCAGTGGTGCCGGCGGCCGAGTTGATCGCGCGGTTGCAGCGGGAATATGCGGCGGCGGGGATGCGGATTGCGGCGTAGCCTGTAATTATCGTTTGTTTTGAATGGCCTGTTTGCATGTGTCAAGATTGAAATCTTGACTGATTTTCGAATTTTGTTCTTTTTTCCTACAGGGTGGCGGTATTTTGTGGGCGGGTGCGCCGGAGAATGGCCGCATAACCGATATGGTTATCGCGTTTCCGGCGTTTTGGCAAGCCAAATCGTCATGCGGCAGGGCGCGGGGGTCGTCAGAGCGCGTAGGACAGGTTGAGGCCGATGGTGCGGGGCTGGGTGTAGAAGACGCGGTTGCCCATGACGCGGTCGGGCTGGCGCGAGACCACGCTGCGCTTGTTGCCGATATTCTCCACCCACAGGCTGATGTCGGCCTGGCCCCATTTCACGCCGATGCGAGCATCGACGATGGCGTAGGGGCGGAAGGTTTCGACCACGTCGTTGGGGGAGTCGGATCGATCGATGGGGATGGCGCCGACCTGGCGGGCGTTCAGGCTGATGAAGCCGCGGGTATCGCCGCCGAGGTCGGTATCGTAGCGGACGAAGCCCGAATGTTTCCAGCGCGGGCTGCCGCCGAGCACGCCGCCCTTTTCATAGGTGCGGCAGCCGCTGTTGGGATTGACGTAGAGGCAGACTTCGCGCGTCTGGCTCCATTTCGCGTCGTTGTAGGCGGTGCTGAAGCCGGCGCTCAGGTCATCGGTGATGTTGACGCGGACCGTGGCCTCTACCCCGCGGCTGCGCGCGGACGGGCCGTTGGCCGTGCCGTTCACCGGGAAGAAGTTGATTTCCTGGCTGAAATAGGTCTGAACATCCTTCCAGTCGATCTGGTAGATGTTGGCATCGACCGACAGGCGACGCTGAAAGAAGCGGCCCTTGACGCCGATTTCGTAATTGGTGGTGGTGTCGGGGGCGAATGCCTGGACATCGGGGTTGACGGTGAGGCCGCCGACGTTGCGGAAACCGTTGGTGCCGCCGCGCCGGAAGCCCTGCGAGATGGTGCCATAGGCGAGCGCATCCTCGGTCAGCTTGTAGGAGGTATTGAACTTGAAATAGGCCTTGCCCTTGACCGAGCGGGTGACGTCGACATTGTTGTTCACGAGGTCGAAGGAATAATCGCGGATCTGCGAGATGGCGCGATCCTTGTAATTGAAGATGCGGCCGCCGACCGTGGTGGTCCAGCGCGGGGTGATGGCGTAGCTGAGTTCGCCATAGGCGGCGATCTCCTCGTAACGGCTGCCGAGATTTTCGCGGTAGCCTTCATCGACATTGCCGCCGGAGACGGCGCGGTTGATGCCGTTGTAGGCATCGAGGCCGGGCAGGAATTCGGAGAATTTGAGGTTGCGCTTGGTATTGCTGTAGAAGATGCCGGCGATCCACTGGAACGGGCCTTCGCCGGTAGAGGTGAGCCGGGTTTCGTGGTTGACCCCGGAATAGCTGTTGTCGAAGGTGATGAAGGCGGAGCGGCCGCTGTCGAACGCGGCGCCGGCATCGCCCAGGCCGAAATAGAAGAGCCAGCCCTGGCCGGCATAATCGGCCTCTCCGCGCCGCGTGTCGCGGAACACCGAAGTGCTGGAGTGGAGGTCGGCGAAGCCGAGGCCGATGTCGAGATCGACCGAACTCAGGCGGAAATTGCGGCGGGCGAATTCCGGGTAGCGGGAGACGGTGACATCGGTGCCGGCGAGCGTGGGGGTTTCATAAGGGTTGGTGAAGCGGCAGCTGCTGCCGCAGGGGTTGAAGCGCGGATCCTGGATGTAGGCGGCGATGTCCGCCGGACCGCCGGCGTTGGCGATGCCGAGCGGCAGCAGCGAGGTGGCCGAGGTGCCGTGGGCGAGTTGCGATTGCTGCGCGTGGGCGAGGGTGATCTTCACATCGTCGGTGACCTCCCAGGCGAGCGAAACGCGGCCGCTGCTGACGCGGTTGTAGTCGTCATTCTTGTAAAGGTTGCGGTTGGGATCGGGCTTGGTGCTCCAGGCGAAGGCGCCGGTGCGCCAGGAGGGGTTGGAGACACGGTCGGTATAGCCGGCGTCGTCCAGGCGTGAGGCGACGATGCGGATGGCGACATTGTCCGCGAGCGGCACGTTCAGCATGGCATCGGTATCATGGCTGAGGCCGCCGCTGCGGGCGGCGAATAGGCTGGTGCTGAGGCGGGCGGCGACGGCATCGAAGCGCGGCTTGTTGGTGATGTAGCGGATGGTGCCGCCGAGGCTGCCGGCGCCGTAGAGCGTGCCCTGCGGCCCGAGCAGGGTTTCGACGCGGGCGATATCCTTGATGCGGTAGGCGATGTTGGGGAGCGGCGTGTCGTCGAGATAATAGGCGATGGTGGAGCGGGCGAACTGTTCGATGTTGTTGGCGTTGACCGGCGAGACGTTGAGGCCGCGCACGGTGACGGAATCGGCGAAGCGGGCACCGTTGCCGGGCGCGTTGATGCTGGGGCTGAGGGCGATCAGCGACTTGATGTCGGTGATGTTCTCCTCCCGCAGCTGCGCCTCTGAAATGGCGCTGACGTTGAAGGGGATGGAGGCGGCGGTCTGCGCGCGGCCGCTGGCGGTGACCACGATATCGGGTTCCGGCGCGTCCGGCGCGGTCTGTGCCGCGGCCGGGGCGGCGAACAGGACGGCGGCGGTGGAGAAGAACAGCGAACGCTTGACGCGCGGCGCGGTGGTGCGACGGATCATGGATACCCCCTGTCTTTATGGTTCCGGCTGATGCTTCCCAGACCGGTTTTGCGTGATGCTATCGCTGCTTGCGGTCGATGGCAAATCGGCGGGGCGTGAACGGCGCACGATGCGGCGGCGAACGATGACGGCCGACGATGCTTCGTGGGGGGGGGGGGGGGAGGAGGCACCCACCCCCGCCGCGCTGGCCCCCTCCGCTCGCTGCGCGAGTCGCTCCCCCGTGCCGGGGGAGAGACGCGAGTCGCCTCCCCGGCTCTCCGCTTCGCGGCGCGGGAGGGGTGTGGTAGCGTGCGGCCATGGGTTCCCGGATCGCGCCGCCGCGTTTTGTCATGTTCGTGCTGTTGTTCCTGGGCGGGGTGGCGTTGCTGTGGCCGCTGGGGGTGGCGCGGGCGGTGATGCTGGGGTTCGATGCGGCGGCGCTGGCCTTCCTGCTGAGCTGCCTGCCCTTCCTGCGGCGCCATTCGGCCGACGAGTTGCGGAAGCATGCGGCGGCGAATGACGCCAACCGGCCGATGCTGCTGGCGGTGACGGCGGCGACGATGGCGGCCATCCTGACCGCGGTGGGCGTGGAGATCGGCGGCAGCGATCCCTGGGCCAAGCCGCTGATCGTGGCGACGCTGGCGCTGGCCTGGCTGTTTTCCAACAGCATCTATGCGCTGCACTATGCCCATCTCTACTATCGTCGCGGCAGCGAGGGCGGGTTGGGGTTCAGCGGGGACGGCGATCCGGATTATGGCGATTTCGTCTATTTCGCCTTCACGCTGGGGATGACGTTCCAGACATCGGACACCGAGGTGACGACGCCGGCGATGCGGCGGGCGGTGACGCTGCACTGCCTGGCGGCGTTTGTGTTCAATATCGGGGTGGTGGCGTTCACGGTGAATGTGCTGGGGGCGGGTCGGTAAATCGCCCCCAAGTTCGCCGGGCGGTGGGCACCCACCCCCGCTCGCTGGCCCCCTCCGCTCGCTGCGCGAGTCGCTCCCCCGTGCCGGGGGAGAGACGCGAGTCGCCTCCCCCGGCTCTTCGTTTCGCGGCGCGGGAGGGGTGTGGGGGTTCCTCGCGTTCCCACTCTCTCCCGCGAGCGGAAGAGGGTGTTAGCGGAGCAGGGGGGCGGGGTTGAGGGGGCGGCGGCCGGTGCGGATCTGGAAGTGGAGCTGGGGCTCGTCGACGGTGCCGGTGCTGCCGGCGCGGGCGATCAGGTCGCCGCGGCGGACGGTGGCGCCGCGGACGACAAGCGCGGATTCGAGGTGGCCGTAGGCGGTGGTCCAGCCGCCGGGGTGGCGGATGAGCAGGAGGTTGCCGTAGCCGGCGATGGCGTTGCCGCTGTAGATGACGGTGCCGTCGGCGGCGGCGCGGACGGGGGAGCCGGCGGTGACGCGGATGTTCATGCCGTCGTTGACGCGGCCGTTGGGTTTGGGCCCAAAGCCGGAGAGGATGACGCGGGCGTCGGTGGGCCAGGTGAAGGTGGGGGCGGGGGTGCCCCCTCCCGCAGACAGGCTGGGGGAGGATCGGCCCCCTCCGTCAGCCCGTTGGGCTGACACCTCCCCCGCAAGCGGGGGAGGGGCTGGGGTGGTGGCGGAGCCGCGGGAGGGAGGGGTGACGCGGCGGGCTTCGGTGGTGGCGCTGACGAGGTCGTCGATGTCGAGGGTGAAGTTGCGGGCGGCTTCCTCGGGAGAGAGTTTCGGCAAGGGGATGAAGATGGCCTGGCCGATTTCGATCGGTTCCTCGGCATCGAGGTTGTTGGCGGCGACGATGCGGGGCCAGGGGACATTGTAGGCCCGCGCGATGCCGAGGCCGGTTTCGCCGCGCTTGACGATGTGGCGGCGGCCGCCGGGGACGACGGCGCCATCGGCGATGACACGGCGGGGTTGCCAGGCGGGGCGGGGCGCCGGGGCGGGGGCGGGTGGCGGTTTGACGACGATGCGGGAGGGCGGGCGGGGCGGTGGCGCCGTGGTGGCGCAGGCGGTGAGCAGCGCCGCCAGCGCCAGCGCCGCCACGCCGCGCATCGTGCTCAGCCCGCGGCCTGGGCCGGGGTGTTGACGCCCATCGACAGCAGATATTTGCGGACGTTGCGGGCGGCCTGGCGCAGGCGCTGTTCATTTTCGACCATGGCGATGCGGACGAAGCCCTCCCCTTCCTCGCCATAGCCGACGCCCGGCGCGACGGCGACGCCGGCGTGGGTGAGCAATTGTTTCGAAAATTCGAGGCTGCCGAGATGCGCCAGCGCGGGCGGCAGCGGCGCCCAGCAGAACATGCTGGCGCGGGGGACGGGGATGTCCCAGCCGGCGCGGCCGAACGCCTCCACCAGCACGTCGCGGCGCTTGTGGTAGAGCGCGCGGTTGGTTTCGACGATGTCCTGCGGGCCGTTCAATGCCGCGCAGGCGGCAGCCTGGATGGGGGTGAAGGCGCCATAATCGAGGTAGGATTTGACGCGGGTGAGAGCGGCGATCAGCTGTTTGTTGCCGACCGCGAAGCCGACGCGCCAGCCGGCCATCGAATAGGTTTTCGACATGCTGGTGAACTCGACCGCGACATCCTTGGCGCCCGGCACCTCCAGGATGGAGCGGGTGGGCTGGCCATCGAAATAGAGTTCGGAATAGGCGAGGTCGGAGAGCACCCAGACCTTGTTGGCCTTCGCCCAGGCGACCAGGCGTTCGTAGAAGGCGAGGTCGACGGTTTCGGCGGTGGGGTTGGAGGGGTAGTTGACGATCAGCAGCGACGGGCGGGGCACGGTGAAGACCATGGCACGGTCGAGCGCGCGCCAGTAATTCTCGTCGGGCGTGGTCGGGACGCTGCGGATGGTGGCGCCGGCGATGATGAAGCCGAAGGTGTGGATCGGGTAGCTGGGGTTGGGCGCGAGCACGACGTCGCCGGGCGCGGTGATGGCGGTGGCAAGGCTGGCGAGGCCCTCTTTCGAGCCCATGGTCATGACGACTTCGGTTTCGGGGCAGAGGGTGACGCCGAAGCGGCGGGCGTAATAGCCGGCCTGGGCGCGGCGGATGCCGGGGATGCCCTTTGATGCGCTGTAGCCGTGGGCGTCGGGCTTGGCGGCGACCTCGGCGAGCTTGGCGATGACGTGGGGGGGTGGCGGCAGGTCGGGATTGCCCATGCCGAGGTCGATGATGTCCTCTCCGCCGGCGCGGGCCGCGGCCCGCATCGCGTTCACTTCGGCGATGACATAGGGCGGCAGGCGGCGGATGCGGTAGAAGTCTTCGGACATGCGACCTTCGATTCGGAAAGGGCGGGCGTGATTGCCCGCCCTTCCCTATAGGCGAAAGTCCCTGTGCAGTGCCAGTCTAGCGGCGCGGACGCTCGCTGCGGTTCATGCAGCGGTCGCGGACGGTGCGCGAGCAGAGCGGATAGGTCATCGCGGTCTGCGTGCCGCCCATCGACGCGGTGGTGGTGGGCTGGCCGCCAGTGGGGGGGCGCAGCGTGTCCGAAGGCACCGGCATGTCGTTCGACGCGCCCGGCGCCGGGGGGGTGGCGGGGGGTGCCATCGGGTCGGCGGGCGCCGGCATGGTGGAGGGCGCGGTGGGCGGCGGGGTGCCGGGCGCCGGATCCGTGGGCATCGCGGGTGGCGGCGTGGTGGTGACCGGGGGCGTGCTGTCCGCGGGCGGCATTTGCGCCAAGGCGGCGCCGGCGAGAAGGGTGGCACCGGCCACGGTCAAGAGGAATCGGGACATGAGGGTCTCCTTTCAATTCGATGGGGGTGCAACGTCCGTGCGCGGCGGATGGTTCCGCATCGGCGATGAGCGGGTGCTTGTGAGGGACGGGCCGATCATGGCAAAGCGGGAATGACGGGAGATGGCGATGGGCGAGATGGTGACGGATCCGGCGGCGACCCTGGCGCGGGTGGCGGAAGTGAGCGGCCGGGTGCAGACGATGATGCTGGATTTCTGGCAGAAGTCCGCGGCGAAGTTGCCCGCGACGCTGCTGGAAGGGGGGGGCGATTCCAACCCGTTCGCGGCGATGGCGGAGACCTGGGAAGCCTGGGCGCGGGCGAGCCACATGCTGGAACCGGGCGAATTCGTGCGGATGCAGACCGATTTCTGGCAGGATTCGCTGAAGCTGTGGTCCGGGCTGTTGACCGGCGACCTGAGCGCGATCCCCGCGGCGGCGGCGGGCGAGGACCGGCGTTTCAGGGCGAGTGCCTGGAGCGAGCAGCCGGTGTTCGACATGCTGAAGCGCAGTTACCTGCTGGCGAGCGCGCACATCCTGGAGGGGGTGGGGCGGTTGCAGGGGCTTTCGGACGCGGAGATGGCGCGGGCGAAGTTCCAGGCGAAGCAGTTCGTCGATGCGATGAGCCCGACCAATTTCGCCCTGACCAACCCCGAGGTACTGGCGGCGGCGCAATCGAGCGACGGCGAGAGCCTGGTGCGCGGCCTGGAAAACATGCTGCGGGATTTGCAGCGCGGGCAGTTGACGCTGACCGATGAGAGCGCGTTCGAGGTGGGGGTGAATGTGGCGGCGACGCCGGGCAAGGTGGTGTTCGAGAACCGGCTGTTCCAGCTGATCCAGTACAGCCCGACGACGGAGAGCGTGCACGCCGAGCCGCTGCTGATCTTTCCGCCGTGGATCAACAAATTCTACATCCTGGACCTGACGGCGGAGAAGAGCTTCATCCGCTGGGCGGTGGCCGAGGGGCTGACGGTGTTCGTGGTGAGCTGGCGCAACGCCGACGAGAGTTTGGCGGACGTGGTGCTGGACAATTATGTGCTGGAGGGACAGGTGGCGGCGATCGACGCCGCACTCGCCGCCACCGGCGCGAAGGCCGTGCACGCCATCGGTTACTGCGTGGCGGGGACGACGCTGGCGGTGACGCTGGCGTATCTGGCGGCGAAGGGCGAAGCGGCGAAGGTGGCGACCGCGACCTATTTCACGGCGCAGGTGGATTTTGCCGAAGCGGGCGACCTGTTGAACTTCATCGACGAGACGCAGCTGGCGACGATCGGCAAGCTGTCCGAGGGCAAGGGGTATCTGGACGGGCGCTATCTGGCGGCGACGTTCAACATGCTGCGGCCGACCGACCTCATCTGGAACTATGTGGTGAACAATTATCTGCTGGGGAAGGAATATGCGCCGTTCGACCTGCTTTTCTGGAACAGCGACGCCACGAACGTTCCGGCGAAATGGCATGGCGACTATATCCGGCAATGTTACCGCGACAATCTGCTGGTCAGCCCCGGCGCGGTGCGGGTGGCGGGGGTGGCCATCGAGCTGAAGAAGGTGACGACGCCGGCCTATGTGCAGGCGGGCAAGGAGGATCATATCGCGCCGCTGAAATCGGTGTGGAAGCTGACGAAGGCGTTCAGTGGCCCGGTGCGGTTCGTGCTGGCGGGGAGCGGGCACATCGCCGGCGTGGTGAACCCGCCGTCGAGCGGCAAATACCAGCATTGGACGCTGCCCGAGGGGCAAGCGATGCCGGAGCGGGTGGAGGATTTCCAGGCGGCGGCCAGGGAGACCAAGGGGAGCTGGTGGCCGGATTGGTCGCGCTGGATCGCGGCGCATTCGAGCGGGCAGGTGGCGGCGCGGGTGCCGGGGGCGGCGCCGGGGTTCGCGGCGATCGAGGAGGCGCCGGGGCGTTATGTGAAGGCGCGGGTGGGGTGACCTTGCACGGCTTGACTGGCCCCCTCCGTCATCGGCCGTTGGCCGCTGACACCTCCCCCACGGGTGGGGGAGGGGCTTTGACGGGCTGCGGCGTGGGGAGCGGGTGATGGCGACGCTGGAGGATTTGCGGGCGGTGGCGATGGGGTTGCCGGAGGCGGTGGAGATGCCGCATTGGGAGGTGACGAGTTTTCGCGTGGGCGGCAAGATTTTCGCGCAGGAGACGCTGCCCCCAAAGGGGGCGCAAATTAGTGACCGGCCGAAGGGCGAGGTGGCGGTGCCGGGGGCGACCTATGCGATTGTGAATGTGCCGGAGCATCGGCGGGAGCTGCTGGCGGAGGTTCGGCCGGAGATGTTCTCGGTGGCGGTGTGGGGCAGCTGGCGCGGGTTGCGGCTGCGGCTGGACCTGATCGAGGTGGAAGAATTGGCGGAGCTGGTGCGCGATGCCTGGGTGCGGTTGGCGCCGAAGCGCCTACATGGGATGCTGGACAAAGGAGAGATGTGATGCTGACGTCGAAAGCGGTGATGGTGGCGGTGGCGGCGGTGCTGGGGTGGTGCAGCCAGTTGTGCGTGAGCGGGGTGTGTTTGCCGATGTAGGATCTCAGGCCTGGCGGGGGCATGCCCTGGTGCAGTGACTGCATTTGTTCATGATGTCGGGAAGCTTGAGCGTGGCGGCGCGTGAATAGTCTTCATGTTCATGGGCCGCTTCGTATTTCTGGTTGAAGCGGTACATGTTGCCGAGGCCGATACCCTCGCGCGAAAGCAGCCGTGATTCCATGGCCGCGAAATCGCGCGTTCGGAAAATGTGGAAGTAGAGGTTTCGACGTTTGATGTCGGACGCCAGATGCCGTTCGGCGATATGGATGTTGTGGCATTTCGAGGGTGAGTTGTACGTGGAAATGCGGTCCCAGAGGCAGCTCGCCTTCCCGGCATATTTCGCATAAAAATAGCCAGCGCGGACATGGCCGATTTCATAGCAGCCGGACTGACCCTGCAGATCGGCGCGAAAATCGCGGAAATCCTCCAGTTTCATTGCGTCCGACCATGCCATGACTGCCCCCCGTCGCCCCAGCGCACAATGACATGTGCGAGGCGAAGAAGGCAAGATGGGGGGTTGAGGGCGTCAGGCTTTCGGCGCGACGCGCTCTGCCTTGGCGGTGAGTTCGTTTTCTTTCGGCAGGAAGCTGTGGGGGCCGACGCCGAGCCAGATGAGGAGGGGGGCGGCGACGTAGATCGACGAATAGGTGCCGATCAGGATGCCGAGGAACATGGCGATCGAGAAGCCGAAGATCACGTCGCCGCCCAGCACCACCAGCGTGCCGAGCGCGATCAGCATGCTGAGCGAGGTGACGATGGTGCGGGACAGTGTCTCGTTCACCGACAGGTCGAGCAGGGGTTCGATTTCCATCTTGCGGTATTTGCGCAGGTTTTCCCGGATGCGGTCATAGACGACGATGGTGTCATTGAGCGAATAGCCGATGATCGTCAGCACCGCGGCGACGATGTTGAGGTTGAATTCGAGCTGGGTGAGCGCGAAGAAGCCGAGCGTGATGGTGACGTCGTGGAACAGGCTGAACAGCGCGCCGACGCCGAACTGCCATTCGAAGCGGAACCAGATGTAGATGGCGACCGCCAGCATGGCGAGCGCCATCGCCCAGGCGCCGTCGCGCAGCAGCTCGCCCGAGACCTTGCCGCTGACGGTTTCGACGCGGCGGGTTTCGGCGTCCGGGTGGTTGACCTTCAGCGCCGCCTGCACCTTGGCGACGACGCGCTGCACAGCCTCCTCGTCTCCGGGGGGCAGCGGCAGCCGGATGCTGATGGTGTTGGCGTTGCCGAAGGTTTGCAGGGACACCTCGCCGACGTCGAGCCGGTTGACGGTGGTGCGCAGCTCGTCGAGCGCGACGGGTTTCTCGAAGCGCACCTCCATCATCAGGCCGCCGGCGAAATCGACGCCGAAGTTGAGGCCGCGCACCGCCAGCAGCACGATGGAGGCGACGACCAGCGCCATGGTGAAGGCGAGCGCCACCCAGCGCCAGCGCAGGAACTTGATGTTGGTGTTGTCGGGAACGAGTTTCAGGAGGCGCATGGCGGGACCCTATAGAACCAGCGCCGCGGGGCGTTGCGCCCGCAGATACCAGGCGATGATGAGGCGGGTGCAGGTGACCGCGGTGAACACCGAGGTGATGATGCCGATGGTGAGCACGACCGCGAAGCCCTTGATCGGCCCGCTGCCGAACCAGAACATCACGGCCGCCGCGATGACGTTGGTGACGTTGGCGTCGAAGATGGTGCGGCTCGCCTCGCGGTAGCCGGTTTCGATGGCGAAGATGACGTTGCGACCCTTGCGCAATTCTTCCCGGATGCGTTCGTTGATGAGCACGTTGGCGTCGACCGCGGCGCCGATCGTCAGCACCAGGCCGGCGATGCCGGGGAGCGTCAGCGTGGCGCCGACGAGGCTCATGGTGCCGAGGATGAGCAGGACGTTGAAGATGAGGGCGATCACCGAATAGACGCCGAAGCGGCCGTAGGTGATGATCATGAACAGGGCGACCAGCACGGTGGCGAGGATGCTGGCGGTGGCGCCGGCACGGATTGAATCGGCACCCAGATCCGGCCCGACGCTACGCTGCTCGATCACCTTCAGCTCGACGGGCAGTTTGCCTGCGCGCAGAAGGATGGCGAGCTCGTTGGCGGTTTCGGTGGTATATTGCCCGCTGATCTCGCCGCTGCCGCCCAGGATCGGCTCGTTGATGCGCGGCGCGGAGATCACCTTGTTGTCGAGGATGATGGCGAAGGGGCGGCCGGTGTTTTCCTGCGTCACCTTGGCGAAGCGCTTGCCGCCGGCATTGTCGAAGCGGAAGGTGACGACGGGGAGGCCATCGCGATAATTCACGCCGGCGTCGATCAGCTGGTCGCCGGTGAGGAGCACGCGGCGCTTCACGACGATGACGCCGCCCTCGACGTTGGGCAGCACCTGGCTGCCCGGGGGGGCGCGGCCGGCGGCGGCCTGCGCCGGGTCGGCCTCCAGATCGACGAGCTTGAACTCGAGCTTGGCGGTCTTGCCGAGCAGCGCCTTCAGCGCCGTCGGGTCTTTCAGGCCGGGGACCTGGACGACGATGCGGTTGTCGCCCTGGCGGATGATGGTGGGTTCGCGGGTGCCGAGCTCGTCGATGCGGCGGCGGATGACTTCGACCGCCTGGCCCATGGCGCGGTCGGCCTCGGTGGCGAGGCCCTGTTTGGTGGGGGTGATGACGAGGCGGGCGCCGTCGCGCACCTCCACATCGAGGTCGCGGATGCCCGACAATTGCCCGACGGGCTGGGAGAGGCCGCGCATGGTTTCGACGGCGCGGTCGAGATCGGTGGGGTTGCGGACGAGGAAGCTGAGCGCGCCGTCACGGATGCTCATGTCGCCATATTGAATCGCGCCGCCATCGGCCTGGCGCAGTTCGGCGCGGGCGATTTCCTCCAGCCGTTCGACCTTGCCCTTGGCGATGTCGGCGGTGTCCGCCTCCAGCAACAGGTGGCTGCCGCCGCGCAGGTCGAGGCCGAGGTTGAGCTGTTTCTTCGGCAGAAAGTCCGGCCAGGCGGCGACGGTTTTTTCGGGGAAGAAATTGGGGGTGGCGAAGACCAGGCCGGCGATCAGCACGGCGATGATGCCCCAGATTTTCCAGCGCGGGAAATCGAGCATGACCGGGCTCAGGCCTTCGCGTCGTTGGCGGCGGCGGGCGTGCCCTTTGGCGTGACGCTGGTGAGCGTGGATTTGACCGCGCGGACCTTCACGGTGGGGGCGAGTTCGATCTCGACCTCGGTATCGGTCACCTTGCTGACCTTGCCGATGAGGCCGCCGCCGGTGACGACCTCGTCACCGCGGGCGACGGCGGCCACCATGTCCCGGTGGGTTTTCAGCCGCTTCTGCTGCGGCCGGATGATGAGGAACCAGAAGATCACGAAGAGCAGGATCAACAGCACGATCTGGATGAGGAAGGCGGACGTGCCGCCTGCGGCGCCGGTGGCGGCCTGGGCATAGGCCGGGGTTGCGAACATCGGGAAACCTCGATTAGGTGGAGTTGATTGACCGCGCCCCATAGACGGCGGCGCGGGGTTTTTCAAACGGGATATGCGCGTGGGCGATCTGGCGGCGATTCTGGGGCGGATTGCCGATGCGCTGGAGCGGCTGGCGCCCCATCCGCCGGCGGCGATCGACCCGCTGGCGCATGCGGTGCTGCGCTGGGACGGGGCGCGGCTGGAGGCGGTGGAGGCGGCGGGGGCGCTGCCGCTGGCGCGGTTCGTGGGCGTGGATCGGCAGCGCGACGCGATGCTGGCGAACGCGCGGGCCTTGTCTCGCGGCGGGCAGGCGCACGACATGCTGTTGTGGGGCGCGCGGGGGATGGGCAAGAGCGCGCTGGTGCGCAGCGTGGCGGCGCATGTGGGGGTGCCGCTGCGGCTGGTGGAGCTGTCCGCCGGCGACCTGCGGAGCCTGCCGGCGCTGTTCGCGGTGCTGCCGGCGGCGGGGGCGTGGCTGGTGTGGGTGGATGATCTGGTGCTGGGGGATGGCGAGGCGCGGTTGCTGCGCAGCCTGCTGGATGGCGGCACCCGCGCCAGGCCGGGCAATGTGCGGCTGGTGGTGACGAGCAACCATCGGCATTTGTTGCAGCGGGTGGCCAGCACAGAGGTTCGACACGCGCGGGACGAGGAGGATGACCAGCTGGCGCTGGCGGACCGGTTCGGCCTGACGCTGGGGTTTCATGCGGCGGGGCAGGACGAGTATCTGGAGATGGTGCGGCGGCATGCCGAGGCGGCGGGCAAGGCGTGGGAGCGGGGCGCGGCGCTGGAGTTTGCGGCGACGCGGGGCAGCCGCAGCGGGCGGACGGCATGGCATTATGTGGTGGGGCTGGGGTAGCTTTTCCGGAGCGGGGCGCTGTGCTAGGTCCGCATCATGGATGACGTTGCACGCTGGACCGTGGAAGTGCCGCGCGATACCGACCTTGCCGTGCGTGAGCTGGTGGGCGATGACACGCGCGCGGTCTCTGCCTTTGTCGACAAGGCCGTCACCCGGCAATTGCTGGCCCTGGAAATCGAACGGACGCGGCAGGCCAATGCGGACCGCGATTCCGACGAGATCGATCGGTTGATCGAAGCCGAACTGGCGATCGTGCGCCGGGAGATGCGCGAGGCCGGGCGCTACCAACTCGATCCGCAACCCTGATTTGCGGGTTGTTCTGGACACCAATATTCTGGTCAGCGCGCTGTTGACCAAGGGTGGCATCGGCGACGGCATGATCGAAGCCTGGCAGGCGGAACGTTTCACGCTGATCAGCCATGATGTCCAGATCGACGAGCTGCGCGAGGTGTCACGCCGGCCCTGGATGCAGCGGGCGGTGAAGCCCGCCGTGGTTGGGCGGCTGATCAACTGCATCAGGCGGGACGCCGTCATGCCCGACCGACTGCGCGCCGTGTCGCGCTCGCCGGACCCGCGGGACGATTATCTGCTGGCGCTGTGTGAGGCCGGCGGGGTGGATTGGCTGGTGACGGGGGACAAGGGGGACCTGCTGGCGCTGGGGAGCCATGGGGGCACGCGGATCGTGACGGCGCGGGCGTTTGCCGCCGTGCTGGGCTGATGCGCTGGCGATGAAGGCCGGCCTTGCCCTTCTTGGGCGCGCTGCTATAGGGCGGCGCTTCGCCTGAGCGCGCGCGGGCGTGGCGGAATTGGTAGACGCGCTGGATTTAGGTTCCAGTGTTGCAAGACGTGGGGGTTCGAGTCCCTTCGCCCGCACCAAGCGACCGTCCGAGCGTGGGAAACATTATTCTGGAGCCGTTGATGAACATCGCCGAAACGCTGAACGAAGGCCTGAAGCGCGGATTTCGCGTCACCATCCCCGCCGCCGACCTGGCGTCGCGCATCGACAAGGCGATCGCCGAAGTGGCGCCGCAGGTGCGCATGCCCGGTTTCCGCCCCGGCAAGGTGCCCGGCAACCTGATCCGCAAGATGCACGGGCCGGCGCTGCGCGGTGAGGCGATCAAGGAAGCGGTGAACGACGGCGTCAACAAGCTGCTGGCCGACAACGGCCTGCGCCCGGCGGTGCAGCCGAAGGTGGATCTGGACCCGGACCTGGCCGAGGGCAAGGACGTGACGTTCACGGTGGACATGGAAGTGCTGCCGGTCATTGAGGCGCCGAAGATCGACGGCATCAAGCTGGAGCGGCTGACGGTGGAGGCCGATGACGCCGCCATGGCGGACGCGCTGCGGAAGCTGGCGGACAGCCAGAAGGCGTTCGAGGACGCGCCGGCCAAGCACAAGGCGAAGATGGGCGACCAGGTGGTGATGGATTTCGCCGGCAGCGTGGACGGCGTGGCGTTCGAGGGCGGCACCGGCGAGGGCATGGATGTGGAGCTGGGCAGCGGCCGGCTGATCCCGGGTTTTGAAGAGCAGCTGGTGGGCGTGAAGACCGGCGACGAGAAGGTGCTGAACCTGACCTTCCCCAGCGATTATGGCGCCGGCAACCTGGCGGGCAAGGCCGCCGAGTTCAAGGTGAAGGTGACCGCGGTGAAGGTGGCGAAGCCGGTGGCGGTCGATGACACGCTGGCGACCAACCTGGGGCTGGAAAACCTGGAGAAGCTGAAAGAGGTGCTGAAGGACCAGGTCGAATCCGAGCTGAACGGCATGACGCGCACCCATCTGAAGCGCAAGCTGCTGGACCAGCTGGCGGCAAGCCATGATTTCGCCGTGCCGCCATCGATGGTGGACGCCGAATTCGACCAGATCTGGGCGCAGCTGGAGGAAGAAGCCAAGGGCGACAGCGAGGCGACGAGCAAGCTGGATGCCGAGCGCGAGGATTACCGCCGCATCGCCGAGCGCCGGGTGCGGCTGGGGCTGCTGCTGTCGGAGATCGGCCAGGCGAATGGCGTGCAGATCTCGCAGGCGGAGATGAGCCGGCTGGTCGCCCAGGAGGCGCGGCGCTTCCCGGGGCAGGAGCAGGAAGTCGCCAAATATTTCAGCGAAAATGCCATGGCGGCGGCGCAGCTGCGGGCACCGCTGTATGAGGAGAAGGTGGTGGATTTCCTGCTGGGCAAGGCGGAGATCAGCGACCGCGTGGTGAGCCGCGAGGAATTGCAGGCCGCGATCGAGAGCGAGGATGAGACGCCGGGGCATGTGCATGGGCCGGATTGCGGCCATGACCATGACCACGACCATGCGCCGGTGAAGACGAAGAAGCCGGCGAAGAAGGCGGTTGCTGCCGAGGCGGTGGCCGAAGAGGCGCCGGTGAAGAAGCCGGCCGCGAAGAAGGCGAAGGACGCCGAGGCCGCGCCGGCGGAAGCCGCCGCCGAAGCGCCCGCCGCGCCGGCGAAGAAGGCGCGGGCGAAGAAGGCCGACGCGGCTTAGTGGCCAAATTGGGGGTGGCACCCACCCCCGCTCGCTAACGCGAGTCGCCCCTCCCGCTCTCGGCTGCGCCGGGCAGGAGGGGTGTGGCGGCGTCAGAAGCTGGCGGTCAGGCTGACGACGAAGCGGTCCTTGGCCGGGGTGTTGAACAGGTTTTTCGACGGCAGGTCGTTGCCGATGTAGGCGAGGCCGAGCGTGAGCGCGCGCCATTTGATGTCGGCGCCGATCAGGTAATCGAACTTCTTGGTGGTGGTGCCGGTGCCGTCCACCACGAAGCTGCCCTGTTCGTGGCCGATGTTGCCCTTCAGCGTGATCGGCGTGTCCGGAATGGCAGCGGCAAGGTTGAGATAGGCGTAGCGGCTGCTGCGGTTCAGGTTTTTCTGATCGGGGGCCACATTGACGCCGACGGTGGCGGTGACCGGCCCGAGCGTGCCGGCGAGCGAACCGTAGAGTTCATAGACATCGACGCCGCTGCCGCCCGGATAGAGGTAGCTGTAGACGCCGATGGTGGCGGTCAGCGGCCCGAGCGGGCCGGTCCAGCCGCCATAAAGGTCGACCTCGGTATTGGCGCCGCCATAGGTGGCGATCGAGCTGCCCCAGGCCCCGACGAAGAAGCCGGCCTTGCTGGTGAGCTGGATGCTGGCCTGCACCGCGGGATCCTTGTTGGAGAGCGAGACGCCGCGGAAGCGATAGTCGCTGACGAAGGCAGCGGTGCCGGTGATGGCCCAGGCGGGCGCCTCGTCCTGCGCCAGCACGGGCGTGGCGGCGAGCGCGGCGGTGGTCGCGGCAAGCGCGGCGGTGAAGTTCAGCAAACGGGACATTCCCCACTCCTCTTGTTGGTAACGGTGGCCACTCGCTCAAGCGGTCCGGAGGTGTGAGGTTTAGACCTTCTGGCAGAAAGTTTAGCCGGGGTTTTGTGCATCGCACAAGAAGAAAAGCATGAGGCCGGAGCGCAGGGCGGAAATTGTTGCGCGACGGCAACAGCAGATTGCCGTTCCCGGCCCGTTCCCATCGGCGCGGTCCGCCGCTATGCTGCCGGGGATGACCGACCTGTTTGCCGCCACCGCCTCCGCCACCGATTACAATGCCTCTCACATCGAGGTGCTGGAGGGGCTGGAGCCGGTGCGGCGGCGGCCGGGCATGTATATCGGCGGGGTCGATGCCCGCGCGCTGCACCATCTGGCCGCCGAGGTGCTGGACAATGCCATGGACGAGGCGGTGGCCGGGCACGCGACACGGATCGAGATGAGCCTGGCGGCCGACGGCCGGCTGACCATCAGCGACAATGGCCGCGGCATCCCGGTGGACCCGCATCCGCGCTATCCAGGAAAGAGCGCGCTGGAAGTGATCATGACGATGCTGCATTCCGGCGGCAAATTCTCGGGCGATGCCTATGCCACCAGCGGCGGGTTGCACGGCGTGGGCGTGAGCGTGGTGAATGCGCTGTCGAGCGAGCTGGTGGTGGAGGTGGCGCGCAATCGCGAGCTGTTCCGGCAGCGGTTCAGCCGGGGGCAGGCGCTGGGGCCGCTGGAAAAGCTGGGGGCGGTGCCGAACCGGCGCGGCAGCACGCTGAGCTTCGTGCCGGACGCGGAGATTTTCGGGGTGGGCGCGGCGTTCGATGCCGGGCGGCTGTACCGGCTGGCGCGGTCCAAGGCCTATCTGTTCGGCGGCGTGGAAATCCGCTGGCGCTGTGACGCATCGCTGGCGAGCGAGCATGTGCCCGACAGCGCGGTGTTCGTGTTTCCCGGCGGGTTGAAGGACCATCTGGCCGAGCGGGTGGGGGAGCGCGAGACCGCGACGAAGGAGGCGTTCGCCGGCAAGGTGGCGTTTCCCGACGGCCAGGGCTCGGTGGAATGGGCCTGCGCCTGGCCGCTGTATGGCGAGGGCGAGGCGAGCTGGTATTGCAACACAATCCCGACGCCGGACGGCGGCACGCACGAAGCCGGCTGGCGGGCGGCGCTGAGCAAATCCTTGAAGGGCTTTGCCGCGCTGGTCGGGCAGAAGCGCGCCGCCGAGCTGACCCCCGACGATGTGATGAACGGCGCCGAGGTGATGCTGAGCCTGTTCATCCGCGAGCCGCAGTTCCAGAGCCAGACCAAGGACCGGCTGGTGAGCGCCGACGCGGCGCGGCTGGTGGAGGCGGCGGTCAAGGACCATTTCGACCATTGGCTGACCGGGAACCAGGAACGCGGGCGGGCGCTGCTGGCCTTTGTGATGGAGCGGATGGACGAGCGGCTGGCGCGCAAGGCGGAGCGCGAGACCAAGCGCAAGACCGCGGTGAACAAGCGCAACCTGCGGCTGCCCGGCAAGCTGACCGATTGTTCGCGCGATGCGCCGGAGGGGACGGAGCTGTTCATCGTGGAGGGGGACAGCGCCGGCGGCAGCGCCAAGCAGGCGCGCGACCGGGTGACGCAGGCGATCCTGCCCATCCGCGGCAAGATCCTGAACGTGGCGAGCGCGGCGGCCGCGAAGATCGCGGCGAACCAGGAGGTGGCCGATCTGGCGCTGGCGCTGGGGTGCGGGATGCGCGACCGCTATCGCCCGGACGCGCTGCGGTACGAGCGCATCATCATCATGACCGACGCGGACGTGGATGGGGCGCATATCGCCACGCTGCTGATGACCTTTTTCTTTCAGGAGATGCCCAACCTTGTTCGGGACGGGAAGCTGTATCTGGCGCAGCCGCCGCTCTATCGGCTGAGCGCCGGCGGCGATGTCGCCTATGCCCGCGACGACGCCGACCGTGACGCGCTGCTGGCGACGCGCTTCAAGGGGCGGAAGGTGGAGATGGGGCGGTTCAAGGGGCTGGGCGAGATGGCGCCGATGCAGCTGCGGGAGACGACGATGGACCCGGCGCGGCGGACGCTGATCCGCGTGACGCTGCCGCATGAATATGAGGAGCGGGCGGCGGTGAAGGATCTGGTGGACCGGTTGATGGGGCGCTTGCCCGAGCATCGTTTCAACTTCATTCAGGCGCATGCGGCCAGCGTGGCCGCCGAGGAGATCGACGCATGAGGGCTTTGCTGTTCGCGCTGCTGCTGGCGGGGCCGGCCATGGCGGCGCCGGGGGACGCGGGCCTTTCGGCCTATGTGCAGGGGCGGCTGGCGTTCGCCGACCAGCGGCTGGACGTGGCGGCCAAGCATTTCGAGACGGCGCTGCGGTCCGACCCGCAGGACCCCGACCTGACGCGCCGGGCGTTCGAGCTGGCGCTGGCGGGCGGCGACGCCAGGCTGGCCTATCGCATGGCGGCGAGCCTGGACGCCTCGGGCAAGGGCACGGCGCTGAGCGCGCTGACCAATGCGGTGGCGGCGCTGAACCGGCGCGACTGGGCACGCTTTGCCGCAGCGACTGCGAAGTTCGAGGATGGCGGCAGCATCGCCATCATCAAGCCGATCCTGGAGGCCTGGGGCCTGCTGGGGGCCGGCCGGCCGGAGGCGGCGCTGGCGCGGCTGGAGGTGCCGACGGAGCGCGGCATCGCCCGCAGCTACATGGAGGAGAACCGCGCCCACATGCTGGCGGCGGCGGGGCGGTGGGACGAGGCGGCGGAGGCCTTTGGCGCGATCGTGGCGACCGAGGGTGCCAATGTGCCGCGGCTGCGGGTGGCGGCGGCGGCCTGCCTGGTGAAGGTGGGGCGGCGCGACGCGGCGATCACCATGCTGGGCGGCGGGCCGCGGGACGACGCGCAGCTGGCGGCGGCGCGGGCGAAGCTGCTGGCAGGCCGGGACATCGGCGACCGGGAGAGCGGCGGGCTGTTGCTGCGGCCGGCGGACGGCGTGGCGAACCTGTTCCTGCGGGTGTCGGCCGACCTGTCGCGGGAGCGGGCGAACCCGGTATCGCTGTATTTCGCCCGGTTGGGGAGTTTTGCCGCGCCGGACTTTCCGGAAGCGCTGCTGATGGTGGCGGACCAGCTGGCGCGCCAGGGCCAGGGCGAACAGGCGCTGGTGGCGTTGCGCGGCGTGGGGGGCGAGCGGTTCGTGCGGCCGGTGGCCGGGCGGACCTCGGCGATCCTGGCCGATGCCAAGCGGATGGACGCGGCGCGCGACGTGCTGGCCGGGCTGACGCAGAGGGCGGATGTGGTGCCGGAGGACTGGATGCGGCTGGCCGACCTGGAGCGGCGGGCGGGCAATTATCGCGCCGCGGCGGCGGCGGTGAGCAAGGCGATCGCGCTGCTGCCGACGCCGGCACGGCCGGAGGATGCGTTCTTTTTCTTCCTGCGCGGTTCGGCGCTGGAGCAGGCCGGCGACTGGGCGGCGGCGGAGCCGGACCTGCGCAAGGCGGTGGAGCTGTCGCCCGACAATGCGACGCTGCTGAACTATCTGGGTTATTCGCTGCTGGACCGTGGCTTGAAGATGGCGGAGGCGGCGACGCTGATCGAGCGGGCGTTGAAAGCCGAGCCGGACAATGGCGCGATCATCGATTCGGCAGGGTGGCTGGCGTATCGGCAGGGGCGGTATGACGAGGCGGTGAGCCTGTTGCAGAAGGCGGTGGCGGCGGAGCCGGCGGACCCCACCATTGCCGACCATCTGGGGGATGCGCTGTGGATGGCAGGGCGGCGGATCGAGGCGCGCTTTGCCTGGGCGCAGGCGGCGTCGCTGGAGCCATCGGCGACGCTGGCGCCGAAGCTGGCGAAGAAGCTGGATTATGGGCTGGAGGTCGCGGCGCGGCTGGCATCGCGGTGATCGAGACGGCCTGGGCGAAGCTGAACCTGGCGCTGCATGTGCGGCGGCGGGAGACGGATGGCTATCATGCGCTGGAGACGCTGTTCGCGTTTACCGAGTTCGGCGACACGCTGGCGGTGGCGGAGAGCGAGGCGCTGACGCTGTGTGTGTCGGGCGAATTCGCCGGGGCGGCGGGGGATGGGGAGGAGAATCTGGTGCTGCGGGCGGCGCGGGCGCTGGAAAGCGGGCGGGGCGCGGCATTGCGGCTGGAGAAGCGGATCCCGGTGGCGGCCGGGCTGGGCGGGGGCAGCGCGGATGCGGCGGCGGCGCTGCGGCTGTTGAACCGCCATTGGGGGCTGGGTCGGTCGGTGGCGGAGCTGGAGGCGATCGGCGCGACGCTGGGGGCGGATGTGGCGGCGTGCGTGCGCGGTGTGACGGTGCGGGGTGAGGGGCGGGGCGAGGTGCTGACGCCGGTGTCGGCGGTGACGGGGGTGCCGGTGCTGCTGGTGAACCCGCGGGTGGCGGTGGCGACGGGGCCGGTGTTCCGGGCCTGGGACGGGGTGGATCGCGGCGCGCTGCCGGCGGGGGAGACGCTGGCGGTGGCGAAGGCTGCGCGGAATGACCTGGAGGGGCCGGCGGTGGGGATGGCGCCGGCGATTGCCGAGGTTCTGGCGTGGCTGCGCGGGTTGGCGGGGGTGCAGCTGGCGCGGATGAGCGGGAGCGGGGCGACGTGTTTTGCGCTGTTCGGGGATGAGGGCGCGGCGGTGCGGGCGGGGGCGGGGGTGCCGGGGGGGTGGTGGGGGTGTGTGACGCGGTTGCGGCCGTAGGCGGCGAAAAATAGCGCTGGGCGCTATTTTCGACTCGCCGAAGGCCTGGCCGGCGTGCGGGCGGCCGGTGGCCGACCGACACGTCCGACAGCGTGGCTTGGCCACGCTTTTTGTTCTTCCTTTCTTTCTTCTCGCTCTCTGCGCGCAGATTGCCGCTCGTTTCGCGCGGCTTAGCCGCGCAGGGGCTGTAGGATTATGGAAGGTTGACCGAAAAAAGTGGCGTGCTTAATCAAGGGGTTGGCGGAAACGGCGGTTTTGTGCGCTGCGTGGGGTGTTGGAGGGGCGATGGGTGCTGAACCAAGTTCAGCATGACGGGGTTGTGTGCACGGCAGTTGGGCTGTTGGCGTGGAAGGTTTCACCCCCTCCGCTCGCTTCGCGAGTCGCTCCCCCTTACAGGGGGAGATCACGCGCTGTTGGTTTGTTGCGGATAGGAAATCTGGAAGGTTTGTCGAAAAAAGTGACAGCCTGAATCAAGGCGTTAGCGATTTCGGGGATTTTGGGTGGGTCGGGCGGGGTGTATGCGTGTTGGACGGAGACTCGATGATGCCAATATGGTTAGCAGAGGACCGCGAGGTTGGCAAGCTGTTTCAGAGAAGAGCGACTGACTGCGTCAGACTTGAGGCCAAGTCTGCTCATTTAGTAAACTGTCACCGTAATTTGAGGTCGGGCCTGGGCCAAAGCACGGGTGGCGCCATTAACGACCGATCATGGTCCGGCAAATGACGAAGAAATACAAGGTCGGTATCATTAGAACGATACACCGAAGGCAGTTTTTAGTTGGCAAGATTGTTCAGCAGCTTGCGGTGCTTGAAGATGAAGTCGAAGCGATTATTCGCGACAACCCAACCTGGAAGGTAGAGCGCGACCGGGGCGCGATCATCATGGATACGGGCGCGCCTTATGAGTCGACGTTATGCTTTGCGTCATCGGCGCTGTATATCATCAATCCATCGCCGATGGGCATGGAACTGCTGCTGAAGCTGGCGGAACGGTTGGGTGGCCGCGTGATGGGAGATGGCTTCGAATCCTATCGGACCCCTCATGAAACCTATATCCACCCCGATGACGCTGAACAGGCGAACCAGAAAATGTTTGTGAACAACCGCCGCTCGCGGTTCAAAGCGATGCCATGGATGAAGCCGGTTCCAGGGCAGCCCTAGTGAGCATTTCTACGCCCGTCGGCAATCGATGCTTACCGATGCGCTAGGGTCGGTGGCGGCGCAGGCCGATGGTTCGGGTCAGGTGGCGACCGTGCTGAACAGCTACGGCCCACTCGGCGAACCGGGGGTTGGCGGGGCTGGTCAGGACACGGGCCGCATCCGCTATACGGGTCAGATGTGGCTGCTGGAGGTGGGGGTCTATCACGACAAGGCGCGGGCCTACTCCCCCAAGCTGGGACGGTTCCTGCAGACCGATCCCATCGGCAGCGCACAGCCGATAGCCCATCGGTACAGTTATCCGGTTGATGCCGGATCAGGAGGGCACGAGGCGGGGCGCATGGCGGATGATGGCGTGGGTCGGAGGGACAGGAAAAGGGTGTTGGCGCGTGCGGTGTGCGGAATGGGTGCTGAAACGAGTTCAGCATGACGTGGGTGGTGGCAGCGGCGGGGTGTCAGCGGGAAGGGTGTCACCCCTCCGGCCCTTCGGGCCACCTCCCCTTGCAGGGGAGGACCTTGGTGTTGGCGAGGCCCCCCTCCGCCGCGGCTGCGCCGCGAGTCGCTCCCCCCGACGGGGGGAAACAGCGCGGTGGTTTGGGCGCGGCGTCAGCGCACCTACCCCCGCCGCGCTATCGCTCGAGTCGCCGCTGATGCTTCGCGTCGTCTTCGACTCCCCGCTCTCCGCTTCGCGGGGCAGGAGGGGTGTTGGTCAGGCGAAGCGGGTGGTGAGTTCGGCGGTGGTGCGGGTGGCGAGGCGGTGGAGGCGGGTGCGGTCGGCGGCGGGGAGGAGGTCGGCGAGGTGGGTGTGGAAGGCGGGGTCGTCGCCGGCCAGCGTGAGGAGGGTGAGGAGGGTGCGTTCGTCGGGGGATTCGGTGGTGGCGCAGGGGGGATAGGTGGTGAAGGGGTCGGGCCAGGCGACGACCAGGCTTTCCATCAGGCAGGCGAAGGCGGCGGCGCCGCGCGGGCCGAGCAGCGTGGCGAGCGCCGGGCGGGGGTTGCGGCCGGCGCGGGCGATCAACACCCACTGGCGCGCGGCGCGGACGATGAGGGCGCGGGGGAGGTGCGGGGCGACCTGGGGGGATGTGAGGAGGGTGGTGAGGGGGGTGAGCATGCGCGGGTCTCCTTGGGGCGGGAGATTATTGCGAATGGTTCTTAGTTGCAAGGGTGCATATGGCTGCTTTTGGGGCGCTGGCCCCCTCCGCTCGCTGCGCGAGTCGCTCCCCGGTAGCTTCGCTGGCCTTCGGCGCCGGGGGAGAGCTGATGGGCGCGCGGTGGCCGCGTGTCAGGCCGGGCCCCCTCCGTCATCGGCCTTTGGCCGCTGACACCTCCCCCGCTTGCGGGGGAGGGGCTGGGGGGGTGGTGATGTTGTGCTCTTCAAGCGCTGACACCACCCACCCCCGCCGCGCTATCGCGCGAGTCGCCGCTGGTGCTTTGCGCCGTCTGCGACTCCCCGCTGTCTGCTTCGCAGTGCGGGAGGGGTGTTTTGGTTTATTTCGGCGGGCCGCTGAAGCCGCTGGCTTTGCGGAGGGCGTCGGCGTCCATCAGGCGGTTTTGGGTGAGGATGAGTTTGGTGCGGCGGAGGTCGCCGATGTTCCTGGAGGGGTCGCCATCGACGAGCACCAGGTCGGCGGCCTTGCCGACCGCGATGCTGCCGGTGGTGGCGGCGGCGCCCACCAGCCGCGCGGGCTGGATGGTGGCGGTGCTGAGCGCCTGGGCGGGCGTCATGCCGGCGGCGACATAGAGTTCGAGCTCGCGGACGATCTCCAGCCCGCTGCCGTCGGTGCCGGCGACGATGGGGACGCCGGCCTTGTACAGTTCGAACACCAGGCTCTGCATCTTGGCGAAGCTGCGGCGGTAGTCGGCGCGGGTGAGGTCCGCGGGCACGGCGAAACCGCCCTGGCGGAAGCCGCGTTCGGTCGCCGGCGGCATGGTGCCCTGGAAGGGGGCGTAGGCGGGCGACAGGTCGCCATTGTCGGGGACGTACAGCCCCTCGAACGTCACCAGCGTGGGATCGACGGTGGTTTTCTGTTTGGCCATGCGGGCGATCAGCGACTTCATCGGCTCGGCGTTGAGATCGACATCCTTGGCGTAGCGGCCCGGGCCTTCGAAGCGGTTGATGCCGTTCGACGTGGTGACGATGCTGTCGGGCATGGCCTGCATCATCACCCAGTTGATGTGGGTGATCTCGTCATAGCCGGCGTCCAGCGCCTGTTGCGTGCGCAGGCCCTGCGGGATGTGGCCGTGGACGTGGAGGCCGAGGCTGTGCGCCTTGGCGATGCTGGGTTTGAGGAGCTTCGGATCGAAGGTGCCGTAGAATTTGACGCCGATGAGGCCGTCGCGTTTGGCGTCCTCGATGATCTTGTCGGCCTCGGCCTGCGTGGTGGCGACGCTGGCGACCTGCGCCGTGTTGGGGCCTTTGCCGTCGATGAGGACGCTGGCGTAGACCTTGGGCGTCAGCAGCTCGCCTTTCGCCGCGCGGTCGCGGCGGGCGAGGGTGAGGGGGATGCTGTTGCCGGGGTCGCGGACGCTGGTGACGCCGAGGGAGAGCAGCATGGGACCGCTGAAATCGTCGCCGAAATGCATGTGGCAGTCCCACAGGCCGGGGACGAGGGTCTTGCCGCTGCCGTCGATGAGGGTGGTTCCCTGCGCGGGCGTGAAGCCGGCGGCGGGGCCGACGCGGCTGATCTTTCCATCGGTGACGACGACCGTCTGCGCGTCGAGGAAGCGCTGTTTGTCGGCGTCGTAGGTGCGGACATTGGTGAAGGCGATGGCATCGGGCGCCTTCACGCCGACGGTGCGGGCGATGTCGGGGGAGCGTCTCGCCAGCGCCTCGTCCTGCGCGGTTTCGAGTTTTCTGAGCTCGCCCTCGTAGCCGACGGGGAGGAGCGCGAAGCCGCCGCCGATGCCGAAGAAGCTGCCGTCCTCGTTCATCCAGACCGGGAAGGGGGAGAGGCCGAAGCCCTCGATCGCCCAGGCGATGATCTTTTTCTGGCTGGCGCCGCTGCCGACGGTGGCTTCGGTGAGTTTCGTGGCGCGGGCCTCGCCGCCGGGGAGGAGTTTCAGGGTGCGGTTGGGGGCGGCGAGCAGTTTTTCCGCAAGGTCGGCGTTGGCGCTGAAGGTGCCGCCGGCGGTGGCATAATAGGCCGGGCCGCTGTAGGCGACGCTGCCGGCATCGATCTGGCTTTTCCAGCTCGCCTGGCCGTTGGCGATGGTGAAGGTTTCGCCGCTGTTGCCCTGCGGGCTGTAGCCGCGCACCGTGCTGGAGACGGGCATGCCGTCGGCGCCGGGGCGGATGGTCTGATCCTGTTCCCACACCTGGCCGCGCAGCAGGATGGATTCGCGGCTGATGAGGGTGCCGTCCGCGGTGCGCCAGATGGCGGCGCTGCCATGCGGGCCGGCGATCGAGAGGATGGTGAAGCGCTGCGCGTTGGCGGGCGGGACGGCGAGCTGCTCCTTTGGCACGGCGCCGGCGGGGGTTTTGGACGTGGGGGTGTCCTGGTCGCCGGCCATGGTGAGTTTGGCGAGGCCGGGCCGCAGCGCGCCGTGGGAGCCGTGCGCGGCGACAGGCGGGGTGGCGAGCGCGATGGCGAGGGTTGCAATCGAAACGCGGACGAGGCTCATGTGTGTCTCCCTGATATCCCCTCAAGGGCAGGCTAAGACCTGCGGAAGATTGGCACAAGACGGTAAAGTCCTGATCTTGCATCGGGGATAAAAGGTCAGTATTATTGTCCTATTACGCCCTGATTCGGGTGGGGAGACGGCGGGTGAGCAGCATCGAATTGCGCAATCGGGCGGTGAAGCTGGATGATCGTTACGCGGTGGAGGGGGAGCGCATCTTCCTGTCCGGCACGCAGGCGCTGGTGCGGCTGGCGCTGGTGCAGCGGGCGCGCGATGCGGCGGCGGGGCTGAACACCGGCGGCTTCATCAGCGGCTATCGCGGCAGTCCGCTGGGCGCGTTCGACCAGGAGCTGTGGCGGACGAAGAAGCTGCTGGAGGCGGCCAATGTGCGCTTCGTGCCCGGGGTGAACGAGGAGTTGGGGGCGACGGCGGTGTGGGGCAGCCAGATGGTGGGGATGCGGCCGGGCGCGACCGTGGATGGCGTGTTCGGCATCTGGTATGGCAAGGGGCCGGGGCTCGACCGGGCGATGGACGTGCTGAAGCATGCCAATGCCGCCGGGACGGCGAAGCATGGCGGCGTGCTGGCGATCGTGGGGGACGATCATGGCGCCAAATCCTCGACCCTGCCGCACCAGAGCGACCATAATTTCAGCGCCGCTTTCGTGCCCTTCCTGGCGCCGGCGAGCGTGCATGAGTTTGTGGAATATGGCCTGCTGGGGATCGCCATGAGCCGTTTTGCCGGCACTTGGGTGGGGTACAAGGCGACGGCGGACACGGTGGAGACCAGCGCGACGGTGGATACCGCGAACGAGCGGCGGTCGATCATTATTCCGCCGTTCGATTTTCCCGAGGGCGGGCTTCATGTCCGGCCGAACGACATCTGGCGGGACGAGGACACGCGGCTGCAACGCTACAAGGGTTTTGCCGCGATGGCGTTCGCCAAGGCGAACGGCATCGACCGGGTGGTGTGGGATACGCCGAAGCCCCGCTTCGGCATCGTGACCACGGGCAAGGCCTTTGCCGATACCATGGAGGCGCTGGACGAGCTGGGCATTACCGAGGCGGTGGCGCGCGACATCGGGCTCAGGCTCTACAAGGTGGGCATGCCCTGGCCGCTGGAGCCGGACGGGATGCGCGGCTTTGCCGAGGGGCTGGAAGAGGTTCTGGTGATCGAGGAGAAGCGCGAGTTCATCGAGCATCAGCTGAAATGGCAATTGTACAACTGGCGCGAGGATGTGCGTCCGCGGGTGGTGGGAAAGCAGGACGAGGCGGGCGACTGGCTCCTGTCTCCGGACAATGAGCTGTCGCCGGGGATGATCGCCAAGGTGGTGGCACAGCGGATCGCGCGCTTCCACAAGACCGAGCGGATCGCCAACGCGCTGTCCTTCTTCGCCGACCAGGACGCGAAGGCGGCGCGGCATGTGACGCCGGCGAAGCGCAGCCCCTATTTCTGCAGCGGCTGCCCGCACAACAGCTCCACCAAGGTGCCCGAGGGCAGCCGCGCGCTGGCCGGCATCGGCTGTCACATCATGGCGCTGTGGATGGACCGGGCGGAGACCTTCACCCAGATGGGTGGCGAGGGCGTGACCTGGGTGGGCGAGGCGCCGTTCACGAACGAGAAGCATGTGTTCGCCAATCTGGGGGATGGCACCTATTTCCATTCCGGCCTGCTGGCGGTGCGGCAGTCGATCGCGGCGGGCGTGAACATCACCTACAAGATCCTCTATAACGACGCGGTCGCCATGACCGGCGGGCAGAAGCATGACGGCGAGCTGACGGTGCCGCAGATCGCGCGGCAGATGCTGGCGGAGGGCGCGAAATCGGTCGCGGTGCTGACCGAGGATTTGAGCCGCTATCCCGATGGACTGTTGCCGAAGGAAGTGGCGCTGCACGACCGGGCGATGCTGGACGTGGTGAGCAAGGCCTATGCGGCGACACCGGGCTGCACCGTGATCATCTATGACCAGACCTGCGCCGCGGAAAAGCGCCGGCGGCGGAAGCGCGGCCTGATGGCGGACCCGGACCGGCGGGTGGTGATCAACCCGGCGGTGTGCGAGGGCTGCGGCGATTGTTCGGTGCAATCCAACTGCGTCAGCGTGGAGCCGCTGGAGACCGAGTTCGGCCGCAAGCGGCGCATCAACCAATCGAGCTGCAACAAGGATTTCAGTTGCGTGAAGGGGTTCTGCCCGAGCTTCGTGAGCGTCAGCGGCGGCAAGCTGAAGAAGCCGGCGGCGACGTCGCTGGAGATCGGCACCCTGCCGGAGCCGGCGGTGCCCGCGCTGACCGCGCCGGTGAACATCCTGGTGACGGGGATCGGCGGCACCGGCGTGCTGACGGTGTCGGCCTTGCTGGGGATGGCGGGACATCTGGCCGGCGTGGCGAGCACGACCGCGGACATGGCCGGCCTGGCGCAGAAGGGTGGCGCGGTATGGAGCCATGTGCGGCTGGCGCCGACCAACGAGGCGCTGCTGGGGCCGCGCATCATGGCGGGGACGGCGGACCTGGTGATCGCCTGCGACGCGGTGGTGGCGGCGGACAAGGCCGCGCAGACGCTGATGATCCCGACGCGGACGGTGACGGTGGCCAATGCGAACATCGCGCCGACGGCGGATTTCGTGCGCAACCGCGACCTGGATTTCAAGACGCACCAGGTGGTGAAGACCATCGAGGGGGCGAGCAAGGCGAGCCATATGGTGGCGGCGGAGAAGATTGCCACCGCGCTGATGGGCGATGCCATTGCCGCCAATGTGATGCTGCTGGGCTATGCCTGGCAGCAGGGGCTGATCCCGCTGCCGCTCAGCGCGATCCAGGGTGCGATCGAGCTGAACGGCGTATCGGTGCCGTTCAACCTTCAGGCCTTCGCGCTCGGCCGGCTGCTGGCGGCGGAGCCGGCGCGGGTGGAGGCGATGGTCGGCGGGGGCGAGGCGCCGGCGTTGACGCTGGATGAACGGATCGCCACGCGGGTGAGTGACCTGACGGCCTATCAGGATGCGGCCTATGCGCAGCGGTTCGCCGATGGGGTTGCGCGGGTACGGGCGGCGGAAGCGCCGTTCGGATCGACCGCGCTGACCGAGGCGGTGATGGCCAGCCTGCACAAGCTGATGGCCTATAAGGATGAATATGAGGTGGCGCGGCTGTACAGCGACGGGCGCTTTACCGGCCAGCTGGATGCGACCTTCGCCGAGCGCGCCAGGCTGACCTTCCATCTGGCGCCGCCGCTGCTCTCCCGCATCGACCCGGCGACCGGGCGGCCGAAGAAGATCGGGCTGCCGGGCTGGCTGGTGGTGCCGCTGTTCGGGGTGCTCGCCCGCATGAAGGGCCTGCGCGGGACGGCGTTCGACCTGTTCGGGCGCACTGAGGAGCGGCGGCATGAGCGGGCGGCGATCGGCGCGTTCGAGGCGGATGTGGAAATGCTGCTGCGCGGGTTGCGGGCAGACAATCTGGCGCTGGCCGTGGAGATCGCGCGGCTGCCGCTGGACGTGCGCGGGTTCGGGCCGGTGAAGGAAGATGCGGCAAAGGCAGTGGCGTTGCGGCGGAAGGCGCTGTTGGCCAAGTGGCCGGGCATGGCGCGGCAGGCTGCCGCATAGAGACTGTGCGATAAATTGCCCATGCCGGGCTGCGAACGCCGATTTTCTGCGCTCCGATGCTCACGACCCTGAAGGTCGCTGCGCTTCGGTGCTCGAAAATCAACGTTCTCGCCACGGCCTGAGCAATTTCTCACACAGTCTCTGCAACAGACAGAGCGTTGGGAACCCCCAATGGATGCCGGGGTTACGGGGCTGACCGGGTCATTCTGCCCCGGCAACCCAGGAGAGTGAGCCATGGCTGTGCGTTTTGCTGCAACGATGAATGCCTTCAATCGCGGGATTGAATCCACCAGGCCGAAGACCGCCGTTTCGATCATCGAGGATTGGGAGACGGCGCTGTCCGAAGTGGATGTGCCGGGTGCGAAGGGCATCGCGCGCGACCTGGCGGCGCTGCGCAAGCAGCTGGAAATGGACGAGCCGGACGGCGAACGGGTGGAAGCGCTGCTGCACCGGCTGGGCGGTGCCGTGACAAAGATCGCCGACCGCGCCGACAGGAATGGCGACAAGCTGAAGCAGCTGGGCGAGGCGCTGAGCGAGAGCGGCGCCGAGCAGCCGGATGAAGAGGAAGACAAGGAAGCGGCCGCCGCGCCGCAACGCCGGATGAAAAAGGCGGCGTGAGCCGATAGCGCCGACAAGCAATGACGACAGGGCGCGGAGGGCAGTGGCCCTCCGCGCTTTTTTGATAGCGCGCTGATTGCCGCGCTTGGCGAGGGGGCATCGCTGGCCTAACTCCGGGTGAGAGGGAGTTTGTCGCGTGAATTTCGATCTGTCGGATGATGCCAAGACGCTGCGCGATGCGGCGCGGAAGTTTCTGGATGCCAAGGCGGGACCTGCCGTGGCGCGGGCGCAGATGGGGCGGGAGGCGCCGTTCGACTCCGCCCTGTGGGCGGAGGTCGTCGGTCAGGGCTGGACGGCGCTGCGCATTCCCGAGGCGCATGGCGGCATCGGCCTGGGCGCAGATGAAGTGTGTGTGCTGGCGGAGGAAGTGGGGCGCAGCCTGGCGCCGGTGCCGCTGACCAGCACGCTGGCGGCGACCGAGGCGCTGCTGCTGGCGGGCACGGAAGCGCAACGGGCGGCCTGGCTGCCGCGGATCGCCGCCGGCGAGGTGGTGGCGGTGATCGCCTGGAGCGAGGGCGCGAAGGCGATTTCGGCGATGCCGGCGACGGTTCTGGCGGCCGGCACGGTGCGCGGTGTGAAGTCGCCGGTGCCCGACCTGATGGGGGCGCATCTGGCCATCGTGACCGTGGCGTCGGCGGATGGCCCGGCGATGGCGCTGGTCGACCTGGCGGGGCCGGGCGTGTCGCGCGCGGACGTCGAGAGCCTGGACCTGGTGCGGCGGTCGGGAACGCTGACGCTGGATGGGGCCGCGGCCGAACCGCTGGGGACGGCGGCGGACTGGGCGAAACTGTGCGACCGGCTGGCGGTGATCGCGGCGTTCGAGACGCTGGGCAGCGCGCGCGCGGCGATGGACATGACGGTCGCCTATGCCAAGGATCGCACGGCGTTCGGGCTGCGCATCGGGCGCTACCAGGGCGTGAAGCACAAGCTGGCGGACATGTATATCAAGGTGACGCTGGCGGAGGCGCACGCGCTGCATGGGGCCTGGGCGTTCGGCAGCGATGCGCCGGAGCTGTCACAGGCGGCGGCGGCGGCGCGGGTGTCGAGCCTGGAGGCGATGAACTATGTTGCCGAGGAGGCGGTGCAGCTGCATGGCGGCATCGGCTTCACCTGGGAGCATGACTGCCAATTCTATTACCGCCGCAACCGGACGCTGCAGTTCGCGCTGGGCAGCCGGGCGCACTGGGCCGACCGGCTGGTGCGGGCGTTGGAGCGGCGGAATCGCCAGGCGGCTTGAGGAGAAGGACGATGGATTTCAACGACACGCCGCAGGAAGCCGAATTTCGCGCCACGGTGAAGGCCTGGATGGCGGCGAACGCCGGCGAATATCTCCATCCGCCGAAGGAGCCCTGGGGGCTGGAGGATTTCGTGGTGCGCTCCAAGGCGTGGCAGGCCAAGAAGCATGCCGCCGGCTATGTGGGCATCACCTGGCCGAAGGCTGTCGGCGGGCAGGGGCTGAGCCCCATGCACCAGATCATCTTCAACCAGGAGGAAAGCCGCACCTATGTGCCGACCGGGCTTTATTCCATCGGCCTTGGGATGTGCATCCCGACCGTGTTCACGCACGGCAATCCCGACGTCATCGCCCGCTATGTGCCCAAGGCGCTCAAGGGCGAGGAAGTGTGGTGCCAGCTGTTCAGTGAGCCGGTGGCGGGCAGCGACCTCGCCAGCATCCGCACGAAGGCCGTGAAGGACGGCGACGAGTGGGTGATCAACGGCCAGAAGGTGTGGACGAGTTTTGCCCACAAGAGCGATTTCGGCATCGTGGTGACGCGCACCAATCCGGAGGCGCCGAAGCACAAGGGGCTGACCATGTTCATCGTGGACATGAAGGCGCCGGGCGTGGAGGTGCGCGGCATCCGGCAGATGAGCGGCTCGAGCGACTTCAACGAGGTCTTCTTCACCGATGTGCGGGTGAAGGACAGCCACCGGCTGGGCGAGGTGGGCGATGGCTGGAAGGTGAGCCTGACGACGCTGATGCATGAGCGGCTGGCGGTGGGCGGCAAGCCGCGGCACGCGCCGGGCTATGCCACGCTGATGAAGGTGGCGGCCGAGGTGGAGACCGAGCGCGGCCCGGCGATGGAGCAGGCGGATGTGCGGCGGCGGATCGCCGACAGCTATATCGCCGACGAGGGGATCAAGCTGACCCAGATGCGGGCGCTCTCCGCGCTGAGCAAGGGCCAGATGCCGGGGCCTGAGCAGAGCATCAGCAAGGTGGTGGTCGCCAAGACCATGCAGGACATGGCGGCGTTCGCGCTGGACCTTTCGGAAGGCGCGGGGTTCGCTGCAGAGCCGGGGAGCGACATCGAGAAGTTGCAGCAGAGCTATCTGTGGTCGGCGGGATTGCGGATCGCCGGCGGCACCGACGAGATTTTGCGCAACATCATCGCCGAGCGCGTGCTGGGGCTGCCGGGCGACCTGCGCGGCGACAAGGACACGCCGTTCAACGAGATCAAGGCGCTTTGAAACGGCCCGGCAGACCGCCCAGGCCGGGCCGCGAAAACGGCTGCGGACGCCGAACAGGATGCCGGGGCAACCGGTTGTAAAATGTGATCTTTGTTCAACAGAGGCGTCGGGGGAACCCGGCGCCTTTTTTTTTGCGCACTTTACGTGAAAGGCAAAAGATCGTTAATTCGCTTGCAAAAGCAGCAATTAACGCTGTTCGACCCTAAACTTTTCCGGGCCGATGCGGTAGGGCCCGGGCATCAAATGAGATGTCGGAAAAGGATGGGATGATGATGAAGAGCCTGATGATCGGCGCCGTGGCGCTGCTGTCGACCGCCGGCCAGGCCGCGGTAACCGTGACCTATGAAGCGCCGGGCGTGGTGAACACCACCGCCGGTTTCGATTTCGTCGGCGTGGAGACGTTCGACAGCCGGCCGACCGGGGGCGGCACCAGCTTCGTCACCGATTTTGGCACCAGCGGCCAGTCGACGCTGATCACGGGGCGCTATTCCAACGTCGATATCCGCGATGCCAACCAATATGGCGGCGCCGGTGGCGTCGGCCGTTATGCCGAGACCTTTTCCGGCACCGGCTTCGAGCTGGCGCTGAGCACCAGCGATCCGCGCGGGCTGACCTATTTCGGTTACTGGCTGCCGGCGCTGGACGGGGGCAATGTGCTGGAATTCTACAAGGGCGGCAGCAAGGTGTTCACCTTCGCACCGGGTGATGTGCGCAATGCCATCGGAGGCAACAGCGCCTATTTCGGCAACCCGAGCGGCCCGTTCGCCGGCTGGAACCGCGGCGAGCCCTATGCCTTCGTCAACGTCTATTTCAAGGATGGCCTGACCTTCGACCGTATCCGCTTTTTCGAGTCGCCGATGGTCGGCGGCTATGAGAGCGACAACCATACGGTGGGCTTCTTCAACGACATCACCGGCAGCGCGGTGCCGGAACCCGCGACCTGGGCGATGATGATCATCGGCTTCGGCCTGGTGGGCAGCGCGATGCGCCGGCAGCGTCTGGCGCTCGCCTGAGCGCTCTGAAAAGTGCCGCGAGGGGCGGCGGGGGTGGACCCTGCCGCCCTTTTTCGTGCCGCCGCGCATCGCGGGGACGCGCGAAAATGGGTAAACAACTATGACCTTTCGGCGGTTAACCCTGTTCCGGCCTTGGGTTCATCGACCCGATCCGATAAACGGCCGGCATGCTCAAAGGTTGAGCGCCGAGAACAGGGAATTCATGATGACGATGATGACACGCGCGGCGATCGCCGCCTTGCTGCTGGGTGCCACGGGCGCGCAGGCCGCCAACCTGGTGGTGAACGGCGATTTCGAGGCCGGCAACACCGGCTTCAGCAGCGGCTACACCTATATCGCGCCGGCGGGGCAGTTTTCGCTCTATCCGGAAGGTGCCTATACCGTCGACACCAACGCCAACAATGTCCACAACCAGTGGGCGAGCTATGGCGACCATACGTCGGGCAGCGGCAACTATCTGATCGTCAACGGCGCGATCCAGAGCGGCGTGACGGTGTGGGAATCCGGCCCCATCGCGGTGACGGGCGGCACCAATTATTTCTTCGAAGCCTTCGCGTCGAACATGTGCTGCGGCGGCTTCACCGGCGCGGCGTCGAACCTCACCTTTTCGGTGATCGGCGATGTCAGCTCGGCGGTGCTCAACACCTACACCACGGGCGCGCCGGGCGTGTGGCAGGGGTTCAGCAACCAGTGGAACTCGGGCGGCAACAGCTCGGTCGTGCTGCGGCTGATCAACGGCAGCACCGATTTCAGCGGCAACGACTTCGCCGTGGATGACATCAACTTCGGCACGACCTCGATGGTGCCGGAACCGGCGACCTGGGCGATGATGATCCTGGGCTTCGGCCTGGTGGGCAGCGCGATGCGCCGGCGCAAGGTTGTTGCCGCCTGAATGGCATTGTAGCGGTGGCTTGGCGGGCGGCGGGGGGCAACCTCCGCCGCCTTCCTATATCCGCCCTTATATCCGCGTCTTGAACGGCGTGTAATCGACCGCGGTGTCGAACACGTCCAGCCCTTCGCGGCGTTTGAAGAAGCCGACGACCTGGTAGGTGACGGGCGTGAGCAGCACTTCCCACAGCACCTTCAACGCATAGTTGGTGAGCATGACGGTGATGACCTGCTCGTTCGACCAGACACCCCAGAAGGCGAGCGGGTAGAAGATCAGGCTGTCGACGCCCTGCCCCACCACGGTGCTGCCGATGGTGCGGGTCCACAGCATCCGGCCCTTGGTCCAGACCTTCATGCGGGACAGCACGAAGCTGTTGGCGAACTCGCCGGCCCAGAAGGCGACGATGGACGCCGCGAAAATGCGCGGCACCTGGCCAAAGACCTTTTCATAGACCGCCTGGTCGCCCCAGCCCGGCGCCGGCGGCATGGCGACGATCACCGCGGCCATCAGCGCGGTGAACAGGCTGGCGACGAAGCCGACCCAGACGACGCGGCGGGCACGGGCATAGCCATAGACCTCGGTCAGCACGTCGCCGAGCACATAGCTGAGCGGGAAGAACAGGATGCCGGCGCCGAAGGTGACCGCGCCGACCAGCGGCAGGTCGAAGCTGGCGACCTTGCCGGCGCCGATCAGGTTGGAGCAGATCAGCAGCGCGACGAAGGCCGCCATGCAATAATCATAATAGCGGAGCGTCCGGCCTTCGATGGCGGCGGCGTCGACGGGGCGGATCATCTCTGACATCGGGGCAGGATGCGCGGTTGCCGGGGCGGGTGCAAGCGGCTAACCGACGCGGCGATGACCGAGACCGAGACGCTGAGAACCGACCTGCTGGCCGCCATCGACGGTGCCGCCGATCTGACCGCGCTGGAGGCGGTGCGGGTGGCGGCGCTGGGGAAGGCCGGGCAGGTGACGGCCTTGTTGAAGACGCTGGGTGGCATGACGGCGGAGCAGCGCCAGGTGGCGGGGCCGGCGTTCAACGGCCTGCGGGAAGAATTGTCCGCGGCCCTGGCGGCGCGCAAGGCGGTGCTGGAGGCGGCCGCGCTGGAGGCGCGGCTGGCCACGGAACGCCTGGACATGAGCCTGCCGGTGCTGCCCGGCCCGCGCGGCACGGTGCATCCGATCAGCCAGGTGATGGACGAGCTGGCGGAGATCTTCGCCGACCTGGGCTTCGCGGTGGCGGAAGGGCCGGAGATCGAGGACGACTGGCACAATTTCACCGCGCTGAACATTCCCGAGGAACATCCGGCGCGCGCGATGCACGACACCTTCTATGTGACGGGCGGTGGCCCGGCGGGGGCGAACGGCCGGGCCGTGCTGCGCACGCACACGTCGCCGGTGCAGATCCGCACGATGATGGGGCAGGCGCCGCCCATTCGCATCATCGCGCCCGGGCGCGTCTATCGCAGCGACAGCGATGCGACGCACACGCCGATGTTCCACCAGATCGAGGGGCTGGTGATCGACCGGGGCATCACGCTGGCGCACCTGCGCTGGACGCTGGAGACCTTCATCAAGGCCTTTTTCGAGGTGGACGATGTGACGCTCCGCTTCCGGCCGAGCTATTTCCCCTTCACCGAGCCGGGGGTGGAAGTGGATGTCGGCTGTTCGTGGCAGGGCGGGCGGCTCTCGATCGGCGGCAGCGAGAGCTGGATGGAGATTTTGGGCAGCGGCATGGTGCATCCCAAGGTGCTGCGGAACTGCGGCCTGGATCCGGAGGAGTGGCAGGGGTTCGCGTTCGGCACCGGCGTCGACCGGCTGGCGATGCTGAAATATGGCATGACCGACCTGCGCGCCTTCTTCGACGGCGACCTGCGCTGGTTGCGGCACTATGGCTTCGGCGCGCTGGACGTGCCGACGCTGAGCGGCGGGGTGGGGGCATGAAATTTACCCGAAGCTGGCTCGCACGCTATCTCGACAGCGATGCCGACGCGGCGACCATCGCCGACGCGCTGACCCGGCTGGGGCTGGAGGTGGAGAGCGTGAGCAATCCCGCCACTGCGCTGGCGCCGTTCGTGATCGCCGAGGTGCTGAGCGCCGAGCCGCATCCGCAGGCCGACAAGTTGCAGGTGCTGAGCGTCGATGCCGGAAGCGGGGCGGTGCAGGTGGTCTGTGGCGCGCCCAATGCGCGCGCGGGGATGAAGGGCGTGTTCGGGCCGCCGGGCGCGCAGGTGCCGGGGCTGGACCTGACGCTGAAGGTGGCGGCGATCCGGGGCGTGGAATCGCGCGGCATGATGTGCTCCAGCCGGGAGCTGGGGCTGGGCGAGGAGCATGACGGGATCATGGACCTGGCGGCGGATGCGCCGGTGGGCGTGGCCTATGCCGCCTGGGCCGGGCTGGATGATCCGCTGTTCGATGTCGCGGTGACGCCGAACCGGCAGGATTGCATGGGTGTCTATGGCATCGCGCGCGACCTGGCGGCGCTGGGGCTGGGGACATTGAAGCCGCGTCCGGCGCCGGTGTTGAGCGAAGCCTTCGTTTCGCCGCTGCGCATCGCCACCGAGGACACGGAGGGCTGCCCGGCCTTTCTGGCCCGGCATGTGCGCGGCGTGGTGAACGGCCCGTCGCCGGCCTGGCTGCAGCGGCTGCTGGCGGCGGTGGGGCAGAAGCCGATCAGCGCGCTGGTGGACATCACCAACTATTTCAGCATCGGCCATGGCCGGCCGCTGCATGTCTATGACGTGGCGACGCTGCAAGGGGGGCTGACGGCGCGGCGGGCGCGGGCGGGCGAGAGCGTGCTGGCGCTGAATGGCAAGAGCTATGCGCTGGATCCGTCGATGACGGTGATCGCGGACGATGCCCATGTGCACGACATCGGCGGCATCATGGGGGGCATGGAGTCTGGCGTGTCGGAGGCCACCACCGAGGTGCTGATCGAGGCGGCTTTCTTTGCGCCGGAGCGCATCGGCGCCACCGGCCGGGCGCTGGGCATCACCTCCGACGCGCGGGCGCGGTTCGAGCGCGGGGTGGATCCGGCGTTCGTGGCACCGGGGCTGGACCTGGCGACGGCGATGGTGCTGGAACTGTGCGGCGGCGAGGCCTCGGCAATGGCGGTGGCCGGGGGGGTGCCCGAGGCGGCGCGCACGGTGGCGGCGTATGACCCGGGGCAGGTGGCGCGGCTGGCCGGGATCGAGGTGCCGGCGGAGGAACAGCGCGCGATCCTGGAGCGGCTGGGGTTCGGCGTGAGCGGCGAGGCGCGCTGGACGGTGACCATCCCGAGCTGGCGGCGCGATGTCGATGGCGGCGCCGACCTGGTGGAGGAGGTGGTGCGGCTGCACGGGCTGGACCGGGTGCCCGCCACGCCGCTGCCGCGGGCCGAGGGGGTGGCGAAGCCGACGGCGACGGCAGCGCAGCGGCTGGAGCGGCGGGCACGGCGGACGCTGGCCAGCCGGGGGCTGAATGAAGCGATCACTTGGAGCTTCATCGCGGAGGCGGATGCCGCGCGCTTCGGCGGTGGCGTGGCGACGGTGGAGAATCCGATTTCGGCGGAGCTGGCGGTGATGCGGCCGTCGCTGCTGCCCGGCCTGCTGGCGGCCGCGGCGCGCAACGCGGCACGGGGGCTGGCGGACGTGCGGCTGTTCGAGATCGGCCGGCGCTATCGGGATGATGGCGAGCATGCGACGGCGGCGCTGCTGCTGGCCGGGGATCGGGTTCCCCGCGACTGGCGGACGGGGAAGGCGCTGCCTTTCGATGCCTTCGATGCCAAGGCGGAGGTGATGGCAACGCTGGCGGCGCTGGGCGTGCCGGTGGAGCGGCTGGGTGTCCAAGCGCCGGCGGAGGGGCATTATCATCCGGGACGCTCGGCCAGGCTGGTGCTGGGCAAGGCGGTGCTGGCGCAGTTCGGGGAGCTGCATCCCAGCGTCACCGCCGAGCTTCGCGGGACGGTGGTGGCGGGCGAGATCATGCTGGATGCGCTGCCGCAGCGCGGTGCAAAGCGGGCGCGCGCGGTGTTCGCGCCGCCCGCGTTGCAGGCGGTGACGCGGGACTATGCCTTTGTCGCACCCGAGAGCCTGTCCGCCGATGCGCTGCTGCGCGCGGTGGCGGCGGCGGACAAGGCGCTGATCGTGGATGTCGCGCTGTTCGACCGTTTCAGCGGCGGCAGCCTGGAACCCGGGCAGGTCAGCCTGGGTGTGCAGGTGACGCTGCAGCCAGCCGCCGCCACGCTGACCGACGCGCAGCTGGAGGCGGTCGGCGCGGCGGTGGTGGTGGCGGCGGCGAAGCTGGGGGCGACGCTGCGGGCTTAACTGCGCCGCCCCTGGGTGTCCTGCTCGGTCACCGGGGAGATGCGGATTTCGACGCGGCGGTTCTGGGCGCGGCCGGCCTCGGTGTCGTTGCTGGCGATCGGCTGGGTCTTGCCATAGCCGCGCGTGGCGATGCGGGCGCGGTTGACGCCCATCATGCCGAGCGCGTCGGCGACGGTCGCGGCGCGGGCTTCGGAGAGTTTTTGGTTGACCTCGTCGCTGCCGATGCTGTCGGTATGGCCATAGACGTCGATGAAGGTCGACTGATAGCTGCCGAGCGTCTGCGCCACCTTTTCGAGATTGGGGCGGAAGGCGGGGTCGAGCGAGGCGGAGTTGAAGGCGAAGGTGACGTTGGAGGGCATTTCCAGCTTGATCTCGTCACCGACGCGGTTGACCTCGATGCCGGTGCCGCGGGTCTTTTCGCGCAGCTCGCGCTCCTGCTTGTCCATGTAGCTGCCGATGCCGGCGCCGGCGATGGCGCCGATGCCGGCGCCCAGGATGGTTTCGGTGCGGTTGTTGCGGCCACCCAGGATGGCGCCCAGCAGGGCGCCGCCGCCGGCGCCGATCAACGCGCCGCTGCCGGCCTTCGACATGCGGCGCTCGCCGGTGTCCGGGTCGGTGGTGCAGGCCGCTGTGGTCAGCAGCAGGGCCGACAGGCCGATGAGGATGGCGGGTTTTTTCATGGGGGTCTCCTGTTGGGTGCGGCACATCTGGCCCGGCGTGGCTTAATCCTGCCTGACCAACGCGGGAAGCGGCGTCGCGTTGCTTGCCGATGGGCGGTGTGCACGGCATAAGGGGGCCGACCATGCCCGCCTTTCCCTGGACGGATGTTGCCATCATCCTCGCGCTGATCGCGCTCAATGGCTTTTTTGCCATGGCCGAGCTGGCGATCGTGTCGGCGCGGCGGCCGCGGTTGCAGGCGATGCAGCGCGCCGGGCGACGCGGCGCCGGCCGGGCGCTGGCGCTGGCGGCGGACAGCGGCCGGTTCCTGTCGGCGGTGCAGATCGGCATCACCCTGATCGGGGTGGCGAACGGCGCCTTTTCAGGCGCCAGCCTGGCGGGGCCGGTGGCGGCGCGGCTGGAGGGCTGGTTCGGCCTGTCGGCGTCGGTGGCCGATGATGTGGGCTTCGCCCTGGTGATCGTCATCGTCACCTATGTCTCCCTGATCATCGGCGAGCTGGTGCCCAAGCAGTTCGCGTTGCGCGCCCCGGAGCCGCTGGCGGCGGCGGTGGCGCCGGCGATGGACCTGCTGACCCGGGTGACACGGCCGTTCGTGTTCCTGCTCGACCAATCCTCGCAACTGGTGTTCCGGCTGCTGCGGCTGAAACGCGACGCCGACCATGCCGTGACCGAGGAGGAGTTGCGCAGCATGGTGACCGACGCCGAGAGCGCCGGGGTGATCGAGGAGAGCGAGCGGGCGCTGATTTCGGGCATCATGCGGCTGGCCGACCGGCCGGTGCGCGGGGTGATGACGCCGCGGGTGGAGGTGGACTGGCTGGACGCCAGCGCCGGCGAGGACGAGGTGCGGGCGCGGCTGATCGCGACGCCGCACACGCGGATCGTGGTGGCGGACGGCAACATCGACACCATCATCGGCGTGGTGCAGGCGCGCGACGCGCTGGCGGCGCTGCTGGAGGGCCGGCCATTGGACCTGCGGGCGCTGGCAAAGGCCGCGCCGGCGGTGCCCGATGTGGCGGACGCGACCGACGCGCTGACCGCGCTGCGCGATGCCGCGGTGCCGATGGCGCTGGTGATCGACGAATATGGCCATTTCGAAGGCGTGGTGACGCCCGCCGACCTGCTGGCGGCGATCGCCGGCGAGTTCAAGAGCGACATGGACGACGAGCTGGACCCGCATCTGGTGACGCGCGAGGATGGCAGCCTGCTGGTGAGCGGCGGCATGGCGGCGGACGAGCTGGCGGAGACGCTGGGGTTCGAGCTGCCCGAGGAGCGGGATTACCAGACCGTCGCCGGCTTCGTGCTGGCGGAGCTGGAGCACATTCCCGCGACGGGCGAGCATTTCGAGGCGCGCGGCTGGCGGTTCGAAGTGATCGACATGGACGGGCGCAAGATCGACAAGCTGCTGGTCAGCCGCGTTCAGCCCGACCCATAATCCATGCCGATGTCGGCGGCCGGCGCGCTCTGCGTCAGGCGGCCGACGCTGATGAAGGTGACGCCGGTTTCGGCGATGGCGCGGATGGTGGTGAGGTTGACGCCGCCCGACGCCTCGGTCGGGACGCGACCGGCGACCAGCGCGACCGCGCGGGCCAGCAGCGGCGGCGACATGTTGTCCAAGAGCAGCCGGTCGGCGCCGGCGGCGAGCGCGGGCTCGATCTGGTCGAGCGTGTCGACCTCGACCTGCACAGGAAGCCCGCTGTTCGCGGCCCTGGCGGCGGACACGGCGGCGGTCACGCCCCCGGCGGCGGCGATGTGGTTGTCCTTGATCAGCAAACCGTCGAACAAGCCGACGCGGTGGTTGGTGCCGCCGCCCATGCGCACGGCATATTTGGCGAGGCGGCGCATGCCGGGGATGGTCTTGCGCGTGTCGAGCAGGGTGGCGCCGGTGCCGGCGATCGCGGCCACATAAGCTGCGGTGAGCGTGGCGATGCCGGTGAGATGCTGGAGCGTATTGAGCGCCGAGCGTTCCGCCGACAGCAGCGCGCGGGCGTTGCCGGCAACGCGCAGCAGCGCGGTGCCGGCCGTGACGCTGTCGCCCTCCTTGACCAGCGGTTCGACCGTGCAGACGGGATCGAGCGCGCGGAAGAAGGCCGCCGCCAGCGGCAGGCCGGCGACGGTGACGGCATCCCGGCTGCTGAGCACGGCGGTCAACCGTCCATCGGCGGGGATGCAGGCGGTGCTGGTAACGTCGCCACGCTCGCCGAGGTCTTCGGCAAGCGTGGCAGCAACGAAGCCGGCCACGTCGAAGCCGTCGATCATTTGCCCAGTTCGCGGTTCAGATAGGCGAGCATCAGCGCACTGCGGTAGGCGCTTTCCTTCAGGTTGGCGACGCCGGCGTGGCCGCCGTCGATATTCTCGTAATAATAGATGGGGTGGCCCTGTTCCTGCATGCGCGCCGCCATCTTGCGGGCGTGGGCGGGGTGGACGCGGTCATCCTTGGTCGAGGTGTAGAAGAAGACGCGGGGGTATTTCACGTCTTTCCGGATGTTCTGATAGGGAGAATATTGGCGGATATAGGCCCACTGTTTCGGATCGTCCGGATTGCCATATTCCGCCATCCAGGAGGCGCCGGCGAGCAGCAGGTGATAGCGCTGCATGTCGGCCAAGGGCACGCCGACCATGGCGGCATCGTACAGGTCGGGGCGCTGGGTGTAGGCGACCGCCGCCATCAGGCCGCCGTTGCTGCGGCCATGGACGGCGATCTTGCTGGCGAGCTTCTCGCGCTTCAGCGCCTTGGCCACGGCGTGCAGGTCATCATAGCTGCGCTGGCGGTTTTCCAGCAGGGCGGACTGGTGCCAGGACGGCCCATATTCGCCACCGCCGCGGATATTGGCGACAACATATTGGTTGCCGTCCTCCAGCCAGAATTGCACGTCCGGGCCGGCATAGGCGGGGGTCAGCGGGATTTCGAAGCCGCCATAGCTCCACAGCAGGGTTTTCAGCGGGCCCTTGGCATCGCGCGGGCGGACGATGAAATAGGGCACGCGCGTGCCATCCTTCGAGATGGCGAAACGCTGGCTGACGGTGAAGTTGCCGCCGTCGAAAAAGGCGGGGTTGCTGGCGATGGTGGCGGGCGCGGCACCGGATTTCGCCAGCATCAGCCGGTTGGGATCGGTGAAGCCGGCGACGGTGAAGAAGACGCTGTCGTCGCCATCGCTGCTGCCCGCCAGCGTGACCGCGCTGTTGGCCGGCAGCGCGACGTCGGCCTGCCCCCAGCCTTCATTGCCGGGCGTGAGGCGCTTCAGGCGCGCGGCGACATCCGCCAGCAGGCTGATATAGACGGCGGCGTCGGTCGCATCGACGCCGGCGATCGCCTGGTTGCCGCTGGGGGCATAGACCAGGGCAACGCTTTCCGCCGGCATGGCGCCGGTGGTGGGGACGGGATAGGCGACGAGGCTGCCGGCCTTGAACTGCCGCCAATCGGTGCGCAGCAGGGCGTAGGCGCGCGGGGTGCCGCCGGTCGCGGCGATGAACTGCACATCGGCATCATCGGGCAACGGGCCGGCGACCAGGCTGCCGTCCGCCATCAGGTGCAGCATCTTGCCCGTCCAGAATCCCGTGCGCTGGCTGACGGCAACGCGCCGGTTGGCCCCGCTGCCCCAGGCGGCGGGCCAGACGCCCATTTCGCCCTCGGCGATGGTCAGCAGCGGCGTGGCGGCGGCAAGCGGCGTGCCGCGCGTCCAGCGTTTCACCGTGCGGGCATAGCCGCTGGTCGTCAGGCTGCCGGGGCCGAAGTCGCTGGCGATGAGGAGCGTGTTCTCGTCGATCCAGGCGGCGGTCTGCTTCGCTTCGGGCGAGACGAAGCCGCCGGCGCTGGCGGGCACGAACTGGCGGGTCGCCAGGTCGAACTCGCGCACGGTCTCGGCATCCTTGCCGCCGTCCGACAGCCCGACGAGGCAGCGGGTGGCAGGCGCGGGCAGGCATTCGGCGCCGCCGAACTGCCAGTTGGCACCTTCGGCCTTGGCGAGCGCGTCCATGTCGAGCAGCGTCGTCCATTCGGGCTTGCCGGCGTCATAGGCGGCGCGGCTGGTCACCCGCCACAGGCCGCGCACGTTCGCCTTGTCCCGCCAGAAATTATGCACCTGCGTCGCCGTCACCGAGCCGCCGCCGGCGCCCGAGGGCATGGCGATGCGGCGCGGGTCGGTCAGCTGCGCCTCGGCGCGTTCGCGCCATGCGGCGAAACCGGGAACGGCCTCCAGCTCGGGCAGATATTTCGCATTCTGCTGCCGCACCCAGGCGAGCGCCTTGTCGCCGGTGACATCCTCCAGCCACTGGTGCGGGTCAGTCGCGGCGGCATGGGCGGCGACGGCGAGGGTGGCGGCGAGCGCGGCGGTCATGAAGCGCATCTTCATCCTTCAGAGGGCTGGGGTGAGATCGGTCGGTTTGCCGGCGGCGATGTCCAGCATGCGGTTCAGCGGCAGCAGCGCCCGGCTGCGCAGGGGTTCCGGCACGTCGATCCGCGGGGTCAGGTCGCGCAGCGACAGATAGAGTTTTTCCAGCGTGTTGAGCGCCATGTAGGGGCAATCGTTGCAGTTGCATTTGCCGTCGGCACCGGGCGCGCCGATGAATTGTTTCTCCGGCGCTTTCAGCTGCATCTGGTGGATGATGTGCGGCTCGGTGGCGACGATGATGGTCTGGGCGGGGCTCGCCAGCGCGAAGGCCAGGATGGCGCTGGTGCTGCCGATCATGTCGGCATGGTCCAGGATGTGCCCCGGACATTCGGGGTGGGCGGCGACCGGGGCATCGGGGTGCAGCGCCTTCAGCTTCAGCAGCTCGGTCTCGCTGAACGCCTCGTGCACGATGCAGCTGCCGTCCCACAGCAGCATGTCACGGCCGGTCTTGCGGGCGAGCCAGGCGCCCAGATGCTTGTCCGGCGCGAACAGGATCTTCTGGTCGCGGGGCAGCGCGTTCAGGATCTTTTCAGCGCTGCTGCTGGTGACGATGATGTCGCTGTGCGCCTTCACGGCCGCCGAACAGTTGATGTAGGTCAGGCTGAGGTGATCGGGGTGCGCCGCGCGGAAGCGGCCGAAGGCGTCCGGCGGGCAGCTGTCCTCCAGGCTGCACCCGGCATCCATGTCGGGCAGCACCACGGTCTTTTCCGGCGACAGGATCTTCGCCACCTCCGCCATGAAACGCACGCCGCAAAAAGCGATGACCTCGGCGTCGGTCTCGGCCGCCTTGCGGCTGAGTTCGAGGCTATCGCCGACGAAGTCCGCCAGGTCCTGGATTTCCGGCTTCTGGTAATAATGGGCGAGGATGATCGCGTTCCTGTCGCGCCGCAGACGGTCGATCTCGGCGCGCAGGTCGGTTCCCACAGGGTTGCGGCCAAAGTTCAGGCGGGCATCCATTTTCGGCCTTCCATGCGGGCGAGCTGCGCGTCAGATAGGCGCGAACAGCGCGAAGGAAAAGAGATGAGCGACGCCCTGGCCCATATCGACGCGGCGGAGAGGCTTTCGCCGGTGGTGGACGACCTGCCGGCGGACACGCCGACCCGGCCGGTGACACGGGTGGGGATCATCGGCGCGGGGACGATGGGCGGCGGCATCGCGATGAACTTCGCCAACATCGGCGTGCCCGTGACGATCGTGGAAACGGCGCAGGCGGCGCTCGACCGCGGGCTGAAGGTGGTGCGCGGCAATTATGACCGCAGCGCCGCGCGGGGGAAGCTGACGGCGGACGAGGTGGCGGCGCGCATGGGCCGCTTCACGCCGACGCTGTCGATGGAGGCGCTCGGCGATTGCGACCTGGTCATCGAGGCGGTGTTCGAGAACATGGCGCTGAAGAAGGAGATTTTCGCCCGGCTGGACGGCATCGCGAAGCCCGGCGCGATCCTGGCCAGCAACACCAGCTATCTGGACGTGAACGAGATTGCCGCCGCCACGAACCGTCCCGCCGATGTGCTGGGGATGCATTTCTTCAGCCCGGCCAATGTCATGCGCCTGCTGGAGGTGGTGCGCGGCGCCGCCACCGCGCCCGACGTGCTGAAAACCGCCATGGAAATCGGGGTGAAGATCGGCAAGGTGCCGGTCGTCAGCGGCGTGTGCCCCGGTTTCATCGGCAACCGCATGCTGAGCAAGCGACAGGAACAGGCGCAGGCGCTGATCCTGGAAGGCGCGATGCCGTGGGAGGTGGACAAGGCGCTCACTGATTTCGGCATGGTGATGGGGCCGTTCCAGATGAGCGACCTCGCCGGCCTGGACATCGGCTGGAGCCGGGAGACATCGACCGGCGCCACCATCCGCGACCGGCTGTGCGAGATGGACCGGCGCGGGCAGAAGACCGGCGCCGGCTTCTATGACTATGATGCCGAGCGCAAGCGCACCCCGAGCCCCGTGGTGGAGACGCTGATCCGCGATTTCATGCGGGAGAAGGGCGTGACACCGCGATCGATCTCGCAGGAGGAGATTCTCGACCGGCTGATGACGCCCTTCATCGCCGAGGGCAAGGCGATCCTGGCCGAGGGCATCGCCCAGCGCGCCAGCGACATCGATGTGGTGTGGGTGAACGGCTATGGCTGGCCGCGCGCCACGGGCGGGCCGATGTACTGGGCCGGGGTACGGGGTTGACGATGGGCTTCAGAATTTGAACCCCGGTGGCAGCGGCAGGCCGGCGGTCATCTTCTGCATTTCGGCGTGGGCGGCGGCGTCGGCCTTGGCGCGGGCGTCGTTGAAGGCGGCGACGATCAGGTCCTCGGCCATGTCCTTGTCCGCGGGCGTCAGCAGTTCGGGCGCGATGTCCAGCTTCAGGATGCGGCCCTTGGCAGTGGCGCGCACCTTGACCATGCCGCCGCCGCTGCTGCCCTCCACCTCGATCCGGTCGAGGTCGTTCTGCGCCTTGGCCATCTGCTCCTGCACATTGCTGGCCATCTGCATGATATCGTCGAGGTTCATGCGGCACTCCGTGGTTCAATGAGTTCGGCATCGGGAAAGGCGGCGAACAGCGCCTTGACCGTGGGGTCGGCCAGCGCTGCCTCCCGCCGCGCCGCCTCGGCAATCATGGCAGCGGCATGCAGGCTCTGGCCCTCGCCGCGGGTGACGGACACATCCCAGGCGGCGCCCGTCCATTCCGCCAGATGGGCGGCCAGCTGTTTCGCAAAGCCCGCGTCGAGCGGACGCAACGCACTGAGCGCGAGGCGTGGCGGCGCATAGTCGGCCAGCGCGACCGCATCGTGCAACAGGTTGGCGAGCATCGGCTCCCGCCCCTCGAACAGCGCGACGAGCGCGGCGAAATCGGGCGGGATGGCCGCCAGGGCGGCCGGCGCCGCCGGCACCATGGGCGCGCGCGGCGGCGGCGCGGCGGGAGCGGCCGGCGCATCGGCCTGCTCGCTCAGCCGCCGCACCAGTTCGGCGGGATCGGGCAGGCTGCTGGCATGGCAGATGCGCAGCAGCGCCATTTCCGCCGCCTGCATCGGATTGGGCGCGGCATTGGTTTCCGCCAGCCCCTTCAGCAGCAGCTGCCACAGCCGGTGCAGCAGCGGGAAGTCCAGCGCCGCCGCCCAATCCTGCATCATCGCGCGGTCTTCCTGCGCCAGCGCGACATCGGTGCTTCCGGACAGGCGGGCGCGGGTGAGGCCGTGGGTGAGATCGAGGAGGTCGTTCAGCATCGCCTGCGGCTCGACGCCCAGCGCATGGGCGTGGGCGACATGGGCGAGCACACCGGGCGCGTCACCCGCCAGCAGCAGTGCCATCAGCGCGCGGGTCTGGCCACGGTCTGCGAGGCCCAGCATGTCCCGCAGTTGCGCCGCGGTGACGCTGCCCGCCGAATGGGCGATGGCCTGATCGAGGATGGAGAGGCCGTCGCGCACGCTGCCCTCCGCCGCGCGGGCGATCAGCGTCAGCGCCTCGGGCTCGATCCCGACCTCCTCGGCCTTGGCGATGCCGGCGAAATGCGCGGCGAGCAGCTCGACAGGCACGCGCTTCAGGTCGAAACGCTGGCAGCGCGACAGGATGGTGACCGGCACCTTCGCCACCTCGGTGGTGGCAAAGATGAACTTCACATGCGGCGGCGGCTCCTCCAGCGTCTTTAACAGGCCGTTGAAGGCGTTTTTCGACAGCATGTGCACTTCGTCGATGATGTAGATCTTATAGCGCGCGGAGACGGTGGCGTAGCGCACCGCCTCGATGATCTCCCGGATGTCGTCGATCCCGGTGTTCGATGCGGCGTCCATCTCGATCACGTCGATATGCTGGCCGGCGGTGATGGCAGTGCAGGCATCGCAGACGCCGCACGGGCTGATCGTCGGCCCGCCCGTGCCATCGCGGCCGGTGCAGTTCAGTGCCTTGGCGATGATGCGCGCGGTCGAGGTCTTGCCCACCCCGCGCACGCCCGTCAGCAGCCAGGCCTGCGCCAGCCGCCCCTTGGCGATGGCGTTGCCCAGCGTCTGCACCATGGCATCCTGGCCGATGAGCGCATCGAAGCCCTGCGGCCGGTATTTGCGCGCGAGCACACGATAGGCGGGGGCCTCGGACATGCGCTGCCTGTGGCGCGGACGCGGGGCGAAGGCAAGCCGGCGAAATCATGCCCGGCGGGATGAAAGCCGCCGGCCCTGTCCTGCGGCGACCGGGCGATCCGCAGAGTGCCGGCCTAAGCTTTTGTTGTGGCGGCGCTTCCCGACAGATGCCGGCCGGCGAGGCGGTGCGACGCCCGCAACGCCAGCGCGACAATGGTCAGCGTGGGATTTTCCGCCGTGCTGGTGGGCATGATGCTGCCGTCGACGATCCACAGGTTGGGCACCTCATGCGCCCGGCCGAAGCGGTCGACCACGCTGGTCGCGGGATCATCCCCCATGCGCGCGGTGCCCATGTTGTGTGTTGCCGAGGCGGGCTGGCCGTGGCGGATGTCGGTGGCGCCCAGCGACCGGTAGAGCGCGGCGGAACGCTCGAAGAAATGCGCGCGCATCGCCCGGGTGTGCGCATGTTCCACCACATGGACGCGCGCGACCGGCAGGCCGCGGGCATCCTTCACCTTGTCGTCCAGCGTCACGCGATTGTCGGCGCTCGGCAGCTCCTCGCCATTCATCAGCATCCCGGCGAGATGGTCGTAGCGCGCGATGAAGCCGGCATAGTCGGCACCCCAGCCCGCGGGATCGAGCAGCAGCGCGACGCTGAGCGGCGACAGGCCGGCGGCCTCCATCAGATAGCCGCCGGCGAAGCCCCGCGCCGGGTCGTGCCGCGCCTCGTCGAACACCGTGCCGGGCGTCACGATGCCGCGGTGCATGTTCACCGGGCCGGGCATGACGGCGTAGGTCAGGCCGGTGACGTGGCGCATGTAATTGCGGCCGACCTGGTCCGAGCCGTTGGCGAGACCGCGCGGGAAGCGGTTGCTGTCCGACAACAGCAGCAGGCGCGCGGTCTCGATGCTGTTCGCCGCCAGCACCACGACATGCGCCGCCTGGCGATGCAGCGCACCGGTGGCGTCGGCATAGACGACGGCATCGGCGCGGCCGTCGGCGCCATGCTCGATGCGCACCACCGTCGATTCCGTGCGCAGGTCGAGCCGGCCGGTCGCCTCGGCCTTGGGGATCTCGCTGACCAGCGTCGACCATTTGGCGCTGATCATGCAACCCTGGTTGCAGAACCCCAGCTGCTGGCAGCCGGGGCGGTCGTCTCGCGCGGCGCTGTTGATGGCAAGCCGGGCGTTGCTGATGCGGCGGTATCCCACCCGCCGCGCGCCGGCGTGGAGCAGGCTGTAATGCGCGGTGGCCGGGTGGGCGGCGATGCCATGCGTGCCGGTGACGCCCAGCTTCGCTTCGGCCCGACCATACCAGGGCAGGAGTTCGGCATGGTCGAGCGGCCAGTCGGCAAGGCTGCTGCCGGCAACCGCGCCATAGGTGGAGCGCGCGCGCAGCTCATGCGGCTGCGCGCGATAGGCCAGGCCGTTCCAGTGCAGCGTCGAGCCGCCGACCGCCTTCACCACCCAGGCCGGGCGATCGGGCGCGACGCGCGCCGCCAGCCAGTCCCCGGTGGCGACGCGCGGATCGAGCCAGCTCAGCTGCGCATAGGCCGGCATGTCCTCCTGGTGGAAATCGCCCGGCTCGATGCGCTTGCCGGCCTCCAGCAGCACCACGCGGTGGCCGCGCCGCGTCAGCTCATGCGCGACCGTGCCGCCGGCGGCGCCGGAGCCGATGATGACGATCTGCGGCTCCCCGAGGCTCAGGGCCACCATGGTTCGCCTCCGCCCCGCGGCGCGCGCGGGAGCCAGGGCAGCGCATCGAAGCCGCGGTCGAGATAGCCGCCGTCGGCGAGGCTGGGCCCCTGGTAGCCGAAGCGGCGCGTGACGGCGAGATTGCCGTAAAGCCCGATCATCACGGTGGCGCGCAGCGCCTGCATCGCCGGTTGCGGCAGCAGCACGGCCATCCGGGCCTTTCGCTCGGCAGGCGACAGCGAGGCATGGACTGTCGGCGTGTCGAGCAGGCCGACAAGCGTGGTGGTCAATTCCGGCGACAGGCCGGCGAGCGTGGCGGCATAGTCGGCGTCGGGCACATCATCGTGCGGAAACAGGTCGCGCGCGGCCTGCAGCAGCGATGGCGCGGGCGCGGCGCGCAGCGGCAGCGCGAGGGCCAGCGCCGTGGCGGCGCCCGCCAGCAGCAGCCGGCGTCTGCCCAGCATCAGCCGAAGGTCCGCACCGGATCGCGCCCGTCCCAGCCATCGTGCGCGGCGCGGATGAAGGCGAGCGCGCCATCGATGTCGGCGTTGGCCTCGATGACCTCGGTATAGCAGCCGAGCGCGGCGCGCGTATCGGCAAAGCCCATGCGCGTCGCGGGGGCGAAGGCGCCGGTAAAGACGGTCGGGTGGCCCGCCGTCGCCAGTCCGGCGAGCGTCGCATCGACATCGGCCGAGAGCCGCGCGACATGGTGCAGGCCGTTCGCGGCATGGCCGTGGAAGATCGAGGGTCCGGGGCCGCGCACCGCGATCAGCTCGATGAACAGGTCGCCGGAATAGCCGAGCGCGATGGCGATGCCCGGATCGGCGGGGGCGGGATCGATGAAGGCCATCGGGTCCATCACGAAAAAGGGTCCCGCGCCGGCGGTCGCCACCCAGCGGTGGCAGGCGGTCTCAAGGTCATCGACCATGAAGGCGACCTGGTAGAGGCGGTCAGGCAGCGGCATCCGCATCCTCCATCGCGGCGATGATCTCCGCCGTCATCATCCGCCGCGCGAACAGCAGGCCCAGCGTCTTCAGCGCGACCGCATGGCGTTCCGCATCATATTCGGCGACGGCATCCTCGGCGATGATGACGCGCCAGTCGCGCTGCGCCAGGTCGCGCACGCTGGTCTCCACACAGACGCTGGTGGTCACGCCGGCGACGATGACCTGGCGGATGCCGCCCGCCTGCAGCCAGGCTTCCAGCCCGGTGTTGAGGCAGGCCGAGGGCCGGTTCTTGTCGAATACCCGCTCGCCGGGGGCCGGCGCCAGGTCGGGGATGATGTCCGCGTCCGCCGAGCCGCGCACCAGCGCCCGTTCCCGCCGCAGCTCGGGCAGCATGTCATCCACCATCACGCCGCCATCGGTGAGGCCGGGTTCAAAGACATAGCGCGTGTGGGCGATGGGCATGCCCTGCCGCCGCGCCGCCGCCAGCAGCCGCGCACATGCGGGCACCGCCGGTGCCAGCAGCCCGACCGGAAAGCCGATGCGCGCGACCGAACCGCCGGGCGACAGGAAGCCGTGCTGCATGTCGATCAGCAGCAGCGCGGTGTGGCTGGGATCAAGGCGTGTCATTCCATCATCAGCGTGAACAGCAGCCGCGTGTCGTTATAGGGCATCAGCCGGGTGATCAGGCCATCGGCGCCGACGCTGACGCGCATCAGATAGTCGTTGGCATAGACCCGCCCGCCGCGCACCGTGCCGCGGGCGGTATATTCGACCGCAACCTCCGTGCCTTCCGCCAGCGTTCCGGTCAGTTCGACGGTCAGCGGCCCCTCGGCGTCGAAGGTGGTGAACAGGTCGTCGATGATGCGCCGCAACGCCACCCGCGCGTCCCAGTCCCGTCCGGCCTCGGCGCTGTAGGGCATGGAGGGCGCGAAGCGGAAGACCGCGCCCGGCGCCAAGTGGCTGAAGGTCGCGTCGAGGTCGGCGGCCCAGAAGGCGCGAAGGCAGGCGACCGCGCGGTCGCGGGGGGAGAGGCTGTCCATCAGAAACGGGTCCTTGCCGTGATCGTCCAGCTGGCCCGGGCGCCGGGATAGACGGTGACGAAGCCAAACGCCGGGAACGGCAGCGCCTGGTTGAAATAATTGGCCTGGAAACAGTTGCGGCAGCCGACGCTGAGCTCGTGCCGGCCATCCAGCCGCACCCCCAGCGAGGCGTTCACCAGGTTGATCGGACCGGTCTCCGTGCTGGCGAAATTTTGCGGGCTGACGAAATGCTTGGACATGTAGCTATAGTCGGCGCTGGCCAGCAGGTTCAGGCGCTCGGCGACCGGCGTGTCGACATAGAGCCCGGCGGACGCCTGCCACGCCGGCGACCGCTGCAACCGGTCGCCCAAAATGATCGTCGCGGTGGCCGGGCGCGACAGCGAATTGTCCTGCCAGGCGAGGTTGCCGGTGACGCGCACGCCGGGTGCCAGCCGCCAGCTCGTCTCCAGCTCGACACCCCAGATTTTCGCGTCGGTGATGGCGATGCCGAACCCGCCCGAGGGCGTGGTGCCGGAGGCGAAGCGGTTGGTGTAATCATAATAGAAGCCGGTCAGGTTCACCGTGGCGCGGCGGTCGAGCAGGCTGGAGCGCAGCCCCGCCTCGTAACTGTCGATCTGCTCGGGATCGAAATCCAGGAACTCCGCGGCACTGTTCACCCGCGCCGACCAGCCGCCCGATTTGAAGCCGCGCGTCCAGCTCGCATAGAGCATCAGATCCTCGTCGGGCTTATACTCCAGCCCCAGGCGCGGGGTGAAGCGCGTCACCGAAAGCCGGCAGGCGACGGGTTTCGGCCGCTGCGGGATCACTTGCCCGCAGATGGTGCTGTTGGTGAACAGCGGCACGCCGGCGAAATCGGCGAACTGCCGGTCCGTGCCCGTGAAATCGCCTTTCAGCGACATGTCGATGGCCTTCACCTCGTGCGTCAGCCGCCCGCCGGCGATCAGCGACAGCGTGTCGGTCAGCCTGAACGTTCCCTGCGCGAACCCGGCGATGGCATCAGCCCGCACGCGGATGTCCTTGCGAAAGAAGAAGCTGCTGAAGATATAGTCACCGATGAACTGCGTGCTGCGCTCGTTGAAATAATAAAGCCCGGCAACCAGGTTGAAGCGGTCCTGCGTGACGTTCGCCTGCAATTCCTGGGTGAACTGGCGACTGTCGACATCGGAATAGACCAGATAGAGGCTGGGGTTCTGGTCGGTCAGCTCCAGGTTATAGCGTTGCTGCGTGGCGCGATAGCCGGTGATGGACTTCAGTGTCAGCGCGTCCGACAGCGGCCATTCGACCGTGCCGGCAAAGCCCCAGGCTTTGCCGATATTGCGCATGTCGGTGCCGGTGGAGGAGATGTAGAGGCTGGGCGCCGGCGGCCGCAGGAGGCCCGAGACATCGACGCCATAGCGGCCATTCTGGTTGCCGCGCGCGAAATCCGCCGACAGGTTGATCTCGACATCGCCCGCCTGATGCCGCAGCTGGCCGCGCACGCCCACCGTCTCGGTGCCGTTGACGCGCTTGTTCAGCACGCGGTTGAAGGTGTCGCCATCGCCATCGCCGACCATCGCGTTCAGCCGCACCGCCGTCGCCGGTCCCAGCGCCAGGTTGGCGCTGCCCTTCAGCATCCAGGTGTCGAAACGGCCATAGCTCGCCTCGCCCAGGAAGCCGTTTTCGAACTCGGGCTTCTTCGTCACCACCTTGATGGCACCCGCCGACGTGTTGCGGCCATAGAGCGTGCCCTGCGGCCCGCGCAGCACCTCGATCCGCTCGATGTCGAACAGCGCCATGTTGTTGACGCCCTGCCGCGCGATCAGCACGTCATCGACATAGAAGCCCACCGGCGGGTCGATGGCGACGATCGATTCGGTTTCCCCCACGCCGCGGATGAACACGGTGGTGGCCGAACCCTGCCCGATGTTGTTGGAGGCGTGCAGATTGGGCACCGTCGCCATGATGTCCACCAGCTGCGTCATCTGCCGCGCCTGCAACGCCGCGCTGTCGATCGCGGTAACCGCGATGGGCACATCCTGCAGGCGTTCGGCGCGGCGCTGCGCCGTCACCACGATCTCGTCGCTGTCCTTCGCGCCCGCCCCGGCCGCCGGCGCCTGCGCCAGCGCACCGCCCGCGCAGGCGCACAGCAGTGCCGCCATCGAAATCCGTCCAACCTGGCGTTTCATCCCCTGCCTCCTTCATCCTGTCGTGACCGGGTGGTCCCGCAGCTCGCGCTTCAACAGCTTGCCGGCGGCGTTGCGCGGCAGTTCGTCCAGAAAGCTGAAACCCTTGGGCACCTTGTAGGAGGCCAGGCGGGCGCGGACGGCGCTCGCCAGCGCCTCGGGCGCGGCGGTGCCGACGATGAAGGCGTGCAGCCGCTCCCCCCATTCGCCGTCGGGCAGCCCGACCACCGCGGCCTCCCGCACGCCCGGCACGGCGGCGAGCACCGCCTCGATCTCGCCGGGCCAGACATTGATCCCGCCGGAGACGACCATGTCCTTCTTCCGGTCGACAATCCGCACGAAACCCTGCGCATCGCGGGTCGCCACGTCCCCCACCGTCACCCAGCCATCGCACAGCGCCTCGGCGGTCGCCTCCGGGCGGTTCCAATAGCCGTTGAAGGCATAGGGACCGCGCACGAACAGCTCCCCCGGCGTGTCCGCGGGCACTTCGGCGCCGGCATCGTCGCGCAAGGACAGCTCGATCAGCGGAAAGGGCGTGCCGACCGAACCGGGGCGCGCCCGCAGCTCGTCCGGGCGGATGTTGGTGACGATGCCCGCCTCGGTCGAGCCGTAGGTCTCGTGCAGCAGCCCGTCGCCGAACCGCTCGATCACCATCTCCTTCAGCGGCTGGGCGAGCGCGGCGGCGTTGCTGATGATGGTGCGCAGCCGCGCGCCGCGCAGACACGCGCCGGCGGGCAGGCCGCCCAGCCGCGACAGGATGGTCGGCACCACGAAGACGCCGTCGATGTCGGGTGCGGCGATGCGCTCGGCGATCCAGGCCGGATCGGTGCTGTCGGCCAGCACGCAGGTGCCGCCATAAAACAGCGGCGCGGCGGCAAAGGCGAACCCCGCGCCATGCGCCATCGGCGTCAGCGCCAGAAAACGGTCGCCGGGGCCGAAGCAGCCATATTCGCCGGCCATCGCCATGAACATCAGCGCGCGGGAGCGGTGCGACAGCATCACGCCCTTCGCCGCGCCCGTCGTGCCGCTGGTATAGGCCATGGCGAAACTGTCGGTTTCCGCCGGGCCCGCCACCAGCGCCGCGCTGGCGCCCGACAGCAGCGCGCGCCAGCCGCCGGGAACGCTGACCAGCGGCAGACCGGGCGCCGCCGCGCGCAGGATGGCCTCGCTCGCGCCGTCGGCAAGCAGCAGGCGCGGCGTGCAGTCGTCGATGATCGCGGCAACCTCGGCCACGGTCAGCCGGTGCGACAGCGTCACGACGATGACGCCGGCTTCGGACAGGCCGGCGACGATCTCCACATAGGCGGGCGTGTTCGCCGCCATCAGCAGCGCCCGGTCACCGGGTTCCAGCCCGCGCGCGCGCGCCATGTTGGCGGCACGCCGGATGGCGTCGGCAAGCGCGCGGTAGCTGGTCGTGCCCGACGCATGCTCGATGGCGGCACGGTCCGGCCAGCGCGCCGCCGCCGCCAGGATGCCGCCCGCCAGCGTCATCTCGCGCCGCGCCGCGCTCATCGCGCCATCCGCCCGGCGAGCGCCGGAAACACCTTCAGCGCATTGCCGCGCATCACCCTGGCGAAGGATTCGGCCCGCAGATTGTGGGCGCGCATTTCCTCCACCGCGCGGCGCGGATCGATGACCGGCCAGTCGGTGCCCCACAGCACCTTGTCCGCGCCATAGCTGTCCATATACTGCACCAGGCCGGCCGGCAGATGCTTCGGCGCATAGGCGTCCAGCCCGATGAAGACGCGCGCATGTTTCCACGCCATGGCGATCATCTCGTCGGCCCAGGGCGTGCCGACATGGATGCCGATCAGCGTCAGCTCGGGAAAATCGATGGCGACCTGGTCCAGCAGGATCGGCCGCGCCACCGACGGCAGGCGCACATCCTTTTGATAGATCAGGTTCTGCCCGACCTGGAGCATGAACGGCAGGTCAAGCTCGGCACAGCGCGCGTAGATCGGATACCAGCGGGCGGCATCGGGCGGCAGGCTGAACCAGTGCGGATAGGCGTGGACACCCACGAAACCGCGGTCGCGCGCTTCGTCCAGATCCTTCAGCTGCGCCAGCCCCCGTGTCGGGTCGGCACCGGCGAGGCCGCTGAACCGGTCGGGATGCGCGCGGCACCAGCGGTCCACCTGCTCATAGGGGATTTCGAAACTGCCCTTCCAGCGTCGGTCACCCGCGCGCACCGCGATCAGCAGGCTGTGCTCCACCCCGGCGGCGTCCATGATCCGCAGATAGTCGTCGATCCCCACCCCGCCGCGCATCGCCTCGGGCATGCGCACCTGCGCCATGAAGGCGGCGTCGAAGCCGGTCTGGCCGGCCGCCACTTCCTCGGGTCCGAACTGGTTGACGACGATGTCGATGAACCCCGCCACAAACGTCTCCCTTTCCTGCAATGTGTCCATATCTGTGGATGCTGTCAATATGTTCATGGACAAGACTTGACGCGCCCCCTGGCCTGTGACAGGTTGCCGCCGATGGCAGACCGGGAACTGCATCCGGCGCCGCTGGTCAGGGAGGCCATGGATGACCCGTTTCTACCGCCCGATTCGCATCGCATTGCTCGGCTGCGCCGCCTTGGCGGCGCCCCTGCTGGCCCAGACGGCGACCGCCCCGGCCGATGACGAGATCATCGTCACCGCGGAACGGCGGGCGGCCTCGGTTCAGGATGTGCCCATCTCGATCACCGCCCTGTCCGGCAGCACGCTGGAGGCCGCCGGCATCCGCGGCACCGAACAACTCTCCGACCTGACGCCGGGCCTGCTGGTGCAGCGCAGCGTCGTGGGCAAGATCAGCATCCGCGGCATCGGCAACGAGAATTACACCATCGCCGGCGACCCCGGCGTCGCCGTCCACAGCGATGGCGTCTATGTCGCGCGCGCGGCCGCCGGCCTGTTCGACCTGTTCGACATCAACCGGGTGGAGGTGCTGCGCGGACCCCAGGGCACGCTCTATGGCCGGAATGCCACCGGGGGCGTCATCAACGTCATTCCGAACGCCCCCGATGCCGACCGTTTCAGCGCCCACCTGACCGGCGAATATGGCAATTACAACGCGGTCCGGGTTGATGGCCACATCAATGCGCCGCTGGGCGGCGGCTGGGCGCTGCGCGTCGCGGCGCTGGGCAGCTGGCGCGACGGCTTCACCACCAACACCAACGCCAACGCCCGGTCACGCGGCTTCGGCGACCTCGACAGCAAGGATGTCTGGGCGGTGCGGGGCCAGCTGGGCTATGACGATGGCGGGCCGTTCACCGCGCGCCTTTCGGTCGAGCATCTGGAGGACCGGTCCAACCTTCCCGCCTACAAATATCTGAACCGGCCCGGCGCCCTGCCCAACGCCGATTTCGGCGGCGGCGCAACCGCCTTCGCGCCGGGCAACCTGCGCACCGTCAACCAGGGGTTCGAACCGGCGATCCCCGGCTTCACCCGCGGCGTCGGCAGCAAGCGCAGCGACTTTTTCCTGACCCGGCAGACCGGTGTGGCGCTTCACCTGGGCTATGATGCCGGTGGCGTCGATGTCGCCTCCATCACCGGCTATCGCAAGACGCGCTTCAACTGGTTCAACGACGGCGACGGCGCCGACACCTTCTACGTCAACTATATCCAGCAGGACCGCAACGAGCAGTGGAGCCAGGAACTGCAACTGAGCTCGAAGGGCGACGGCCCGCTGCAATGGCTGCTCGGCGGCTTTTATTTCCGGGAGACCGGCGACAGTTTCATCGCCCTTCCCTTCACCTTCGGCGCCGGCCTGCCCTTCTACATCGCCATCGACGGCACCGCCAAGACCAGCGCGCTCGCCGGCTATGGCGAAGTGCGCTGGCAGGCCACCGACCGGCTGAAGCTCACCATCGGCGGCCGCTACAGCCACGAGAACCGCAAATCCACCTATCGCTACGAGATCAACTTCGGGGCGCCGTTCGTGCGCACGCCCAGCCTCGACCGGGACTTCAACGCCTTCACCCCGCGCTTCGTGATTGCCTATGAGGCGTCGGACAGCACCAACCTCTACGCCTCGGTGACGCGCGGGTTCAAGTCGGGCGGCTTCAACCTGCTGGCGGTGCAGCCGGCGTTCGAGCCGGAAAAGGTCTGGGCCTATGAGGCCGGCGTGAAACTGCAGACCGCCGACCGGAAATTCACGCTGAACGCCAACGGCTTCTACTATGACTACACGAACCAGCAGGTCGGCCAGATCGTCAACCTGCAATCGGTGCTGACCAACGCCGCCAGCAGCCGCATCTGGGGGGCCGAGGCGGAGTTCACCGCGCGCCCGACGGAAGGGTTGCAGGTCGGCGGCACGCTCGCCTATCTCGACACCAAATACCGCAAATTCTGCACCGGGGATCCGACGCAGCCGACCGCGCCGGTCAGCCCCGGCTGCGACGCCGCCAATCCCATCGACCTCAAGGGCAACCGCCTGCCGCGCGCCCCGCAATGGGTGCTGACCGCCTTCGTCGATTACACCGCCGAGCTGGGCGATGCCGGCAAGGTCAACCTGCGCGGCGACCTGCGCCACCAGTCCGACATGTTCTTCACCCAGTTCAACCGGCCGCTGATCGCGCAGGGCGGCACCGTCACCGCCAACGCCTCGCTCACCTGGACGTCGGCGAACGACCGTTTCTCGCTCGGCGGCTTTGTGCAGAACCTCACCAACGAGACCTATTTCACCGAAGTGCTCGAATCCGGCGCCTTCAACCCGCAGCTGGTGGGGCAGGCCTATGTCGCGCCGCCGCGCACCTATGGCGTGCGCGCGTCGGTGAAATTCTGATGGGCACGCTGACGCTGCCCGATGGCGTGCCGCTGTGGATCGACGACCGCGGCCAGGGGCGGCCGCTGCTGCTGCTCCAGGGGCTGCAATTTCCCGCCGGCTATTTCTGGCAGAAGAATCTCGAGGCGCTCGCTGCGCGGCACCGCGTCATCACGCTCGACCTGCGCGGCCAGGGCCTGTCCGGCAAGGGCAGCCACGGCCACAGCATCGCGCAGTGCGCCGACGACCTCGCCCATGTCATCGCCGCGCTCGACCTGCACGACCTCTGCCTGGGCGGCGTTGCCTTCGGCGGCATGGTGGTGCTCGACTATCTGCAACGCCACGGCGCCGGCCGCCTGCGCAGCCTGTGGCTGTCCGAGATGACGCCGCGGCTCACCAATGCCGAGGGCTGGGCGCATCCGACCTTCGGCGATTTCCCGCCCGAAGCCGGTGCGGGTTTCGCCGCCGGCGTCCGCGCCGACCGCACCGCCGCGCTCGGCGGTTTCCTGCTCGGCTGCTTCGCCACGACCCCCGACGCGGACACGCTGGCGGAGATGACCCGCCAGACCTGGCTGACCCCGACCGACGCGGTCGCCGACCTGATCGACGACATGGTGAAGCCCGACAGCCGCGCCATGCTCGCCGGCATCAGCCTGCCGACCCTCCTGATCTACGGCCGCCGCAACAACCCGGTGATGCCCGGCGAGGTCGGCCGCTGGATGGCGGAACGCATCCCCGACGCCACGCTGGTGGAATTGCCAGACGCCGGCCACAGCCCCTTCTGGGATGATCCCGCCGGCTTCAACACCGCCCTCGGCGATTTCGCGGCCAGACATTGAGGATACCATGACCGGCCTTGCCCCTTCCTTCCTCATCCTGAAATCGCCGTCCCCGATCGATCATGCCTCCTGGGTCGCAACCATCGAGGCCGCGCGCGGCACCATCCTCGCCGCCAGCGAGGCTGGTGCCGTGGACGTGCTGGAACCGGGCACGATCCACACCTCGCTGCTGATCGCGCGCTTTGCCTGGGCGCCCGATCTCGACGCCTTTTGGGCCGGCGCCGCCGCGCTCGCGGCCGGCCTTCCCGCCGGCGCGCAGGTGCTGGGCGCGGCGGGGCTGGCGTGGGAGGGCTGGCCCGGCCATCCGGTGCCGACCATCGCCACGGTCACCGTGCCGGCGTCGGACCGCCCCCGCGCCTATATGCTGATCGAGGGCACCGGCCATGACGAAGCCGCCATGGACGCCTATCGCGACGTGATCCTGCCGATGCTGCGCGAACGCGGCGGCTATTACCCGCTGTTCGAACTCGGCGGCAGCGTCCGCGTGCTGCACGGGAATTGGGGCTGGGGCATCCTCGCCATCAGCCGCTGGCCCGACATCGCCGCGGCGCAGGATTTCTGGTTCTCGGAACGCTATCAGACGGTCGCCATCCCCATCCGGACCGGCAAGGGCGATTTCGAGGTTCAACTGACCGCCGGCATCGCCGGCTGACGGAGACGCACATGGATTCGCAGACCGCCATCGCCATCTATCGCACCATGGTGCGCATCCACCGCACCGACCAGCGCATCCAGCAGGGCCTGGCGGCGGGCGACCTGCAATTCCAATATTATCCCTGCGGCGGGCAGGAGGCGATCCCGGCCACCATCGCCACCCACCTGAAGCCCGACGATGAAAGCGTCATCACCTATCGCTGCATCCACGACATCGTCGCCAAGGGCACGCCGCTGACCGAAATCATGGCGGAAATGTATGGCCGCGAATCGGGCACGTCGAAGGGCAAGGGCGGTCCGATGCACCTCTCCGACCCCACCAGCGGCCTGATGGTGACGACCGGCATCGTCGGCGCCGGCGCGCCCATCGCCACCGGCCTGGCGCTCGCCGCGAAGCTGAAGGGCACGGGGCGGGTGGTGACGTGCAGCTTCGGCGACGGCGCGGCCAACATCGGCGCCGTGCACGAGGCGCTGAACCTTGCCGCCCTGTGGAAGCTGCCGCTGCTGTTCGTCTGCCAGAACAACCTCTACGCCGAATACACCAGCTTCGCCTGCTCGACCGCCTCGCCGGACATCGCGTCGCGCGCCGCCGCCTATGGCATGGCCGGGGAGAAGGTCGACGGCACCGACCCTTATGCGCTGCACGCCGCCGCCGGTCGCGCCATCGCCCGCGCCCGCGCCGGCGACGGCCCGACCCTGCTGGAATGCGTCGCGCACCGGTTGCAGGGCCACAGCTATGGCAGCGAGGAGGCGCACATGGATGCCGCGCTGCTGGCGGCCGCCCGCGCCGAGGCGCCGGTCATCACCTTCCGCGCGCGCCTGATCGCCGATGGCCATGCGACCGACGCCGACCTTGCCGCGCTGGAGGCAGGGGTGATGGCCGAGGTCGATGCCGCGCAGGCGTTCGCCGAAAGCGCCCAGGCGCCGGGGGCGCATGAGCTGACCACCGACATCTTCGCCGACCCCACGCACAGCCCGGAAATCCCCGGCCCCGCGCCCAGCGAACCGGCGCGCATCGAAACAACACGGCGCATCATGTTCGGCCAGGCCATCAACGAGGCGCAGGACCAGGCCCTCGCCGAAAATCCCGACGTGATCCTGCTGGGCGAGGATATCGAGGATCCCGCCGGCGGCATCGTCAAGGCCACCTATGGCCTGTCCACCAAATATGGCCGCGACCGCGTGCGCGGCACCCCCATTTCCGAACAGGCCATCGTCGGCGCCGCCATCGGCGCCAGCCTCGCCGGCCTGAAACCCATCGCCGAGATCATGATCAATGATTTCGCCATGGTATGCATGGACCAGATCGCCAACCATGCCGCCAAGCTGCGTTACATGTCCGGGGGCCGCACCAGCGTGCCCATCGTTCTCAGGATGCTGACCGCCGGCAAGGTCGGCAGCTTCGGCGCGCAGCACAGCCAGTCGCTGGAGGCTTGGTTCGCGCATATCCCCGGCCTGAAGATCATCGCGCCATCCAACGCCTACGACGCCAAGGGCATGCTGCTCGCCGCCGTCGACGATCCCGACCCGGTCATCATCCTCGAGGCGATGCGCTGCTATTTCGTGCCCGGTCCGGTGCCCGAACAGCCCTATCGCGTGCCGCTGGGCAAGGCCGCCATCGCGCGCCCCGGCAGGGACCTCAGCATCATCAGCTACAGCTGGGCGATGCAGGAGGCGCTCGCCGCCGCCGAAACGCTCGCCGCGGACGGCATCGAGGCCGAGGTGATCGACCTGCGCAGCCTAGTGCCGCTCGATTTCGAGACGGTCCGCGCCTCCGTCGCGCGCACCGGCCGGGCGCTGATCGTGCACGCTGCGGTCGAGTTCTGCGGCTTCGGCGCCGAGCTCGCCGCCCGGCTCCAGGAAAGCCTCTGGGGCCAGCTCAAGGCCCCGGTCGCGCGCCTCGGCGCCCGCTACACGCCGATCCCCTTCGCCCAGAACCTCGAATCCATGCACTTTCCCGACGCCGCCGGGATCGTCCGGAAAGCAAGGGCCCTGCTCTGATGCCGAAAATGACGCTGAAAATCCCCAAGCTCGCGGTCTCGATGCAGGAAGGCACGCTGGTCGAATGGTTCGTCGCCACCGGCGACACGGTCGCGGTCGGCCAGAAACTTTATTCGATCGAGACCGAGAAAAGCAGTTTCGAGGTGGAAAGCCCGTTTGCCGGCACCATCACCGTCCTCGGCGCCATCGGGCAAACCATGCGGATCGGCACCCCGATTGCCGAGATTGTGACCTGAACTGGCACCGGCTATGCCCGCGCCATGTCTGATGGCCTGGTCAAATCGGCGGCGCGCGCCTTCGAAATCATGGAGGTGTTCGCGCGCGAACAGCGCCGCCTGTCGCTGGCACAGCTCTGCGGCCTGCTCGATTACCCCAAGTCCAGCCTGGGGGTGCTGCTGAAAAGCCTGCACGCCCAGGGCTATCTGTCGCTGCACCCGGTCGAGCTCAGCTATCTCCCCACCCGCCGGCTGGTGGCGCTGGCGGACTGGCTGCCGCCACTGCTGATCGACGAGCAGATCCTGCCGACGATGCGCGCGCTTCAGGCCAGCACCGGCGAGACCATCACGCTGACGGCGCTGGCCGGCACGGAAATGCGCTGCCTGCGCGTGCTGCCCGGCACCCAGCCGATCGCGCTGCAACTCGATTCGGACACGCGCTTTCCCATCCTGGGCACCGCGGTCGGCACCGCCTGCCTCGCCGGCATGCCGCCGTCGCGCGTCCCCGTCATCCTGCGCGAGGTGGCCCGCCGCGACATGACGATCACCGCGGCGCTGCTGGCGGAGGCCGAGCGTGCCATCGCGGAGACCAAGAAGCAGGGCTATGCCGCCGTCTATGACCGGGTGACACCCGACGCCGGCGCGGTCGCCGTCGCCCTGCAGCAGGAGGACAGCGCGGAACCGCTGGTGCTCGCCGTCGCCGGGCTCAGCCAGCGCATCGCCCGGCGGCAGGACGTCATCGTCGACCTGCTGCGCCGCGCCTCCGCGCGCACGCTGGTGGACTGACGGGCCTACCCCTTCTCCACCAGCTCGATCGCCGCCTCATAGGGTTGCGCCTCCGCCGCCCGCTGCTCCAGCTCCTCGCGCTCCTGGTGGACGATGCGCAGTACATTATCCAGGTAACGGTCGCGCCAGGCATCGCGCTCCGCCCGCATGGCGGCATCGGGCACGAAGCCGTCGATGGCGGCGCGGGTCAGCGGCGCCCCCGATTCCAGGATGCGCTCGATGCTGTCCAGCCGGTCGCGCAGCACCGCCACCTCGCCGGCCAGCGCCAGCGTGATCGCCAGCGTCTTGTCGATCGCCGGATCGGCGAAATAGCGCGGCCGCTCGCCGCGGGCCTTTTTCTGCAGCTCGATGCCCATGGCTATTTCTGCACACCCCACAGCCACCAGGCGCCGCCGCCGCCGAAATCACCCCCCTGGAACACCTTGGTGCGCTTCGCCTCCGCGGCCTCGAAGGCACTCGGCTGATAGAGTTCGAACGCCTTGGCCGGATCGAAGCCGGTCTCCGCCGCGATCTCCGCCGCCACGATCTCGTGCGATGCGCCCCAGTAAGGCTCGTTGTTGTTGCGCGTGTCCCAATCCAGCATGAAGGCGTCATAGGCCGGCAGGTCGCGATAGGGCGGCGTTTCCGCATGCGCCACCACCCCGCCCGGGCTCAGCAGCCGGTGGCATTCGCGCATGATGGCGCGCATTGCCCGGTGGCCGGTCTCGTGCACCAGGATGTGGCTGACGATCAGGTCGAAGAAACCATCCTCGAAATCGGTCGCCTCGGCATTCTGCTGGCTGAAATGCACCGTCTTGCCCAGCGACCGCGCCCGGGCATGGGCATAGCGCAGCACCGGCGCGCCGACATCGATGGCATGGACCTCGGCATCGGGAAAGGCATCGCAATAGCCCAGCGTAGAATGGCCGACGGTGCAGCCCATGTCCAGGATGCGGCGCGGCTTCAGCCCGGGGAAGCGCGCCTTGATGGCGGCGATGGTGGTGTCGCCGATGTCGCTGTTCAGCGGTCCCATCCGGCCCATGGCATAGATATAGACCGCGCGATCATAGACCGCGCCGTTCGCCAGGTCGTCCTCGGCGAACTCGCTGTGATAGCCGCCGGGCATGCAGTGGATGTCGACGCTGCGGTGATAGCGCGGGATTTCCAGCGCCGGGTTCAGCCGCAGCGTGCCGGTGCCCGCCGCCGCCTTGCCGGCCTCGATGATCGCCGGCAGCTGGCGTTCGACCGGGATCTGCACCGATTTCCACATCATCTCCTGGCTGTTGCGCTGCAACGCGCTCCAGAAGTTGAAATAGGGTTCGTCCGCCATCGCGCGGCGGATGTCGTGGTGACTTTCCGGCGGCTTGCCATGCGCCCGGGCGAAGGCCGGCGCGGCCCGGCCCTCGAACGCCGCCTTGTTGCCCAGGCTCACCTTGCTGGCGAGGTGCAGTTTCAGGCTCTTCACGAACTCCTGCCGGTCGAACTCCTCGGCGGTGGTCTGCGGCAGCACCGCGTGCGGCGCCTGGCGGGTCAGATCGAGCGTTTCCATTCTCACTCTCCTCCTATTCGGCTGCCAGCGCCGGGCGCTGGATCGGGCAGATTTCCTCGCGATTCACCATGTCGAAGGTGAAAATCCATTTCGCAACCCCCGTCAGCACGGCGGCGATGAATCCCAGCTCGATGATCTGCGCCTCGCTGTAATGCGCCCACAGCCGCGCGTGCAGGGCGGGCGACAGATGCCCCTCCATGTTCTGCAGCATCATCTCCTCCGCAAGCGCGATGACGGCGCGGTCCTTCGCGTCCCACACCGGGCTTTCGGGGTCGTAGATGGCATCCACCTGTGCCTGGGTGATGCCGGCGGCCAGCGCCTCCACCGTGTTGAAGCGGTTGCAGAACTGGCAGCCATGCTGTTTCGACAGCTTCAGCCGCAGCAATTCCTTGCTGCGCACATCCACCGTCATGCCGGGATGCTTGTTGTAGAACAGGCCATCGTAGAATTCGCCGAAATACCAGCGCAGGATGTCCGGCTGGTGCGCCATCACGCCGATGATCGTCGCGTCGCCCGTCCGCTCCACGCCGGTATCGTGCAGCGGTTGCAGGTCGGCGGGCAGCGCGTCGCGCGGGATGGGCGTGATCGACGGGTTCGGCATGGCTACCCTTTCAGCTCGTCATAGGTGGGGAAGGGATAGTCCGGGCTGGGCGGGCAGAAGCAGATGTGGCGGAACGGCACGCTGCCCACCACCTTCACATGCTTCCGCGCGCCGACCGGATAGGTATAGACGGTGCCCGGCGTGATGCGCGCCTTTACGCTCTCGGCGTAGAGCGGCGGCAGGAACACCTCCACCTCCATCTCACCGCTCAGGCAATATTGGAACTCGTCATGCACGAAGGTCCACACGAACTCGTCGCCGGGCATGAAATCCTCGATGATCACCTGGCAGTTGGGCTGGTTGATCGCCGAATAGCCGCGGATGCTGACGCCGGGGTTGAACGGCAGAGGGAGCATCGGCGCCGCGTCCATCACGGCATCGTCGATGCTGTGGATGCCGAAACCCGACCGCGGCGTGGGGGCAAGACCGATGGGCATGCAATCTCTCCGTCAGAATTTGAACTTGGCTTCCACCCCGAAGCTGCGGGGCAGCGCCGGGAAGCCAGGATTGAACACCCCAATGCCGGTGACAAGCACCACGCTCTCGCTGCGATAGCGCTCGTTGAACAGGTTGCGCGACCAGACCGCCGCCTCCCAGCGCTCGCCGCTCAGCCCCAGCCGGCCGTTGACCAGGTTCACCGGATCGCGCTTCGTGCCGGGCGTATTGGCGCTGTCGAAAAACAGCGACCCCTGCCGGTTATACTCGCCGCGGGCATTCAGCGTCAGGCTGTCCGACAGCGGCTGGTTGACCTGAAAGCCAACGGTCAGGTTGTAGTCCGATACGTAGGGCGCGCGGTTGCCGACGCTAGATGCCTGTGCGCGATACGCCTTGATCTTCGGATCGATGTATCCGAAGCCGGCGAACAGGGTGACCGTATCGGCGACCCGCGCGGTTGCATCGAACTCGAAACCCTTGATCTCAACCTTGTCGATGGCGGACACGGCCTGCACCGATCCGGCGGGGAAAAAGACAAACTGCTGCGCGTTGCGCACATTGGTGATGAAACCGGCGCCGTTCAGCGACACCCGCCGGTCGGCGAACTCGGACTTGAAGCCCACCTCATAGCTGTCGGCGACTTCCTTGTCATAATCGTCGCGCACGAACACCAGCGCCTCCGCCTGCGCACGGGTGATCCCCACCTGCGTCGCCTGCACCACCCGCTCGCGCGTGCCGATGGCGTTGAAGCCGCCGGATTTGAAGCTGCGCCCCCAGGTGGCATAGACCGAGCCATTGCGCTCCGGGAACTTGTAGGTCAGCGTCACCTTCGGCTGCACCTGCTTGAAGGTCTTCTCCTTGCTGCAGGCGCCCGGCTGCACGCCAAGGATGCGCACGCAATCGTTGAAACTGGCGCCGGTGAAGGGGTTGATGACGTTCGGCGTCAGCGTCCGCACCTCGCGCTTCTCGATGTCATAGCGCGCCGCCACCCCCAGCTCGATATCGGGTGTGATATCCCACTGCGCATTGGCAAAGGGCGCGAAGTTGCGCGCCTTATACTCGCTGATGTCATAGGCGTTGGTCGGGTTGCTGCTGTCCAGCCCGTCGATCCCCAGCGTCGGCGCGATGGCGCCTCCGCCGATCAGCAGCCGATCCCAGCGGTTGAACGCCGCTCCGAAGATGGCCGTTGAAATCGCCGGGTCCAGGCTGCCGCGGATCAGGCCGTTGGGATTGGGCAGAAAGCCGCTGACGCCAATGTTGGGCGTGCCGTTGGGGTTCAGCGGCACCCGGCCGTTATAGCCCTGTTCGGTGGTGAAATTGCGGGTCGATGTCAGGAAATACAGCCCGGCCTGATAGCGTACCGGGCCATCCCCCTTCGAGGTGAAGCGGATTTCCTGGCTGAACGCCTTGTTGGCGATCCGATATTTCTGCGTCTGGTCGCCGAACAATATGGCATTGCCGGCATCGTTGCGCGGATCGGCATGCGTCATGTAGGGAAACAGCTTGGCCTGATAATTATCGACGATCCGGCTGTAGGCGCTGACCGCGGTGATCGTCCCCAGCCCCAAATCGGCATCCAGCTTCAGCGAGCTGCTGAACTTGTCCTGCACGTTCGATCCCGGCACGTCGCTGACATAGGGCGCAGTCGGCGCATTGCTGTTCACCGGACTGCGCACACCGCCCACCACGATGTTCGGCCCCTGCGCCTGCGCGGCGATGGCGCCGCCGGTCAGATGGCTGCCGCCGACCCGGATATCCAGCTTCACGTCATCGGTCAGGTTCCAGTCCAGCCGCAGCCGGCCGGTCTTCTCGTTGGTGCGATAGCTTTTCTCGCCGGTGATGATGTTGGTGAACGGCCCCTCGCTGTCATTGATCGCGCCCGACACACGTACCCGCAGCTTGCCGGGGACGATCGCGCCGCCGGCGCTGACGACCGCCTTCACGGACTGCCAGTTGCCATAGCTGATCGAGGCCGAGCCGCTCAACTCGTCGGTGGGCGGCTTGGTGGTGATGATGATCGCGCCCGCCGCCGCATTGCGCCCGTAAAGCGCGCCTTGCGGCCCTTTCAGCACCTCGATCTGCTGGATGTCGAACAGCTCACCGTTGAATTCATTCTGCGTCGCCAGCTGCACGCCGTCGATCACCACCGCCACCGCCGATTCGGATTGCCGCACGCTGGTCTGACCCCGCACATTGACGAACGCCTCACCGGCATGGTTGGACTGAATGAAAGTGACATTCGGCGTCAGCCCCAGGAAATCCTGTGGCCGAGTTATCCCCGCCTGGGTGATCGCCTTCTCGCTGAACACCTGCACCGCCACCGGCACATCGATGAATTTCTCATCGCGCTTGGTGCCGGTCACGATGATCTCCTCCACCGCCGGCGCCGCCGGCGCCGCCGCGGTCTGCGCCACCGCCGGCACCGCCAGGCCCGGCAGCGCGACCGACGCCAGCAGGACCGCCACCCATGTTCCGTTCCGACCCGTCATCCGATCTCTCCCTTGTGATTTTTGCGGGTGCTCGCAGTCATCCCTCTTTGCATACAATTCTGTGCAGCTTTCGCTTGCTGTCAACGAAAAAGAATGCATCTTAAACCATCGCATTTCGCCGCGTTGGGGTTTGTGCTGGCGCAGCCAAAACGCAGGTGAATTGCACGGAACAGAACCGGCGAAAGGGCAGGCAAATGGCGGCAACCGAACCGCAAGGTGCTGATACGGATAGCGATAAGGACGGAAAGCCGGTCCGCTACATGACCGCGGACCACAGCGCCGCGGCGCTGACCCGCGCCGAGCTCGCCATGATCCGTGCCGTCGAGGCGTTCGGCCGCTGGTGCGTCTTCCTGCACAAGAGTGTCAGCGGCACGCCGCTCGGCGCCACCGACGTCTGGCTGCTGCACTCGATTCGCATGCGCGGCGAGGCGCAGAATCTCTCCGAACTGCTGCTCTTCCTCAACCGCAACGACGTCTCGACGCTGCAATATTCCCTGCGCAAGATCGAACAGTCCGGCCTCATTGAACGCATCACCGGCAACAGCAAGCGCGAGGCCGGCTACCGCCTGACCGACAAGGGCCGCGCCGCCACCGACGCCTACGCCCGCGTCCGGCAGGAACTGCTGGTGGCGCTGATCGGCGACGTCAACGGCCTGTCACCCGCGCTGGAGGAAGGCGCCGCCGCGCTCGAACGCCTCACCGGCCTCTACGACCAGTCCACCCAAACCGTCCTGAACCGCAAGATACTGGGCAGCTAACCATGCTTCGCCACAAAGGCCGACAGCCCCGCCGCGAAACCGTCCGGGTCCAGGTCGGGCTCGAAATTGGCGCCCTTCACCGGCCAGCTTTCAGCATCCGGCCGCATCGCCAGCGCGCGTGCCAGGAAGGGATACAGCACATCATCCTCCGCCGCCATCAACAGCATTGGCGCCTGCACCGCCATCAGGAACCCGGCGAAATCCTGCCCCCACACCGCGTTGTAACTCTGCACCCGGGTGAACCAGGCGCGCAGCGTGTCCACCAGCTCGCGATGGTGCAGCATGACATCGGCATGCGCCCCCAGATTGTGGAGATAATGCCAGTTATCAAGCAGATAGCCGCCACTGGCGCGCGGTGTAAACGGCGTGCCGAAATGCTTGGCGAATTCCGCCCGCTCCTCGGGCGTCAGCGGCACCGGCCCCGCCATCGTCAGCGATTGCGCCAGCGCCGGATGGCGCGCCGCCAGCTCCACCGCCACGCACGACCCGGTGTGATGCCCCACCAGATGCGCGCGTGAAATCCCCAGCGCCGCCACCGCCGCCGCCTGCCAGTCGACATAGTCCGCCATCGTCGGATCCCGCTCGGGATCGGGATCGAAGCTGCCGCCATAGCCCGCCATGTCGAACGCGAACATCGGCCGGCCGCCGTCCAGCCGGGTCATCACCTTGTCCCACATCTTCGCGGAACTGCCGCTCTGGTGAAAGAACAGGATCGGCAGGCCCTCGCCGGCGACATGCCGGTAATGCACCTGTCCGGCAGCGATATCGACATAGCCACAGCGAATCATAAACCCTCCCTTGCATCGCAACCTATCTTATGATTCTGTATGCAAAACTGGCAAGAGGGTCCCCATGTCCGATCCATCACTCGAAGCCGCCTTCGCCGCGCTCGCCGCCGCCCTCGCCCGCGGCGACCTCGATGCCTTCTACGCCGCCATCCTGCCCCAGGCGATCATCTTCGATGAAGACCTGCCCTTCCGCGTCGACCGCGCCGGCTTCCAGGCGCACATCGCCTTCCACGGTCCGGACAATTGGCAGGGCTTCGCCTGGCTCCCCAGCGGCCTGCGCTTCGTGGCGTCCGGCGGCAGCGGCGCGGTGCTCGGCTTCGCCATGTTCCGCGGCAAGCCGGTCGATGCCGGCTTCCGCCTGCGCCCGATGCTGTTCAGCCAGGGCTGGCGGCGCGGAACCGACGGCTGGAAACTCGCCAGCTGGCACCAGTCGCCGATCATCGGCCACGTCACCCGCCAATCCCCCGCCTGAAGGACGCGCCATGACCGATACGGACCGCCGCACCGCGCTTGCCGCCGCCCTCGCTGCTGCTACCGCCGCCACGCTCCCCGCCGCCGCCATGGCCGCGCCCGACCCAGCCGCCGGGCTGGAGGCCGCCTTCCGCGCCGCCTTCACCGCCCCTGCAGACGCGCCGACGGCGCTGGCCCGCGCCCGCCAAGACTTCCTCGCCGAGGCCGCGCTGATGATCGATCACGATGTGCCCTTCGCCATGGATCGCACCGCCGCCGCCGATCACCTCGCCTTCCACGCCGCCAACTGGCAACGGCTGGAAATCATCCTGTCGCAGGTTACGGCGCAGGTGCATGGCGAGACCGGCATCGTCTCCGCCTTCTTCAACCTGCGCGGCAAGCCGAAGGACGCCGGCTTCCGTCTCCGCCCCGGCTTCGTCTCCGCCGTCTGCACCCGCACGCCGGCCGGCTGGAAAGCCCTCAGCCTGCACCTGAGCCCGCTCGCCGGCCAGATCCTCGACGCCAGCCCGTCCTGAAGACCCGGAAAACTACGCCTCCCGCACGCTGCGCACCACCGGAATAGGATAGCCGGGGTTCGGGAAACACACGCAATAATGTCGGAACGGTTCCTCGCTCAGCACCCGCCACACCACCCGGCAGCCGCGCGGCATGTAATAGGCGTCGCCCGCCTTCACCCGCACCGTCCCCGATTCCAGCATCAGCGGCGGCAGGTGATAGTCGATCTCGCACTCGCCGCTGATCACCGTGTGCACCTCGTCATGCGCCAGCGTCCAGGGGATCTCCACGCCCTGGTAGAAATCCTCGATGTTGATCTGCACCGCCGGCTCATCGATGGCGATGTTCGCGGCGCGAAAGCGCGAGCCTTCGACGAACGGAAACTGCAGGTCCGGCTCCGCGTCCAGATCGGTCGGGTCGTAACGGTAATGGGCGAATTTGCCCCAGCTGATGCGGTCCATGGCCGTCTCCCTCAACGCAATCCCAATGACCCCGGGTTCACCAGGCCTTGCGGGTCCAGCACCTCCTTCACCCCGCGCACCACCCGCGCGAGCGGCGCATTGTTCATGATGTCGGTATAGGGGTAATATTTGCCGATCTGCAGGTGCAGCCCGCCCAGGCTGTCGAACAGGTCGCGCAGCTCGTCGCGCAGCTTCAGCGCCACAGCGCGCCGCGCCTCGTTCGCCGGAATGTCCTTCCACTTCTCGGCGAACTCCGGCTCGATCAGGCTCAGCCGGAACTCGCCCAGTTCGTCATGCCAGTAAAAGCTCGGCTCGATCACGAACTCCGGCCCGCTGAAACAGGTCAGGTAACTGGTCTTGATGCCCCACTGGTCCATCAGGTCGCGCCGCTCCGCCAGGAAGCGCTCGGTCGCCTGCGCCGCCGGAATCGCGCGGGACAGCGGGAAATAACCATGCACCGGAATCCAGATTTCGCCCTCGCTGCCCAACAGGATGGTGCGCACCCCGCCGAAGGGCGCGCCGCGGAACACCGTCGGGATGCTGTTCGCCATCTCCGTCCCGCCCAGCTCGGCGCAGATCTCGGCGGCCATGTCGGTATGCTCGGCCGCCACCAGCTCGGTATGCGCGTCCAGCGTCATGTGCAGCGAATAGGGCACATCCTTCAGGATGCGCTTGCCCCCCAGCGCCAGTTTCGCCGCCGCCTTCAACCCCTTCAGCCCGCCTTTCCGGGCAATTTTGCCGACAATCGACAGGCCTTCCTCGAAGGTGATGCCCTGTTTTTCGAAGCCGCCATTGTAATAGGGATCGAAACCATAGCATTCGGACGCGATCCCCAGCCGCGCGATCTTCACCTGCGCCGCCAGCATCGCCTCCAGCGTGTCGAACTTGTAGGACAGGTACCCCGTGTGCTTCGGCGCCGTCACCAGCCGTAGCGCCGCCACCGCCTTCACACCAAAGGCGCCGGTGTCCGCGGTGAACAGCCCGGTCAGGTCGGGGCCGAAATGCCGCCAGAAGGGATTGCCGGCCCGATGCGCCCAGCTGCCCGTGGTCAGCAGCTGGCCGTCGCCCAGCACCACCTTCAGCCCCAGCACGCTCTCCGCCGCGGTGCCGCCGATGCCCGAGCCATGGAACAGGCTGTTCTGGCTGAGCGCGCCGCCGACCGTCGCATAGGCGCCCGACAGCGGCCCCCAATAGGGCGTCTGCACCCCGTGCGGCGCCAGGGCCTCGTGCAGCTCCTTCCAGGTGCAGCCGGCCTCCACCAGCACATACATGTCCTCGGTGTTGACCTCGATCACCCGGTTCAGCCGCCGCGTGTCCAGCAGCACCGTGTCGCGCCGCTCCGGCGTATAGCCGCTGGTATAGGACATGCCGCCGCCGCGCGCGACCACCGCGAAGCCGGCCTCCGTCGCCGCGCCCACGGTCGCCGCCAGCTCCTCCACGCTGCCGGGCCGCGCCACCATCGCCGCCACCTCGCGCGGCCGCCAGCTCAGGTCGGTCGAGTAGAAGGCGCGGCTGGCCTCGTCCACCAGCACATGGTCGTTGCCCAGCAGCTGCCGCAGCCGCTGCGCCAGGCCGTCACCGTCCCGAACCTCCGCCAACACCGTCGCCATGCGCTAGTCTCCCTCGAATCGCTTGGCATTTTTGTATGCAAAATTGTCTCCCGCATCAACCGACAAACTTGGCGGCCGGCACTTCATGGTTTAGGCAGGGGCAATGACCAGCGAAGCAAAGATCGATGACGAGGAAATCTCCTCCGTCGCCGCCGTCGTCGATGCCATCGTCGATGGCGTCATGCGCGGCCGCTATGTCCAGGGCCAGCGCCTGATCGCCGCCGACCTGGCCGAGGAATATAATGTCAGCCGCGCCCCCGTGCGCGAGGCGCTGCACATGCTCGCCGGCGAAGGCGTCGTGGAGCTGGTCGCCAACCGCGGCGCCCGCATCCGCCGCCTCAGCCCCAAGGAGCTGGTCGAGTTCCTGGAGTTCACCGAGGCGATCTGCGTCCTCGGCGTCCGCCTCGCCACCGCCCGCATGAGCGAGGAAGCCCCCCGCGCCGTCATCATCGAGGCCTTCGCCCGCATCGAGGACGCCTGGATCCGCCGCCACCCGCAGGTCTTCGTCGAAGCGCTCTACCGCTACCACATCGAGCTGAACGCGCTGTCCGGCAACGCCTTCCTCGATTTCTTCTACCGCCGGCCCTACATCCGCTTCTACACCACGCTGCTCGCCGAACTGGCGCCGGGCGGCCACTGGGAACAATATATCCTCAACTACCGGCAGATCCACGCCATGATCCTGTCCGGCGACGCCCACAGCAGCGTCGTCACCTTCGTCAGCCACATCCGCTGGGTGCTCACCAACATGCGCAACAGCAGCAAGGGCTAATAGCCCGTCCCTGCGATGCCATCCCCTCCGCCGCGGGCGGCAAGCCCGACCGGGCGCCGGCGCCCATGCGCCGCCTCCTACCCCTGATGAGTCAACATCAGGGGGTTTTGGTATCCAGATCGTAAAACGCCGCCGCGTTGCCGCCGAACACCGCCTCCCGCCCGGCCGCCGGCACCAGCGCCCGCGCCTCCGCGTACAGCGCCTGCCATGGCCGGTGCAGCGCATCGACCGGGCAGTTGCTGCCCCAGATCATCCGCGCCGTGCCGAACGCCGCCAGCAGCCCGTCGGCGATCGCGCCCACCCCTGCGCCGTCACGCCGCAGCATCCCCAGCCCGGACAGCTTCACCACCGCGCCGGGCAGCGCCGCGAAGGCGTGCAGCCCCTCCCGCCAGCGCGCCATGCCCCCCTCGCTCGCGTCCCAGGGGGAGCCGGCATGGCACAGCGCCACCCGCAGCGCCGGCACCGCGCCGAACACCGCCGCCGCCTCGGCCAGCAGCTCGCCCGTCAGTTGCAGGTCGAACCGCAGCCCCGCCGCCGCCAGCGTCTCCAGCCCGCGCGCGAACGCCGGATCGCGCAACAAGGCCCCCGCTCCCGGCCCGTCTTCGGACGGATGCCGCGCCACGATCTGCCGCACCCCGCGCAGCCGCCCGTCCGCCAGCGCCGCGTGCCGCGCCAGGTCGTCCGCCAGCGTCGCTGCCGTCAGGTCCGCCGCCGCCACGATTCCCACCGGCCAGCCCTGCGCCGCCGCATGCCGCGCCACCCAGGCGGTCTCGGCGAAGGCATCCGCCGCCCCCACCTGGATGTGCACCGAGGCGCGCACGTCCACGTGCGCATGGTCGGCGCGGAATTCCGGCACGCCATAGTCCCGCCGGATCGGATCGGGATCACCGAAAAAGCGCGGCGTCCCCGCCGCCGCCAGCCAGGGATAATGAACCTCGTTCAAATGCCAGAAATGGTGATGCCCGTCGACGATCATGACCGCTCCGCCACCGCAACCCCCACCGCCTGGAACCATGCCTCCAGATAGCGGCCGAACGACCGCCGCGGCAAAAGCCGATAGCCGTCCGCCGCCACCAGCAGCACCAGCTGCGCCCGCGCCAGCAGCGTCGACCAGCCCGTCCCCACCGCCAGCCCCGCCAGGTCCAGCGAACAGCCCCGCGCCAGCACCGCGCCCGCGTCCGCCCCGTGCAGGCGATACAGCGACCGGTTGCCCGACACGTCCACCGCCACCAGCGGCAACCCCGCGCACCCCGCCAGCAGCGCCGGCGCATCGTCGCCACCCACCCCGTCCCCGCCGATCAGCAGCCACTCGTCCGGGCCGATCCACACCGCCGTCCCGCCCCGCCACGCCGCCGCGGACCCCACACCCACCGGCAGGCCGCACGCCGCCGCGTCCCGGCTGCGCAGGACCAGCATCGCCCGGTCCGGCATCCGCGCCAGCTCAGCCATTCATCCGCACCCCTTCCGGATCATGGAACATCGCCTCCGTCACCGTGCAGCGCACCGGCGCGCCCCCGAACCGGGCGAACACCTCCTCCCCCACCCGCGCGCGACCACCGCTCAGCAGTGCCAGCGCGAACGGCCGGTCCATGACCGGGCTGTGATAGGCCGAGGTCACATGCCCCAGCATCGCCCTGTCCGCCGCGCCCGCGGTCAGCTGCGCGCCTTCGGGCACCGCCGCATCGGGCAGCAACCCCACCAGCTGCTTGCGGTCCGGCCGCTGCATGTCCGGCCGCGCCAGGCTGCGCTTGCCGATGAAATCGGGTTTCTTCAGTGAAACGGCCCAGCCCAGCCCCAGGTCATGTGGCCCCACCGTGCCGTCCGTCTCCTGCCCGATGATGACATAGCCCTTCTCGGCGCGCAGCACATGCATCGTCTCGGTGCCATAGGCGGTCACCCCCAGCGCCTCGCCCGCCGCCCACAGCGCCTGCCACACCGCCACGGCATGGCGCGCATCGCTGTGTATTTCAAAACTCAATTCACCGGTGAAACTGATGCGGTACAGCCGCACCGGATGCCCCGCCACCACCGCCTCCCGCCACGCCAGATGGGGAAAGGCCTCGGCCGACAGGTCGCAGCCGCTCACCGCGCCCTTCAACAGGTCCCTCGCCCGCGGCCCCGTCACCACTGCCGCCGCCCAATGCTCGGTCACCGAATTCAGCCACACCTCCAGGTGCGGCCATTCGGTCTGGCAATAATCCTCCAGCCGGTCGAGCACCCGCGCCGCATTGCCCGTCGTCGTGAACATGATGAAATGATCGTCGGCGATGCGCGCGCTGACGCCATCGTCGAACACCATCCCGTCCTCGCCCAGCATCACGCCATAGCGGCAGCGCCCGACCTCCAGCTTCGCCCAGGCATTGGTATAAACCAGGTTCAACAGCGCCGCCGCGTCCGGCCCGCGGATGTCGATCTTCCCCAGCGTGGAGGCGTCCAGCATCCCCACGCCCTCACGCACCGCCCGCCCCTCGCGCAGCACCGCCTCGTGCATCGACTCGCCGGCCTTCGGAAAATACCAGGGCCGCTTCCACTGCCCGACATCCTCGAACACCGCGCCGCGGGCCACATGCCAGCCATGGAGCGGCGTCGTCCGCGCCGGATCGATCAGCAGCTCGCGGTCATGCCCCGCCAGCGCGCCGAAGGTGACAGGCGTATAGGGCGGGCGAAAGGTCGTCGTCCCCACCACCCCCGGCGCCACCGCCAGATTGTCCGCCAGCCGGCTCAGCGCATTCAGGTTCGAGAGCTTGCCCTGATCGGTCGCCATCCCCGTGGTGGTATAGCGCTTCAGATGCTCGACCGAGACGAACCCCTCCCGCGCCGCCAGGTCGATGTCCGCCAGCGTCACGTCATTCTGGTAATCCACGAACGCCTTCGGCCCCACCACCGGTGCCACCGGCGCCACCACCGGCAGCTCGCCCGCGCATGCTCCCACGCAGCGCGGCTGACCCTCCGCCGCCACCGGCAGGAAGGCATGTCGCCCGGCATCGAACGCCACCTTGCCGCCGACATGGGTGAACAGGTGAACCGCCGGCTGCCAATGCCCGCCCATCAGCAGCGCGTCGCAGGCGATCCGCCGCCCGTCCGGCCCGGTCACGCCGCGCACCCGCCTGCCGCCATGCGCCGCCAGCACATGCGGCAGGTGCACCACCTCCGCCCCGGCGTCGCGCAGCGCGTCCGCACCACCGATCTCGCCCGCCACCACGATCCGCCGCCCCACCAGCACGCCGAAATCGTTCAGATAGCGCACCGCCGCGCTCTCCAGCATCACGCCCGGCAGGTCATTCCCCGGAAACACCAGCGGCTGCTGATGCGCGCCGGTCGCCAGCACGATCTCTTTCGCCCGTATCTGCCACAGCCGCTGCCGTGGCCCGCGGCGCTCATCCGGCGGCAGATGGTCGGCCACCCGCTCCACCGCCATCACCAGATTGTCGTCATAACGCCCGAACGCCGTCGTCCGCCACAGGCACGTCACGCCGGGCGGGTCCGCGCCCGGCATGCCCTCATCCAGCATCATCACGCGGCCTGAGGCAGCCGCCGCCGCCGCCCGCCCCGCCGCGCCGCCGCCGATCACCAGGCAATCGCAATGTGCCACCACCCGGTCATAATGGTCGGGATCGGCCGCCGTCGGCGCCGGCCCCAGCCCCGCCATCCGCCGGATGAACGGCTCATACAGCCCGGTCCAGCGCGAGGCCGGCCCGAAAAAGGTCTTGTAGTAGAAGCCCGCCGGAAAGAACCGCCCGAACAGCCCGGTCAGCGCGCCGGCATCGAACGAAAGGGAGGGCCAGCGGTTCTGGCTCGTCGCCACCAGGCCCTCATGCAGCTCCACCATCGTCGCCCGCGTGTTGGGTTCCGCGAACGCCCCCTCCCCCACCGTCACCAGCGCGTTCGGCTCCTCCGCCCCCGCCGAGACGATCCCCCGCGGCCGGTGATATTTGAAACTCCGCCCCACCAGGTGCACGCCGTTCGCCAGCAGCGCCGACGCCAGCGTGTCGCCCGGATGACCGGTCATCGCCACGCCGTCGAAGCGGAACCGCAGCACCCGGCCCCGGTCGATCCGCGCCCCGCCCGCCGATACCCTCATTTGACCCACCCGTGGCTGCGCGTGTCGCGCCCGGTCACGAACCATTTCCGGCACCCCGCGCTGTGGCACCAGCGCTCCTTGTGCACCCCCTTCGGATTCGTCCGCATGAACAGGTAATCCGTCCATTCGGCATCGCCCAGCACCTCCGGGTTGGCGGGCCGCACCCGCCCGGCCTCGCCGCCATGGCTGAACTCGGTCTGGTCGCGCGGACCGCAGTGCGGGCAGACAATGAGCAGCATCAGTGCGCCACCGCCGCGGCGCCATGCTCGTCGATCAACCGCCCGCTGGTGAACCGCTCCAGCCCGAACGGCGCCGCCAGCGGATGCGGCTCGCCCCGGGCGATGGTGTGCGCGAACACATGCCCCGATCCCGGCGTCGCCTTGAAGCCGCCCGTGCCCCAGCCGCAGTTGATGAACAGATTGTCCAGCGGCGTCCGGCCGATGATGGGCGAGGCGTCCGGGCAGATGTCCACCGTCCCGCCCCAGCCCCGCAGCATCCGCAGCCGCGAAAAGCTCGGGAACAGCGCCAGCAGCGCCCCCATCTGATGCTCGATCACCGGAAAGCTGCCGCGCTGGGCATAGCTCAGATAATCATCGATCCCCGCGCCGATCACCAGCTCCCCCTTGTCCGACTGGCTGACATAGACATGCACCGCGTTGGACATCACCACCGTGTCCAGCACCGGCTTGACCGGTTCGGAGACCAGCGCCTGCAACGTGTGGCTCTCCACCGGCAGGCGAAAGCCTGCCATGTCGGCGAGCACGCTCGAATGCCCCGCCACCACCATCCCCACCTTGCCGGCGGTCATGCTGCCGCGCGTCGTCTCGATGGCGGCAATCCGCCCGCCCTCGCGCCGGAACCCGGTCACCTCGCAGTTCTGGATGATGTCCACGCCGCGCGCCGACGCCGCGCGGGCATAGCCCCAGGCCACCGCATCGTGCCGCGCCGTCCCCGCCCGGCGCTGCAGGGTCGCGCCCATCACCGGATATCGCGCCGCCGCACCCACCTCCAGCGGCGGGCAGAAGGCCTTCACCGCGGCAGGCTCCAGCCACTCGCTGTCCACCCCGTTCAGCCGCAGCGCATTCACCCGGCGCTTGCCCTCGCGCACATCCCCCAGATTGTGCGCCAGGTTCATCACGCCGCGCTGCGAGAACATCACATTGTAATTGAGCGCGTCCGAAAGCCCTTCCCACAGCCCCAGCGCATGGTCATAGAGCCGCGCGCTCTCGTCCCACAGATAGTTGGAGCGCACGATGGTGGTGTTGCGCCCGGTGTTGCCGCCGCCGATCCAGCCCTTTTCCAACACCGCCACATTGCTGATGCCATGCTCCGCCGCCAGATAATGCGCGGTCGCCAGCCCATGCCCGCCACCGCCGATGATCACCACGTCATAATGCGGCTTCGGCGTGGCATCGGCCCAGGCGCGCTGCCAGCCGCGATGGCCCGACAGTCCCTCGCGCAGCAGCGCCAGCGCCGAATAGGTCCGCATCAGCGTCCCTCCCGGTGCAAGGTCTCCGGCAGGCTCAGCCAAATCAGCGCCGACAGCGTGAACGCCACCGCCGCCAGCCCCATCGCCACCCCCAGGCTGGTCGCCGCGGCAACCGCGGTGGTGATCGGCGGCGCCATGAAGCTGACGATCCGCCCCCACTGGAAGATCGACGCCGCGGTCGACCGCAGATGCGACGGATAAAGCTCGGTCAGCCACGGCCCCCAGATCACCGAGGCAGCGATGAAGAAGCCATAGGCCAGCCCCGCCAGCGCCAGGGTCGCGGTCGTCGTCGCCACCGTCAGGTACAGCAGCACCGAGGCCGCCCCGGCCAGGAACCCCCAGGCGTTCACCCGCCGGCCGAACCTGTCGCTCACTGCGCCCCAGATGAACCCGCCGACGATCGCGGCGGCGAACTGCCAGCCGAAGATCGCCTTGGAACTTGCGCCCGCGATGCCGCGCACCTCCTCCATGTAGGTGGTCTGCCAGTTGATGAAGCTCGCCGAGCCGAAGAAGTTCAGCCCCACCATCGCCGCCAGCCGCAGCGTCTGGCTCGACAGGCCGGGTCCGAACAGTTCGGCGATCGGCAGCCTGCCGCGCGCCACCGTCGGCGCCGCCGGGTCCGTCCCGAACGCCACCACCCGCCGGTCGTCCGGCACGATCAGGAAGGCGAACGGCGCCAGCAGCAGCGGCGGGATCGCCCCCATCAGCAGATAGAGATGATAGTCGCTGCTGAACGCGCTCGCCACGATCAGCCCCATCACCGTCACCGATCCGTTGAAGGTGCCGTTGTAGAATCCCGCCAGCTTGCCGCACACCTGGCGCGGGAACAGGGCGGTATAAAGCCCCACCACCGTCGGGAACACGCCGCCCAGGAACAACCCCAGCACGAAGCGCTGCGCCATCAGCTGCTCGAAATTCACCACATAGGTGCCCGCCAGCAACGCCAGGCCATAGCCGACCATCACCACGAACAGCGCGTTGCGCCGGCCGATCCGGTCCGCCACCTGGCCGATGATCAGCCCGCCGCCGACCAGCGCGCCCAGCCCCTGCGCCGTGTACATCAGGCCCGCTTCCGTCAGCGTCAGCCCCAGCGCCGCGCGGATGTCCGGGCGGAACACGCTTTCGGTATTCCACGCCCAGCCATAGAAGAAGTCGGCGAGCATGAAAAACACGAAGGCAACAACCCGGCGCCGGATGGGGATATCCTCTGCCCTCACCATCGCCTGCATCGAAAGCCCCCCTCCGCGCTGCCATTCGCGCTGCCGTCAGCGCTTGTGCGGCGCTCACTGCATATATATTCACCAGCCATGACGCCAGCGCAAGCCCTGTTGACCGAGCTGTTCGCCGCGGCCGTCGCCGCCGCCGATCCGGCGCACTGCGTCCCCCCCTGCCTGCCCCCGCCACCGCGCGGCCGCACCGCCGTCCTCGCCTTCGGAAAAGCCGCCGCGTCGATGGCCGCCGCCGTCGAAACGCACTGGCCCGGACCGCTCGAAGGCCTCGCCGTCACCCGCGACGGCCACGGCCTGCCACTGCATCGCATCCGGCTGCTGTTCGCCGGCCACCCCCATGGCGACACGCGCAGCGCCCAGGCCGCCCGCGGGATGCTCGACCTTGCCGCCACCCTCGGTCCCGACGATCTCGCGCTCGTCCTGGTCTCGGGCGGCGGCTCGGCGCTCACCACCCTGCCCGCGCCCGGCATCGACCCCGCCAGCAAGGCCGCCGTGCTGCGCGCGCTCCTCCACTGCGGCGCCCCCATCGCCGACATCAACAGCGTCCGCCGCCGCCTGTCGGCCTTCAAGGGCGGCCGCCTCGCCGCCGCGGCCGCGCCGGCGCGCGTCCACAGCATCGTCATCTCCGACGTGCCCGGAGACGACCCCGCGCTCGTCGCCTCCGGCCCCAGCTTTCCCGACCCCTCCCCGCCACAGGCCGCCGCCGCCATCCTCGCCCGCTGGCGCATCCCGCTGCCCGACGACATCGCCCGCCACCTCGCCCGTCCCGCGTCGCCGCCGGTCCTGCCGGCGCTCAGCCACCGCATCGCCGCCACCGCCGCGTCCGCGCTCAGCGCCGCCGCGGCGCTCGCCACCCGCCGCGGCCTGCGCTGCACCCTCCTCTCGGACCGGCTGGAGGGCGAGGCCCGCACCCTGGGCAGCGCCCACGCCGCCCTCGCCCGCGGTCTGGTCGGCCACGGCCCGCAGCTGCTGCTCTCCGGCGGCGAAACCTCCGTCACCGTCACCGGCAGCGGGCGCGGCGGCCGCAACGCCGAATATCTCGCCGCCCTGGCGCTCGGCATCGCCGGCCTCCCCGTCACTGCGCTCGCCGCCGACACGGACGGGATCGACGGCAGCGAGAGCAACGCCGGCGCCCATGCCGACGGCACCACGCTTGCCCGCGCCCGCGCACGCGGCCTCGACCCCGCCGCCCTCCTCGCCAACAACGACGCCCACGCCCTGTTCGCTGGCCTGGGCGACCTGATCGTCACCGGTCCCACGCGCACCAACGTCAATGATTTCCGCGCCATCCTGATCGAAAGCTGACCATGCCCACCCTCGCCCTCACCCGTCGCCTCCCCGCCGCCGTGGAGGCCGAGGCCGCGCGCCATTTCACCCTGCGCGCCAACCCCGATGACCGGCCCTGGACGCCCGCCGACTTCGCCGCCACCGATGCCGACGCGCTGCTCTGCACCGTCACCGACCGGCTCGACGCCGCCACCATCGCGGCGCTGCCCACGACTGTCCGCCTGCTCGCCAATTTCGGCGTCGGCACCAGCCATATCGATCTTGCCGCCGCCACGACGCGCGGCATCGCCATCAGCAACACGCCCGACGTGCTGACCGACGCCACCGCCGACCTCGCGATCCTGCTGATGCTCGGCGCCGCGCGCCGCGCCGCGGAGGGCGAGGCGATGATGCGGGCCCGCGCCTGGACCGGCTGGGCCCCCACCGCAATGCTCGGCACGCACCTCGGCGGCAAGACGCTCGGCATCCTCGGCATGGGCCGCATCGGGGCCGCCACCGCCACCCGCGCCGCCGCCTTCGGCATGACCATCCTCTACCACGGCCGCCGCGAACAACCCGGCCTGCCCTGGGAGTTCGTTGCCGACGCCGCCGACTTCTGGCCGCGCTGCCAGGCCCTCAGCTTGCACGCCCCGCTCACGCCGGCGACCCGCGCCATCATCAACGCCGACACGCTCTCCCGGCTTCCCGCCGGCGCCATCCTGGTGAACACCGCCCGCGGCGAACTGGTGGACGACGACGCCGTCATCGCCGCGCTGCGATCCGGCCAGCTCGCCGCCGCCGGCCTGGACGTCTTCACCAACGAGCCGGCGTTCGACCCGCGCTACGCCAGCCTTCGCAACAGCTTCCTGCTGCCCCACCTCGGCAGCGCCACCACCGAGACCCGCACCGCCATGGGCCTGCGCGCGCTCGCCAACGCCCGCGCGTTCTTCGCCGGCGACCCGCTGCCGGACCCGGTCAGCCAGCCGCCAGGATCTGCTTCCAGATCGCCACTTCGTCGATGGTGATCCACTCCATCGTCACCCGGCCATCCACCATATAGGCGTGCGTCATCCCCAGGATATAGACCGGCGCGCCGGTCGGTTCGCCGAACCGGCCCCAGCCCTTGTGCGTCGCCTCGATCGACCAGCGCAGCGCCAGCCGCACCGGCTGCCCCGGATCGCGGTTGACGATCAGATGGTCGACGGTCAGCGCGGCATCGGGAAAGGAGGCCAGATAGCCGACCACGAAGCGGTCCAGATCCTCATGCCCGCTCAGCACCTCGCCATTGGCGACGAACGCCGTCACGCCCTGGTGATAATGGTCGCGGATCGCCGCCGGCGTCTTCGCCCCCCAGATCGTGCGCCACGCCTCGGCATAGCGCCGCGCCTCGGCCCCATCCTCGATCCGTGCCCGATAGGGCCCCGGCTTGTCGTTCGCCGGGGTGAACACGCTGGTATCGCCGCGCGCGATCATCGTCTCCGCCAGCGCGCGCGGAGTCGTCCCCAGGCAGGCGGCGAAGGCGCCATGGTCGCGCACCAGCCACTCTTCGGTGATGACCCCTTCATGCACCACGCAGTCGGCGATGATGCGGGAGCGCACCAGCTGGCCCAGACCCTTGCCATAGGCCCCGTCATTCTGCTTGCGCATCACCGAGATCAGCCGGTGGGAGGAGATATAGCCCTCGTCGTCGTTGCCGGCCCAGATCACATCCTCATAGACCAGCCGCCGGTCGGGAAACTCGTTCAGCGTCGCCAGCGTCGCCGCCGTCACCCCGCGGTTGTCGGTGATGATGGCATTCGATGCCCGCACGATCACGTCGGGCGCATAATATTTCCGCAGCGACAGCCCGATGCCGCGATCCTCCCAGATCTCCCGCGTGATCTTCTCGATATAGTCGGGAAAACTTGTGAATTTCGGGTCAAAACCGCGCATCTGCCCACCACCCCTGTCTGTGCTGCATATATATTCAGCACAGACCGGCGGGCGGCGCAACCGTGGCGCGTGACGCTCAGCGCGTGATCGCCGACGACCCGCGTTTTATCAGCGTGCCGGGCACCAGCAGCGTCTGCGGCTCGGCGGCGGCATTGCCCACCCGCTCCAGCAGCAGCCGCACCGCCGCCGTCGCCATCGCCTCCACCGGCTGGCGGATGGTGGAGAGGTCATAGCTCGGCCAGCCCGCCGCCGGCAGGTCGTCGAAGCCCACGATGGCGATGTCCTGCGGCACCCGCAGCTTCAGGTCGTGCCGCGCCGCGTCCAGCGCGCCGAACGCCATCAGGTCGGACGCCGCAAACACCGCCGTCGGCACCACCACGGCACGCATCATCTCGTGCATCGCCGCCCGGCCGCTTTCGAAACTATAATCCCCCTCCACCCGCGCCGTCAGGAACGCCCCCACGCTCGCCAGCGTCGAGACAAAGCCCCATTCCCGGTCCTCGCTGGTGCGATCCACCCGCGTGCCGGCGATGAACCCCAGCTGGCGGTGGCCGTTGCCTGCCAGATGTTCCGCCACCATCGCGCCGCCGCGCCGGTTCTCGATCCGGACCGAGCTGACGTTCGGCTGCGAGGCATAGCGGTTGTACAGCACGACCGGCACGCCGACCTTGGCGCAGGCCTCCCCCACCTCCGCCGACAGCGCCGCCGAAATCATGATCACGCCATCGACGCGATATTTCAGCACCTCCTCCACCGCGGCCTCCACATCCTGCCCGTCGGTCAGCGAGAACAGCAGCACGTGCAGCCCGCGCTCCTGCAACCCCAGCGAGAAGGCGTTGATGGTGCGGGCATAGTGCGGATTGGCGATGTCGCCGGTCATCAGCGCGACGATGTTGGTGCGCTTGGTGATCAGGCTGCTGGCCAGCGCATTGGGCCGATAGCCCAGCTGCGCCGCCGCCGCGCGCACCTTTTCCCGCGTGGCGACGGAGACGATGGCACCGGGCGAGAAGGCGCGCGACACCGCCGATTGGGAGACGCCGGCCAGCCGGGCGACATCGGTCGAGGAAGCGCGTTTCGGTTTGGGCACCGCCGCACCTTAAGCAACGCACCGCGCGAAACAAGAGCTTGCAAATATATGCAGTTTGCTGTTGCATATATATTCAGTTTGTCGCACCTTTGCCGCCGCAACCGCCGATGTGCCCGAAGAAGGGCCGGGGCGATGCCCGATGGCAATTGTGGCACGAAGGGGGAAAAGCACATGCAGATCGCACCGATGAACATCATCCTGGCCTCCGTCAGCCTGCTGGCGCTGACGGGTGCCGCCCAGGCGCAGACCGCGGCGAAGGCCGACACCGGCGGGCTGGAGGATATCATCGTCACCGCGCAGAAACGCGCCGAGAATATCCAGGACGTGTCGATCGCCATCCAGGCCGTGACCGCCGCCGGTCTCGAACGCTCGGGCATCACCGATGTCAGCCGGATCGAGCTGATCACGCCCGGCCTCACCTTCGCCCGCTATGGTCCCGACGCCAAGATCTCGCTGCGCGGCGCCAATTCCAACAACACCTTCCTCGACGCCGCGCCCTCGGTCGGGGTCTTCGTCGACGGCGTCTACAAACCCCGCGCCTCGCAACAGACCCGCGCCTTTTTCGATGTCTCCCGCATGGAAGTGCTGAAAGGCCCGCAGGGCACGCTCTATGGCCGCAACACGCTCGCCGGTGCCGTCAACCTCTACACCAACGCCCCCAGCACCACCGGCTTCGCCGCCGGCGCCACCGTCTCCTACGCGCGCTTCAACACGCTGCGCACCGAAGGCTTCGTCAACGCGCCGCTGTCGGATTCCTTCGCCGTGCGCCTTGCCGGCTATTACGAGCGCGGCGATGGCTATGTGAAGAACCTGAACGGCGAGAATCTCGGCACCATCGACACCGTCGCCTTCCGCGGCTCGGCGCGCTATGCCCCCGCCGGCGGCGGCGACCTGACGCTGCGTGTCACCAATGTGCGTGAACGCGGCAATGTCGCCGGCTTGTTCGCCTATACCGGCGTCTGCCGCAACCTGAACGCTCAAGGGTTGACCGATCCCTATGGCACCACCAAGGATTGCCGCAACCCGCGGCGCGGTGCCGCCGGCACGCGCGATTTCAACCCCAATGACCCGCACACGGTGAACAAGGACTTCGTCCACAACGACCGCATCGACGAGTTCAACGCCACGCTGGAGGGCAATTATCCGCTCGCCGACACGCTCGATGGCAAGATCATCGCCAGCTACACCGACTTCAAGCTCGATGTCGGTCAGGACAATGACTTCAGCGAAGCGCCGATCGCCGCCGATTTCCTGCGCGAGCGGGTGAAATCCTACACGCTGGAACTGCAACTCGCCTCCCGCGATACCGGCCGCTTCAAATATAACCTCGGCGGCTATGCCTCGCGGGACAAGATCCAGTTTCTCAGCGCCTCGCTGCGCTACCTCGTCACCGATGATTTCAACAACGCCATCCGCCCGCTGGTGACGACGCCCGACGGCATCACGGTCCGTGTGCTCAACCCCACGCCGATCCTGGTGAACCAGATCAACATGGGCGATCCGACGGTTGCCAACCGCAACGGCCGCAACTCCAACACCTTCCAATATGTCAACGTCACCACGCTCGGCGCCTTCGGCCAGGCCAGCTACGAACTCATCGATTCACTGCGCGTCGTCGGCGCCATCCGCTACTCGATCGACAAGAAGGATTCGGTCAACTTCAACGGGCCGACCTCCTATCGCGGCCCGCAATTCCCGCTGTTCGCGCCGATCACCGTCGATGGCTTCTCCACCGACCCGGCGCTCGCCACCAGCAGGACCAAGCGCGACTATAGCAACGTCACCTGGCGCGGCGCGGTCGAGTTCGACGCCGGCGAGGATGTGCTGGTCTTCGCGCAGGTCTCCACCGGTTTCCTCTCGGGCTCGCTGGCGACCGACGGCACCACCACCGGCGACCAGAAGTCGATCAACTACGAGCTCGGCATCAAGAGCCGTTTCATGGACAATCGCGTCCAGTTCAACGGCTCGATCTATCACACCAAATACAAGAACCTGGTCACCAGCTTCCAGCGGCTGAACGCCTCGGGCAGCGTCGACACCATCGCGGTCAACGGCGGCGACATCAAGACGACGGGCGTCGAAGCCGCGTTGGAAATCCTGCCGGTCGAGAATTTCCGCGTGACACTGACCGCCAACTATCTCGATTCGAAATTCGGTGCCTACAGCGTGCTGGCCCCGCACCAGACCGTCAAGGGCCTGGGGCAGCCGACCGCGCGCTTCATCAGCCTGCGCGGCCTGCGGCCGCAATTCGCGCCGGAGTTCACCGCCAGCGTCATCGGCGCCTATGACATCGACCTGGGCGACATGGGCCGGCTGACGCCGCAGGTGCAGTTCTTCTTCTCCAGCGCCTATTCAGCACAGACGCAGGTCTCCTTCCTCGACAACAACGGCGACCAGAAGGCCTTCACCAAGACCGACCTGCGCGTCAGCTGGAGCAGCGCCAACGACCGCTTCGGTATCGATGCCTATGTCGAGAATATCGAGAACAGCATCGTCAACCAGCGCACCGTCTATGGCGGCGACGGCATCAACCAGACCACCTGGAGCCTGCCCACCAACTATGGCGTGCGCCTCCGCGCCAAATTCTGACGACCGTGCGATAGATCGCGCAGAGCGGGCTGCAAACGGCGATTTGCTGTGCCCCGGTGCTCACGTGCGTCAAGCACGCTGCGCTCCGGTGCGCGCAAATCACCGTTTTCGCCACCCCCCGCGCAATTTCTCACGCGGTCGTCGCGCACGCAATGATTCAATGAATGTCGTCGCCCTCCGCCATCGCCCGGCGGATGGCCTCCACGCCGAACCCCGGCTGCGCGGCGGCCTCCAGGATCAGCCGCTCGCGCGCGATGATCACCTCGATCGCATGCGGCAGGCGGGCCGCCGCGTCGCGGTCGATCGTCACCGCGCCATGCCGGTCGGCATGGATCAGGTCGCCGTCGCGCACCGGCATCCCCAATATCTCGACATCGCCGCCCACCTGCTCGATGCGGACGAAGGCATGGCTCGGCGTGACGCAGCCGGCGACGATGGGAAAGTCCGGCGCCAGCATGTCGAGGTCGCGCACCGCGCCGTTGGTCAGCGCCCCGGCGCATCCCAGCGCGCGATGGACCTTGGAATTGACCTCTCCCCAAAAGGCGCCCAGCCCGACATCATGGTCCAGGTCCTGGATCACCGCGATGGTCGGCACCCCGCCACCTGCGACATGGGCATAGTAACGCAGCCGCAGCGCCCGCGCCTCCGCCGCTGCCATCGAACTTGGCGCGGCGCTGCGCAGCGTCGCCGTCCGCGCGAAGCCCACCATCGGCGGCAGCGCCGGGAACGGGCAGACCATGGTGCGCCGCGTGAAGCCGGTCGCGCGCCGGCCGCCGGTCGCCAGCTCCAGCGCATTGCAGATGGTCGGCGTGTCGAACGCCCGCAACCGCGCCAGCAACGCCGCGTCGACCCCGTCACCCCAGCCCATGGTCATCCCTCCCGCAAAGGCCCGCCACCGGGGATCGCATCGCCCGGACGTCTGGAAGCTGCATATATATGCATGCCGCGATCGGCAAGGCAGGGGAGGTCGGGAAGGCCGCCCGCTGTCCCCCTTGGACGGCGGGCGGGCAGACGCTTGGTGGTCCGGATCAAAGCTCGCCACCGACCCAATGGGCGGCGCACAGGCGCCGGGCGAGCATCCAGGCCTGGCGGCGGATGTCAGGAACCGCGGTCATCTCCCAGAAGGCGCCGCGGCTGAGCGGGCCGACCAGATGCAGCCAGTCGCTGGGGCCGGCGTCAGTGAGTGCGCGGCACTGGGCGTCGGCGTCGAGGCCGAGGCCGAGCGCATCGCGGCGGACATCGCCGCGGGCCAGCAGCGCGCCGATCAGCGGATCGCCCGCGCGCGACGGATCGCCGGCGGGGCCGGTGCAGTTGACGAGATGGGCGACGCTGAGGCTGGTCTCGTCGCCATCGTGGCCGCGCCAGCGGACGGCGATACCCTCCGGCGACGGCACGGCGGCAACCATGCGGCCCGCCACCACCGAGAGGCGGCCGGTTTCGCGCAGCGCCCTGACATCCGCGGCGACCTCGGGGGCAAGGCGGTGGCGGTGAACGTCCCACCAGGGGCGAAGATGCCGCAGGAACTGGCGGCGCTCGTCAAGGGTGGCGCGCTGCCAGAGCGAGGCGGTGTAGGGGCGCAGGGCATCGACCGCGGAGCGCCAGCCGACGTCCGCCGCCCGCCGCCGGGTGGCGCGCAGCAACTCGGCGAGGCTGCCGCGCGGACAATCGGGCAACGGCGCCGGCGGGGCATCGGCATGCGCGCGCGGGGTGAGGCCGCGCCGCGACAGCGCGTGCAGCGGCGCCGGCCCGGCGCGCGCCAGGCTGAGCGCGACATCGACCATGGTCAGGCCCGTGCCGAGCAGCAGCACCGGGCCTGCGCGCACAAGGGCGGGCGCATCCAGCCGCCACGGGTCGGGGTGCCAGCGACCGGGGGGCAGCCTTGCCGGATCGACGCCCGGCGGCAGCACGGGCGGGAAATTGCCCGCGGCCAGGATGGTGGCACGCGCGGGCAGGAAGGGGCCGCCGTCCAGCGTGATGCCGGCGGGCGAGGCAGCGACGGCGCGGCCATGGTGGCGCGCCAGCATGCCGGGATGCGCGGCCTCGCTCTCCGCCAGAAGCTGCGCCAGATAGTCGGCATAGGCGCGGCGCGGCGCGAAGCCATGACCGTCCATGCCCTGGTGCGCCATCCAGCGGGCGAAATGGTCGGGGGCATCGGGAAGCGCGCTCATGTTGGCGGCACGGACGTTGAGCAGATGGCCGGGGGCGGCGCGGCCGAAGGCGAGGCCGCCACCGAAATGCCCGGAGGCGTCGATCAGGTCGACGGCGGCGCCGTGGCGCACCAGGTTGATCGCGCACATGGTGCCGGAAAATCCCGCACCGATGATGGCGACGCGCCCCACGGCCGATGACATGTTCAATGCTCCCGACCGGAACGCCACAGCGCGCGTCACCGATCTAGCCCCGTTTGCCCCGGAGTTGAAGCGCGACGGCTGCTCCTGCGGCCCCGCGCCTTCCTTGTCGGACCGGCCGTGCCAAACCCCCATTCTGATGGGATCAGAATGGGGGTCTATCTTTTGTTGTCGTGCACTCTTGTCGGAAAACCGCTTCACACTTTTGCGAAATGCACTCTAAATGCTCTTCGCCACCAGGGCGCGATGCCGCGCCTCGGCGTGGCGCAGCAGCCATGACGCCCAGCGGCTCAGCGTCACCGGCCGCAAATTGCCAAGGCCATTGATCGCTTCCTCCCGCGCCGGCAGGTGCAAGGTCACGCCGCGCGCCGCGGCGGCCTCGACCACCGCCGGCCAGCCCCGGATCACGCGCTGGAAGCAAACGACCGAAAGCCGGCTCTCGAACCGCATCACCGCGCGATGATAGAGCATCCAGCACAGCAGGGTGGTCGCCGGCCAGATGGGATAGCGCTGGCCGTTCCATCCCACCCGAGACCGCAGCCAGGTGGATTCCGCGATGGCCTTCGGATCGCGCACCAGCAACAGGACCGGCAGCTTCAACGCCACCGCGCGGCGCACTTCCCACGCGCGATGGTTGTGCGACAGGACCAGCGCATGCACATCACGGTCGACATTGCTGACCAGGAAGCTGTTGGCCGAATGGCGGTACCCCGCGATGCAGATGGCATTGCCCGTGGCGAGCGGCAGCCCGGCGGTTCCGACACCCCGCGTCAGTCCCATCAGGCCAATGCCGAAGAAGCGCAGCAGACGATAGGGCCAGACCCGGGTCGGAAACAGCAGATAGCTGAACAAGTAGCCGGCATTGTAAAGAAACGGGGCGAACCAGGTCCGGTCGCTCGACCGGATTGACGGCGTGTCCAGCCTCAGATCCACTTGATCCCCCTTTACGCAACAGAACAGGGCCCCGGACGCGACATGACAAGACCTGGATCGCGCCCACATGAAATATGGTTAATCATTCATCCTCCGCACTGTCGTACGTCGGCGGCAAAAGAAAACCCCCGGTCGCACGGCAGGCGACCGGGGGGGATATGACCCGTTCTGAATCTGCGGTCAGCCGATGGCGGCCCGCTGTCGGCGCAGCCCGGCGCCAACCAGCCCGAAACCGGCGATCAGCATCACCCAGGTGGCGCTTTCCGGCACCGCCGCATTCATCGCGCCCGCGTCGAAGCGGCCCAGCAGCGCCCCGCCCTCCAGCTGGTCACCCGGCAGGGCCACCACAGCCGAACCGCCGATGCGCACCCCGAAAGGCTCGAAAGTGCCCGCCGGCTCCCAGGGATCGCTGCCCACGCGGAACGCCTGATCCAGCAGCGGACTGGCGGGATAATTGGGCAGCAGCGCGTCAAAGGTCGACGTCCGCGACGATTCGAAACTGATCCAGTAGCTGCCCGGTGCCAGCGTCAGCGCCTGCCGTGTCGCCCCCCGCCAGGCGGCGCCGCCCGCCACGCTGCTGCTGCCCATCGACACGCCGCGCGCATAAAGCGCCGCGGACGATCCCGGCAGGCCCTTCGCGGCGCTGTACACGCGAATGGCAAAGGACCCGGCATTCACCACATCCATCCAATATTCCAGCGAGGTGATCACCGAGGCGCTGGACAGCGTGAATTTCCCCGCCCAGTTGACATTGGTGCCCCATTGCGATGCGCCGCCGGCGAGGACCCAGGCATCCGGCCCCGCGCCGGCCCCGGTATCCACCAGATATTGCGCCCGCGCCGGCATCACCGCCAACGACACCAGCGCCGCGGCAACGGTCAGCTTCATGCGATTGATCATGCGAACCCCACCTTGTTATCGCGCCTTTTCGACGCTGCGACCTTTAGCGTCGCTAGAACGGGTTCCGCATCGTTCGTCAATGCAGCGTCAAAGCCGAAGTGGATGGAAAGATTATAACTTAACTGACACATTAATTGGTATTTTTCCCGTCACCCCTGTCGAATCAGCGGCTTGCCTCCCGCGCCGCCCACGCGCTAGCACGTGGCAAAATCATGGTTAGCCGCAGGGAGACGAACATGGCCGGGCCACTCGACGGCATCCGAATCATCGAAATGGCGGGAATCGGCCCCGGGCCCTTTGCCGGCATGATGCTCGCCGACCATGGCGCGGAGGTGATCCGCATCGACCGCCCCGGTGCCCAGGCGCCCGAGCCGGTGCTGGGCCGCAACCGCAGATCGATCATCGTCGACCTGAAACATGCCGACGGCATCGCCACCGTGCGCGCGCTGGTGAAGACCGCCGACGGCTTCTTCGAAGGCCTGCGCCCCGGCGTCATGGAGCGCCTGGGCCTCGGCCCCGACACGCTGCTCGCGGACAATCCGCGCCTCGTCTATGGCCGCATGACCGGCTGGGGCCAGACCGGCCCCTATGCGCCCGCCGCCGGCCATGACATCAACTATATCGCGCTCGCCGGCGCCCTCCACGCCTATGGCCGCGCCGGTGACAAGCCGACGCCGCCGATCAACATGGTGGGCGATTTCGGTGGCGGCGGCATGATGCTCGCCTTCGGCATGACAGCCGCGCTGCTGCACGCGCAGAAGACCGGGCAGGGCCAGGTGATCGACTGCGCCATGACCGAGGGCGCCGCCGTGCTGATGGCGATGATCTGGGGCTTCCGCGGGCTGGGCATCTGGAAAGACGAGCGCGGCGTCAACCTGCTCGACACCGGCACGCATTTCTACGACAGCTATGAAACCGCCGACAGCCGGTGGATCTCGATCGGCAGCATCGAGCCGCAATTCTACGCCGAGCTGCGCGCCCGCACCGGCCTGGACCAGGATCCCGATTTCGACGCCCAGATGAACCCCGCCAGCTGGGGCCCGCTGAAGGCGAAGCTGACCGCGCTGTTCAAATCCCGGCCCCGCGCCCACTGGGACGCGCTGATGGAAACCACCGACGTCTGCTACGCCCCCATCCTCAGCATGGCGGAGGCGCCGGCTCACCCGCACAATGCCGCGCGCGGCAGCTTCGCCGACATCGGCGGCATGACCCAGCCGATGCCGGCGCCCCGCTACAGCGCCACCACGGTCCCCACCCCCACGCCCGCCCCGAAAGCCGGCGCAGACACGGACGCGCTGCTCGCCGAACTCGGCCTCGATGCCGCCGCGCTGAAGGCATCGGGCGCGGTGCGCTAACGCCTGGACGCAACCGCCGGGGAAAAGCCCGAACGCGCGGCGTAGTCAGGCGCAGAGGTTCCGATGTCGCTGCCCGTCTTCGCCCCCGCCATCGCCGCCAACCGCTTCGGCCTGGGCGCCCGCCCCGATGGGCCGGCCCCCGCGGACCCGCGCGCCGACCTCCTGGCGCAGCTCGACCGCTTCCGTGCCGACGCCTTTCCCGCCGTCGCCGGCAGCGCCGCCGTCACCGCCCGCCTCGTCGCGCTGCGCGAAACTTATGGGCAGGACCCCGCCGCCCGGATGGAGGCGCGCCGCATCGTCCGCAAACAGGCGCAGGATGATTACAGCCAGGCCGTGCGCGCCCGCGCCGTCACCGCCCTCACCACGGCCACGCCCTTTGCCGAACGGCTGGCACATTTCTGGGCCAACCATTTCACCGTCAGCGCCGACAAGCTGGAGACCCTCGGCCTCGCCCACACGCTGGAGGTGGAGGCGATCCGCCCCAACCTGAACCGCCGCTTCGCCGACCTGCTGCTTGCCGTCGTCCGCCATCCCGCCATGCTGCTCTACCTCGACCAGGCGCAGTCCATCGGCCCCGGCAGCGAGGTCGGCACCCGTGCCGCCGCGCGCCGCCCGCGCGCCGATGGCCAGCCGCCGCGCCCGGTCGGCCTCAACGAGAATCTCGCCCGCGAAATCCTCGAACTGCACACGCTCGGCGTCGACGGTGGCTACACCCAGGCCGATGTCAGCGAATTCGCCCGCGCGCTGACCGGCTGGAGCGTCGGAGGCTTTGCCCGGCGCGGGCCGCTTGCCCGCCTCAGCCGGGATGCCCCGGACGGCGCCTTCGTCTTCCAGCCGGCTTGGCACGAACCCGGCGACCGCCGCCTGCTCGGCACCCGCTATCGCCAGGGCGGTGCCACCCAGGCCGAGGCGATGCTCGCCACCCTCGCCAGCCACCCGGCCACCGCCCGCCACCTCGCCACCAAGCTCGCCCGTCATTTCGTCGCCGACAATCCGCCACCCGCCCTCGTCGCCCGCCTCGCCGACAGCTTCCTGCAGGGCCGCGGCGACCTGCCGACGCTCCACCGCGCCCTGGCCAGCGCCCCCGAAAGCTGGGCGGCCCCCGCCGCCAAGGTGCGCAGCCCCTGGGACTGGCTGATCGCCGCCCTGCGCGGCGCCGGCCTCAGCGACCTTCCCGGCTTCGGCATCGTGCCGGCCCTCAACGCGCTCGGCCAGCCGCCCTGGCGGCCCGGCTCCCCTGCCGGCTGGGGGGACACCGCCGCCACCTGGGCCGCGCCCGACGCGCTGATGCGCCGCGTCGAGACCGCGCAGCGCCTCGCCGCCCTGCTCCCCGCCGCGCTCGACGCCCGCACGCTGGCCCCCCGCCTGCTGCCCGGCACGCTGACGCCCACCACCGCCAACGCCATCACCGCGGCGGACAGCGGCGCCCAGGCGCTCGCCCTCCTCTTCCTCTCGCCGGAGTTCCTGCGCCGATGATCAGCCGCCGTCTCCTGCTCGGCACCGGCCTTGCCGCCGGCCTGCTGCCCGGCCTCGCCTTCGCCGCCGCGCCCACCCCGCGCCGCTTCGTCTTCATCATCCTGCGCGGCGCCATGGACGGCCTCGACACCGTCATCCCCGGCGCCGACCCGGGCTATGCCGCCGCGCGCGGCGCGCTGGTCGTGGAAAACCCGTTGCCGCTGCCCGGCGGGCTGTTCGGCCTGCACCCGGCGCTCGCCCAGACCGCCGCGCTCGCCGCGCGGGGCCAGGCCGGCTTCGTCCACGCCGTCGCCAGCCCCTATCGCGACCGCAGCCATTTCGATGGCCAGGACGTGCTGGAAAGCGGGGCCGCCGCCGTCCATGCCCTGCGCGATGGCTGGATGAACCGGCTGACCGGGGCGCTCGCCGGCAGCAGCGCGGTCGCCATCGCGCCCGTGATCCCGCTGGCGCTGAAAGGCCCGGCGAACGTCACCAGCTATGCCCCCAGCAACCTGCCCGACGCGCAGGAAGCGCTGCTGTCGCGCGTCACCCGCCTCTACGCCGCCGACCCGCTGCTGCACCCGCTGTGGAGCGAGGCGCTGAGCGCCCGCACGCTGGCCAGCGGCATGGCCGACCCCACCGGCAACCGCGCCGAACCGCAGGCACTGGCGAAGATCGCCGCCACCTTCCTCGCCCAGGCCAACGGTCCCCGCCTCGCCACGCTGGAAATCGGCGGCTGGGATACCCACAGCGGCCAGAAAGGCCGTCTCGCCAACCAGCTGCGGCAACTGGATGGCGCCATCGCCGCGCTTGCCTCCGGCCTTGGCCCTCTTTGGGCGGACACGCTGGTGCTCGCCGCCACCGAATTCGGCCGCACCGTCGCCGTCAACGGCACCGGCGGCACCGATCATGGCACCGGCGGCGCCGCCCTCGTCGCCGGCGGCGGCCTTGCCGCCTTCCCCCGCCTGTCGGGCCGCGTGCTGGCGGACTGGCCCGGCCTTGCCCCCGCCGCCCGGTTCGAGGGGCGCGACCTGCGCCCCACCACCGACCTCCGCGCCCTCATCCTCACCCTCGCCGCCGGCCATTTCGCGCAGGACCCGGCCCGCCTTGCCCGCCAGCTCTTCCCCGACGCCCCGCCGCCACCGCTGACCCTCTGACCCCTCGCCAAACGCCGCCGCCCGGCCTACCAACCGTGCGTGACCAACCGCCCCGCGCCCCTTGTCCCCGCCGACCGCGGCGCGACCATCGCGCTCTGGCATGACTGTGGCCTGACCCGGCCGTGGAACGATCCGGGCAGCGATTTCGACCGGGCGCTGTCAGGCCCCGCCTCCACGATCCTCGGTCTGCACGATGCTGTCGGGCTGGCCGGTACCGTCATGGTCGGTCACGACGGCCATCGCGGCTGGGTCTATTATCTCGCCGTTGCCCCGGCCCGCCAGAGACACGGCCTCGGCCGCGCCCTGATGACCGCCGCCGAGGCCTGGCTGCTGCGACATGGCGTGCCGAAACTGAACCTGATGGTGCGTGCCGACAACGCCGTCGCACAGGGCTTCTACCAGGCTATCGGCTATACCCTGTCCGATGTGACCGTACTGCAAAAGGGCCTTGCATGACCGCGCGCTTCGCCACCGTCGCCACCCGCGGTCGCCAGCATCCCGACACGCCTGACGGCACGCGCACCCCGTTCGCCCGCGACCGCGACCGGCTGATCCACTGCACCGCCTTCCGCCGCCTGCGCTACAAGACCCAGGTGTTCGTCGCGCCCGATGGCGACCATTTCCGCGTCCGCCTGACGCACAGCCTCGAGGTCGCGCAGCTCGCCCGCAGCGTGGCGCGCAGCCTGGGCCTGAACGAGGACCTGACCGAACTGCTGGCGCTCGGCCACGACCTCGGCCACCCGCCCTTCGGCCACAGCGGCGAGGACGCGCTGACCGCCGCCATGGCGCCCTGGGGCGGCTTCGACCACAACGGCCACACGGTGCGCATCCTCACCCGGCTGGAGGCGCGCACGCCTGCCTACCCCGGCCTCAACCTGGGCTGGGAGGCGCTGGAAGGCCTCGCCAAGCACAACGGCCCCGTGCCCCGCCCCGGCTGGGCGCTGGCAGAGGCGGACGCCGCCTTCCCGCTCGATCTCGCCAGCCACGCCGGGCTGGAGGCGCAGGTCGCCGCCATCGCGGACGACATCGCCTACAATGCCCACGACCTGGACGACGGGCTGCGTGCCGGGCTGCTGACGCTCGACCAGGTGCTGGCCGATGTGCCGCTGCTCGCCGACCTGTGGCACGGCGTCGAAACCCGCTTCCCCGGCACGCCCGCCCGTCGCCTGCGCCCGCAACTGGTCCGCGACCTCATCGGCCTGATGCTGGGCGACGTGCTCGGCGAAACCCGGCAAAACCTCGCCGCACTCGACCCCCGCCACCCCGACGACATCCGCGGCGCCGGGCAAACCATCGCGCGCTTCTCCGCCGCCTTCGCCCCGCACGACCGCGCGCTGAAAGCCTTCCTCCGCCGCGCGCTTTACACCCACCCCAGCGTCAACGCCGTGCGCGAGCCCGCGGCCGCCGTCGTCACCGCGCTGTTCGCCGGCTTCCGCGCCGACCCCGCCACCCTGCCCGACCGCTGGTTCGAGACGCTGCCCGAGGGCGACCCCGCCCGCGCCCGCCACATCGCGGATTATATCGCCGGCATGACCGACCGTTTCGCGCTGAATGAACACAAGCGCCTTTACGGCAGCCAGCCCTTTCGGCCAGACATGACGCCATGACGCTGACGATCCGCGATTTCACCGACGACCTCGCCCCCGCATTCCACGCCATCAACGCCGAATGGATCGAGGGCATGTTCACGCTGGAGGAAAACGACCGCCTCCTTCTCGAAAACCCCCGCACGCTCATCATCGACCGCGGCGGCGTCATCCTGTTCGCCGAAGACCCCGACCTGGGCATCATCGGCACCGTCGCGCTGATGAAGGCCGGCGACGGCGTCTATGAACTCACCAAGATGGGCGTGCTCGCCCGCGCCCAGGGCATGAAGGCCGGCGAAGCCCTCCTCGCCGCCGCGCTGGACCGCGCGCGAACCATGGGCATCACCACCCTTTACCTGCTCACCAACAGGATCTGCGCGCCGGCCATCCACCTCTACGAAAAACTGGGCTTCACCCACGACGCCGACATCATGGCCCGCTACGGCACACGATACGCCCGCTGCGACGTCGCCATGCGCTGGACTCCCCTGTCCCGCCTTGCGGGAGAGGGCGACTCGCGCGACAGCGCGTGCGGGGTGAGGGTCGGCGCGGTCGCAGAACCAACATGAAAACATGCTTCCCGGCCGTCGGCGCTCTCCTCCTCGCCCCCCTCCTCCTCGCGGCCGCGCCGCCCGCGCCGTCTCCCAATGAGGTCGTCGCCCAAGCACCGGCCGCCGACTGGATCACCATCCCCGCCACCGACCTCCTCGTCATGGACCTCCCGCCCCTCGCCAACAAACCGCGCCGCGTCGTCATCCAGCTCATCCCGCTGCCGTTCAGCATGCCATGGGTCGCCAATGTCCGCAGACTAGCAAGGGCAGCGTGGTACGACGGCACCGCCATTGTCCGGGTCCAGGACAATTATGTTACGCAATGGGGCGACCCTGATGGTGAAGACCCCATAAAAGCAAAACGACTGCCGCCCCTCCTGTCGACGTCCAATGCCCGATACACCGCATCGCCAAAAATCGGCATGATTTTCACGACATCATTCGATCCTACGGACGGTCAAGAGTTCCGCGACATTGGATTGCAGGTTTTTTACGCAACTCGGCTGAAAGGGCTTTTGAAGAGCGCCAAGCCCACGAAAGACCCTTATGCCCCCTCCGCGCATAACGTAATCGGCTGGCCCCTCGCCTCAGACGGCAAGCGCATCTGGCCCGTCCACTGCTACGGCATGGTCGGCGTCGGCCGCGGCATGCCGCCCGATGCCGGCAGCGGCGCCGAACTCTACACCGTCATCGGCCACGCCCCGCGCCATCTCGACCGCAACATCGCCCTCGTCGGCCGGGTCGTGCAAGGCATCGAACATCTCAGCAGCCTGCCCCGCGGCACCGGCCCGCTCGGCTTCTACGAAACGCCGGCCGAACGCACGCCCATCACCCGCATCCGCCTCGCCAGCGACCTGCCCGCCACCGAACAACCCCGCCTGCAATATCTCTCCACCGAAAGCGCCAGCTTCGACGCTTACGCCGCCGCCCGCGCCAACCGCCGCGACCGCTTCTTCATCCACCCCGCCGGCGGCGCCGACATCTGCAACATCCCCGTCCCCATCCGAACCAAACCCTGACGGCAAAAACCCCCGGAGCCGGTGGCTCCGGGGGCTTCGCCAACCGTCACGCGCTCAGCGGCTGGCGATCACCGTCGCGCCCTGGCGCGCCACCACCGCATCCGCCCATTGCATCGCCGCCCGCAGGCTTTCGGCGCGGCACCGGGCGACATCGGCCGTTGCGTTCAGATCGCGGCCATCGGCCTTGCCGCACACCGCCTTCACCGCCACGCCGATCCGGCCGTGCAGCTCGGCCACACCCCGCGCCGACGCCAGGTTCAGGTCGGCGGTTTCGACATTCACCGACCTCACCCCTTCGGCCTGCACCGCGGCAAAGGCACCGAAAGCGGCAACGGCGGCGATCATCATCTTGAAGCTGGTCATCTCTCGTCTCCCATCGTCCGACCGGGGTCCCCAGGATTGGCGGCGTCTCCGGCGTGGCTCCCTTGTCCGCCGATCCTGCCCGACGAGACAGGGGCCGGGCCCGATGGCTGCCCGACCGATGCCCGACGAAATCCCGATTTCAGCCGTTCGACGGCATTTCCACCCGTCGCACCCGCCAGCGCCCGTCGCGCGCCACGCGCACCTGCCGCGCGCCCAGCGTGCCCTGCCCCCCAGCCGCCAGCCGCGCCATCAACCGCGCCAGGTCCGGCCCCCTTGGTTCCGGCTCCCCCAGCGCGCGCAGCAGCAACCGCCGCGCCAGCTCCTCGGGCAGCCCCGCCACATCCAGCAGCGCCGTACCCTCCCGCCGCTCGACCCGCCCGCGCCAGGCCTGCTCCGCCATCCAGCCCAGCGCCTCCTCCGCCGCCCGCAGGTGCGCCGCGCTGTCCGCCAGCCGCGCCGCGTCCAGCCACCCCGCCCCCGCCAGCAGCCGCCGCACCGCCGTCCGCGTGAAGCGCGCATCCTCGTTGGACGGATCGCTCACCACCGGCCAGTCCGGCGGCAGCGCCGCATGCAGGTCCGCCCGACGCACCCCCAGCAGGGGCCGCAGCAGCGTCACGCCGTCCCCCAAATCCCGCCGCGCCCGGATGCCCCCCAGCCCGCGCACGCCCGCGCCCCGGTTCAACCGCATCAACAGCGTCTCCGCCGCATCATCCGCCGTATGCGCCGTCAGCAGCCAGCGCACCCCCGCCGCCACGCACGCATCGCGCATCAGCGCATAGCGCGCCGCCCGCGCCGCCGCCTGCACGCCCGCCGCGGGCTTCGGCCCCTCCCAGCGCAGCGTCCGGTGCCCGATGCCCAACCGCCGGCACAGCATGCCAACCGCCGCCGCTTCCGCCGCCCCCTCCGCGCGCAGCGCATGATCCACCGTCAACGCCAGCAGCGCCTCCGGCTCCCATGCCGCCCGCGCCAGCGCCAGCATCGCCAGGCTGTCCGGGCCGCCGGAGACCGCCAGCGCGAACGGCGCCGCCGCCTCGCCCACGCCGGCCGCCAGCGCGCCGGTCAGCGCTTCCATCGCCCCAGCCGGTCCCAAAAGCGCGGCCACCATCCCGGCCCCGGCACCACCGTCAGCCGCAGCACCGCCGGCGCGCTTTCCCGGCCCAGGTGGTCCACCACGATCAGCTGCACCCGGTACCGCCCGGGCCGGTCAGGCGCCCGCAGCCGGATGTCGGGCAAAGCGGTCCGCCGGATGTCGCCGGGCTGCAGCGCCGGCGGCATCAGTCGCGGCTGAGCAGCGTGAAGCGATATTCCACGATCCGCCCCGGCGCCTCGTCCGACGAGCGCGCGCCGGACAGGCGAAAACTCGCGCCCGCCGCCACCCGGGGATCGATGCGCCGGCCATTGCCGTCCACCATGTCCAGCACCGCCGTCGGCCGGCCGACATCCTGCACGATCACGTCCAGAAAGGCGGGATCGGATTCATTGCCGGAATCATCCACCGCCACCAGCCGGAAGCGGTTGGCGCCAAGGGGCAGCGGATTGGCGGCACCGACCGTCACCTCCACCGTCGGATCGGCCTGCACCACCGGCACATCGGGATTGAACGTCGCCATCCGCCTGTCTCCCTATCGGCACTTCGCTTCCGTCCGCGCCGCGTCGGCGTCGGTCTTCAACTGCCCCGTCAGCTTGTCGGGATAGGCGCTCGCCAGCTGGTCCAGCGCCTGGCAGGCCGCCTTCGGCTGTTTCATCGCGGTCAGCGCCTTGCCCAGCCACAACAGGCTGTTCGGCGCCCGCTCCCCGCGCGGATAATTCTGATAGCCGCTCAGGAACGCCTTCGCCGCCTGCGCATGCTGGCCCTGTTCCATCATCGCCCGCCCGGCCCAGAACTGGGCGTGGCCGGCACGCGCCGCCTTCGGGTTGGCGGTCACGAAATCCTGCAACGCCACCGCCGCCGCCGGATAATCCTTCGCCGTCCATTTGGCGAGCGCCGCGCGATAGGCCGCTTCCTCCGCCGCCGGGGTGCCCGCCGCCACCGGTTTCGCCGGCGCCGCCGCGGTGGCGGGCGGCGTGCCCGGCTTCGCCACCGGCGCCCCCGGTTTCACGCCCGGTTTCGCGCCTGCCGGCGGCACTGCCCCCGGCACCACCCCGGGCACGGTGGCCGGCATGCCGCCCGGCGGCGGCGCCACTGCCCCGCCCGGCGGGGTCACCGTCGCCCCGCCCGGTGGCGTTCCGCCCTCCAGCGTGGTCATGCGGAACTCGGCATCCGCCCGGAACTTCGCCAGCGCCTCATCGAGCTGCCGGGTGCGGAACTGCAACTGCTCCACCTGACCCGTCAGCGCCTTCTGCTGCCGCTCCAGCGCGTCCACCCGCACCGTCAGGTCCACCAGCGGGCTGGTCGCCGGCGTTCCCGGCGCCACCGTCGGCGCCGCGGGCGCGGCCGACACCGGCGCATTCTCCGGCTCGAAAAAGCGCTTGTCGCCGCCCGGAAACACTTGCCGCTGCACCGCGCGCATCTGGCTTTCCAGCGTGCCCACCCGCCGCTCCACTGCCGCCACGCTCCTTTGCGAGGCCGGCGGTTCCTGCGCCGGCAGCGGCGCCGCCAGCAGCATCAGCCCCAGAAACGCCGCCCTCATTGAACGGGCGTCGGCATGTTGGAGGCCTGGGCGTCCGCCGGCGCCACCGCCCGCGCGCCGGCCGCCACCCCGCCGCCCCGCGCGCGCAGCGCCGCCGCGTCCAGCGGCACATGCTTCACCGCCTGCGCCCGGCCGCCCAGCGGCGGGATCGCCACGCCACCCACGGTGACGGTCAACTCCCCGGCGCGCCCCGCGCGCAGCAACCATCCCGCCTCCGCCGGCGGCACGGTGAAACTCTGTCCCTTGCCCAGCGTGCCGTTGAACACCGAGCGCCCGCTCATCCGGTCATAGACCCGCATCCACACATCCTCGTTTGCCGTCAGGATCACGGTGTCGCCCTGCGGCGCGGCCGGCACCGCTCCCGCAGCCGCCGGTGCCCCCGCCGCCGATACCACGCCCGCCGGCGTGGCGGGTGCAACCGCGGGTGTCGAGGGTGCGGCCGGCGCTTCCACCACCGGCGGCGGCGGCGTCGCCGCGTCGAACCAGCCCATGCCCCAGGCCCAGGCCAGCCCCACCACGATCACCACCAGCACCGTCGCCGGCACTACCACCCGCGCCGTGGGCAGCCGGCGCTGGTCCAGCGGTTGCAGGTCATTCAGCTGCGGCACCGGCGCGGTCTTGTCGCTCTCCCGCCGGTAACGTTCCGCCGCCGCATCGGCATCCATGCCCACTGTGCGGGCAAAGGCCTTCACGAACCCCAGGCTATAGGTCAGCGCCGGCAGCCGGTCATGCTCGTCCGCCTCGATCAGGCTCAGGATCCCCGGCCGCACCTTGGTCCGGTCGGCCACGTCCGCCAGACTCAGCCCGGCGGCCTCGCGTGCGCCGCGCAGCGCCGCGCCGATCGTCACTGCCTCTTGTTCAGCGTCCACCAACACCCGTCTCCCGGGCTGTCTCTCCGTCCGATGCGACCCAGCGGAGACAGCCTTGCCACGCCCCCCACCGTCCTATCGCCCGCGTGCGCCAAAGGCAACGCCACAGCCCGCCCTTGCTGCAATACAGCATCTCGGCTATGGCCGCGCGCCAAGACCTCCCCCTTTCGCAAAGAATGGCCCCGTTTCATGGCGCTCCGCAATGTGGCGATCATCGCCCACGTCGATCATGGCAAGACGACGCTCGTCGACCAGTTGTTCCGCCAGTCGGGCACTTTCCGCGACAATCAGCGCGTCGCCGAGCGTGCGATGGACTCGAACGACCTCGAACGCGAGCGCGGCATCACCATCCTGGCCAAATGCACCAGCATCGAATGGACGGACAAGGCCGGTGAAACCACCCACATCAACATCGTCGACACCCCCGGCCACGCCGATTTCGGCGGGGAGGTGGAACGCATCCTCAGCATGGTCGATGGCGTCATCCTGCTGGTGGACAGCGCCGAGGGCGCCATGCCGCAGACCAAATTCGTCACCTCGAAGGCGCTGGCGCTCGGCCTGAAACCGATCGTCGTCGTCAACAAGATCGACCGCCCCGACGGCCGCCCGCAGGAAGTGCTCGACGAAGTCTTCGACCTGTTCGTCAGCCTCGACGCCAGCGACGAGCAGCTCGACTTCCCCACCCTCTACGCCTCCGGCCGCAACGGCTATGCCGGGGAGACGATGGAGGTCCGCGACGGCGACCTGACGCCGCTCTTCGAAACCATCGTCCGCCATGTGCCGCCGCCGAAGGCCGACCCCGACGGCCCGTTCAAGATGCTCGTCACGCTCCTCGACCGCGACAATTTCGTCGGCCGCATCCTGACCGGCCTGGTCAGCAGCGGCCGCATCCGCCAGAACATGCCGATCCGCGCCCTCGCGCCCGACGGCAGCACCGTCGAGGACGGCCGCGCCACCCGCATCATGGCCTTCCGCGGGCTGGAGCGCGTGACCGTCGAGGAAGCGCAGGCCGGCGACATCATCTGCCTCGCCGGGCTGACGGTGGCGACCGTCGCCAACACCATCGCCGACCCGGCCGTCACGGAGCCGCTGGCCGCGCAACCCATCGACCCGCCCACGCTCAGCATGTCCTTCGCCGTCAACGACAGCCCGTTCGCCGGCAAGGAAGGCAGCAAGGTGACCAGCCGCATGATCCGCGACCGGCTGTTCCGCGAAGCGGAGGGCAATGTCGCCATCAAGGTCACCGAAAGCAGCGACAAGGACAGTTTCGAGGTCGCCGGCCGCGGCGAGCTTCAGCTGGGCGTGCTGATCGAGACCATGCGCCGCGAAGGCTTCGAACTGTCGATCAGCCGCCCCCGCGTGATCTTCGGCGAGGACGAGGCGCACAACCGCACCGAACCCTATGAGACCGTGGTGATCGACGTGGACGAGGATTACAGCGGCACCGTCGTCGAGAAGATGGCGATCCGCAAGGCCGAGCTCACCGACATGCGCCCCTCGGGCGGCGGCAAGCAGCGCCTCACCTTCACCGGCCCCTCGCGCGGCCTCATCGGCTACCATGGCGAATTCCTGTCGGACACGCGCGGCACCGGCATCATGAACCGCCTGTTCAGCCATTACGGCCCCTGGAAAGGCCCGATCGCCGGCCGCCAGAACGGCGTGCTGATCTCGACGGAGACCGGCGAAGCGGTCGGCTATGCGCTCGGCTATCTGGAACCGCGCGGCGTGCTGATGGTCTCGCCCGGCGAAGCCGTCTATCAGGGCATGGTCATCGGCGAGAATGCCAAGGACGACGACCTGGAGGTCAACCCGCTGAAATCAAAGGCGCTCACCAACTTCCGCGCCAGCGGCAAGGACGACGCGCTGCGCCTCACCCCGCCCAAGCGCCTGACGCTGGAACAGGCCATCTCCTACATCGATGATGACGAGCTGGTCGAAGTGACGCCCAAAAGCATCCGCCTCAGGAAACGCTACCTCGACCCCCACGAACGCAAACGCCAAAGCCGCAAAAGCGCGTAACCCCCTCCCCTTCAGGGGAGGGGCGACTCAGCGAAGCTGAGCGGGGGTGGGGACGCGCATTCGCCGCCTCACCCCACCTCGAACCGCAACGCCACCCCGTTGATGCAATATCGCAGCCCCGTCGGCGGCGGGCCATCAGGGAACACATGCCCCAGATGGCTGCCGCAGCTGGCGCAATGCACCTCGGTGCGCACCATGCCGTAACTGCGATCCACCGTCGTCGCCGTCGCGCCCGCCAGTGGCGCGCCAAAGCTCGGCCAGCCCGTGCCGCTCTCGAACTTCTCCCCGTTCACGAACAGCGCGCGCTCGCACCCCACGCAATGGAACACCCCCGCGCGCTTCTCATGCAGCAGCGCGCAACTCCCCGGCCGCTCCGTGCCATGCCCGCGCATCACCGCATATTGCTCGGGTGTCAGCCGCGCCCGCCACTCGGCATCGCTGAACCGCACCGGAAAATCCTCAGCCACCACACACCTCAATATTCATACTGGTCCAGCACCCAGGCTTCCTTGTGCGCCTCGGCAACCCATTCCGCCACCCAGGGATGCGCCATCGCCCGCGCCCGATAGGCCTCCGCCGCTGGCGACAGCCTGACGTCATAGGTGGTGAACCGGCTCGCCACCGGCGCGAACAGGATATCCGCCGCGCCATAGTCCGCACCCGCCAGCCAGGGGCCGCCGAAGCGCGCCAGCCCCTCACGCCACAGCGCATCCACCCGCGCCACGTCCGCCACCGCATCGGCATGCAGCGCCCAGCCCGAATAATGCCGCCGCACATTCATGCTGCAATGCGTCCGCAACGCGGCAAAGCTTGCCTGCATCTCGGCGGCGATGCTTGCCGCGAACGCCCGCGCCGCCGCATCCACCGGCCAGAAGCGCGTGCCGCCGGTCTTCGCGTCCAGATGGTGGATGATGCCCAGCGCGTTCCACGCCGCCACATCCCCATCCCACAGGATCGGCACCTTCCCGCCCGAGGGCGCGAAATCCGCCGTCTCCCGCCGGGTCGCCCAGGCGGCGTCATACATCGACACCACCTCTTCCTCGAACGGCAGCCCCGACTGTTTCGCCGCCAACCAGCCGCGCAGCGACCAGCTCGAATAGGCCTTGTTGCCGATGATCAGTTTCATGAAGTGCCCCTATGGTGTCGTGAAGGATACGCCCGAAAAATCCGGGTTCAACGCAAAGCTGCGCATCTGCTGGCGCCACAACCCGCCATTGCGCCTGACAAATTCCGGCACGCGCACATCACCCTGCGCCACCAGCGGCCCCAGCTCGCTGCCTTCCTCGTTCAACGCATTGCCGAACGCCGCCGGCCGGCCCTCGGCGGACAGCCGGATCCACAGCAGCGTGTCACCCGCCTCGCTCAGCGTCAGGCGGTTGCCGGCGAGCGTCACCACCAGCGCCGGGTCGCGCTTGGCCAGCCGCGCCAGGTTGCGATAGAGGTTGCCCTGCCACCACAGCACCTCGCCCGCCACCGTCGCCCGGTCGGCATTGCCGGTCACCCCGTCCAGCCGCCGCACCACGCGGTCACCGTCCAGCAGTGTCACCCGCAGGCTGCCCGGCGCGCGGGCTTCGCTGCGCGTCTGCGGCGTGTCGAACCGCACCCACAATGTCGTCTCGCGCGGCGCCTTCTCGCCCTCCACCACCAGCAGCCCGGTGGTCAGATAACCCGTCGCCGCCGCCCAGCGCTCCCGCCCGCCCATCGCCGCCAGCAGGCGATCGACGGCGGCGTCGGTGGCCGGCGATACCGCGGCCGGCGCGGGCGGAACGGCGGGCTGCGCCACCGCGGGAACGGCGGCCAGCGCCAGCAACAGGAACAGGGCACGCATCGGACATCTCCACAATCGCCGCCCTTCTACCGCAACGGCCACGCGACACAAGAAAGGGCCCGCCGGTGATACCGACGGGCCCTGTCTGTCCTCTGAACGATTACTTCTCGGTCAGAAAGGCCGGCAGGCCAACGTCGCCGCCGTCATCGGCGCGCGGCGCATCGTCGCGCTCGCGCCGCTCCCGACGCTCGCCACCGCCATCGCGGCGCGGGCCCCGATCACCACCGCGATCACCGCGCGGGCCGCGATCACCACCCCGGTCATCCCGGCGCGGGCCGCGATCACCGCCCCGATCCCCGCGATCGCCATCCCGGCGCGGGCCGCGATCACCACGCGGGCGATCATCGCCTTCGCGCGGCTCACGCGGCGGCCGGCTGTCCGGCAGCTCCTCGCCCGTCTCCTGGTTCACCAGCCGCATCGACAGCTTCACCTTGCCGCGGTCGTCCACGCCGATGACCTTCACCTTCACCATCTGGCCCTCGGTCAGCACGTCGCTCACCTTGTTGACCCGCTCATTCATGATCTCGGAGATGTGGACAAGGCCGTCCTTCGCCCCCAGGAAGTTCACGAACGCGCCGAACTCGGGCATGCCCACCACCTTGCCGGTGTAGATCTTGCCCACTTCCGGCTCGGCAATGATGCCGATGATCCACGCGCGCGCCGCCTCGATCTTCTCGGCGTCGGCGCTGGCGATCTTCACCGTGCCGTCATCCTCGATGTCCACCTTGGCGCCGGTCGTCGCCACGATCTCGCGGATCACCTTGCCGCCGGTGCCGATGATGTCGCGGATCTTGTCCTTGGGCACCTGCATCGTCTCGATGCGCGGCGCGTGCGCGGACATTTCCGTGCGCACGCTGTCCAGCGCCTTCGCCATCTCGCCCAGGATGTGGGCACGGCCGTCCTTGGCTTGGGCCAGCGCCACCTTCATGATCTCCTCGGTGATGCCGGCGATCTTGATGTCCATCTGCAGGGACGTGATGCCCTCGCTCGTTCCGGCCACCTTGAAATCCATGTCGCCCAGATGGTCCTCGTCGCCCAGGATGTCGCTCAGCACGGCGAAGTCCTTGCCCTCCAGGATCAGGCCCATGGCAATGCCCGCCACCGGCCGCTTCAGCGGCACGCCGGCATCCATCAGCGCCAGGCTGCCGCCGCACACCGTCGCCATCGAGGACGAGCCGTTCGACTCGGTGATGTCGGAAAGCACGCGGATGGTATAGGGAAACTCCTCCTTGCCCGGCAGCAGCGGATGGATCGCGCGCCAGGCCAGCTTGCCATGGCCGATGTCGCGCCGGCTCGGCGCCCCGAACCGCCCCACTTCCCCCACCGAATAGGGCGGGAAATTATAGTGCAGCATGAAGCGCTCATATTTCAGGCCGTCGAGCCCGTCGATCATCTGCTCGGCATCCGCCGTCCCCAGCGTGGTCGTCACGATGGCCTGCGTCTCGCCGCGCGTGAACAGCGCGGAGCCATGCGTGCGCGGCAGGAAACCCACCATCGCCTCGATCTGGCGCACCGTCTTCGTGTCACGCCCGTCGATCCGCCGGCCTTCCTTCAGGATGGCACCACGGACGATATCGCCCTCCAGCTTCTTGAACAGCTTGCTGGCCTTCTGCTGCGTCGTCGCGTCGGCGTCGGCGAAATGCGGCTTCATCTTCGCCTTGGCCTCGGCCAGCGCCGCCTGCCGCTCGGACTTCTGCGTCAGCTTGTAGGCTGCGGTGATGTCCGCGCCGACCGCCTCGCGGATGGTCGCCAGCATCGCGCCGGCATCGTCGCTGCCCTTCAGCTCCCACGGCTCCTTCGCCGCCTGTTCGGCCACCGCGATGATCAGCCCCACCACCGGCTGGATGCTGCGGTGCGCGAACATCACCGCGCCCAGCATTTCGTCCTCCGACAGCTCCTTCGCCTCGGATTCGACCATCATCACCGCGTCATGCGTGCCGGCCACCACCAGGTCCAGCCGGCCTTCCTTCAGCGCTTCCTTGCTGGGGTTCAACTGATACTCGCCATCGGCGAAGCCCACGCGCGCCGCCGCGATCGGCCCCATGAAGGGCACGCCGGACAGCGTCAGCGCGGCGGACGCGGCGATCATCGCCACGATATCCGCCTCATTCTCCCCGTCATAGCTCAGCACCTGGGCGATGACGTTGATCTCGTTATAGAAGCCTTCCGGAAACAGCGGCCGCACCGGGCGGTCGATCAGACGGCTGGTCAGCGTCTCATGCTCGGTCGCGCCGCGCTCGCGCTTGAAGAAGCCGCCGGGGATCCGGCCAGCCGCGCTGAACTTCTCCTGATAATGCACGGTCAGCGGGAAGAAGTCCTGGCCTTCCTTCACGCTCTTGGCCGCGGTCACGGCACACAGCACCACGGTCTCGCCATAGGTCGCCAGCACCGCGCCATCCGCCTGCCGCGCCACGCGGCCGGTTTCGAGCGTCAGCGTGCGGCCGCCCCATTCGATCGATTTTTTCACCATATTGAACATCGGGATTACTTTCTCATGCCCCCGACGCCATCAGGCCGAAGGCGGTTCCAACAACCGGCGGTGCAACCTCGCTCCACGCCGGGATATGCGAAAACGGCCCCCGGCTGTTGCCGGAGGCCGTCGCATGGGGGTTACCGGGCGCTTACTTCCGCAGGCCCAGCTTCGCGATGAGCGCCTGATAGCGCGCCGCATCACGGGATTTCAGATAGTCGAGCAGGCTCCGCCGCTTGTTGACCAGCATCAGCAGGCCGCGCCGCGAATGGTTGTCCTTCGCGTGGGTCTTGAAATGCTCGGTCAGATTGGCGATGCGTTCTGACAGGATCGCAACCTGCACTTCGGGGCTGCCGGTATCCGTGGCAGCGCGGGCATTGTCGGCGATGATCGCCGCCTTGCGTTCAGCAGTGACCGACATCGGGGTCTCCTTCCAGATTGAATCCCCGCTCAACGCGCACGTCGAGTGCGGAAACCGCCACCAGCGCCACCGGAACAGACCCGAGGGTGGCGAGATAGGTGCCGGGTTTCGCGCGGGGCCCCGGCAAGCGCCGGCCGCTTTTCAGCAGCGTCGCCTCGTGGGGTTCGAGCACCAGGACCGGGATGTCGTCCAGTCCGGCACTCAGCGGCAAAAGGGCCTGTCCAAGCGCGGCCCCATGACAGAGAGCGACCGCCCTGTCCAGCACAATCGCCTGTGCCAGCCCGAACCGCCCGGCCTCCGTGCGCCGCAGCATGGAGACATGGCCGACCGTGCCAGCGGCCAGCGCGATGTCCCGCGCCAGGCTGCGCACATAGGTGCCCTTGCTGCACGTCACCACAAACGTCGCGCTGTCCGCCGTCACCGCCTCCAGCGTCAGTGCATCTATCGTCACCGCCCGCTCGGCCAGCACCACATCCTCCCCCGCCCGCGCCCGCGCATAGGCCCGCTCGCCATCCACCTTCAGCGCGGAATAGGCCGGCGGCCGCTGGCGGATCGGGCCGGTGAATTGCGGCAGCACCGCCCGCAGCGTCGCCTCGTCGGGCCGCACCGCGCTCGTCGCCGTCACCGCCCCTTTGGCATCGTCGGTCGCCGTCGCCACCCCGAACGCCACGGTGAACGCATAGCCCTTTCTGCCGTTCAGCAGATGGCCCGCCAGCTTGGTCGCCTCCCCCAGCGCCACCGGCAACACCCCCGTCGCCAGCGGATCCAGCGTCCCGCCATGCCCGATCTTCACCTTGCCATAACTGCCACGCATGGCATGCTTCAACCGCCCCACCACCTGCGCGGAGGTCAGCCCCAACGGCTTGTCAATCACCAGCCAGCCGTGCGGCATCACAGGGTCGCGCGCACTTTCGTCAATTCGGTCTCGAGAACAGGAAGGTCGTGTCACACCGTTTGCCAGATCGTATCGAAATCGACCCTCACATAAGCATGTCCCAGCACGTTGCGCATCGTCCGCACCGCCTGCCGCGCAGCTTCCAGCATCTGATCCACAAGATCGAGAGCGCGCTGGTAGGTCACAATGGCTTCAGATCCGACTGTACCCGCGCCATCAACCGCGGCGTCATCCCTCCCATCGTCGCGATGTCCACAGGCACGCCCAGCAGATCGCTCAGCGCGTTATGAAGCCGCGCCAGATCGAACAGCGTCGTGCCCGGTGCCGCATCGATCAGCCGGTCAAGGTCACTGCCGTCGCGGTCTTCACCGCGCGCCACAGACCCGAAAACGCGCGGATTTCCGGCCCTGAACCGTCCCAAAAGGTCCAGAACCTCCGTCCGTCGCAGGGCAAGGGCGGCAGAAGGGCGCATGCGCCATCCATACCGCCATCCGCGTCACCACGCAATCAGCGCCCCACTGCCACCATCACCAGCTCCACCGGCTTCGGCGCCGCCGCATCCTCGATCACATGCACCCGCGTATCGGTGATGAACCGCAATTTTCCCTGCGCATCCACCAGCCGCGCACTGACGGCCCAGGTCATCCCCCGCGGCGGCACCTTCGCCGGATCATAGCGGATCAGCCAATGCAGCGGCACCTGGTTCAGCCCCGGCCGCACCTCGGTCGTCGCCACCACCTTCATCGGCGCGTCCGCCAGGGAAACATCCGCCAGCGTCACCGTCAACCGGCTGCCCGGCGGCAGCGCCATCCGCTGCAAATAGGTCGCCGTCCCCGTCAACACCCCCGGCCCCGCCGCCACCGCCGGGCAGCGCATCGCCGCCAGCGGCCGCTGGTGCCACGCGATCTCCCCCGGCAGCAGCGTCAGCGTCAGCTGCCCCGCCACATAGCGCGTTCCGGCCAAACCCTTCGCCGCCACCGGATCGACCGCGCGAAACAGCGTCCGCTTCATCGTGCCGCTGTCGATCACCCTGGCCGTCCCGACCACCGCGTCCAGCTGCATCGACACCATCCGCCCGTCCGGACAGACAAATTGCTGCCACCGGTCGTCGCTCGATACCACAATATGGCCCTGCGCCGCTGCCGCCAGCGGCACCAGCAATGCGACACCTGCGAAAATCTGTCTCAATGCGCCTCGTCCCATCTCACCTTCCCCACTCGCCGACATTAGTTCGCCGTTCCAAACAGCAGATCCTATCGCGCCGACCGCCCGTTCGACAACCGTCTCGCTAAAGGCGGGCGTTCCAGCCGGCAGCCGCCAGCTCAATTGAGTATACTGTCCCGGGAATCCTACGAATCCTATAGATGCGACCGGCAGTTGTCCTTGACACGGCAAACTGGCATCTTCAAAATCGGACGCGTTGGCTTTGGGAGGAAGAAGCATGGATTTTATTTGTAGATTTGAGCCCTCCGATCGCGTCAATCCGCCGATTGGCAATGTCGGTGCGGAGAATGCCGAGAGTGTGCTCGACTCAGTCAAGAATGTATTTCTGCGGAATGAAGACTGGCCCCCCGTTCGGGAGAAGCCGGATCAAGAGCCCACAATATATCCTGCTCCTACGCCTGCTCCCGCTCCCGCTCCTCCGTCAGATGTCATCAATGCGACTGGAACGTTCATCTTAGCAAAATCCAAGAAAAGAATCGGTATTACTACGATATCTGGCTGGCCGGAAACAAAAACTGAGATGACCACTCGCTGTGTTGACTTGCCCCTTGGTCGTGTATGCACTGATGTCCCTGTTATTTATCACAGATCGTGCACGAAAGGCATCTTCCTGGATTTGGAATTTCCTTCCAGCATTGAAGATGAGATAGAAGATTGCTTGAAAACGAGTGCAGTCGTTGCGATTCTGGCAAGCATTGTGACTGCCGGTGCGACTTTGGTACCGACTTTTATTGCGGCAGTTAAGATTTGCTTGCGTGCGAAAGGTGCGGAGGCGGTAGCCGACTTGCTATCAGCAGAGTTAGTGGTCGACTCAGAGTGCGGAGATTGGCATCCGATATAGAGCATTCCGGAACCAACATTCCGTGAATACACGTGACAGCGTGAATTCACGGGACAGTATGCCTTTTGGTCGGGTAAAACCGAGGACGGGGAAATCTGGGGACAGTATCCCTAACTTGGTGGCGGTCGGGCCGGCTTGCCGGCGGTCGCAACGAAAAATCCAAGCCCCGGGTCGAGCCCGGGGCGACGGGTGTGGTGGATGGTGCCATGCTTGTGCTGTGAGTAGGATGCCCCTCAGGCGCTGCGCGCCACCTCCCCCTTGGTGGGATGAACGCTGGGTCAATGCGCGTCTCCCCAACTCGCCCCCACCCCGATCTCCACCCCCAGCGGCACGCTCAGTTCCAGCGCCGGCCCCACCGCGCCCGCCATCACCGCGCGGATCACCGGCTGCACCCACTCCACCTCATCATCGGGCACCTCGAACACCAGCTCGTCATGCACCTGCAACAACATTCGCGTGCCCCGGCACCCCGCGTCCTTCAAGGCCGGCCCCATGCGGATCATCGCCCGCTTGATGATATCGGCGCTCGTCCCCTGCACGATCGCATTGATCGCCGCCCGCTCCGCGAACTGCCGCTCCCCCATCACCTTGGACCTGATGAGCGGCAGGTTCACCCGCCGGCCATAGAGCGTGCGCACGAAACCATGCTCGCGCACGAACGCCGTCGTCTCCGCCATGTAACGCTGGATGCCCGGAAACTGCTCGAAATAACGCTCGATGAAGCGCGCCGCCTCGCCGCGGTCGATCCCCAGCCGCTGGGCAAGGCCGAAGGCGCTGATGCCATAGATGATCGAGAAGTTGATCGTCTTCGCCCGCCCGCGCTGGTCCCGGTCCACCGCCGCATCCGCGCCCAGCCCGAACAGCTGCCGCGCGGTGATGGCATGGATGTCCTGCCCCGCGGCATAGGCCGCCTTCAGCTCCGGCACGTCGGCGATGTGCGCCATCAGCCGCAGCTCGATCTGGTTGTAATCCGCCGCCATGATGCGGTGGCCGGCTTCCGCCACAAAGGCATAGCGGATGCGCCGGCCCAGCTCGGTGCGAATGGGGATGTTCTGCAGGTTCGGATCGGTCGAGGCCAGCCGGCCGGTGGAGGCCACCGCCATCGAGAAGCTGGTGTGCACGCGGCCGGTGTCGGGGTTGATCTGGTTCTGCAACGCCTCGGTATAGGTCGATCGCAGCTTGCTGTTCTGCCGCCAGTCTAGCACCAGGCGCGCGATGCCGCCCTCCGGCAGCGCCGCCAGCCGCTCCAGCTCGGTCACGTCGGTGCCATATTGCCCCGACTTGCCGCTCTTCTTCCCCCCCGGCAGCTTCAGCCGGTCGAACAGCACCTCGCCCAGCTGCTTGGGGCTGCCGATGGTGAAGGCCCCGCCTGCCAGCGCGTGCACCTCGCCCTCCAGCCGCTCGATCTCGGCGGCATAGAGCGCCGACAGCCGCGCCAGCTCGGCCCGGTCCACCTTGATCCCGGCCATCTCCATGTCGGCGAGCACCGGCACCAGCGGCCGGTCGCACCATTCATAGGCGCGCGTCACCTGGGCGTCGGCCAGCCGCGGCTTCAAAGCCCCGTGCAGCCGCAGCGTCACATCGGCATCCTCGGCGGCATAGGCGGTCGCCCGGTCCAGCGGCACCTGGCCGAAACTCACCTGCCCCTTGCCCGTCCCCGCCACCTCCTTGAACGAAATCGGCGTGTGAGACAGATGCCGCACGCTCAGCTCATCCATGCCATGGCTGTTGTGGTTGCCGGCATCCAGCGCATAGCTCAGCAGCATCGTGTCGTCGAAGGGCGCGATATCCACCCCCAGGCGCCGCATCACGATCAGGTCATATTTCAAATTCTGCCCGACCTTCAGCACGGATGGGTCCTCCAGCAGCGGCTTCACCGCCGCCAGCGCCACCGCCTTGTCCAGCTGCGCCACCGGCTCGGCATAAAGCCCCTCGCCCGAAACATGCGCCAGCGGCACATAGCAGGCCCGCCCCGGCGCGGTTGCCAGGCTGAACCCCACGATGTCCGCCCGCATCGCGTCGAGCGCGCTGGTCTCGGTATCGAAGGCCACCACCCCCGCCTTGCGCGCGTCCGCAATCCAGTCCTCCAACCGCTCCACCGTGGTCACCGTCTCATAGGCGGCATGGTCGAACGGCACCGCCGGCGGTGCCTCGGATGGCGGCGCGCTCGCCGCCCGCGTCGCCTTCGCGCTGTCCGCGGCGGCCGTGCCCACCGTCCCCAGCTTCGCCAGCAGCGACCGGAACCCATGTTTCGCCAGGAAATCCGCCAGCACCTCCTGCGCTTGGCTCTCCGGCAGTTTCAGCGCCTCGAGCGGCGGATCGAGCGCGCAATCCCGTTTCAGATCGACCAGCACGCGCGACAACCGCACCGCCTCCACATTGGCCGCCAGCGCCTCGCGCAGCTTCGGCCGCTTTACCGCCTCCAGATTGCCCAGCACCCCCTCCAGGCTGCCGAACTCTTTAATCAAATCCGCCGCCGTCTTCGGCCCCACGCCCGGCACGCCGGGCACATTGTCCACACTGTCCCCCATCAGCGCCAGCAGGTCGCCCAGCTGCGCGGCGGGAACCCCCCATTTCTCCAGCACCTCGGCCTCGCCGAAGCGCTTGTTCTGCATCGTATCGAGCAGGCTCAGCCCCGGCCGCACCAGCTGCATCAGATCCTTGTCGCTGGACACGATCGTCACGCTCATCCCCGCGGCGATCCCCGCCTCGGCATAGCTGGCGATCAGGTCATCGGCCTCGATCATGTCGCGCTCGATGCAGGGGACGGAGAGCGCCCTCACGGCATCGCGGATCAGCGGAAACTGCGGCAGCAGGTCTTCCGGCGGATCGGGCCGGTTCGCCTTGTACTCGGCGTAGATGTCGTGCCGGAAACTGCGCTTCCCCGCGTCCAGGATCACCGCCAGATAATCATCCTCCGGCGATTTGCGCGCCGCCTCAATCAGGTTCCACATCATCGCCGTGAATCCGAACACCGCCCCCACCGGCACGCCTTGCGGATCGGTCAGCGGCGGCAAACGGTGGTAGGCGCGGAAAATGAACCCGCTGCCGTCCACCAGCGTCAGATGCGGTGCGGTCATGCCCCGCTTTACCGCCAAGATCGCCGGCGCCCAAACCGAATCTTCCCGCACCTCCCATCCCGGCGCACGCCATGGTCGGGGGCTTTGACCCGGGCGCTGATTTCCGATATATGTCGATTAGACAGGAGACAGCGCCATGATGAGCAACCGCAGCAGCAAAGGCGCCCGCCTCCTTGCCTGGGCAGCGGCCGGCCTTGCCGCCACCGGGCTTTCCGGCGCGGTCCACGCCGGCGAGGGCGGCGGCAGCGCCTATCTTCAGGGCACCTATGGCGATTTTGGCGCCGCCGTCGCGCAGCCGAAGGGCGTCTATATCCTCGTCGACAATTTCTACTATACCGCGCGCGCCAAGGTGCCGCTGCTCGGCCAGGCCATCACCGCCCGGCTCGACCAGCAGCTTTATGCCTCCAACGTCAAGCTCGCCTGGCAAACCGACGCCACGATCTTCGGCGGCCGCTATTCCGCCACCGCGGTCATCCCCGTCATCTATGATGTCAACCTGCGCGGCAGCCTCAGCGGCATCCCCGTCCTGCGCCGCGGCAACGTCGCCGGCGTGGGCGACATCTTCCTGATCCCCATCCAGCTCAACTGGAAGGAAGGCAACCACCACATCACCGCCGCCGCCGGCGTCGTCATCCCCACCGGCCGATACCGCCCGGACGCGATCCTCAATCTCAGCCGCAACTATTGGTCCATCGATCCCACCGTCAGCTACACCTATCTCGACGAGGAAAAGGGCCGCGACCTGTCCTTCACCGCCGGCATCCTGTTCAACTTCAAGAACCCCGACACGCAATACAAGACCGGCGAGGAGTTCCACCTGGATTTCAACCTGGGGCAATATTTCTCCGAACATGTCGGCGTCGGCGTCACCGGCTACTGGTATGAACAGATCAGCTCGGACAGCGGCAAGCTCCCCTTCTACGCCCGCAACGGCTTCAAGGGCAGCGGCATCGGCGTCGGCCCCTCGGCCTTCGGCAGCTTCGACATCGGCAAGCAGAACATCTTCGTCATCGGCAAGATGATCTTCGACGTGCACAACAAACAACGCCTGAAAGGCGACATCTACATGCTCTCAATCGGCACCAAATTCTGAGAGACCGTTTGATAAATCGCTCATGCCGGGCTGCGAAGGGCGATTTGCTGCGCTCCGATGCTCACGACCCTGAAGGTCGCTGCGCTTTGGTGCTCTCAAATCACCCTTCTCGCCACGGCCTGAACGATTTCTCAAACGGTCTCTGAAGCGCGGCCGTCGTCAGAAACCCAGCAGCTGAACGCCCGCCTGCATCGCCCAGTTGAACGGCCGGTCGCCGAACGCCGCCACCGACGGCTTCACGAACGCCTGCAACTGTCCGCCCATCGCCGGCCCCAGCTTGTAGCCCAGCGTCACCGCCGCCGCCGGATAGAATTTGTCGTTCACCCAGTCCTGCGTCAGGCTCGGGTCGATGGTCATGTAGAATCGCGGGTTGGCGAGCTTCGGCACGACATAGAAGTCGACCGTGGTCACGCTCACCCCCCGCCGCCCGGTCCGACCCCACAGTGATTCGCTGTGCACCACCGCGGGCGCGAAAATCACGCCGCCTGGCAGGAAGCGCGCATAGATCAGCGTCAGCTTGGCGACATTCTTTCCGGTGCCCAGTTCCGGCCAAGCGGCGGTATCGAACGCCATCTCCCCCTGGAAAACCCAGCCGGCCTTGCGCGTCACGTTCAGCACGCTGGTATAGCGCACCTGCACGTCGCCGAAACCATAGCCGCGCTCGCGCCCCACATTGGTGGCGACGAACGGCGTCCGCACCCGCAGCGACTGGCGGTCGCCGCTGCCGAAGGGAATGGTCAGGTCGGCGTTCAGCTGGTCGCGCCAGAAACCGCCGCCGAAATCGAAATGCTCGATGGAGATACCCGCCGTCGTCAGCAGCTGCGTCGGGTCCGTGCCGTCATTCGCCTTCTTCGCCGGCGCCGGATCGGGCGCGGGGGCCGCAACGGGAGTCGGCGCGGCTGGCGCCGCTGTTTGCGCCAGGCCAGGCGTCGCGATGACCATCAGACAGAGGGCCGCGAGCGGCGAAAGACGGGGCGTTAGTTGCATGAATATCGACTAACAGATTCCCCGCGATGCGTCCATCGCGCGTCTTACCCCAGCGACCGCGTCACGAACCAGAAGCTGCCCAGCATGGCCAGCGCCGCCAGCGTCACCGTCCGCGCCCGCTGCCGCAGGTCCGGGCCGACCCGCCGCGCCAGCAGCGCCACCAGGCCGACGACCGCGAGCACCAGCAGCTGCGCCGCCTCCACGCCCAGGTTGAACCCCAGCAGCGCCGGCAGGATGCGGTCCCGCGACACCTGCAATTCGATCAGCGCGCCGGCAAAGCCCGCGCCATGCACCAGGCCGAAGGCAGCCGCCAGCACCACCGCCATCCATGACCCCTCGTTTTGCTGGCGAAACGCCATTGCACCGGCGAACAGCGCCAGCCCGGCATGAACCCCCCACGCCGGCGACCGCCCCAGCACCCATGCCAGCACCGCCGGCACCAGCACGGCCCCAGCCAGCAACAGCGCACTATCCCTCCCAATGCCCCGTGTGCGGCCATGCCGCATCGCCGCCCACGCCGCCCAAGCCACCGTGAACCCGATCATCGCCTCGATCGCCGGCACGTCCGGGGACAGATGCCGGGTCGCGGTCAGCCCCAGCGTCAGCGAGTGCCCCAGCGTGAACCCCGTCGCCGCCAGCGCCGCCCGCGCCGGGGTTCCCGCCAGCAGCGCCAGCGCCAGCAGGAAGGCCAGATGGTCCGCGCCGGACAGCACATGCGTCAGCCCCAGCCACAGATAGGCGGGGAAATCCGTCCCCCGCCGCTCCGCCACCACCGGCGTCGTCATGCGCGCCGCGCTCAGCACCACCTCCTGCCGCCCACCGGCGGCATCGCTGAACACCGCATAATGCACATGGCTGGGGGAGACGTCGCGGAACGCGGCAACCCGCAGCACCGTCCCGCCGTCCAGCGGCGATGCACAGGTGAAACGCAGTTCCACCCGCACTTCGCCCGGCGCGCCCGCCAACAGCCGCGGCGGCGCCGCCGGGCAGGGCGCCCCGTGCTGCGTCAGCACCACCGTCGCCGCCAGATGCGCGAGCAGCGCCGGCTCCAGCCCGCCACCCGGCTCGATCAGCTGCGTCGCCCGGCGCGCATCCACCCGGAACACGCCGTGCAGCGTCCGCCCCTCCCCCTGCCACACCGAAAAACTCTCGCTGCGCGTATGCGCCCCCGCCGGCGCGGCCAGCAGGATCAGCAGCAGCCACAGCCACCTCATTCCGCCTTGCTCACCCGCATCTCGCGCCGCAGTGTCTTCAGATAGGCCTCGACCGCGGCCTCCTGCGCCTGCCGCCGCCACGCCGCCTCCACCGCCGGTCGGGCATCCTCGAACCGCACCCGCTCCCCCGCCGACCGCGCCAGCATCCGCACGGCATAGGCCCGCCCGTCCTCGCCCCTCGCCGATGCGCTTTCCCCCACCGCCAGCCGCGCCGCCAGCGCCGCCACCGTCGCCCCCGCCAGCCCCGCCACCCGATCAAGCGGCAACGCCGCGGGCAGCTCCAGCGCCCGGCCATCGACGCTCACCGCCAGCGTCACCGCCGGCGAACCCGCGAACAGCAGCGGCCGTGCGTCATAAAAGGCCCGCAGCTCCGCCTCGCCCGGTGCCCGCTCCCCCTCCACGCTCGCGAATTGCAGCATCGCATCCACGATCGCCTTGCGCACGCTCAACTCGCGTTCCGGCAGCCCCAGCGCGATGCCGCGCTGCACCAGCAACTCCTCGTCGATCAGCCGGTCGAGCACCCGCGCCCGGTCCGCCGGCCCCGGCGCATTGCGATTGTCCGCCGCCAGCGCCGCCATCGCCCGGTCGAGCGCCGCGCGCGTCACGCCGCCATCGCCCACCCGCGCCACCAGGTCGTCGGGCGTCGCATCCTCCCGCCACGGCCCCAGCGCCACCGCCAGCGCCAGCAGCAGGCCCGCCGCCGCCGCCAGCCCGAACAGCCGCTCAGGACGCACGCGGCCAGTCGAGGTAGATCGGTGACGACCAGGCCCGAGGCTCGGACGGCGCCCGGCATTCCGACGCGCCGCTGCGATAGTCGCCATAGCACAGCCGCACCTTCACGCATTTGCCGGCGGCATCGCGCGTGCAGTTCAGCGGATCGGCGTTGATCGTCGGCGTCGCCTCCTGGATCGCCCGCACATAATAGATCGCGTCCCGCCGCCCCGCCGCATAGCCAGGGTCGCTGAAGCGGAACGTGCAGCCATCGGCCGACGGCGGGCACGCATGCACCAGGAACCGGTCCTCGATCAGCCCGCCGACATCCTCCCCGGCACGCACCTGCGGCCGGATGCGCACCACCTCGATCCGGGTGATCCGCTCGCGCTCGTCCGTCGGGTTGAAACATTCGCCCGAACATAGCGCCTGCAACCGCGCCGCGTCATTCCCCGCCCGGGCGAAATCCGGGCACCCCGGCTTCTGCTTGAACGCCCCCACCGCCTTCACCTTGAAGGTCGGGTTCGCCGTCCCCTCGCTGATGCTGCCCATCGGCAGCCGCCGGCCGTCGGGAAGCACCCGGTCGAACCACAGCATGATGCGCGGGCCCGATGTGGCATAGACCTCCCGCCGCTGCATCGCATCCCAGATCGCCGCCCGGCTGCGGCCCTCGGCATGCACCGCCGCGATGCCGCCGGTCAGGAAGAAGCTCGTCTGCCGCTCGAACTCGGTCAACTGAAAGCCGCCCATCGCCACCAGCTTCTCGGCGGGGATCAGCGTCGCATTCGCGCTCGGCTTTTCCTTCAGCATGTCGCCCAGCTGCGCGCGCCGCGCCGCCTCGCTGACCGCGCCCGACGCCTCGGTGTTCCGCCGCCGGTCCACCTGCTTGTACCCCGTCCCCGGCCGCGCCCGATGGTTGTCCGAACTGCCGATGAACCCCCAGCGCCAGCGCGCGGCCTGCGTGCCGTCCGCGGCGAAGCGCTTGATCGCCAGCCCATATTGCACCGACATGCGCGGGCGATAGTTGAACGCCGGCAGGTAGCAATCGGTGCACTGCCCGGCGTCCAGCCACTCTTCCGGCGTCTCTCCCTTCACCGCCAGATGCCCGGCGACCCCCATGTTGGCATAGGCCGCCCGCGCATAGGCCGCGCGCGCGGGGCAGTCCGTACCCCCCTCCGCCTGGCAGCGCGCCGCGATGATCTCCCCCGCCCGCCAGCAGCTCGGCGTGTAGTTCTTGGACGGCGGCGGGCAGATGGCGGTCGGCCCCGCGGCGCTCAGCGGCCCGGGCAGCACCTCCCGCCAACTGCGATACTCCTCGCTGTTGCCATGGCCGGAATAGATTTCCACCAGCGGGAAACGCTCCGGCACGTCGTTGGCCGCCAGCGCCTTGTCCAGCGTCGTCCCCGGCGGGGTGTAGAATCCCCAGGTGCCGCCGTGCGGGATGATGATCGGCTTCAGCTTCTGCGCATCCAGCCGCCGCACCAGCTCGCCCGGCGTCGCCGCCGATTCATAACAGCCCGCCGGCAGCCGGTCGGACGGGGTGTCGGCATCGCAATCCGGCACCTCGCGGATCTTGCGCAGGAAGGTGTTGAAATCGCGATAAACATCGCCGTGCTCCATATCGAGCATCAGCACGCCGGGCCGGATGCCGATGCGCGTGTTGCGCAACACCGTCGTCGCCACCCCGCCCGCCGAGATCGGCCGCGCCGCCACGCTCGCATCATCCAGGTCGCGGAAGATCACATTCTTGTGGCCATAATGTTCGTCCGGCAGCCGCCCCACCTGCGTCCATTCGAACCCCAGGAAGCTGATCAGGTCGGGATTCGGCCCGTCGCCACTCACCGCCTGGCATTGCCGCACCGCCGCCTTCGTGCGCGCCCAGCGCGTCGGCGTCGAGGCCTCGGCATGGTCGGTGATCGCCCAGAAATCCAGCGCCGCGCAGGTCCGCGCGAAATCGCAGGCATCCGCCACCGGAAACACGCCCGGGCCACCATTGATCGGCAGCGCCCATTGGAAAGCGTCGGTCGAATAGCTGGTGTGGACATGCAGGTCGCCGAACAGGATCTGCTTCACCGAACCCGCCGGCCGCGCCGCCGCCACGCCCTCATCGCGCGCCGCCACCACCGCGTCCGGCACGCGCGGGCTGCGGATCGTCCCGGCGTCCCGCTCATTCCCCAGCCAGCCGGCGCCGAACAGCCACCACAGCGCGCCCAGCATGGCTGCCAGCCCGACCAGTCCCCCCAGGCTCCAGCCGAGAACACGCCGCATGCCGCGTACCTCCCAAACTATTGGCGCATTTAATGCCGTTATTTCGCGCAGCTTGTCACGCCGGCGCCGGCCGTGTCAAATGCTCCGCATGACGCTGACCATCGACCTGTTCTGGTCCTTCCGCTCGCCCTATTCCTATCTGGCGACCCCGCGCCTCCTCGCGCTCCGCGCCGAATGGGACCTCGCCATCCGTTTCCGCCCCGTCCGCCCGCTGGCGGTGCGCGACGCCGGCTTCTTCGAACGCATCGACCCGCGCTGGCCCCTGTATGTGGTGCGCGATGTCTTCCGCCTGGCGCAGATGGCCGGCCTGCCCTTCGCCCCGCCGCGCCCCGACCCCATCGTGCAGAACATGGCGACCCGCGAGATCGCGGCGGAGCAGCCCCATATCGGCCGCCTGACACGATTGGGGCAGGCGGCGGCCGAACAGGGCGACGGGCTGGCGTTCGCGCATGCGGTCGCCTCCCGCATCTGGGGCGGCACGCCGGACTGGCATCAGGGCACGCATCTGGCCGAGGCGGCGGCGGTGGCCGGGCTGGATTGGGCGGCACTGGACATCGCCGAGCGCGAGGAGACAGCGCGGCTGGACGCGGCGATCGCCGCCAACGAAGCCGCGCAGGATGCCAGCGGCCACTGGGGCGTGCCGCTGATGCTGTTCGACGGCGAACCCTTCTTCGGCCAGGACCGCATCGATGTGCTGCTCTGGCGCCTGCGGCAAAACGGATTGGTGGCGCGCGAATAGGTCTTGCATACATACAGACTGGTTGGTATGTATGCCTCATGTCGAGTCGCACCGCCCCCTCTGCCCGCACCGCGCTGCTCGACGCGGCCGTCCGGCTGATCCGCAAGCAGGGCTTCGCCGCCACCAGCGTCGATGCGCTCTGTGCCGCGGCCGGCGTCACCAAGGGCGCCTTCTTCCATCATTTCGCGTCGAAGGAAGCGCTCGGCGTGGCCGCCGCCGACCATTGGTCGCAAACCACCGGCGCGCTGTTCGCGGCGGCGCCCTATCATGATGCCGCGGATCCCCTGGCGCGCCTTTTCGCCTATCTCGACTTTCGCGCCGGCCTGATCGCCGGCACCGCCGCCGAATTCAGCTGCGTCGCCGGCACGATGGTGCAGGAAGTGCATGAAAGCAGCCCGGCGATCCGCGCCGCCTGTGGCGCGAGCATCACCGGCCATGCCGACACGCTGGTGCCAGACATCACCGCCGCGCTCGCCGCCCACGGCGTGACCGGGGTCGATCCGCATGATCTCGCGCTGCACACGCAGGCGGTGCTGCAGGGCGGCTTCATCCTGGCGAAGGCCACGGGCGATCCGTCGCAGGCGCTCGGCAGCATCGCCCATCTGAAGCGTTACATCGCCATGCTGTGCGGCGTCGCCGCATCATCCGAAGGAGCGTGACATGCCTGGAACCGTCAACCTGCACCGCGTGCTGCCCGCCACACCCGACAAGGTCTTCCGCGCCTTCACAGACGCCGACGCGATGGCGCAGTGGCTTCCGCCCTATGGCTTCACCGCGCATGTGCATCACATGGATGCGCGCGACGGCGGCAGCTTCCGCATGTCCTTCACCAACTTCACCACCGGCCACGCCCACGGCTTCGGCGGTGACTATCACGAGTTCGTGCCCGGCCGGCGGCTTCGCTACACCGACCGCTTCGACGATCCGGCCATGCCGGGCGAGATGATGGTGACCGTCGACATGAAGGCCGTCGATGGCGGCACCGACCTGACGATCGAGCAGGCCGGCATCCCCGATGCGATCCCGGTCGCGATGTGCTATCTCGGCTGGCAGGATTCGCTCGACAAGCTTGCCCGCCTGGTCACGCCCGACATCACTCAGTGACCGCGCTGCAGGAGCCGTACAATGCCCGTTGATCCGGCAGCCGACATCGAAGTGACCGCCTATGGATGGGTGCCCGACATGGCGCGCGGGCGGGTGAAGGATTGCCGCATACGCTGGGCGCTCGAGGAGATCGGCCTGCCCTACCGGGTCCGGCTCGTCGGCGGCGCCGGCGGGGGTGGCGGCGTGAAGTCGCCCGAACATCTCGCCGACCAGCCGTTCGGCCAGGTGCCGGTCTATAAGGAAGGCGGGCTGACGCTGTTCGAATCGGGCGCGATCCTGCTTCACATCGGCGCGAAGGATGCGCGGTTGCTGCCGCGCGAGGACGGCGCCCGGGCGCGTGCCATCGGCTGGGCGTTCGCCGCGCTCAACAGCATCGAGCCCTTTGCGCAGATGCTCTTCGTGATGGGTTGGCTCGCCGATGGCAAGCCGTGGCAGGATGAGGCAGGCGATCTGGTCCGGCCCTTCCTCGAAACGCGGCTGGCGCAGCTGTCGGTGGCGCTCGGCGGCCGCGAGTGGCTCGACGGCCGTTTCACCATCGGCGACCTGCTGATGGTCGATGTGTTGCGGGCGCAGGCGCCGCCGGCGCTGGTGGCGGCGCATCCGAACCTTGCCGACTATGTCGCGCGCGGCACCGCGAGACCGGCATTTCGTGCGGCGCATGCGGCGCAGCTCGCCGATTTCCGGGATGTTGCGTAAGGGAGGAGAGCAGACATGGCAGACACAGCCGAAACGACGCCGACGGGCGGCCTGACGCCGCATATCCAGATCGGCGACAACCGCGCCGCCGAGGCGATTGACTTCTATCGCGCGGCCTTCGGCGCGACCGAGCGCCACCGCCAGCTGGCCGAGGATGGCAGGCGGCTGATGCACGCCCACGTCGTCATCAATGGCGCATCGCTGATGCTGCACGACGAGTTTCCCGAATATGTCGGCCCCGCCGATGTCGGCCCGGCCGGCGGCAGCGGCCTGACGCTGCACCTGCAGGTCGACGATACCGACGTCTGGTTCGGCCGCGCCGTCGCCGCCGGCGCGCGCGCCGCCATGCCGCCCGCCGACATGTTCTGGGGCGACCGCTATGCCCAGGTGGTCGACCCGTTCGGCTATCGCTGGTCGATCGGCGGCCCGATGCAGGGAGAGGCGCGATGAGCTACCTCGACGGTTTCGTGATCGCGGTGCCGAGGGATCGGCGCCAGGCCTTCATCGACCATGCGCGCCACGCGGATGCGATCTTCCTCGAACGCGGCGCGACCCGCATCGTCGAGGCGTGGGAGGATGATGTGCCGGACGGCACGCTCACCGATTTCCGCCGCGCGGTTGCCGCAACCGCCGATGAAGCGGTCGCCTTCAGCTGGATCGAATGGCCCGACAAGGCGACACGCGACGCGGCGATGGCCTGGATGCAGGACCCGGCGAACGACGATCCGCGCCTCGATCAGGCGAAGAATCCGCTTCCCTTCGACGGGAAGCGCATGATCTTCGGTGGCTTCGTGCCGGTGGTGGACATGGGTGCGGGAGAAAAATGATGGCAAATCATCACGGTGACTGGATCTGGTATGAGCTGATGACGCCCGACGCGCGCGCCGCGACGGCTTTCTATGCGCCGATGCTCGGCTGGACGGTGCGCGACGACCCGGACTATGCCGAAATCACCGCCAGCGACGGCATGGTCGGCGGCATGCTCCAGCTGACGCCGGCGATGACCGAAGGTGGCGCGCGGCCCGGCTGGGTGGGCTATGTCGCGGTCGACAATGTCGATTCGATGGTCGGATCGATCACCGCCGGCGGTGGGCGGCTGCTGATGCCGGCGCGCGACATGCCGGGCGTCGGGCGTTTCGCGATGGTCGCCGATCCGCACGGCGCCCCCTTTTATGTCATGACACCGACCGGCGAGGGGGAGGCCAGCGCCTTCTCCTATGACCGTCCGCGCCTGGGGCATTGCGCGTGGAACGAGCTGATGACGCCCGACGCACCGGCCGCGCTGCATTTCTATGGCCAGCGCTTCGGCTGGGTCGCCGATGGCGGCATGGACATGCCCGGCATCGGGCGATACGACTTCCTGCGCCACACCGGGCGCGGCGCTGAAGGTGCACCGCATGCCATGCTGGGCGCGATGATGCCGCTGATGCCCGGCGTGCCGCACGCGGTGTGGAGCTTCTACTTCCGCGTCGCCGACATCGACGCCGCGGTGGTGCACATCCAGGACCATGGCGGCACCCTGATGCAGCCGCCGATCGAGATTCCCGGCGGCGAATACAGCCTCAACGCCGCCGATCCGCAGGGCGCGCATTTCGGGCTGGTGGGGCCGCGCCTCTAGAGCGCATCGCGGAAAAGTGGATACCGGTTTTCCGCAGAAAGATGCGCGACAACAGAAAGACAGACCCGCATTTTGATGCCATCAAAATGCGGGTCGTGACCGCGACCCCCATCGCCCTCAGAGGATGAACTTGCTCAGGTCATTGTCCTTGGCGATCGCCTCCAGCTGCCGCCCCACATAGGCGCCGTCGATCTCCAGCGTCTGCGCTTCCGCATCCGCCGCGTCGAAGCTGATGTCCTCCAGCAATTTCTCCATCACCGTCTGCAACCGCCGCGCGCCGATATTCTCCACCCGGTCGTTCACCTCGAAGGCAATCCGCGCGATCGCGTCCAGGCCGTCATCGGTAAAGCGCAGCGTCACGCCCTCGGTGCCCAGCAGCGCCGCATATTGCCGCGTCAGGCTGGCCTCGGTCTCGGTCAGGATGCGGCGGAAATCCGCCTGGGTCAGGCCTTTCAACTCCACCCGGATGGGCAGCCGCCCCTGCAGTTCGGGCAGCAGGTCGCTGGGCTTCGCCACATGGAAGGCGCCGCTGGCGATGAACAGGATATGGTCGGTCTTCACCGGGCCATGCTTGGTGGCAACGGTGGTGCCCTCGATCAGCGGCAGCAGGTCGCGCTGCACGCCCTCCCGGCTGACGCTGCCGCCGCGAACGTCACTGACGGCGATCTTGTCCACCTCGTCCAGGAACACGATGCCGTTCTGCTCGGCGTTGCGCACCGCCTCCCGCGTCAGGTCGTCGCTGTCCAGCCGCTTGTCGCTCTCCTCGTTGACCAGCAGCTCCCACGCGGCCTCCACCGGCATCTTGCGGCGTTTCGTCCGCTTGCCCATCGCCTTGCCCAGCATGTCCCCAAGGTTGATCATGCCGACGCTGCCCGGCGGCATCCCCGGAATGTCGAACGGCATGCCGCCCGCATCCTCCACCTCGACCTCCACCTCCCGGCCCTTCATCGCGCCGTCCAGCACGCGCGCCCGGAACGCCAGCCGCGTCGCCTCGCTCGCGTCCTTGCCCACCAGCGCATCCACCAGCCGGTCGAGCGCCGCCGCTTCCGCCGCTTCCTTCACCCCGGCGCGCCGGCTTTCGCGCACCAGCCGGATCGATTCCTCCACCAGGTCGCGGATGATGCTGTCAACGTCGCGGCCGACATAGCCGACCTCGGTGAACTTCGTCGCCTCGATCTTCAGGAACGGCGCCTCCGCCAGCTTCGCCAGCCGCCGGCTGATCTCGGTCTTGCCGCACCCCGTCGGCCCGATCATCAGGATGTTCTTCGGCGTCACCTCGTCGCGCAGGTCAGCGTCCAGCTGCTGCCGCCGCCAGCGGTTCCTCAGCGCCACGGCGACCGCGCGCTTGGCGTCGCGCTGCCCCACGATATGCCGGTCGAGCGCGGCCACGATCCGGCTGGGCGTCAATGCCGCGATGCCGCTGACGAACTGTTCGGGGTTGGGCATCTCGTTCATTGGATCACCTCGACGGTCACATTCTCATTGGTATAGACACAGATGTCGGCAGCGATCTTCATCGCCCGCCGGCCGATCTCCTCGGCATCATGGCCGCTGTCCGCCAGCGCCCGCGCCGCCGACAGGGCATAGTTGCCGCCCGACCCGATGGCCGCGATGCCGTCATTCGGCTCCAGCACATCGCCGGTGCCGGTCAGGATCAGCGTCACATCCCTGTCGGCAACGATCATCATCGCTTCCAGCCGCCGCAGGTAACGGTCCTGCCGCCAGTCCTTCGCCAGCTCCACCGCCGCGCGCGTCAGCTGGCCTGGATAGCGCTCCAGCTTCGCCTCCAGCCGCTCGAACAGGGTGAAGGCATCCGCGGTCGAGCCCGCGAACCCGCCGATCACGCTGCCGTCGCCACCCAGCCGCCGCACCTTCTTGGCGTTCGGCTTCATCACCGTCTGCCCCATCGACACCTGGCCGTCGCCGATCACCACGACCTTGCCATCCTTGCGCACGGACAAAATCGTCGTGCCGTGCCAGCTCACCGTCTCTGCCATGTGGGAAAATCATGTCCTTTCCGCCGCGCCACCTCGCGTGGGCGGGCCGAACCCATGTAGGAAGCGCGCCCGCCGATGGAAGACCCGGCGCTGGACAGCCGCGCCCCGGCCGGGCAGGGGGCGGCCATGGCGCTCGACGACAAGCTCCGCGACTGGGTCGCCGCCGGCCTGATCGATGCGGAGGCCGCCCGCCGCATCGCCGCCCACGAGGGCAGCCGCGAACGCCCGCTGGTGCGCTGGGCGCTCGCCGGCCTCGGCCTGTTCGCCGTCGGCCTCGGCCTCCTGCTGCTGGTCGCCGCCAACTGGGCGCGCATTCCGGACGCCGTCAAGCTCGGCGGCCATGGCGTCCTCACCGCCGCCACCGCGCTGCTGCTCATCCGCGCGCACCGCGCCGGCGAGACCGCGCGACAGGAGGCGCTGCTGGTCATCCTGGGCGCCATCGTCATGGCCGGCATCTTCCTGTGGGCGCAGGTCTTCGTCCTCACCGGGCCCTTGTGGCGCGCGCTCGCGCTCTGGCTCGCGCTGATGACCGCGCCGCTGCTGCTGCTCGGCCGCACCGCCTGGACCGCGCTCGGCTGGGCGCTGGTCGCCGGCCTCGCCGCCATCGCGCTTGCCGCCGAGCCCCCCGGCACCGGCACGGCGCGCCTGCTCGCCCAGGGCGTCGCCATGGCGACGCCCGCGCTGCTCATCGCCATCGCCGCCACGCGCGGCGGCCCGGTCGGCGATGCGCTCCGGGCGGTCGGTCTCGTCGCCCTGCTCGCCGGCGCCGGCGTCGCGCACTTCGCCTGGGCGGACGCCATCACCGCCGCCCAGGCGCGGGACATGGCGATCCGCCTCATCCCCGCCGCGCTCGCCACCGCGCTCGCCCTCTGGGCCGTCCGGCACACGGACAGCCTGCCGCCGGCGCTCCGCCTGCCGCTGCTCTTCGGGCCCCTCGTCGCCGTCGCGCTCGCCACCGCCCTGCCGCACCCGGACGCCTGGGGCAGCCGCCTCCTCGGCGTCCTGCTCTACGCCGCGCTCTGGGGCAGCATCGCCGCCGCCGCCGCGCGCACGGGCTGGGGCGCACTGTTCGGCATCGCCATCGCCGCCCTCGCCCTGCGCCTGTTCATCATCTACCTCGAGCTGTTCGGCTCGATGGCCACCACCGGCGCCGGCCTGGTCAGCGGCGGACTGCTGCTGATCGCGCTCGCCTGGGGCTGGCAGCGCATCATGCGCACCGCCCGAAGCTGATCCTACAGCGGCCGCAGCATCGCCGGATGCCACAGGTCGGGCACTTCCGGTGTGCCCGCGAACAGCCGGTCGGCGATCAGCTGCCCCAGCCGGCGATAGCTTTCCCACTGGCTCTCGTCGAAAAACTGGTCGCCGGTCGACTGGTGCGGGAACATGGCATTTTCCGCCTGATAACGGATCAGGTCGAGCGGCGCGTCCGCCACCACGCGCGGCTTCAGCAGGATCAGCGTGCCGGCGCCGCCGTCCGGATAGGTGATGCGCGCCAGCAGCGCGGTCGCGCAGCAGGCATCCGCCCTGAACCCCGCGGTGCCGTCGAACGCCTGCCGGATGCGCGTGCCCGCGCCCAGCACCCCGTCAAGCTCGGCCGCGTCCAGAAAGCGGATGCCGGTGGCGAAATCGATCCGCGCCTTGCGCACCAGGTTGGCGACATCCGCGAACTGATATTCGGCATCCTCGCCATTGTCCGCCGCGATGATCAGCGGCAGCCGGCGCCGGATCAGCTCATACAGCCCGCTGTTCTCGAAATGCCCGCCGTCGGACAGGTTCCAGCGCACCCCGGCGTCGCCCACGAAGCGCGCGTTCAGCTCGTCCAGCAGATAGGCCTGCACCGGCCGGTTGCGGAACACCGCGAAGAAGCCGCCCTGCCGCTCCACCCGCCACCAATATCCCAGCCGCGCGTTGGACAGCCCCGCCAGCAGCGCCAGCCCCACCGTGCTGCGCGACCCCAGGCCCGTGGACACCGCCGCCCCCGAAATGCCCACCCAGGCGGACAGCGGCAGCGGCTCCCCCACCGGGCAGTCGAAGCGCGCCACCTCCGCCCGGTCCAGCGGCCGCGCGCTCAGGTTGCGCGGATCGTCGCCCGACACCAGCATCCCCGCCGGCGACAGCGCGATGTTGCGCCCGCGCCGGTCGCGCTGCACCACATTGCTTCCCTGCCCGCTGGTCTCGTTCAGCGTCACGTTGATCAGGTGCACCGGCGCCAGGCTCTCGTGGTAATAGCAGTGCAGCCGGATATCGTCGGACTTCTGGTCCTTGCCCACGGCATAGCGGTCGTCGCTGCGGTCGATGTTGCTGCTGCCCAGATAGGCCCGCCGCAGCCGCCCGGCATAGAAGATCGACAGCGACGACAGGTTCAGGAAGGACGGGCTGAACGCCACCGCCAGCGCCGCCCCCACGGTGATCAGCACCGCGCGGTCCAGGATCGCCGGCGACGTCACCAGCTCCTCCAGCCGCACCGCGGTGCGCAAACTGTCATCGTCCCAGGCGATCAGGTGCGCGAACGCCGCCCAGAACAGGATGACCAGCACCCCCAGCAGGATGCCCGCCAGGTTCACCACCAGCCCCAGCCGCTTCTTGGCGATCGCCAGGCCCTTTTTCACATCCACCTTCGACAGGAAACGCCGCGCCAGCATCGCCGCCACCGCCAGCACCCCGCCCGACAGCAGCGCCGCCTTGGTCACCCAGGTCGCCAGGAACAGCGCCGCCGTGTCCGCCGCCGCCGCCATCGCCAGCGCCGACACCAGCGTGATGCCGCTCGCCTGGATGCGGCTGATGTTCGCGCGGATGCGGTCCTCCCGCGCCACGGCCGAGGATTGCCAGTCGCTGCGCGCCGGCGGCTGCGCCTGCCGCACCTTCGCGTCCACCAGCAGCGCCACCGCGATCGCCGCCGCGGCGCCCGCCAGCAGCAGCCGCACCGTGCCGCCCATTTCCGGCGGCGGATCGACCAGCCGCCAGACGCACAGCGCCAGCACCAGCATCAGCACCCACCACCACACCCGCTTCACATATTGCAGCGGCGGCGGCGGAAAATAATCCCGGCGGGACATGAAATAGGCAAGCGCCGCCCCCGCCGGCCACACCAGCGCGATCGCCGTCAGCCCCCACAGCGGGCTGAACGGCAGCGGCGGCAGCAGCAGCGCCAGTTCGGTCGGGGAGAATTCCGCCCGCATCGCCACCGCCGCCTTGATCGCCGACAGCCAGATGGCCAGCAGCGACACCCCGATCACCAGTTGCAGCGCGATCCAGTTGCGGATCACGATCCCCAGGCCATAGATCAGGTCCCCGGCGCCGCGCGGCGCGATGTAACGCCCGAACTGCCGCAACTGCCGCACCGCCAGCAGCCCCATCGGGCTGCCCAGCGGGTCATGCCCCAGCGTCTTCACATGCTCGCGCACCACCGCCGCATCCACCGCGTCCGCGTCGCCACGCGCCGTCGGCGGCACGAACAGGCTGCCCAGGAAGCTGCCGATATAGCTGCCGCCGCTCACCGTGCTCAGATAATCGACACGCCCCAGCACGCCATGCGTCGACAGCGACTGCAAGATGCCCAGCCCCAGCGTCGCGCTGCGGATGCCGCCGCCGGAAATCGCCAGCCCCAGCACCGGCGCGTCGGCCGGGGTGCCCTGGTGCCGCCGCCGGCGCGCGACCTGGTCGCGTTCCGCCGCCAGCAGATCCTCCCCCGCCTTCGCCATGCCGTCCCCCGCTCCTCTGTCAGGGGAGACTTCACGATTCGCCCCCGGCTGTAAAGTCAGCGCGGGTCCGGATGGCGCCGGAACAGCAGCCGGTCCGCCGGCAGGAAGCCGAAGCGCCACAGCGTCGCGCCGAAGGCCAGCAGGATCAGCGGCACGCCGGCCGCCAGCATCAGCCATTCCGGCCAGCCCCGCGCCAGCCAGCCCAGCAGCGCCGCCGGCGCCATGCACAGCAACAAAGACCAGCGCCACGCCAGCACCGAGGCGCCGAGATGCCGCGACAGCACCACCGCCTTCGCGCATGCCAGCAGCAGCACCGCGACCAGCAGCGACAGCGCCGCCCCCTCCCCGCCATAGATCGGCGTCAGCCACAGCGACAGCGCCGCCTGCACCAGCATCGCCGCCGCGCTCAACAGGAAGTTCAGCCGCGGCAGCGCATAGACCATCGCCGCCTCGGCCAGGCTCGCCTGCGACGCCACCACCTCCACCAGCAGCAGCGTCACCATCACCATCGTGCCGGCGGGAAAGGCCGGCCCGAACAGCCCCATCCAGCCATCGCCGGGAAAGGCCAGCCCCAGCACCGCCGCCACCTGGAACGCCAGCACCCAGAACCCCACCTGCCGCAGGTTCGCCGCCGTCGCCACCCGGTCGCCGCGCGCCAGCGCCTGCGACAAGAGCGGCGCCAGCACCGCGTCGAAACTGCTGCGGATCTTCTGCGGCAGCGATGCCAGCTGCTGCGCGGCGAAATAGATGCCCACCATCTCCGCGCTGGCGAACCGGCCCAGGATGAAGATGTCCAGCCGCCGCGTGCCCCACTCCACCAGGTCGGCGCCCGCCAGCGGCCCGTTGCGCCGCGCCATCCGCCACAGCCGCCGCGGCGACGGGGTCCACCCCTCCACCGCACCGAACAGCCGCCAGCACGGTACCACCGACGCCAGCATCGCCGCCACCATCGACGCGGCATAGGCGATCAGCAGCCCGTCCTCCTTCCAGGCGGTGAACGCCAGCGCCGCCGCCACCAGCGTCAGCACCCACGGCTCCACCACCGAGCGCGCCCGCACCTGCGCGTCGATCCGCAGCCGATAGGCCAGCGCCGCCAGCGTCAGGTCCGACAGCACGATCGCCGGCACGATCAGCGCCAGCAGCCGGTCGTTGAGGCCGATCTCCCCCGCCGGAAACATCAGCACCGGAAACAGCACCAGCACCGCCACCCCCAGCGCCGACAGCAGCATCGTCAACGCGATGCCATCGGCGATGATATGCGTCTCCGGCCGCTCACCCCGCGCCATGTCGGCCGCCAGCCCGCGCTTCAGCCCAATGAGCGCCAGCGCCGCCACGAACTCCACCACCATCGTCGCATAGGCGAACTGCCCCAGCGGCGCCGCACCATAAAGCCGGCTGGCGATGAAGATGAACGGCAGCCGCGCCAGCAGCCGCAGCAGGAACCCCAGGAAGCTGGTGCGCCCGCCCTTCGCCAGGGCCGCGCCATCGGCCAGCGGTGCATCGGAAGGGGCGGGCCGGGCCATCGCTTTCCCCCTATCGCCGCCACCACCCTTGCGGCAAGACATGGCAAGCCAAGGAGACTGTCTTGCGCGTTCCGCTGCGATCCCTCGTCGCCTGGTGCGGCCCCTGCCTGCCGGTGGCGGCGCTCGGCCTCCCCCTCATCGTCTACCTGCCCCCCTATTATGCCGGCACGCTCGGCCTGCCGCTCGCCACCGTCGGCTTCATCTTCTTCCTCGTCCGCGTCATCGACATTCCCATCGATCCCTTCATCGGCGCGCTGATGGACAACACGCGCAGCCGCTTCGGCCGCTTCCGCCCCTGGCTGCTCAGCGGGTCCTTCGTGCTGGCGCTCGGCGTCTGGGGCGTGTTCATGGCGAAACCCGGCGTCACCGCGCTGGGCCTCACCGCCTGGCTGCTGCTGCTCTACCTCGGCTGGTCGATGGTCTATCTCTCCCAGACCAGCTGGGGCAGCACGCTCTCGCCGGACTATGCCGAACGCGCCCGCGTCTTCGGCTGGTGGAGCGCCACCAACGTCATCGGCCTGCTGCTCGTCCTCATCATCCCGCCGCTGGTCGCCCGCCTGCTGCCCGGCGAAGGCGTGGCGCCCGGCATCCACGCCATGGGCTGGTTCATCATGGCGCTCTTGCCCACCACCGCGCTCGCCGCGGTCCTGCTGGTCGGCGACGGCCCCGCCCCACCCGAACAGCACCGCGTCCGCCTCGCCGACGTCCGCGCCGTCCTCGGCGACGGCCGCATGCAGCGCCTGCTCTGGGTGGACCTGCTGCTCGGCATCGCGCCCGGCATCACCGGCGCGCTGTTCCTGTTCTTCTTCACCGCGGCCAAGGGCATGCCCGCCGCCACCGCCTCGCTGCTGCTGCTCGGCTATTTCGTCGCCGGCCTCGCCGCCGCGCCGCTGTGGATCCGCCTCGCCCAGCGCCTCGGCAAGCACCAGGCGCTCGCCATCGCCGCCCTCTGGTTCATGCTCACCAACGCCGGCATCGTGCTGCTGCCCAACGACAATGTCCCCGTCGCCGCCATCGCCATGATCGTCGCCGGCATCCCCTATGCCGCCGGCCCCTTCCTGCTGCGCGCCATGCTGTCGGACCTCACCGATGCGCAGCGGGCCGAGCGCGGCGACGTCGAAACCACCGGCCTCAGCTTCGCCATCCTCACCGCCACGCAAAAGATCGGCTATGGCATCCCCGTCGGCCTCACCTACCCCGCGCTCGCGCTCATCGGCTTCGATCCCCGCCCGGGCGCCGCCAACAGCGCCAACGCCATCCTCGGGCTGGAGCTCATCTTCTCCATCCCCACCGCCATCCTGGCGCTCACCGCCGCCATCCTGATCCGCAAATGGCCGATCACCGCCGCCGCCCACGCCGCGATCCGCGCGCGGCTGGATGCCCGAACGAACCGCGCCGACCCGAACTGAATCGGGCCGGCGCGTGTGCCGCAGGACGGGGGTGGTCCGCGGCAATTGCAATCGCGGCGGGGGAAGCGATGCCGGATTGCGATTCCATAACCCCCACCACCGCCCGCGGTTCCCGCGCCCGCCTGAAAAAATCACACCGGCATGATCGTCGCCGTCGCCACGATGAACGGCGCCCGGCGCTCAAGGATGGGGGCGCGAAGCACCGCTTCCCGAACGGCTATCAGGATCGCTTCGCCGCTCCACCGGCAACCCCAGCCCCTTGAGCTGCGGCTCCACCAGCGTCGCGTCGCCCACCACCACCCAGACCAGCGCGTCCGGCCCCGGATAGCCCGCCGCCACGACATCCGCCGGTGTCAGCGCCTCCAGCCGCTTCGGCAGCGTCGCGAAATAATCGTCCGGCCGCCCCAGGTTCAGCTTCCGCTCCAGCGAGCCGAGCAGCGCCGCGCCGGTCTCGAAATCGCCCGGCAGGCTGCGGATGCTGTTCGCCACCACCCGGTCCAGCTCCGCCCGGGTCGGTGGCGCCGTGCCGGCAAACGCCCCCAGCAGCCGGCGGATTTCCGCGATCGCCGCCCCCGTCCGGTCGGTCTGCACCGACGAACTCAGCAGGAACGGCATCTGCAACCGCGTCGGCGCCACGCTGGCCGACGCGCCATAGGCCCAGCCCTTGGCCTCGCGCAAACTCTGGTTCAGCCGCGCCGTCGTCTGCCCGCCGAAAATGTCGTTCGCCGCCGCCAGCGCGATGCGGTCCTCCGCGCCGGTCGCCGCCATCGCCCGCCCGGCCATGACCACGGACTGCGGCGCCCCCGGCCGGTCGATCAGCAGGATGCGCGGCGACACCCCCGCCGCCGTTACCGCGCCGGCCGGCGGCGGCAGGTCGCCCCCCCGCCCGCGCCAGTCGCCAAAGGCCGATTCGAGCAGCGGCTTCACGCCCGCCATCGTCGTGTCCCCCACCACGATCAGCGTCGCGCCCTCCGGCCGCAGCGCCGCGTCGTGCCGAACCAGCACATCCGCCCGTGTCAGCGCGCCCACGCCCGCCACCGTCCCCTGGCCATTGAAGCTCAGGCCATAGGGGTGCGCCGCGCCGTACATCAACGGCGGCAGCGCGTTGATCGCCAGCGCATCCGGATCCTTCTCCGCCGCCGCCAGCCCCGCCAGCGCCTGCCCGCGCACCCGCTCCAGCTGGTCCGCTGGAAAGGCCGGGGCGCGGATCACGTCGGCGAACAGCGCCACGCTGGCCGCCAGGTTGGGCGTCAGCGCGCTCAGCGTCACCCGCGTCCGGTCGAGCGTCGAACTCGCCGAGATCGACGCCCCCAGCCGCTCCTGCAGCCGCGCGATGTCCGGCCCGGTCAGGGCGCCCAGCCGGCCGTTGCTGCCCTCGTCCAGCATCGCCAGCATGATCGCATGGGCGCCCGGTTTCGCCCGGTCGTCGCTGCTGCTGCCGCCGGGCCGGCTGAAGGCGATGCGCACCACCGGCACCGCCGGCACCCGCGCCAGCAGCACATCGATCCCGTTCGACAGGGTCGCCCGCTCCAGTGCCGGCAGCCGCAGCTGCGTCGCCGGTCCCGCCGGCGGCAGGCCCCGGCTGCGGTCGATCCCCGCCGACAGCGGCGCGGCCGCCGCCGGCCTTTCCGGCGTCTCGATCACCCGCGGCGCCTGCGCCACGCGGATTTCCGCCTCCTTGCGCTCGCCCGGCACCACGTTCAGCCGCAGGTCGCCCTTCGACAGCCATTGCCGCGCCGCCGCCAGCACCCGCGCCGGCGTCGCGCCGGCATAGACCCCCAGCTCGCGCCGGAAATCGCCGGGGTCGCCGGCATAAAGCTCGCCTTCCGCCAGCACCGCGCCCTTGCCGCCGAAGCCGCCGATGCGCTCCAACCCGCGCACCGTCTGCGCCACCGCGCGCGTCGCCACGCGGGAAACCTCGTCGGCACTCGCGCCGCTTTTCAGGAACTCTGCCAACAGCGCATCGACGCGGCGCTCCACCACCGCCGGATCGACACCGGGCCGCAGGTCGACGATCAAGGTCGCCACGCTCGCCTTGTCCAGCGGGCTGATGCCGCCGCTCACCCCCACCGCCAGCCGCTCCCGCCGCACCAGCGCATCATAGAGGCGCGAGGTCGCGCCGTCCGCCAGCACCGTCAGCGCCACATCCACCAGCGGCACGGCGGCATCCTTCCGCCCCGGCACCACCCAGGCGCGGAACAGCCTTGGCGCGGACACCGCATCGCTCAGCGTCACCCGCGTCGTTTCCGTGCGCACCGGCAGCGGCGCCGCGAAATCCGCCGGCGTCGGCCCCGCCGGGATATTGCCGAAATAACGCTCCACCAGCGGGCGCGCGGTCGCCAGATCGATGTCGCCGGCCAGCACCAGCACGGCATTATTCGGGCCATAATGGGTGCGGAACCAGCCGCGCACCGTGTCCAGCGTCGCCGCGTCCAGGTCCGCCGGGTTGCCGATCGAAGTCACGCTGTATGGGTGGTCCGCCGGGAACAGGTTGCCGAACAGCGCATAGCCGACCTGGCCGAACGGCTGGTTGTCACCCTCGCGCTTCTCATTCTTCACCACGTCGCGCTGCCGGTCCAGCTTCGCCTGCGTCACCGCCGGCAACAACCAGCCCATGCGGTCGCTCTCCAGGAACAGCGCCAGGTCCAGCGCCGGCGTCGGCACCGTCTGGAAATAATTGGTGCGGTCGAAACTGGTGGTGCCGTTGCTGTCGGTGGCGCCCACTTCCTCCAGCGGCCGGAAATGCTCGTCGTCATGATGCTGGCTGCCATAGAACATCAGATGCTCGAAAAGGTGCGCGAAGCCGCCCTTGCCCAGCGGCTCGTCACGGCTGCCCACCTTGTACCAGACGCCGACATGCACCAGCGGCGCCTTGCGGTCGGTATGCACGATCACCGTCAGGCCATTGGGCAGCACGAACCGCTCGAACGGAATGTCGACCTTGCGCACCAGCTCGGACAGCGGCGCCGGCGCCAAAGCCTGCACCTTCGCCAGTTTCGCCGTCGGCATCGGGGTGGGCCCGCCCCGGGCATGCAGCGGTTGCACCAGGGCAGCCGCGGCCGCCAGCATCATCACGAAAAAGCGCATGTCCACTAACCTTCGAGGCTGTTGCTGACCATTTCCTGAACATCCTTCGACAGGCCGGGCGTGGCGCGGATCCGCTCCAGCGCGCGGCGCATCAGGCCCGCGCGCCCCGCGTCGAACCGCTTCCACCGCCCCAGCGGCGCCGCCAGCCGCGCCGCCGACTGCGGGTTGATGGCATCCACCGCCAGCAGCGTCTCGGTGAGGAAATCATAGCCGCCGCCATCCGCCGCATGGAAGCGCAGCTGGTTGTTGGCAAAGGTCAGCACCAGGGACCGCAACCGGTTCGGGTTCGCCGGCGAATAGTCCGCGCGCTGTTGCAGCCGGCGCACCGCCGCCAGCGTGTCGGGTCGGGAGGAGGCCGCCTGCACCGCATACCATTTGTCCATGGCGTTGGCGTCCGCGCCGTGCCGCGCCTCGAACAGGCGCAGCGCCTCCTCGCGCTCCACCGCCCGGCTGTTCGCCAGCGCCCCCAGCGCCGCCATCCGGTCGGTCATGGTGGCGGCATCCGCGAACATCAGGAACGCCGCCGCGGTCGCCTCATGGTCATCCCCGGCCATCAGCATGCCCAGCGCCACGCCGCGCAACCGCCGCCGGCCCTTGGCCAGCGGCGTCAGCGCGAAATCCGTGTCCGCCAGCCCGTGGAACAGCGCCCACCACTCCTCGCGCAGCGCCCCCGACAGCGTCCGCCGCAACGCTTCCCGCGCCGCGTGGATCGCCTCCGGATCCACCTCGCCCATCCGGTCGCCGATCAGCGCCTCGGCCGGCAGCAGGACGGTCTCCGCCACGAAGGCCGGGTCGGCGTCGGCCTGGCGCAGCGTCGCCCGCACCGCCGCGATCACCGCCTCCTGCCCCGCCGTGCCGCCACCGCCCGCGGATTGAATGAGCGCGTTCAGCAAAAGCTGCTGCATCGCCTCATAGCGGCCGAACCCGTCGTCATCATGCGCCGCCAGGAATGCCAGGTCGTCCGCCGACTGCGCCGCCTGCACCAGCACCGGTGCGGAGAAGCCCCGGTTGATCGAGAGCACCGGCGGTTCGCGCACCGCCTCGAACGTCACCCGCGTTTCGGCCTGGTCCAGCAGGATCAGCCGCTCCTCGCCCAGCCGCGCGCCCGTCTGCCGGCCGAACAGCGCGGTCGCCAGCGGGATCGGCAGCGGCGCGGCGTCCGGCGCCCGCGGGTTCGACTGCCGCAGCGTCAGCGTCGCGGTCGCTGCCTCGGCATCGTGCGACAGCGCCGCCGCCACCACCGGCGTGCCGCGCGTCCGGTACCAGCGCGCGAAGGTGTCTGCGTCCAGCCCCTGTCCCGCCATCGCCGCCAGGAAATCCTCCACCGTCGCCGCCCGGCCATCGTTCGCGGCGAAATAGGAATCGCTCGCCGCCCGGAACCGCGCCTCGCCCAGCAGCCGGTGCATCATCCGGATGATCTCCGCGCCCTTGTTATAGATGGTCGCGGTATAGAAATTGCTGATCTCCACATAGCTGTCGGGCCGCACCGGATGCGCCAGCGGGCCGGCGTCCTCGGCGAACTGCATGCCGCGCAGGCCGCGCACATCCTCGATGCGCTTCACCGCCGCGGACCCCTGGTCGGCGCTGAACTGCTGGTCGCGGAACACGGTGAAGCCTTCCTTCAGGCTCAGCTGGAACCAGTCGCGGCAGGTCACCCGGTTGCCGCTCCAGTTGTGGAAATATTCATGCGCCACGATGCCGGCGATGCTGTCGAAATCCCAGTCGGTCGCGGTCTCGGCATCGGCCAGCACATATTTGCTGTTGAAGATGTTCAGCCCCTTGTTCTCCATCGCGCCGAAATTGAAATCGGCGACCGCCACGATGTTGAAGACATCCAGGTCATATTCCCGGCCATAGACGCGCTCGTCCCACGCCATGCTCGCCTTCAGCGCCGCCATGGCATGGCCGCAGCGCGCCACGTCCGCCGCCGCCGTCCAGATGTTCAGCGCCACCTCCCGCCCGGACATGGTGGTGAACCGGTCGGACAGCGCCGAAAGGTCGCCCGCCACCGCGGCGAACAGGTAACAGGGCTTGGGGATCGGATCGTCCCACTCGGCGAAATGCCGGCCATCGGGCAACGCGCCCGTCGCGCCGGGATTGCCGTTCGCCAGCAGCACCGGATAGGCCGCCGCATCGGCCTCCAGCCTCACCGAATAGAGGCTCAGCACGTCCGGCCGATCCGGGAAGAAGGTGATCCGCCGGAACCCTTCGGCTTCGCATTGCGTGCACAGCAGGCCGCCGCTGGCATAAAGCCCCATCAGCCGCGTGTTCGCCGCCGGGGCGATGGCGACGCTCGTCTCCACCACCGCCGCATCGGCGCCCAGCGCGATGGTCAGCTTTTCATCGGCAAGGCGATGGTCGTGCGCCGCGCCATCGACCGCCAGATGCAGCAGCTCCAGCGCCTGCCCGTCCAGCCGCAACGGCCGGTCATGCGCGCCGTTGCGCACGACATGCAGCGTCGCGTGCACCAGCGTCCGCTGCGCTTCAAGTTCGAAACGCAGTTTTACCTGTGGAACCAGCCAGTCCGGCGGGCGGTAATCGATCAGTCGGGTGGGCGCGTGCGGAGCTTCGGCATTGTGCATAGGCGCAGCGCTATCGGCTTTCAGCCCTTGCGTCGAGTGACCAGCCCCGCCGCCCAGCCGGCGAACAGCGCGATTCCCACCGCCAGCAGGCCATAGGCGATGCTGTGCTCCTGCGCGAAGCGCCACACCCCGCGCTCGAACCCGGTCTTGTCGATGACGATCGGCGTGGTGGAGCGCGCCAGCACCCGGCCCTTGCGGATCAGGTAGATTTCCGCGCGATATTCCCCCACCGGCACCGCGCTGGGAATGGGAATGCGCGCGCGATACAGCACATTCTCCGTCACGCGCACGCCGCCGGGCTGCTCGACATAAAGGCCCGCGCGCGCCCGGAGCGCCAGCAATCCGTCCTGAAAGGCGCGCGTCGTCGCCGGATCGACCGCGGTCGCCGGCGACAGTTGCAGGTGCTGCAGGCCGATCTCATAGATCGCCGCGTTGCGCTCATCCAACAGCTCGCGCACCGGCGCCGTCGTCGCCACCGCATAGAAGCCGGGCGCGCTCTCGAACCGCACGGCGCGCGTGTTCATCCAGATGCCGGCGATGCGCTCCTTCTGCCGCAGCGTCAGCGGCGCCGTCGGGCCGCGCACCACGATGGCGATCCCCGGCTCGTCCCCCGGCGTGCGCCCGCCGGGATACTGGATCGCGCCATAGATCAGCAGCTCCGCGCCGGCGAAGCGGTAACTGATGTCGATCCGGCTCTGCGACAGGTCGGTCACCAGCCGCGGCTCGGCCGCCAGCGCGGCGCCGGCCCACAGCAGCCACAGCAGCAACGCCCGGATCATGCCAGCAACTGGATCGAGAACAGCTCCGGCGGCCGCCAGGTCAGCTGCACCGCCAGCCGCACCGCCACCGCCAGCACCAGCAGCGCCAGGAACAGCCGCAGCCGTTCGGCGGGCAGCGTCTCCGCCGCCCGCGCCCCCAGCCGCGCCCCCACCACGCCGCCCAGCAGCAGCAGCACGGCAAGCACGATATCGACGGACTGGGACTGCGCGGCATGCAGCATCGTGCTGAACGCCGTCACGAACACGATCTGAAACAGGCTGGTGCCCACCACCACCGCGGCGCTCATCCCCAGCAGATAGAGCATCGCCGGCACCATGATGAAGCCGCCGCCCACCCCCAGGATCACCGTCAGCACGCCGACCGCCGCCCCCAGCAGGAAGGGCGCCAGCGGCGAGATGTAGAGGCCCGAGCGCGGGAATCGCATCCGCCACGGCAGCGCCGCCACCAGCGGATGATGCCGCCGCGCGCGCCGTTGCACCGGCAAACCGGCGTTTTGCCGGCGCATCGTGCCCAGCACCTCCCTCAGCATCAGCCCGCCGATGCCGCCCAGAAACAGCACATAGATGATGCCGATCGCCACATCGATCTGCCCCAGCGCCTTCAGCCAGGCAAAGACGATGCTGCCGATGACCGACCCCAGCAGCCCGCCGCCCACCATCACCGCGCCCATCTTCGGGTCCACGCCCCCCCGCCGCCAATAGGCCAGCGCGCCGGACACGCTGGACCCGGTGATCTGCGTCGCCGAGGAAGCGACCGCGATCGCCGGCGGAATGCCATAGAAGATCAGCAGCGGCGTCGTCAGAAAGCCGCCACCCACCCCGAACATGCCCGACAGGAACCCCACCCCGCCACCCAGCAGGATGATCAGCAACGCGTTCACGGACATTTCCGCAATCGGCAGATACAGGTCCATGCACTGTCTTTAGAAGCAGATGCGGCAGCGGGGCAAACCGGCACATCATGAAATTTTCAAGGAGGGCTGCCCGTGACCGAACCGCTGCTGATCGAATCGCACCGCGACGGCGCGCTGGAAATCGTCACCCTCAACCGCCCCGAGGTGCTGAACGCGCTCGACCGGCCGCTGATCGACGCGCTGAACACCTATTTCGAGGGGTTGGTCGAGCGGGACCCTGTCCGCGTCGTCATCCTGCGCGGGGAGGGCCGCGCCTTCTGCGCCGGGCTGGACCTGAAATCGCCGTCGAACAGCCTGCACACGGGCGTGCGCGCCGCGCTCGACGTGCAGCAGCGCATCGCCCGCATCGTCCAGCGCATGCGCCGCTGCCCGCAGCCGGTCATCGCCCTGGTGCAGGGCGCGGCCTGCGGCGGCGGCTTCAGCCTGGCGCTGGCGTCGGACGTGCGCATCGCCGCGCCCGACGCGCGGATGAACGCCGCCTACATCAACATCGGGCTGTCATCCTGCGACATCGGCTGTTCCTATCTGCTGCCGCGCCTGATCGGCGCCAGCGTCGCCGCCGAGCTGATGCTGACGGCGCGGTTTCTGACCGCCGAACGCGCCGAAAAACTGGGTTTCACCAGTGAAACGGTCGCGGCGGACAAATTGCTCGATACCGGCCTCGCGCTCGCCGACGAGATGCTGGCGAAAAATCCCATGGGCCTGCGCCTCACCAAACAGGGCCTGGCCATGAACATCGACGCGCCGAGCCTGGAGGCCGCCATGGCACTGGAGGACCGGCAGCAGGTGCTGCTGACCGCCACCGCCGATCACCGCGAGGCGATCGGCGCCTTCCTGGATAAACGCCCGCCCGCCTGGCGCGACAGCTGATCCGGAGTCATCGGCCGCAGGCCGCAAGCGCGACCGCGCGCCGGCGCCAATGCGCCGCCTTCTTCCGGCGAAGCCGGCCAAAAAATCCCGCAGGCCGCAAGCGCGACCGCGCGCCGGCGCCAATGCGCCGTCTTCTCCGGCGCCGCCGGTCAAAAGGGTTGGGCCGACGGTGCTTTCGCACCGCCGGCCCGCCTCTCGATTGCGACCTCAAGAGGTTTTCCGACCCTGAGGCTGTTCGACCCTGAACCTTATGCAAGCACGGCCTTCGGGCTGTTGCGGCGGCGCGCCGCCATGCCAACCAGGCCGAAGCCCGCGATCAGCATCGCCCAGGTCGCCGGTTCCGGCACCGCGCCGGCGGCGGCGATGTTGTCGAACTCGAAGCTGTTGCCGTTCGAGCCGAAGATCACCTGGTTCACCCGGTTGCCGCCGAAATCGAAATCCACCCGGCGGTTGGCCAGCGCCTCGGTCCAGCTGCCGTTCGGCACCACCGCGAACGCGCTGCCGCTGACCGTCTGGCTGTAACCGTTCGCGCCCTTGAAGGTGATCCAGTTGTAGGTGTCGATCGAGCCGGCATAGAGCGACAGCGACTTCAGGTTCGGCGTGTTCAGCGTCAGCGTCTGGCCCCCCAGCACCGCGGCATAGCGCGTGGCGTCACCGGCCGGAGCGGCGGCGATGCCCGAATGGCTGCCGACGAAGAGGTTCGGGCTGCTCGCAAAGCTGTAGCCCGCGGCGTTCGGAGCGTCGAAGGTGACGACCATCGACTGGCCGGCCGACAGCGGGGCGTCATAGGCCTGGCTGGTGACGGTGAGCGCCGAAGCGGCGGTGGCGGTGCCCAGCAGGGCGATGGCGAGAGCGAGCGTTTTCATGGGTCATGTCCTTTCGGTTGCCCGGCGGATATGACTGTTGCGCCCTTTACGTGCAAGTTAACGAATGTGACGTTAAGCACGAATATCAGCGATTTACCTTCTTTCACATTTAAGTTTTGCCGACGGCGTCAGGGTCGGTGCCGGCCGCGCCGAAACAGACATCAAGGTTTGACGGGTGCGAACGCCACCCCGCTGTTGGCCGCCACCCAGGCGATGACCGCATAGACCGCGCTGTTCTGCGCCAGCGCCGCCGGTTCCACCTTGTCCAGCGTGTCGTCCGGCGTGTGGTGCACGTCGAAATAATGCAGTCCGTCCTGCTGCGCCTCCAGCGTCGGCACGCCGGCCTCCGCCAGCGCCACCAGGTCCGGCCCGCCGCGATTGTCATTGTCGCGCGTGCCCGACACCCCCAGCGGCGCCACCAGCCGCACCATGTCGCGCACCACCGGCAGCGCCGCCTCGTTCACGCGCGACGAGATCTGGTACACCCGTCCGGCACCGAAATCGCTTTCCGCCGCCAGTGCGTGGACCTCGGCCTTGTGGGCCTCGGCATAGGCGCGGCCGCCAAAGATCCCCGGCTCCTCGGCACCGAACAGCACCACGCGGATCGTCCGTTTCGGTTTCAGCTTTGCGTCCAGGATCGTCTTTGCCGCGGCCACGACAATGGCACAGCCCGATGCATCGTCCTGCGCGCCGGTCGCCAGGTCCCAGGCGTCATAATGCCCGCCGATCAGCACCACCTCCTTGCCCAGCACCGGATCGCTGCCCGGGATCTCCGCCAGTACATTCTGGCTGGTGCCGGTGGTGATCCGGGGCGTCAGCACCAGCCGGATCGTCACCGGCCTGCCGCGCGCGAACACCCGGTCCAGCTGCTCGGCATCGGGCAGGCTCATCGCCGCGGCGGGAATCGGCGCCTGCCCGGCGTCCCAGCTGTTGCTGCCGGCATGGGGATTGCGCTGGTGATCAGTGCCCAGCGACCGGATCAGGATCGCCGCCGCCCCCTTTTTTGCGGCAATCGACGGCCCCGACCGTCGCACCGCGCCCGCCGCGCCATAGCTGCTGCCGTCCTGCGTGCGCACCATCGCGTGCGTGACATAGGCGATCCTGCCCGTCAGGCTGCCGTCGGGCACGGCGCGCAGATCGTCCAGGCTGGCAAAGCGCACCACCTCCGCCTCCAGCCCTTCGGGTGGCGTGGCGCCCGAACGCCCGAGCGCGGTGATGTGCAACGGCTGCGGGAAGGGCGCGGTGATGCTCGCCGTCTCCACGCCGCGATCGAAGCGCGGCATCGGAAAGCGCTCGCTGCGCACATTGCTGAACCCCATGGCCTTCAGCCGCGCCGTCAGCCAGGCCGCCGCCTTCGCCTCGCTCTCGGTCGCCGCCAGCCGCAGCGGCACCTCGGTGGTCATCGCCTCCAGAAACCTGTACGCCTCGCCATTGCCCAGCGCGGCGTCGCGCAGCTTCGCCGCGCTGTCCGCCGGCTCGGCGGCCTGGACGACGGACGACAGCAACAGGGCGGTCAACAGCAGCAGGCGCATCATCGTCACTTTCGGCCATGCCCTGCCCATGGCCCTTGTCGGCCGCTTGCACCGCATGCGCAAGGGGGTATTGCAGCGGCATGACACCCGTTCACATCATCGGCGGCGGCCTTGCCGGCAGCGAGGCCGCCTGGCAGCTGGCCGAGGCCGGCATTGCGGTCGTCATCCACGAAATGCGCGGCATCGAGGCGACGCCGGCCCACCACACCACGGACCTTGCCGAACTGGTCTGCTCCAACAGCTTCCGCAGCGACGATCCCGAACACAATGCCGTCGGCCTGCTGCATGCCGAGATGCGCGCCATGGAAAGCCTCATCCTGCGCGAGGCCGACAGGGCGCGGGTGCCCGCCGGCAGCGCGCTGGCCGTCGACCGCGAGCAGTTCGCAGCCGGCGTCACCGCCGCGCTGGCCGCCCATCCCAACGTCACCATCGTGCGCGAGCGCATCGATTCGCCGCCCGCCGGCTGGGGCCCCACCATCATCGCCACCGGGCCGCTGACCGCCGCGCCGCTGGCGGCGTATATCGCCAGCCTTACCGGCGAAGACCATCTCGCCTTCTTCGACGCCATCGCCCCCATCGTCCACGCCGACAGCATCGACCGCGGCATCGTGTGGGCGCAAAGCCGCTATGACAAGGGCGAGGCCGATTATCTCAACTGTCCGATGGACAAGGAGCAATATTACGCCTTCATCGAGGCCCTGCTGGCCGGCGAGAAGACCAGTTTCAAGGAATGGGAGGCGAACACCCCCTATTTCCAGGCCTGCATGCCGATCGAGGTGATGGCCGAACGCGGCCCGGAAACGCTGCGCTGGGGGCCGATGAAACCCGTCGGCCTGCGCGACCCGAGGTTCGGCAAGCGCCCCTGGGCGGTGGTGCAGCTGCGGCAGGACAATGCCATGGCGACGCTGTTCAACATCGTCGGCTTCCAGACCAAGCTGAAGCATGCCGAACAGGTCCGCATCTTCCGCACCATCCCCGGCCTGGAACAGGCCGAGTTCGCCCGCCTGGGCGGCCTGCACCGCAACAGCTTCATCCGCTCGCCACTGCTGCTGGATGACCGGCTGCGCCTGCGCGCCGAGCCGAGGCTTCGCTTCGCCGGCCAGATCACGGGGTGCGAGGGCTATGTCGAAAGCGCGGCGATTGGCCTGCTGGCGGGCCGTTTCACGGCCGCCGATCTGCGGGGTGCGACGCTGCCGCCCCCGCCGCCGACCACCGCCATCGGGGCGCTGCTGCACCACATCACCGGCGGTGCGGAGGCCGACAGCTTCCAGCCGATGAACGTCAACTTCGGCCTGTTCCCGCCGCTGCACGACATCCACAAGAAAAGCCGCAAGGCCGCCCACGCCGCCCGCGCCCGCGCCGCGCTGGCGGACTGGCTGAACGCCTGACACGGAAAAGCCCGCCGGCATCGTTGCCGACGGGCCTTTCCCTCCCCATGAGGTCGATCAGAACTTGGTCTTCACCGTGATGCCATAGGTGCGCGGTTCGCCCAGGAAGCTGGAGAACAGCGTGTTGCCGACCGTGCCCAGGCCACGCTCCACCAGGCCGGCGGAGCCGCCGCCCTGCAGCGGGGTGTTGAAGCCGACCTGGGTGAACTTCTCGTTCAGCAGGTTCTGCGCCCAGGCTTCCACCGACCAGCGCTTGTCCTTGCCGTTCAGGCCGACCCGCGCATTGACCACGGCAAAGCCCTGCTGCGTCTTTTCCGGGAACAAGTCGGACCCGGTGCGGATTTCGGACTGATAACGCATGTCGACATAGAAGAGCGCGCTCATCCCGGTGTCGCCGATCGGCGGCATCCAGGCGAAGCTGGTCGTGGCGACATAGAGCGGCGCGTTCGACAGCCGCTCACCCGGCAGCAGCGCCAGCGCACCCGGCAGCGGCCGGCCGTTGAGGCCCACCAGCGGCTTGCGATATTTGGTGTCGGCGACCGTCAGGCCCAGGTTGAACACGACATTGTCGATCGGGAAGATGTTGGCCTCGATCTCCACGCCCTTGCTGACCACGCCGGCCTTGGTGTCACCGGGTGCGCAGCTGCCGTTCGCCGCCAGCGCGGTCTTGCAGCCCGTGGTGTTCTCCACCAGGAAGTTCACCCCGTTGAAGGTGTTCAGCTGGAAGTTGGAGAACTCCTGATAGAAGCCGGCGATGTTCAGGTTGAACTCGCGGCCACGCAGCTTGGCGCCCAGCTCGAAGGCGTTCACTGTCTCCGGCTCGAACGTCAGCTGGTTGATGTTCGGCGCGGACGGCAGCAGCGCCGAGCGGTCGAGGTTGAAACCCCCGGCCTTGTAGCCGCGCGAGTAGCTGGCATAGGTCAGCAGGCGGTCGGTGGGCTTGAAGCTGACCACCACGGTGCCGCTGAACTTGTCCTCTTTCTTGATGCCGGTGTAGGCGCCGTTCACCCGGTTGTTGATGACGCAGGGAAGCGTCGCCAGGCCCGCCAGGGCCGGGTTGGTCTGGATGGCGCCGCACAGCGGGTTGCCGACGCTGGCCAGGTTGGCGAACACTTCCTTGCGCTCGTTGGTGTAGCGCGCGCCCAGCGTCAGCGACAGCTTGTCGGTGATGTCGATGACATTGTGCGTGAAGAAGGCATAGTTGCGGCTGTTCTGGCGGTAGCGGTCATTCAGCCCGTCACCCACCAGCGAGTTGCCCGGCTGGCCCACGGCCGCCGCCACCGCATCATAGCCGAACAGCCCCGGAACCGTCAGCCCGGCAAACAGCCGCGCAGGCCCGCGCAGGCCTGCCAGCGCAGGCACATCGGGAATGGCCGCCGCCACGGTCTGGCTAATGCAGCCCGGTTGCGACGTGCTGAGCAGCCCGGGCAGACCGATGGACGCCGCAACCCCCGACAGCCCATTGACCACCAGGCAGTTGGCATAACGCTGATAGTCGGCGCCATAGGCCAGGTTGTCGGTCACATCCAGCTTCTCGTCGGCGTAATAGCCGCCGACCAGCCAGTCGAGCCGGTCATCGAACGCCGTGCCGTTCAGCCGCAGTTCCTGGCTGAAGGTGCGGAACTGCCGCTTCGCGCCACCGGGGCGATAGAGCACGTCCAGCGCCATGAAGTCGGCGTCCTGGCCGCTCGTCACCTTCCAGTCGCGATAGGCGGTGATGCTGGTCAGCTTGGTGTCGCCGAACTGCCAGTTCAGCTCGCCGCTGAAGCCATAATCCTTGACGTCGGACTGATAGCCGCGGCCGGGGGTGATCGCTGTCTCCCGCTTGTACCGGTCGGCGATCTGGATGTTGCCGCCCAGCTGGTTGAGGATGTTCAGCACCGAATTGGCGTTCGGCAGGAACACCACATTGCCCGACGCGTCGCGCGTCGTGGTGCCGAACGGCGTGTCATAGGTGGAGGCGCAGCACTCCTCCTTGCGGCTGGCATAGTCGGCGGTCAGCAGGATCGAGACATCGTCGGTCGGCTCGAACAGCACCTTGCCGCGCAGCAGGTAACGGTCGCGGTTGTTCAGGCCGCGGCCCGAGGTCAGGTCCTTGATGAAGCCGTCGCGCTTCGTATAGACGCCGTCCAGCCGCACCGCGATCTTGTCGGTCAGGCCGCCGGTGATGCCGCCGGCCACGCGCCAATAGTCATAATTGCCATAGCTGACCTCGGCGTTGCCCTGCGTCTCGAACTTCGGCTGCGCGGTGATGACGTTGATCAGGCCGGCGCTGGCGTTGCGGCCGAACAGCGTGCCCTGCGGGCCGCGCAGCACCTCGATGCGGTCGATCTCGCCCAGCTCCGTCAGGCCGACGCCCGAGCGGCTGCGATAGACGCCGTCGATGAACACCGCGACCGAGCTTTCCAGGCCGGGGTTGTCGCCCACGGTGCCGATGCCGCGGATCCGCGCCACGCCGGCGCCGGCTTCGGAACTGGTCGAGGAGACGAGCAGCGACGGCGACAGCTGGTTCAGCTGGCGAATGTCGGTCGCACCGGAATTCTGCAGCGATTCCGCCGTCACCGCGCTGACCGCGATCGGCACGTCGGACAGGCGCTGCGCGCGCTTGGTCGCGGTCACGATGATTTCGCCCGGATTTTCATCCGCCGCCACGGGCTGGGTGGCGGGCGCCGTCTGCGCGTGGGCCGCGCCGGCAAAAGCGAGCAGTGCCGCGGAGGTCAAAAGAAGGCTGCGCAAATTATCTCTCCCAAGGATCGCGGCATGATAGCCGACTGTTCATTAGTTGAGCGCCGCCTATTGCCTGCCCGATGCGCGCGCAAGCATTGCTGCATTGCAACACTGCATGCCGTGCCCTACCTGTTGCATCCTTGCATCAGTCCCCGGCCCGCAGCGTCAGTGCCCGGATCGCCAGCGCCCCCAGAAGATAGGCAAGCCCGGCCGCCACGAACAGCGGCAGGTAACCGATCCCCGTTTCCAGCAGCCAGCCGACCAGCAGCTGCACCACCGCACCGGCGACATTGCCCGCCAGCGCCCCCAGCGCCACCACCGAGGCGACGCGCCGCGCCGGAAAGGCATCGATCACGGTCGCGAACAGGTTGGTGGAAAAACCCTGGTGCGCGAACAGCACCAGCCCCACCATCAGCACCGACACCCACAGCTGCGCGGTGAACAGCGCGATCGGCGCCACCAGCGCCAGCGTGCCATAGGTGAACAGCACCCGCAGCCGCGCGTCCTTCACCGGCATCCCGCGCAGGATCAGCCGCTGCGCCAGCATGCCGCCGCTGACCGACCCCAGCGCCGCCAGCACATAGACCCCCGCGACCGGCAGCGCGACTTCGCTGACCGTCAGGCTGAAGGTGCGCATGAAGAAATCCGGCGCCCAGAACATCATCAGCCACCAGACGCTGTCGGTCAGCGCCTTTGCCAGCGCGAACCCCGCCACCCGCCGGTCGCGGAGCAGGTCGAACCAGCGGTCCGCCGGCTCGTGCACCAAAGAGGCTTCGGGCGTCGGCACCACACCCGCCAGGGAAGGCGCCGCCGGCCGCACCAGCAGCCACACCACCAGCCACACGAACCCCGCCACCGCGGTCACGATGAAGGCGTTGCGCCAGCCGAACGCGATCGCCATCGCCGGAATCGCCAGCGGCGTGATGATCGCGCCGATGTTGGACGCGCTGTTGGCGATCCCCATGGCCAGGCTGCTCTCGCGCGGCGGGAAATAGGTGGCGACCGCCTTGATCGCCGCCGGCGTGTTCACGCTCTCCGACCCGCCCAGCGCGATCCGCAACCCCACCATGCCGGCAAAACTCTGCACAAAGGCATGCAGCAGCGTGAAGAAGGACCAGACGCCGACCCCGACGGCATAGCCGATGCGCACGCCGGCGCGGTCCACGAACCAGCCGGCGAACAGGTAACTGACCGCCGCCCCGATCTGGAACCAGAAGGCCAGGCGCGCATACAGCGTGTCGCCCCAGCCGAACTCCGCCTCGATGAAGGGCTTTAAGAGCGCGATCATCTGCCGGTCGAAATTGTTGATGATCGTCGCCACCACCACCAGCGCCAGGATCGCCCAGCGGGTCGAACTCAGCGGGCTGCTGTCCGTCAACTGGCTGTGCGCCCCTCCGGTTACCGACATGCTTGCGCTCTCCCCTCACGCCCGTTAGCCCGCAGGGATAACCGCGGCGCGCCATCAATCAATGTCAGCGCCGCAACATGGGGAGGAAGCGCGATGCGGCTGGCAGGAAAAGTGGCCCTGGTAACGGGCGCGGCGTCGGGCCTCGGCCTCGCCATGACCCGGCGCTTCGTCGCCGAAGGCGCGCGCGTGCTGCTGACCGACATCAACGCCGACGGCGCCGCCCGCGAAGCCGCCGCGCTCGGCCAGGCCAGCTTCGCGCATGACGTGACGGACGAGGCACAATGGCAGGCGGCGGTCGCCTTCGCTGTCGAGACCTTCGGCGCCCTGCACATCCTGGTCAACAACGCCGGCATCGGCACGCCGGGCACGGTCGAGGACACCAGCCTCGAAAGCTGGCGCCGCGTCCACGCCATCGACCTGGACGGCGTCTTCCTCGGCTGCAAGCACGGCGTTCCCGCCATCGCCGCCACCAACGCGCGGGACGGCACGCGCGGCAGCATCCTCAACATCAGCAGCATCGCCGGCGTCATCGCCAGCGGGCAGATGGCCGCCTACAACAGCGCCAAGGCCGGCGTCCGCCACCTGACCAAATCCGTCGCGCTGCACTGCGCGAAGAAAAACTACCGCATCACCTGCAACAGCGTCCACCCCGCCTTCGTGGACACGCCCATCCTGGACAATTTCGGCACCGACAAGGAAGCGACGCTGGCCAAACTCGGCCGCCAGATCCCGCTCGGCACGGTGGGAGAGCCAGACGACGTCGCCCACGCCGCCGTCTACCTGGTCAGCGACGAAGCCAAATTCGTCACCGGCGCCGAACTCTGGATCGATGGGGGGATTAGTGCGCAATAATCCGACCCGCCCAAGCTCCTCGCGCCACGAAGACTCCCACGTGTACAGCGGGCATGGGGTTATGATGGCAACGAGCGGGCGCGCGCATCTTGCAACCCGTTTCAATACCTCCGTACATCAGGCGTTTGAACATTATAAAACTACTTCTTCCTTTTAGACCATATGAGCGTCATTGCCAAACCACCAACTAGCGCCAAACACATGATCACTATAATTGTCCACCTACCCGCTGTGCCAGGGTTGGTGATCAGATAGGCACATGTGAATGATATTGCCGCCGCAAATAGCGCAATTTTGGTATCAACAATACTATAATATTCATTTTTGTGGTGATAGATTATTTTGACCAACAGGAAGCCAACGAACGGAATAATTACAAATACTGAATAATATATTGAAGTCGGCAGATATTTGCTAAACATCTCAAAAAGAATCAAAAGCAGGATTTGCACCACGCCAACCAATAAATATGCCTGCGCACGAGATCTGCTCATCACATTTGATGTTCCTGTTTTACCCAAAATTTCTGTTGCACTGATCAGTTCAAATTGCGGCAACGGTTTGCTAAGTGAACAGACTTTAGCTTGGATATAGTCTCGGAATGCCGCCAACTCATTTCACGAAACGCCCCAATTCTCCACGCTCAAGCCCGGGATATCCTTGAAATCGCCCGGATTCAGGGTCGCCAGCGGCAGGTCGTGGACGATGGCTGTCGCCGCGATCATGCAGTCGATCACCTTGCGCCGCGAAAAGCCCGACGCTTCAACGATCGCGCGATAGACCCGCACGGCGTCGCGTTGAAAAGGCAACACGCGCACCTGCGTCAGCAACAGGTCCAGCCGCGCACGCCGGCGGGACGACTGGGCGGGGTCGCTGACGACCCCACCCTCCAACTCGATTTCGGTCACGACGGAGATGGACGCCACCGTCCATTCGGCGGCACGCAGCAGAATGGCCGGATGGGCGTCGCGGATCGGAATGGCCGCGCTGGTGTCGAGCAGGATCAAAGACCCGGCCGTTCCGGCGGCTCCGGCCCGATACGCTCCTCGACATAATCGGGCGCCGGCAAGGTCGCCAATTTACGCAGCATCTGCTGAAACGGCGTCAGCTCTTCCTTCTCGGCCACCGGAGTGACGACCAACTCCGCGCCCCGGCGCTCCAGCCGCACGGCCCGGCCGACACCAAAACCATAGCCTTTTGGTAACCGCAGCGCCTCGCTGTTGCCGGACTTGAAGGTGCGCGTGTTGAGTGCGGCCATGGTATATCCTCCAACCATGTATATACGAACAATCGGGCAGCCTGTCCACAGACCTCTCAATGGCCGCCAACAAGCCGGCACAAACAGCTTGTCAAATCCGTTGTCCTGTGATAACCATATCGGTATCACGCCGTTTCGTTCCATCCGCCATCCACACCGCGCGACTCTGTTGAAAACCCCCATCTCTGCTAAGCCGTTGATTCAGGCTGTCACTTTTTTCGACAAACCTTCCATAAACCTACAGCCCCTGCGCGGCCAAGCCGCGCGAAACGAACAGCGCCGCGTGTGGAGAGAGCGACAAGAAGGGAAGTAAAGAACAAAAAGCGTGGCAAAGCCACGCTGTCGGCCGGGCTCGTCGGGCAAGCCCTCCGCCCCGCCGGCCAGGCACCGGCGGGAGTCGAGCCGTTTCAGAAAATTGCTGCGCAATTTTCCTCCAACGGCTACGCCCCGCCGGGCCATGGCCAAACTCTATTTCTACTATGCCAGCATGAACGCCGGCAAATCCACCACCCTGCTCCAGGCCGCCTTCAACTATGCCGAACGGGGCCTGCGAACCGCCCTCTTCACCGCCGCCATCGACACGCGGGCGGGTGTCGGCCGCATCGCCAGCCGCATCGGCCTCGACTCCCCCGCCACGCCGTTCGACGCGACGACCGACCTGTTCGAGGCCATCATCAACCGCGCCCCACCGGTCGATTGCGTGCTGGTGGACGAGGCCCAGTTCCTGACGCACGCCCAGGTGCTCGACCTCGCCCGGCTGGTGGACGAGCGCGACCTCCCCGTCGTCGCCTATGGCCTGCGCACCGATTTCCAGGGCCGGCTGTTCGAAGGCAGCGCCGCCCTGCTCGCGCTCGCCGACAACCTGATCGAGCTGAAGGGCATCTGCCACTGCGGGCGGAAGGCAACGATGAACGCCCGCGTCGACGCTCAGGGCCGCATGGTGCGTGATGGCGAGCAGACCGAAATCGGCGGCAACGACCGCTATGTCGCGCTCTGCCGCCGCCACTTCATGTCGGGAAAGCTCGCTTGACGGCAGCCGGCCGACGCGCGACAGATGCGGCAGGGGCGCATCGCGGATGAAAGTGCAGCCATGCTGAAACCCCTTCCCCTGCTTGCCATTCTGCTGACCATGGGCGCCCCCGCGCTCGCCCAGCCCGCCAAGGTGATCGAGGCGCGCCAAGCCAATTTCAAGGCCATGGGCCGCGCCATGAAGGCGATGGGCGACGAGTTTCGCGGCGGCTCGCCCGACATCGCCGTGTTCCGCACCAACGCCGCCACGCTGAACCGGCTCGCCCCCGATCTGCCCAAATGGTTCCCCGCCGGCAGCGGCACGGGCGCCAAGACAGAGGCTAAGGCCGACATCTGGAGCAAGCCGGGCGACTTCGCCAAGGCCGCCGCCAATTTCGCCGCCGCCGCCAATGCGCTTAACACGGCGGCCGCGGGCACCGACATCGCCGCGGTCGGCGCCGCGCTGCGCGCCACCGGCGGCACCTGCAAGGCGTGCCACGACCAGTTCCGCGAGGAAAAGAAATAGCCGCATGGCCCGCCTGTGGGACGCGCCGGTCCGCATCGTCCACTGGAGCCTCGTTCTGCTGATCCCGGCGATGTGGTGGACGGCGGAGGAAGGCAAGATGGAGCGGCATGTCCAGCTCGGCCTGGTTGCGCTCGGCCTCGTCGTCTTCCGTATCGTCTGGGGTTTCGTCGGCAGCGAGCCGGCGCGCTTCCGCAGCTTCGTACGCGGGCCGGGCGCCATTCTCGGCTACCTGCGCGGGCGGATCAACCCGGTCGGCCATTCGCCCCTTGGTGCTCTCAGCATCATTGCGCTGCTGACGCTGCTCGTCGTTCAGATGGCGCTGGGGCTGGTGGCGCAGGATGTCGACGGGCTGTTTTCCGGCCCGCTCAGCCACCTGGTCAGCTATGACACCTCAGAGGCGGCGCGCGAATGGCACCATCGCGGGTTCGACCTGCTGCTGTGGCTGATCGGGCTGCACCTCGCCGCCATCCTCTTCTACGCCGTGGTGCGCCGGCGCAACCTGGTGACGGCAATGCTGACCGGCCGGCGCGACATCCCGCCGAACACACCCGCGCCGCGCATGGCCCCGGCCTGGGCGGGCGTGCCGGTCGCGGTTGTCGCCGCCGGCCTCGCCTGGTGGATTGGCAGGGGCGCGCCCGGTATCGGCTGAATTGCCAAGCGCACCGCCGGCGGGCACAAGGCCACCCATGTCACGCACCGTCGCCCAGACCATCGTCGATGCCCTGATCGCAGCGAACGTCACCCACGCCTTCGCCGTGCCGGGCGAATCCTACCTTGCCGTCCTCGATGCGCTGCACGATGTCCGCGACCGGCTGCGCCTGGTCACCTGCCGGCACGAGGCTGCGGCCGCCAACATGGCCGAAGCCTATGGCAAGTTGCGGGGCACCCCCGGCGTCGCCATGGTGACGCGCGGCCCCGGCGCCACCCACGCCGCCATCGGGCTTCATACCGCGCAGCAGGACAGCACGCCGATGCTGCTGCTGGTCGGCCAGGTCGGCACCGACATGCTCGGCCGCGAAGCCTTTCAGGAAGTGGATTACACCGCCGTCTTCGGCACCATCGCCAAGCGCGTCATTACCATCGACCGCCCCGACCGCACCGCCGAACTGATGGCGGCGGCGCTGTCCGCCGCCGCCAGCGGCCGCCCCGGCCCGGTGGTGGTGGTGTTGCCGGAGGACCAGCTGTCCGAACCCGCCGTCCACCCCGCCGTCGCCCCCGCCCGCATCGCCCCGCCCGCGCCAGACGCAGCCGCGCTCGCCGAAATCCACGCCCGCCTCGCCGCCGCTCAGCGCCCGCTGCTGCTGCTCGGCGGCCCCGGCGTCAGCGCGCAACAGGTTGCCGATGCCTGCCGCTTCGCCGAAGCCTGGCAAATGCCCGTCGTCACCAGTTGGCGCCGCAAGGACCGCTTCGACAACCGCCACCCGCTCTACGCCGGCGAACTCGGCCTGGGCGCTAACCCCGCGCTCGTCACCCGCGTGAAAGCCGCCGACCTGCTGTTGTGCGTCGGCGCCCGCCTCGGCGAAAACCCCAGCCAGGCCTACACCCTCTTCACCCCCGAAAGCGCCGCCCGCACCCTGGTCCACATCCACCCGGACCCGCTGGCCTTGGGCCGCGTCTGGCAACCAGCCCTCGCCCTCCACGCCGACATCGGCGCCACGCTGAGCGCACTGGCCAAGCTCCTCCCCTGCGAAGCGGGGGAGGTGGCACGAGCGCAGCGAGTGACGGAGGGGGCCCGCGCCGATTATCTCGCCTGGACCACCCCCACCAGCGTGCAGTCCGGCCCCAACCCCGCCGCCATCATCGCCCACCTCTCCGAAACGCTCCCCGCCGATACCATCTTCGCCAACGGCGCCGGCAATTTCGCCGCCTGGCTGCACCGCTTCCACCACCACCGCGCAGCCGGCACGCAGCTCGCCCCCACCTCCGGCGCGATGGGCTATGGCGTCCCCGCCGGCATCGCCGCCGCCATCCTGCATCCGGACCGCACCGTGGTGGTCGTCGCCGGCGATGGCGATTTCCTGATGTCGGGCAACGAACTCGCCACCTGCGCGCATGAGGACGCGCGGCCGATCTTTGTCGTGCTGGACAATGGCCAGTACGGCACCATCCGCATGCACCAGGCCCGCGACTTCAGCGGCCGGCAGAGCGGCACGCGCCTGACCAACCCCGATTTCGCCGCCTTCGCCCGCAGCTTCGGCCTGCACGGCGAAACCGTCACCACCACCGGGGCCTTCCCCGATGCGCTTGCCCGCGCCCGCGCCGCGGGCAGCGCCGCGCTGATCCACATCCTGACCGACCCGCAGGAAATCGGACCCGGCCGGCGGCTGGCGGACGGCGCATGATCAGCCCGGCGGAAGCGGCCGCGCTGGCGTCCATCGATCCCGCCACCATGCTGGCCCAGGTCGAGGCCTGGTGCGCCATCAACAGCGGCAGCCGCAACCTCGCCGGCCTCGAAACCACCGCCGCCACCCTCGCCGCCGCCTTCGCGGCGCTCGGCACCATGGCCTTCGTCGACCCCGCTCCCGCCACCCAGATGACCGCCGACGGTCAGGAACGCCCGCTGCCCCACGGCCGCAACCTCCACCTGTCCGTCCGCCCGAACGCCGCCACCCGCGTACTGCTCACCGGTCACATGGATACGGTGTTTGCCGTCGATCACCCCTTCCAGTCCTTGCGCTGGCTCGACGGCAACACCCTGAACGGCCCCGGCGTCGCCGACATGAAGGGTGGGATTGCCGTCATGCTCGCCGCGCTGGCGGCTTTCGAATCCAGCCCCGACGCCTCACGCCTCGGCTATGAAATCATCCTCAACGCAGACGAGGAAGTCTCCTCCCTCGGCTCCGCCCCGCTGCTCGCCGCCGCCGCGGCCCGCGTCCACCTGGCACTGACCTATGAACCCTCGGCGCTGCCCGATGGCACCCTCGCCGGCGCCCGCCCCGGCAGCGGCAACTTCTCCGTCCACCTCGCCGGCCGCTCTGCACACGCCGGGCGCAACCCGCAGGATGGCCGCAACGCCATCGTTGCCGCCGCCGACCTGGCGCTCCGCCTTGCCGCGCTCCGCTCGCCCGAGCTGAAAGTGAATGTCGCGAAGATCGACGGCGGCGCGCCGAACAATGTCGTGCCGGACAACGCCGTGCTCCGCGTCAACCTTCGTCCCTCCACGCCACAAGCGCAGGCCGAGGCCAGCGCTGCCATGGACGCGGCGATCGCCGCCGTCGCCCTCGCGCACGATGTCAGCGCCCATCGCCATGGCGGCTTCGCCCGTCCGCCAAAACCGCTGGACGAGAACCAGCTCCGCCTGTTCCACCTGGTGCGCGATACCGGCACCGACCTCGGCCTGAATATCGCCTGGCAGCCCGCCGGCGGCGTCTGCGACGGCAACAACCTCGCCGCCACCGGCCTTGCCGTGGTGGACACGCTGGGCGTGCGCGGCGGCGCCATCCACAGCGACGCCGAATTTCTGCTGGTGGACAGCCTCGCCGAACGCGCGCGCCTCTCCGCCCTCCTGCTCATGCGCCTTGCCGCGCGGGGCTTCCCCCGCGCCGCATAGCCGCAACCCTTGCGATTCACGGACGCCTGTTGCAAGGCGTGCCGCTGAGCAAGGGACAGGAGCCGCACGCATGAAATTGCTGGTGCCCGTGAAGCGGGTGGTGGATTACAACGTCAAGGTCCGGGTGAAGTCCGACCAGTCCGGCGTCGAACTCGCCAACGTCAAGATGAGCATGAACCCGTTCGACGAAATCGCCGTCGAGGAAGCCGTGCGCCTGAAGGAAAAGGGCATTGCCACCGAAATCGTGGTGGTCAGCATCGGGCCGGCGCAGGCCACCGAAACCATCCGCACCGCGCTTGCCATGGGCGCCGACCGCGGCATCCTGGTCACGCATGATGGCCCGTCCGAATCGCTGGGCGTCGCCAAGGTGCTGGCGGCCATCGCGAAAGAGGAAGCCCCCGGGCTGGTCATCCTGGGCAAGCAGGCGATTGACGACGACGCCAACCAGACCGGCCAGATGCTCGCCGCGCTGACCGGCTGGGCGCAGGGCACCTTCGCCTCGAAGGTCGCGCCCGAGGGCGACCATGTCGCCGTCACCCGCGAGGTCGATGGCGGGCTGGAGACGGTCAGCCTGAAACTGCCCGCGATCGTCACCACCGACCTTCGCCTGAACGAGCCGCGCTACGCTTCGCTCCCCAACATCATGAAGGCGAAATCCAAGCCCATCGCGCAGAAGACCGCCGCCGATTACGGCGTCGACCTCACCCCGCGCGTCAGCATCACCAAGGTCAGCGAGCCGCCGAAGCGCTCCGCCGGCATCAAGGTGAAGACCACCGACGAACTCATCGAAAACCTGAAGAAAGTGGGAGCCCTCGCATGAGCGTCCTCGTTCTCGCCGACCATGACAATGCCAGCCTGAAGGATTCGACGCTCGCCGCCGTCACCGCCGCGACGCAGATCGGCGGCGATGTCCACGTCCTCGTTGCCGGCGACGGCGCCGACGCCGCAGCGGCCGCCGCGGCCCAGGTCGCCGGCGTCGCCAAGGTGCTGCTGGCGAATCACGTCACGCTCGCCAACGGCCTTGCCGAAAATGTCGCACCGCTGGTCGCCGGCCTGATGGCGAACTATAGCGCGCTTGTCGCCACCTCCTCGACCTTCGGCAAGAATGTCACGCCGCGCGTCGCCGCCCTGCTCGATGTCGCGCAGGTCAGCGACATCCTCTCGGTCGAAAGCCCCACCAGCTTCACCCGCCCCATCTATGGCGGCCAGGCCATCGCCACCGTCAGCAGCGGCGACGCCAAGGTCATCGTCACCATCCGGCCAACGGCTTTCGCGAAGGCGGTCACCGGCGGCAGCGCGCCGGTCGAGGCCATCGGCGGCGCCGCGGACGCCGGCATCAGCAGCTTCGTCGGCGCGGAAAAGACCGTGTCCGCCCGCCCCGACCTGACCGCCGCCAAGATCATCGTCTCCGGCGGCCGCGCGCTTGCCAGCGCCGACAATTTCCACAGCGTGATCGAGCCGCTCGCCGACAAGCTGGGTGCCGCCGTCGGTGCGTCCCGCGCCGCGGTCGACGCCGGCTACATGCCGAACGATTATCAGGTCGGCCAGACCGGCAAGATCGTTGCCCCCGAACTCTATGTCGCGGTCGGCATCTCCGGCGCCATCCAGCATCTCGCCGGCATGAAGGATTCGAAGGTCATCGTCGCCATCAACAAGGACGAGGAAGCCCCGATCTTCCAGGTGGCCGACTATGGCCTGGTCGGCGACCTGTTCACGATCGTGCCGGAATTGACTGCCAAGCTCGGCTGACGGCTGAAAAGCCGGCAGACTCGAACGCAGGCCGGCCGGCGGGCCGCTTCGGCGGCTTTGCCGTCTAACGCGGCTCCGTCCGACGACTCGAAGCCAAGCCGGCGCACCCTCGACTCGAACGCCGCCGGAGCTTAGCTTCGGCGGCGTTTCGCTATCGGGGGGTGCCATGCCGATTGACCGCCGTTCCGCGCTGGCGCTCGCCGCGCTCGCTCCTGTAGCCGCACGCGCCAGCACGGCGGCGCCGCTGCCCGCCTGCCTCTCCGCCAACGAAAACCCCCTCGGCCCCGGCCCCAACGCCCGCGCCGCCATCGCCGCCAGCACCGCCGATTTCAGCCGCTACGGCGGTGCCTCGCTCCGCCAGCTCCGCGCGCGGATCGCCGGCCACGAAAACCTGCCCGAGGATCATGTCGTCATCGGCGCCGGCTCCGCCGACATCCTCGCCGCCGCCGCCACCGCCTTCGGCATGCGCGGCCAGCGCGTCGTCGCCCCGGCCCCCACCTTCGACCATCTGCAATCGGTGGCCAAACGCCTCGGCGGCAACATCGACCCCGTCCCCCTCCTGACCGACGGCGACATCGATCTCGCCGGCCTCGCCGCGAAGGCCGACGGGGCCGCCCTCGTCTATCTCTGCAACCCCAACAACCCCACCGCAAAGCTGCTGAAGGGCGACACACTTCGCCGCTTCGCCGCCGGGCTGAAGACGCCGCTGTTCGTCGACGAAGCCTATATGGAACTCACCGCCACCCCGGCCGCCGACACGCTGACCGACCGCGTCCGAGCCGGCGACCCGGTCATCGTCTCGCGCACCTTCAGCAAGGGCCATGGCCTTGCCGGCCTGCGCATGGGCTATGCGCTTGCGCGCCCCGACCTCGCCAAACAACTCGCCGACGCCCGCTTTTCGATCTTCGGCGCCCCCCAGGTCGCCATTGCCCAGGCGGCGCTTGCCGACACCGCTTTCCTTGCCGCCGCTCGGATCAGCATCACGACGGAACGCGCCCGCATTGAAGCCGCGCTCGACGCGCTGAAACTGCCGCGCATGGAATCCCACGCCAACTTCGTTTTCTTCAACAGCGGCCGGCCGGTGGGCGCGCTGCGCAAGCAACTCGAAACCGATGGCGTCATCATCGCCGAGCGCTGGACGGATACGCACCCGCAATGGGTCCGCGTCTCCACCGGGCTCCCCGCGGACGTCACCCGCTTCATCATTGCCTTGAACCGCGCCTACGCCTGAACCAATCTCGCCAGCCGCGTCAGGTCGGCCACGAAATCCGCCTCGTCGCGGTTGCGCTCCTTGATGCCATGCGCGGCCGCCACCAGCATGCGCGCGCAGGCCGCCGGCTCCGCCACCCCGGCCGCCGCCAGCCGCGCCGCCAGGAAGGCAGCGAACCGCGCCTCCATCGCCGCGTGCAGGTCGGCGGACAGCCGGTTGCTCGCCGCCAGGATCTCGTCGCCATGCGGACTGCCGCGCACCAGCCGGAAAATCGGCAGGTCCTTCGCGATCAGCGCCGCCGGCAGGCCCTGCCTCAGCGACACTCCCTCCGGCCAGGCTGCCTCGCCGGCCGCCAGCGCCTCGCCGGTCAGCGCCTCCGCCAGGTCTCGGAACAGCGCCTCCTTGCCCGCAAACAGCAGATACAGCGCCGGCCGCGACATGCCCGCCGCCGCCGCCAGGTCAGCCATCGTCGTGCGGGCATAACCATAGCGCGCGAACACCCCGACCGCCGCGGCCCGCACCATCTCTGTCTTTGACACTTTGTTATTCATTTGTCAGAATGTCACACGAATCGATCTCAGGAGCAAGTCATGGCAAAAGGCCTCGTCCTCGTCACCGGTGCCTCGGGCTATATCGCCGGCGAGGTCATCCGCCAGCTGCTGGCCGATGGCTGGGCCGTGCGCGGCACCGTCCGCAATCCCGCCAAGGCCGACCGCATGCTGGCCGCCATGGGTCAGACGCGCGAGACGCTGCCCCTGTTCGCCGCCGACCTGGACAGTGATGCCGGCTGGGCCGAAGCCGCCGCCGGGGTGGATTATGTCCAGCACATCGCCTCCCCCATCCCCGCCAATGTCCCCAAAAATCCCGATGACCTGATCCGCCCGGCCCGCGACGGCGCCCTGCGCGTGCTCGCCGCCGCCAAAGCCGCCGGCGTCAGGCGCGTGGTGATGACCAGCAGCACCGCTGCGGTCTGTTATGGCATGGACGGCACCCGCCGGGTCTTCACCGAAGCCGACTGGACCAACCCCGACCATCCCGACACCTACCCCTATGTCCGCTCCAAGACGATTGCCGAGCGCGCGGCCCGCGACTGGATGGCGGCGAACGGCGCCGGCATGGAGTTCGTGACCATCAACCCCGGCCTGGTGCTCGGCCCCGTGCAGAACGCCGACCACAGCGCCAGTGTCGAGGTGATGGTGAAGCTGCTCTCCGGCGCGCTCCCCGGCACGCCCAATTTCGGCTTTCCCGTCACCGACTTGAGGGACATCGCCGACGCCCATGTCCGGGCGATGACCACCCCTGGCCTCGCTGGCGAGCGCTTCCTGTGCGCCGGCCAGTTCCTGTGGATGCGGGAAATCGCGGCGATCCTTCGCGCCGAACTGGGTCCAAAAGCCCGCAAGGTGCCGACCCGCGGCCTTCCCGATGTCCTGTTGAAACTGATCGCGCTGTTCGATCCGGCGGTGAGGATCGTGCTGACCGAACTGGGCAAGGAACGCATCTGCGACGCCGGCCATGCCCGCGAACGGCTGGGCTGGGTGCCGCGCCCGGCAGCTGAAACCATCCGCGATTGCGGCAACAGCCTGATCGGGAAGGGCGTGGTGAAAATCTAATCCTTCGCTGTCGCCTGATTGTAACATATTGCCGACAATAGGGCTGCGATGGCGGCCAAGGGGGCTGCCCAGTCAACCGGGGTCGCACCATGAACTCTCTCGCGTCGCTGCTCGCCACTGCCCTGCTCGCCACCACCGCCGTCACGGCGCAGGCGCAGATCACCTACATGGGGCAATATGCCGTCCCCGGCGGCGCCATGGACCTGTCCGGCCTCGGCAGCAGCCCGAACCAGTCGCGCCTGTCCTTCGGCAGCGATCTTCATTTCGACAAGGCGAGCCAGACCTTCTTCGGCATCACCGACCGCGGCCCCGGTGGCGGCGTCATCGATTTCGCGCCGCGCGTCAACCAGTTCAAGCTCGACCTCAGCCCCAGCGGCCAGATCACCAACTTCACGCTGCTGAAGACCACCGTCTTCAAACAGGCCAACGGCCAGCCCTACACCGGCCTCAACCCGACGCTCGCCACCGGCAACCCCGCCAACCTCGGCGCCTCGCTCGATCCCGAGGGCTTCGTCCGCCGCGCCAACGGCAATTTCCTGGTCAGCGACGAATATGGCCCGTCCATCATTGAGTTCAAATCGGACGGCACCTATGTCCGCACCTTCACCGTGCCGGACAATCTGAAGCCGCGCACCGCCGGCGGCACGCTCAACTATACCGACGGCCGCCCCACCATCACCAGCGGCCGCCAGGACAACCGCGGGTTCGAGGGGCTGACCCTGTCGCGGGACGGCAAGACCGCCTATGCCATGCTGCAGGACCCGCTGGTCAACGAAGGCGCGCAGAATGATGGCCGCCGCAGCCGCAACCTGCGCATCGTCGCCTATGATGTCGCCACCGGCAAATCGACCGGCCAGTTCATCTACCGGCTGGAGAATATCGACGACATCAACGCCCGCATCCCCGGCACCGCGAATGATTTCAGCGCCACCAACCAGGGCCGCTCGATCGGCATCAGTTCGATCACCGCGATGGCGAACGGCAAGTTCCTGGTGATCGAGCGCGACAACCGCGGCCTCGGCGAAGCCGATCCCACCCAATCGGCGCCGGTCGGCAGCAAGCGCGTCTATCTCGTCGACCTCGCCGGCGCCACCGATGTCAGCGGGATCAGCCTCGCCGGCAGCAACAGCCTGCCGAACGGCGTGACCGCGGTGCAGAAATCGTTGTTCCTCGATGTGCAGGCCGCGCTTGTCGCCGCCGGCCATCCGGTCACCGAAAAGTTGGAAGGCCTCAGCTTCGGCCCGAAGATCGATGGCGGCTATGCCCTCATCCTCGCCACCGACAACGACTTCTCCGTCTCGCAGGGCCAGCCCGGCGAGCAGCTCGATGTCTGCACCAGCGGGGTCGGCGGCAGCTTCACCCGCATCGCCATCGGCGGCGTCTGCCCGCAGGGCCAGGCGCTGATCCCCAGCTACGCCTACAGCTTCGCCATCAAGGGCGATGCGCTCGCGGCCGTCGGCGGCGTGCCCGAACCGGCCACCTGGGCGATGTTCATCCTGGGCTTCGGTCTGGTCGGCGCCGCTGCACGGCGAAGCATGCGTGCAGCGCAGGCATAGCGCGAGGCGCCGCCGCAAGCCGGCCTGATCGCTCGACTTTCAGGGCTTCAACGCCTAATCCCTCCCGGTCAATCGGGAGGGATTTTCGCATGCAGACTATCGGGGTGATCGGCGCGGGCCTGATGGGCAACGGCATCGCCCATGTCGCCGCCGCCGCTGGCTACCGGGTGATCCTGACCGACGTCGACCAGCCCCGCGCCGATGCCGGCAAGGCGCTGGTGGCGAAGAACCTCGGCCGCCAGGTGGCAAAAGCCACCCTGACCGAAGCGGACGCCGCCGCCACCCTCGACCGCATCACCGCCACGCCCAACCAGGCCCGATTCGCCGACGCCACGCTGGTGATCGAGGCCGCCACCGAGAATGTCGACCTCAAGAAACGCATCTTCGCCGCCGTCGCCCCGCATCTGTCGGCGGACGCGCTGCTCGCCAGCAATACCTCGTCGATCTCCATCACCCTGCTCGCCGCCGCCACCGACCGGCCGGACCGCTTCTGCGGCCTGCATTTCTTCAACCCCGTGCCCCTGATGCAGCTTGTCGAGATCATCCCCGGCCTCGCCACCAGCCGCGCCACCACGGAGGCCTTCCACGCCTTTGCGCAGCGCCTTGGCAAGACCGCGATCGAAAGCGCCGACAGCCCCAGCTTCATCGTCAACCGCCTGCTCTGCCCAATGCTGAACGAGGCGATCTTCGCGCTCGGCGAAGGCGTCGGCAGCGTCACCGACATCGATCTCGGCATGAAACTCGGCGCCAACCATCCGATGGGGCCGCTGACGCTCGCGGACTTTGTCGGCCTCGACACGCTGCACGCCATCATGCTGGTGATGCTGAACGCCACCGGCGACCCGAAATACCGCCCCGCGCCCCTCCTCACCAAATATGTCGAAGCCGGCTGGCACGGCAAGAAAACCGGCCGCGGCTTCTACGACTACAGCGGTGAAACCCCAGTGCCCACGCGCTAAAAACACCCCTACCACCCGCGAAGCGGAGAAGGGAGGGGCGACACGCGGCACGCGAGCGGGGGTGGGTCCCGGTGCCGCCCCTACACTCTTTCAACAATGATCGCCGGCGCCATCCCCCCCGCCGCGCACATCGTCACCAGTCCGCGCCGCAACCCGCGCCGCTCCAGCTCGTCGACCATCGTGCCGATCAGCATGCTGCCGGTGGCGCCGATGGGATGGCCCAGCGCGATGGCGCCGCCATTCACATTCACCTTGTCGCGATCGAGCCGCAGGTCGCGGATGAACTTCTCCGCCACCACCGCGAACGCCTCGTTGATCTCGAAGAGGTCGATGTCATCGATGGTCAGCCCCGCCTTCGCCAACACCTTGCGCGCCGCCGGCACGGGCGCGTTCAGCATCAGCGTCGGGCAATCCCCCATGTTCGCCATCGCCACCACCCGCGCCCGGGGTTTCAGCCCATTGGCGTCCGCATAGGCCTTGCTCGCCAGCAGCACCGCCGCCGCGCCATCCACCACGCCCGAGCTGTTGCCGGCATGGTGCATATGCTCGATCTTCAGCTCGGGATATTTGGCGTTGATCAGCTTGCGGAACGTCGTGCCGTTCGCGTCCAGCGGAAAATCCGCGAGTCCCGCAAAGCTCGGCTTCAGCGCCGCCAGCCCCTCGGCCGTGGTCTCCGGCCGCGGAAACTCCTCCCGGTCCAGCGCCAGCGAGCCATCCTCCCGATAGACCGGCACCAGCGAGCGCGCGAACGCCCCGTCGGCGATCGCCTTCGCCGCCCGCCGCTGGCTCTCCAGCCCCAGCGCATCGACATCCGCCCGCGTGATCCCCTCCATGCTGGCGATGGCATCGCCGCACACGCCCTGGTGGCTCTGCGGATGGCTGCGCTGCAAGCGCTCGTTGCCGCTGCCCATCATCATCGGTTTCAGCCCGGCCGCAGCTTCCTCGGCCGCCATGCTCGCGGTCAGGCTCATCATCTCGGTGCCGCCGGCGATCACCAGCTCCTCCATGCCGCTCATGATGCTCGCCGCCGCCAGGTTCACGGTCGTGATGCCACCGCCGCAGAAGCGGTCCAGCGTCGTGCCGGACGAGCGGATGTCATAGCCCGCGTCCAGCGCCGCCATCCGCCCCAGGTCGCCCGCCTGCTTGCCCTTCTGCGTGCTGGTGGACCAGATGATGTCGTCCACCTGCGCCGTATTCAGTCCGTTGCGCTCCGCCAGCGCGCGCAGCACCGCGGCGGCCAGATGCTGCGGGTGCATGTCCGCCAGCGCGCCCTTTCCCACCTTGCCGATGCCACGCGGGGTGCGGACGGCGTCGATGATATAGGCGTCGGGCATGGCGGCTTCCTTCGATTGAGTATGCCGCGCCCTTTCCGCCGAAACGCGCTGCCTTGCATCCTGTCAAAATGCGGCGGCGCGTGCTTGGCGCTTGCACCTGCGTCCCATTCGCAATAAGCAACGACTTTGCGAACCATTATCAGGACTCATGGTGCCCCTCCTCCGCTTCGGCTTTTCGTTCGCCGCGCTTGCGCTCACTATCCCAGCCCTCGCGGCCGAGGTCGAGGATGCCCGGCTCGACGACATCATCGTCACCGCCGACCGCGCCGCCGGCTTCGGCGCCAGCCTCGTCCAGGTCGGCACCTTCCGCAACGCGCGCCTGATCGATGTGCCGCTGACCGTCAACGTCATCCCGCGCGCCCTGCTCGACGCCCAGGCCGCCTCCGGCCTTTACGACGCGCTCAGGAACACCGCCGGCGTCACCCGCTCGCAGCTCGCCGGCAGCACCTACGACAATATCGCCATTCGCGGCATCCTGGTCGAAAACCGCACCAGCTACCGCCTCAACGGCGCGCTCCCCGTCATCAACCTCGTCGACCTGCCGCTCGAAAACAAGGCACGGGTCGAGGTGCTGAAGGGCGTCGGCGCGCTCTACTACGGCTTCGCGCCGCCTTCGGGCATCATCAACCTCACCAGCAAACGCCCCGACACCGACCTGATCGCCGCCGAAATCCGCGGCAACCTCCACGGCGGCTTCGGCGGTGCCATCGACCTCTCCCGCCGGTTCGGGGAGGGCCGCTTCGGCCTGCGCGTCAACGCCGGCGCCGACAATGTCGACCCCGGCATCGACAATTTCGGCGGCCATCGCTGGATGGCCTCGCTCGCCGCCGACGCGCAGCTGGGCGACCGGGTGAAGCTGATGCTCGACATCGAGCATGTCGCCAAGGATGTCACCGAAACACCCGCCATCGTCCTCCCCGCCGCGGTGAACGGCATCATCCCTCTCCCCGCCGTGCCCAAACCCGAGACCAACCTCGGCAGCCAGTGGCAGCGCTACAAGGCCCACGCCACCAACGCCCTCCTTCGGGCCGACATCCGCCTCGCCACCGACCTGGCGCTCACCCTCGAAGGCGGCCAGGCACTCACCGTCCGCGACCGCGACTTCGCCCAGTTCGGCGCCTTCAATGCCGGCACCGGCGAGGGCGTGCTGCAATTTTTCCAGACCGGCGACCAGCGCTACCGCAACCGCAACCTGCGCGGCGAACTCGCCGGCGCCATCACCACCGGCGCCCTCACCCACCAGCTCGTCCTCGGCGTCACCCAGAACTGGCGCTTCCAGAACGGCCGCGCCAACCAGGTGAGCCCGGCCGCCCCTGGCCCCGGCGCCATCGCCCAGAATTACTTCACGCCCCGCGCCATTCCCGTCATCCCGGTCACCGCCACCCTCGGCACCGCGCCATTGAATGTCAGCGACTTCGGCGCCTATCTCTTCACCCGTTCCGACCTCTCCAACGGCGACCGCGACGTGGCGCAGCTGCTGCTCGGCCTGCGCTACAGCGACTATCGCTCCAGCGCCCGCTCCGCCGCCGGCGCCCTCACCCGCTACACCAGCACCGCCTGGACCCCCAGCGTCGGCCTGGTCCTGAAGCCCGCCGCGGACATCAGCGTCTATGCCACCTATCTGCAGGGCCTGGAGGAAGGCGGCACCGCCCCCGCCAACGCCGCCAACGCCAACGAGGTGCTGCCGCCCGCCAAAAGCGAGCAATATGAGGCCGGGGTGAAGGCCAATGTCCTCACCGGCCTCGTCCTCCAGGGCGCCTGGTTCCGCGTCACCCGCGCCAGCGCCTTCACCGACCCCGCCGACCGAGTCTTCAAGCTCGCCGGCCGCGCCCGTTACCAGGGCTTCGAAGGTTCGGCCTCGGGCGAGATCAGCCCCAACCTCTCGCTCACGGCCTCGGTGCAGCTGCTCGACGCCTCCTTCATCACCGCCCTCAACCCGGCGCAACTCTCCCGCCGTCCCGAAAACACGCCCAAATTTACCGCCAGCCTCTACGGCGAATGGCGCCCATCGGCGTTGCCCGGCTTCGCCATCGGCGGCGGCCTGTTCCATGTCGGCAACCGCGCCGTCAACGCCCTCAACCAGGCCTTCATCGAAGGCACCACCACCTACAGCGCCAGCCTGCGCTACCGCTTCGGCAACGGCGTCACGCTCCAGGTCGCCGGCGACAATCTGGGCAACGCGCGCTACTGGTCGGCGGCGGGCAACGGCCTGCTCGGCGTCGGCCTGCCGCGCACCATCAAACTCTCGGCACGGGCCAGCTTCTGATGAGAAGATCCGCGATCAGCCTCCATCTCTGGCTCGGCCTCATCCTCGGCTTCTTCTGGGCGCTGCAGGGCCTCACCGGCTCGATCCTGGTGCTTCACCGCGAAGCCGACCGTCTGGTCAACCCGGCACTCGCCAGCGGCGCCACCGGTCCCTGGCTGCCGCTCGAAAGCCTGGTCGCCGCGGCAGGGGTCAAGGCCGAGCGCATCACCATCGTCGACAGCGCCCGCAACAGCCTCGCCATCCACCATGGCAAAGCCGATAGCCGCCGCGCCGTCATCGTCGAGGCCGCCACCGGCACCATCCTCGGCGACCGCGCGGTCACCGCGCCGCAACCCGACCGCGAGGGCATCTTCCGCTGGCTCTTCCTGCTTCACCACGAGCTGCTCGCCGGCGACCTCGGCGAAACCATCCTCGGCATCAGCGCGCTCTTCCTCTTCTCCAGCCTGCTGCTCGGCCTGTGGATCGCCACCCCCTGGCGCGGCCTGTTCCGCATCTCCGCCTGGCGCACCTCACGCATCCGGCTGTGGGGCTGGCACCGCATGGTCGGCGTGCTCGCCGCGCTGGCACTGCTGCCGCTCAGCCTGACCGGCGCCTATCTGATCTGGGGCAAGGAGCTGCGCGCCGCCGCCGCCACGGTCTGGCCGATGCAGCTCCCGCCAGAAGGCAAGTCGACCCTTGCCGGACCCGCCATCGGCCTCGACCGCGCCTGGGCCATCGCCAACGGTCAATTTCCCGACGCCACCTTCGTCTCCGCGACGCTGCCCGGCCCGAAAGCCGCCGCCTACAAATTCCGCCTGCATCAGCCGGGTGAGGCCCGCGCACTGTTCGGCGTCACCGCCGTCTGGGTCGATGGCGCGTCCGGCACCATCAGCTACCGCTATGACCCGCTGGACGCCGCCGCCGCCAATCGCGTCATCGATTCGCTGTTCGCCATCCATTCGGGCGAGATCGCCGGCTGGCCCGGCCGGCTCGCCGTCCTCGCCGCCGGCCTCAGCCTGCCCATGCTGTGGATCACCGGCCTCTGGGCCTGGCTGCGCGCTCAGAAGCGGCGGAACCGCCCCATCCCAGCATAGCCGAGGGCACCATAGGGATTGGTGTTCCGCCCCAGATCGATATTGGCAAAGTTCAGATCGACCGCGCCGGCCTGCCCCAGCGGTGCCGCCATGCCGAAGGCCAGCCCGCGCGAACCGCCACTGCCGACGAAGGCGCTGGCATAGCCATGCACGCCACCGCTGCCCGTCCGCCGGTCGCCCAGCATCGCCTCCTCCATCGCCGCATTGCGCTCGGTACCGGCATCCATGGCAGCGCGCGCCTCTTCCGGCGTCAGCCGGATCACCTCCGCCTGCTGCGCCATCGCCGGCGCGGCTGCTGTCAGCATCAGCAACAAGGGCAACATTCGCATACCGCTTTCCTAACCCGTCCGCCGATCACACGCCAGCACGGCTTTAAGCCGGACCCGTCGCCGCCTTTCATGCCATGGTTCAGGGAGACACAGGATGAACGGGACCGACCGCCGCACGATCCCTGGCAGGCCCCGCCGCCAGCGCCCTGATGAGCGGCGGCGGCACCCGCGCCGCCAACCCCGAGGCCGCCGTTGCCCGCCTCAGGAACCGGATCGCGCTCGCCAGCATCGCCGCGACATGCCCGAAAGCGCCGCCCGGCTGACGCTCAATATCCCGACCGCACGCAAAGCACGTCGACGACGAACACATCGCGTCCGCGCGTCTCCAGCCCGCTGTTGCGCGAGCCATTCCAGCCATTCGCCCGACAGAAGGCATCCGCCGCCACTTTCGCGCAGCTGCCCGTCACGGGGCCGCTGCACTGCAAACCCACCGGCCGCGGATAGAATTGCGCCGCCATCCCGCGCAGGCTGTCGCCGGGGCCGCCCGGTTGCGGCATCGGCATCGGCAGTGTCGTCGCCACGATGGGCCGCAGCGAGCCCACCCGGTCCCGAAAGCCATAGTCGCGGCTCAGGTCACGGCTGCTGCCCCGCACCGTCACGCAACGACCCCGATATTGCTCCCGCGAGCATAGCTCCCAGGTCTCGTCCCGCCCCATCCGCACCGATCGCACAACGCTGTTGAACCCGGAATATTCGCGCGGTCCGCTGAAATATTTGGAGCCGCCGCGATAATCCGGGCTGGTGTAGAGCGTGGCATCCCCGCGCGGTTGCGGCTGCGCCAACGCAGGAACGGCAACCATCATCGCAGCCAGCACCAGGAAGCGCATAAACCCGGTCCCTCCCTCAGCCCTTCGGCGCGATGATCATCAGCATCTGCCGCCCTTCCATGCGCGGCATCGATTCCACCTTGGCATACTCCAGCGTGTCATCACGCACCCGCTCCAGCACGCGCAGGCCCAGCTGGCCATGCGCCAGCTCCCGCCCGCGGAACCGCAGCGTCATCTTGACCTTGTCGCCTTCCTCGATGAACTTCTTCACCGACCGCATCTTGACCTCATAATCATGGTCATCGATGTTCGGGCGCATCTTGATCTCCTTGATCTCCTGCACCTTCTGCGTCTTGCGGGCGGCGGCCGCCTTCTTCTGCGTCTCGTACTTGAACTTGCCGACGTCCAGGAACTTGCACACCGGCGGATCGGCGTTCGGCGACACCTCCACCAGGTCCAGTCCCACCTCCTGCGCCGCGGCAAAAGCCTCGCGGGTGTACATCACCCCCAGATTGTCGCCATTCTCATCGATCACGCGCACTTTCGGCACGGTGATATATTCATTGTAGCGCGGGCCGTTCATCGCGGGCGGGGGCGTCATCATGCGCCGGGACATGGGGGGTGGTATGGTCGTCGCTCCTCAATCATGGCTGTGCAGGCGCACGTCTCGCACGCCCGTTGGAACAAGATAGGGCAAATCCCGCCGCCTGCAAAGGGGCGCGTCACATCGGCGGCAGTGGAATCCACTCATCCTCGCCCGGAACGCCACGGAAACGGCTTTGCGCGTCGCCCTCCCGCCAGCCCAGGCCGCCCCAGTCCGCCTTCGCCGCCTCGATCCGCGCCGGATCGCTGGACACCAGATTCCACCAGATATGCCGCGGCGCATCGATGGGCGCACCACCCAGCAGCATCACCCGCGCCGGCCCCACTGTGGTGAAATGCACCGGCACACCCGCGTCGAACACCAGCATCCGCCGCGCCTCGTGCCGCACGCCCTCCACCTCGATGGCGCCATCGGCCACATAGAGCGCCCGTTCCGCATGCTCATCCGGCAGGTGCACCGTCGCTCCCGCCTCCGCCTCGACATCGATGTAGAACATCGGCGCCGGAAAATGCACCGGCGACTGCGCATGAAAGGCCGTCCCCGCGATCAGGGTCCGCCGCGCGCCATCGAAGGCGATGGTCGGCAGCGTCTCCGCCGGATGATGCGCGAACGCCGGCGCGCTCTCCTCGTCCGCCTGCGGCAACGCCACCCAGCTCTGGATGCCGTGCATCCGGTGTCCCGCCGCCCGCTCCGGCGCCGGCGTCCGTTCCGAATGCACGATGCCACGCCCGGCATTCATCCAGTTCACGGCCCCCGGCCGGATCACCATGTCCGTCCCCAGGCTGTCGCGATGCCGCAGCGCCCCCTCGAACAGATAGGTCACCGTCGCCAGCCCGATATGCGGATGCGGCCGCACATCGATCCCCTCGCCTGGCCCGAAATCCGCCGGCCCCATGTGGTCGAAAAAGATGAACGGCCCCACCAGATGAAACCCCGGCGCCGGCAACACCCGCCCCACACTGAACCCCCCAAGATCGCGGGTGCGCGCCTCGATGATGCGGGTCATGCCCTCACTCTCCAACTGTTTGCCTGCAGAAATGTGACCAGCGAAATCTCGTCCACCGAGCCATCGGCGACACCCAGCACGACTGCCGTTGCGTCCACCTCACGCGCGTCGAGATAGAATCCATTCAAACGGAGAATCACGAACATCGTGAACCAGGCAACCCGGTTGTTGCCATCCACAAAGGGATGACGAATCTTTGCCAGGCTATAGCCCACAGCGGCCGCCACCGCGTGGATACCGACATCCGGGCCCCCATAGGCCAGCAGTTGCTCCGCGCGTGCCAACGCCGCTTCCACGGCACCGGAGTCGCGCAAGCCATGGCTGCCGCCGAAACGTTCGATCGATTGTCGGTGAAGATCCAGAATGGCTTGCAAGGGCGGGAGCGCAATGGCCTCCGCCATCACCGCGCCAGTTCCGCCAGCGTTTCGGGATAACGGTCGAAACATTCCTGTCCGGCCGCCATCGCGCGCGCATAGGCATCATCGATCCGCACGATGCGCAGACCGTCGGCATCCGCCTCGATGCGCACCATGTCGCCCCGTGCAATACCTGAGGCGGCCAGCACATCCTTGGGAAGCGTCACCGCCGTCGCATTGCCGCGAACCCCAACCTTCACCATCGCCATGCTCGCCATCGATCGGTCCTTTCGATGGCTAATGTAATAACAACAGTTATCACTGTCAAGACAGAGTTGCAATCCTATTGCTTGGCTATCCCCCCTCCACCGGCGGCATGTTATGCCCCAGCAGCCGCAACACGTCCGCCGCGCACTCCACGATATTGCTGCCCGGCCCATAGATGCCCACCACCCCGGCATCGCGCAGCATCTGGTAATCCTGTGGCGGGATCACCCCGCCCGCGAACACCTTGATGTCGGCTCGCCCGGCTTCGCGCAGCCGCGCGATCAGCGCCGGGATCAGCGTCTTGTGTCCCGCTGCCAGGCTGGACGCGCCCACCGCATCCACGTCGCGCGCCAGCGCCAGCGCCGCCGTCTCCTCCGGCGTCTGAAACAACGGGCCCGAAACTACCTCGAACCCCATGTCGCCAAAGGCGCTCGCCACCACATTGGCGCCCCGGTCGTGCCCATCCTGCCCCATCTTGGCGATCAGCACCCGCGGCGCCCGCCCCAGCCGGCGCGACACCGCACCGATTCCCTCCACCACCTGCCGCCACCGCGCGTCCGTTTCATGCGCAGGCCCATAAATGCCCGTCACCGGCACCGGAGTCGCCCCATGCCGGCCGAACACCGCCTCCATCGCGTCCGAAATCTCGCCCAGCGTCGCCCTTGCGCGGGCTGCCTCCACCGCCAGCGCCAACAGATTGGCGCCACTTCGCGCCCCCTCGGTCAATGCGTCCAGCGCCGTCCGGCAGGCGTGCGCGTCCCGGCTGGCCCGCACCCGCGCCAGCCGCGCCACCTGCGCCTCCCGCACCGCGGCATTGTCCACCTCCAGCGTGTCCAACAGCTCCGCCTCGGCCGGGCGATATTTGTTCACGCCCACGATCACATCCTCGCCGCGGTCCACCCGCGCCTGCTTCGCCGCCGCCGCTTCTTCGATCAGCCGCTTGGGCATCCCGCTCGCCACCGCCGCCGTCATCCCGCCCAGCGCGTCCACCTCGCCGATGATCGCCCAGGCTTTCTCCACCAACTCCGCGGTCAGCGCCTCGACATAATAACTCCCCCCCAGCGGATCGACCACGCGCGTCACGCCGGTCTCCTCGGCCAGCACGATCTGCGTGTTGCGCGCAATCCGCGCCGAGAAATCCGTCGGCAGCGCGATCGCCTCGTCCAGCGCATTGGTGTGCAGCGACTGCGTGCCGCCCAGCACCGCCGCCAGCGCCTCCACCGTGGTGCGGATGACGTTGTTATAGGGGTCGCTCTCCTGCAGGCTCACGCCACTCGTCTGGCAGTGCGTCCGCAGCATCTTCGAGCGTTCGTCCTTCGCCCCCAGCCCGTCCATCACCCGCCACCACAGAGTCCGCGCGGCGCGCAGCTTCGCCACCTCCATGAAAAAGTTCATGCCGATGCCGAAAAAGAAACTCAGCCGCCCGGCAAAGGCATCGATGTCCAGCCCGCTTTCCATCGCCCGGCGGACATATTCCTTGCCGTCGGCGATGGTGAAAGCCAGCTCCTGCACCGCCGTCGCCCCGGCCTCGTGCATGTGATAGCCGGAAATCGAAATGCTGTTGAACTTCGGCATGTTGGCGGACGTGTAGGCGATGATGTCGCTGACGATCCGCATGCTCGGCTCGGGCGGATAGATATACGTGTTGCGGACCATGAACTCCTTCAGGATGTCGTTCTGGATGGTCCCGTCCAGCGCCGCTTGGCGGACACCCTGTTCCTCGCCCGCCACGATGAAAAAGGCCAGGATCGGGATCACCGCGCCATTCATCGTCATGCTCACCGACATCTCGTCCAGCGGGATGCCGTCGAACAGAATCTTCATGTCCTCCACGCTGTCGATGGCGACGCCGGCCTTCCCCACATCGCCTACCACCCGGGGATGGTCACTGTCATAGCCCCGGTGAGTCGCCAGGTCGAAGGCCACGCTCAGCCCCTTCTGCCCGGCCGCCAGGTTGCGGCGATAGAAGGCGTTCGATTCCTCGGCGGTCGAAAACCCGGCATATTGCCGGATCGTCCACGCCCGCCCGGCATACATGGTCGCCCGCACGCCGCGCGTGAACGGCGCGAACCCCGGCAGCCCGGGATCAGGCGCGTCGGCCCCGGTATAAAGCGGCCTGATGGCAATCCCCTCCGGCGTATGCCACGTCAGGTCGCGCCCCTTGACCTCCTTCGCCGCCGCCGCCTGCCATTTCGCCAAAGTCGGTTCGGTCATGATGCTGGTCCTAGTCAATCTCAAGATCGGGCATCGCCCTTCGCATGAAGTCGGCAAACAGCGGCACGGTGAAATCCATCAGGCCATGTTCACTGCTATAGATCATCCCTTTGCGAATCAGGCTGTCTCGCACCGGACCGCATTGGGACGTCGTTCGCTCAATCCGCTCGGCAACATCACCGGAGCGCTGCGGGCCATCACCCAAATCTGCCATCGCGCGAAGATACTGCCGCTCTCGCGGAGTCAGCCGATCAAAGCGCACGCGAAAAAAGCTCGCATCAAGTTCGGCACGCGCCAGCGGATCGGCCTCGCTCACATCCTTGCGGGTGATCGGCGATTTCTGTGCGACATTCCAGACCTGCGCGCCCCATTGCTGCAGGAAATACGGATAACCCTGTGTCAGATCGATGACGCGCTCCACCGCATTTTCCCGAAATTCAACACCTTCCTGCTGGACAGGCTTGATCAGCGCCTGGCGTGCTGACGCCTTATCAAGCGGGCCAATTTCGTTGAATATGAACAGGCGCTCCGAATAGGATTTCGCACGACCAAACAGGCCATACAGCTGCGGCAGCCCGGCACCGACAAGGGCAACGGGCAATTGCAGTTGACCCGCCCGGTGCAGTGCCGCGATCAGTGCACCCAGATCATTTTCGGGAACATATTGAAGCTCGTCGATCATCAGTGCCAATCCGGCCCCGCGTTCCTGTGCGGCCTCGCCAACCAGACACAGCAGATCTGACAGGTCGAGATCAAGGTCGCCGCTGTCCGCCACGCCAGGCTCAGCCGGCACCACGCCAAAGGAAGCCTCGCCCATCTCAAGCCGAAACGCCGATGCGAAGTTGCGCAAGGCCGAAAGCGCCCGTTTCGCTTTGGTCAGCGCCGCCTGTCCCCTGTCGAGTCGCAGCAGCGCCGATCGCAGGGTCGGCACAAGCATGGAGGGAAGCGAACGATTTTCGGGCGTCTCCAGGCGGACCGTCACGAACTGGTTGGCCTCCGCGCGCCGCGCCATTTCATCCAGCAACACGGTCTTGCCGACTCCGCGAAGGCCGACGAGAAGGTGGTGACGCGCCGCCCGGCCGCGCCGCAGCCGGTCAAGCTGTATGGCGATCAGCTCCATCACCTCATCCCGACCCGCCAGTTCCGGAGGCCGCGATCCCGCTCCAGGCGCAAACGGATTCGATCTGGGGTCCATCTAAACGATTTAGCCCCATGTAAGCAAAATGTCTATACACGCGTAAATTTCCTACGCGCCCGATATGCTCAACCTTATTCGCTCACTTGTAAAGCGCCTCCAGCCGCGCGCCATAAACCGCCTTCAACACATGCCGACGGATCTTCAGGCTCGGCGTCATCTGCTCATTCTCCACGCTGAACGGCGCATCGGCGATGATCACGCGCCGCACCCGTTCGATCACCGAAAGGCTGGCGTTCACCCGGTCCACGGCTGCCTGAACGGTCCGCACGAACTCGCTGTTCTCCCGCAGGCCATCGCATTTCACGCCATTGGCGGCCGCCCATTCCATCATATATTCGGCGTCGGGCACCACCACGCCCACTAGATAGGGCCGCCGGTCGCCATAGACCATCGCCTGGGCGATCTCGGGTTGCAGCGTCAGCATCCCTTCCACCCGCTGCGGCGCGACATTGTCGCCCTTGTCGTTGACGATGATGTCCTTCTTGCGGTCGGTGATGACGATATGCCCGTCCTCGTCGATGTGGCCGATGTCCCCGGTATAGAGCCAGCCGTCGCGCAGCACCCGCGCGGTCTCGGCCTCATTCTGCCAATAGCCCTCCATCACCAGCTCGCCCGCCACCGCGATCTCGCCGTCCTCGGCGATGCGCACATCCACATCCTTCAGCGGCGGCCCCACCGTGTGCATCTTGATCTTCGCCGCCGGCCGGTTGCAGCTGATGACCGGCGCGCTCTCCGTCTGGCCATAGCCCTGCAACAGCGTCACCCCCACCGAATGGAAGAACAGCCCGACCTCGGGATTGAGCGGCGCGCCGCCCGCCACCATCGCCTTCAGCCGCCCGCCCAGCCGTGCGCGGATCTTCGCCTTCAGCGTGCGATCGAGCAGCCAATCCACCGGCAGGTCCAGCCAGCCGACCCCGCCGCTCTCATAGCTGCGGCGGCCGATCTTTTCCGCCATCGCCAGCAACCGCGGTGCCAGCCCGCCCTGCTTCTCGATGCCCTTCACCATCCGCTGCCGCAGCACCTCGAACAGCCGCGGCACCACCACCATGATGGTCGGCTTCGTCTCCTCGATGTTCGCCGCCAGCTTCTCCAGCCCCTCGCTGTAATAGATCTCCGCCCCCAGCCCGATCGGCAGGAACTGCCCCGCGGTATGCTCATAGGCATGGCTGCTCGGCAGGAAGGACAGGAAGGTTTCAGGGTCATCGGCGTGGAAATCATGTTTGATGATGTCGATGCAGCCGGCCACATTGTGCAGGATCGCGCCATGGTGCTGCTTCACCCCGCGCGGCGCACCCCCGGTGCCGCTGGTATAGATCAGGCAGGCGGTCGAGCGCCGGTTCAACCCGGCGATCCCGGCGCGCGTCGCCACCATGTCGCCGGGATGCGGCGCCAGCCACTCGCTCCAGTCAAGCACCGCCACCTCGGCGGTCTGCGCGATCTTCGGCGGCTCGATGCCCACCACCGTGCGGCAGTGGTTGGTCTGCGCCGCCGCCTGCAGCACGCCCTTCGCCAGCTTCGGCGTGGAAACAATCGCCGCCACCGCGCCGCTGTTCTCCAGGATATGGCGGTGATCATTGACCGTGTTGGTGGTATAGGTTGGCACGGTGATGGCACCCGCCGCCATGATGCCCAGGTCGGCGATGGCGAACTCCGGCCGGTTCTCGCTGACGATCACCACCCGGTCGCCCGCCTTGACGCCGCCGGCCTTCAGGGCTTCCGCCACCTGGCAGACCCGCCGCGCGGTCTCGCTCCAGCTCAGCGCCCGCCAGGCCCCGTCATGTTTCGCCCACAGAAAGGGCCGGTCCGCCCGCGCCGCGGCCTGCTCGAAAAACATCTCCAGCAGATTGCCCCAGCGCTCCACCCCGGTGCTCAGGCTCTGCCGCTCCGCCGCCCGCAGCCGCTCCGCCGCCTCGATATCCGCCTGGCTCATCGTGTCTCCCTGACCCGTCCCCTCGCGGCCACCGCCTGCCCCTCGCTGCGCGCATCCCCCGCGCCGCGCCATCCGCTCCCATCGCGCACCAGCGCGTTGGTCTTGGTCGGCAGGTCCGCCGCCACCGCATTATGCCCCAGCGCCTTCAGCGTGGCCAGCATCGGCTCCAGCCGGCTGCCGCGCTCCACCGCCACCCGCTCCGGCGTCGCGAACAGCATCGGCAGCGCGATCGCCTCCTCCACCGGCAGCTTCCAGTCGACGATGCCGATGATGGTCTTCGCCACCTGCGGAATGATCGTCGCGCCCCCCGCCGCACCGATCGCCGCCACCAGCCGGCCGTCCGGGCCATAGAGCAGCACCGGCGTCATCGAGCTGCGCGGCCGCTTCCCCGGCTCGACCCGGTTGGGCGCCGGCCGGCCGTCGGCGCGCACCGGCGCCAGGTCGAAATCGGTCAGCTCATTGTTCAGGAAAAACCCCGCCGCCACCTGCCCGCTGCCAAAGATGCTCTCGATGGTGGAGGTCAGCGAGACGACATTGCCCGCCGCATCCGCCGCCGAGACATGGCTGGTGCCGCTGCCGCCGCCGGCCACCTGGGCCGGCGCCGCCGGCGCCCCCGGCGGATGGCCCGACGCCACCGCCGGCATCGCCCGCTCCGGCCGCACCAGCGCGGCACGCGCCGCCAGATAGGCGGGATCGGTCAGCCCATCCACCGGCACGGGCGCAAACCCCGGATCGGCGCCCCAGGCGGCGCGGTCGGCCTGCGCCAGCCGGCCGGCTTCCGCGAACAAATGCCAGCTCAGCGCATTGTCGCGCCCCAGCTTCGCCACATCATGCCGCGCCATCACCGCCAGCATCTGCGCCAGCGCATAGCCGCCCGCGGACGGCGGCGGCATCGAACAGACGCGCCACTGGCGATAGGGAAAGCACAGGGGCGTCCGCTGCACCACGCGATAGCCGGACAGGTCAGCCGCCGTCAGGCTGTTCGGTCCACGCGGCGCCGCCGCCACCGCCGCACTGATCGCCGCGCCCACCTCGCCGCCATAGAAAGCCGCCGGGCCACCCGCCGCCACCGCCCGCAGCGTCGCCGCCAGCGCCGGCTGCACGATGCGGTCGCCCGCCTTCTTCGGCGTGCCATCGGCGTTTAGGAACACCGCCGCCGCGCCGGACGCCGCCAGCACCTCCCGCCGCGCCGCGATGATCCGCGCCAGCCGCGGCGTCACCACGATGCCATCCGCCGCCAGCGCGATCGCCGGCTCGAACAGCATCGCCCAGGGCAGCCGCCCCTGCCGCGCATGCAATTCCGCCAGCACCGCCACCAGACCCGGAACCCCTACCGAGCGCCCCGACACCACCGCCTCCCGGAACGGCAGCGGCTTGCCATCAGGCCCCAGAAAACGCTCCGGCGTCGCGCCCGCCGGCGCCGTTTCCCGCCCGTCCAGCGCCGTCACGCGCCCGCCCTTCGCCTCATGCGTCAGCACGAACGCCCCGCCGCCCAGCCCGCTCGACTGCGGCTCCACTACCGTCAGCGCGATCGCCGTCGCCGCCGCCGCATCCGCCGCGCTGCCGCCGCGCCGCAGCATGGCCGCGCCGGCCTCGGACGCCCGCACATCGGCCGAACTCACCACGCCCGGCCCGCTCGCCACCGTTTCTGCCGGCTTGCGGTTGCTCGCCGCCTCGAACAGCGATGATGTCGCGGCAGGCGGCGCCGCCACCTGCGCCAGCGACGCGCTGCCCGCACCCGCGCTCAGCAGGGCCAACAGGGCAACGCGCGCAATGTTCATCACCCGCGCATAGGGGAGGGCACAGGCCCGCTCAACCGCAAATGTTGCACCCCTGTCACCGATTACAGGTCGGCGCCCACCGCCTCGCCCGCGCCCGCGAACCCGTCGCGCCGCAGCAGCGCCGCCAGCCCCGCGTTCAACCGCGACGGCAGCCCCGGCCCCTCATAGACCATCGCGCTGTAGAGCTGCACCATCGAGGCGCCGGCGCGGATCTTGGCATAGGCCTGCTCCGCGCTCGCCACGCCCCCCACGCCCACCAGCGGCAAACGCCCCCGCAACCGCCCGGCAAAAGCGCGCAGGATCGCCGTCGAAGGCCCGAACAGCGGCGCGCCGGACAGGCCGCCCGCCTCGCCCGCATGCCGCGACCGCAGCGTGCCGGGCCGCGCCAGCGTGGTGTTGCCGACGATCAGCGCCGCCACCGTGCTGGCCAGCGCCGTGTCGGCGATGTGCGCGATCTGCTCCCCGTCCAGGTCGGGCGCCACCTTCAGGAACAGCGGCGGGCCCGCGTCGCCCCGCGCCGCGCCGCATTCCCGTAGCAGCCGCTCCAGCTCATCGCCCTGCAACCCGCGCAACCCCGGCGTGTTCGGGCTGCTGATGTTCAGCGTGATCCACGCCGCGCGGTCGCGCACCGCCCGCACGCCGGCAACATAGTCCGCCACCCGGTCCGCGCTGTCCTTGTTGGCGCCCACATTCACCCCCAGCCGGGGATGCGCCGCCAGCCGCGGCAATGCCGCCGCCAGGCCACCATTGTTGAACCCCAGCCGGTTGATGACCGCCGCATCCTCCTCCAGCCGGAAGATGCGCGGGCGCGGGTTGCCCGCCTGCGGGCGCGGCGTCAGGCTTCCCACCTCCACGCTGCCGAACCCCAGCCGCAGCATCGCCCGCCACACCATCGCATCCTTGTCGAACCCCGCCGCCAGCCCGATCGGGCTGGGCAGCGTCAGCCCGGCGAAGCGCGTTTCCAGCAACGGATCGGGCGCCGGCGCCGCCGGCAGCGGCAGCCGCTTCAGCGCCGCCAGCGTCAACCCATGCGCGCGCTCGGGATCGAGCCGGAAGATCAGCGGGCGCAGGAAGGCGAACATGCATGCCAGCTATGCAGCGGAAATGTCGGATTTGTCCAATACCTGCGCCGTCGACTGGCCTAGCTTCTCCTTGCGACCCAAGAGGTGCCAGGCACAGGGAAGGCCGCCGCAAGGCGCTGAACAGGGCTGGGGCAACCTCTCCTTTAACGCCCCAGGGCCCCATGCGGGCCTTGGGGCGCTTTTTTGTTGCATTGCAACGGTTTCGGCGTAGCTTCCCCGACAGAGCCGAACAGGGCCGGGTCGCAAAACACGATGTTGCAAGTCCGCTACTTTACGCCAGCCGCCCCGCTGCGCCAGTGGGTCAGCAGCTATTACCTTTTCGAGACCGACGCGCTCGTCTGGTCGGACCTTCTTCGCGCGGAACTCCCGCAAATCCGCTTTTTTGTGGCCGGAACGGGACAATTCGCCTTCGGCAACGGCGCCGCCGCGCCCGTTCCGCGCGCCGTCCTCACCGGCCCCACCATGACCGCGCTGCGCTTCCAGGCCACCGGCCCGCTCTGCATCTTCGGAGTCGGCCTGCTGCCCGCCGGCTGGGCCGCGCTCGTCGGTGCCGGCGCCGATGAACTGACCGACAGCATGACCGACCTCAGCGACGTCGCCGGCCCCGCCGCTTATGGCGCGCTCGACCGCATGCTGGAGGCGGAGAATGGCGCCGCCATCGCCGCCGCCGCCGACGCCTTCTTCCTGCTGCTCTCCTCGCGCGCCAAACCGCCGCCGCTCTGGTTCACCCGCGCCGCCGATGCCTGGCTCGCCAACAGCACCAACCCCGACGTCAACGACCTGATCGCCGAAACCGGCATGTCCGCCCGCCAGATCGAACGCCTCGCGCTCAAGGTCTATGGCGCCTCCCCCAAGATGCTGGCGCGCAAATACCGCACCCTTCAGGCCGCCGTCCGCCTCGGCCTGGAACCCGCCGGCGGCTGGGAGGCGGCGGCCGGGGGCGTCTTCTACGACCAGTCCCACTTCATCCGCGATTTCAAGACCTTCGTCGGCATGACCCCGTCGCGCTTCACCGACGAGGATTCGCCCTGGATGGCCCGCCTGAAAATCGCCAAGTCGCAGAAACTGGTCGGCATGCCCGACCTGCAACGGGTGAGTTAGAGCCTGCTCTTTTATCCCGAACTATGATAGTGATTGTTTACGCTTTGCATTTGACCGATCTTTCACATCGCTATACTTCATAATTTATGATCGGTAAAAACCTTACTAGGTGTCGATTCTGCGACAGGATTGGGAATCTTTGCAACTCTCATGCCATTCCCAATGGACTTTTTAAGATCATTTCTCGATCTGATAGTGGGTCCATGATAGTATTGGACACTAGGGCAAAAAGTGTACGCAAAACCAGCGACACCGGAGGCTCAAGAATTTTGTGCGCAAATTGCGAATCATATTTCAATAAAGAATTTGATGGTATTTTGCAGAACAAGCTGAAAGAAATGGACAAAAAAGCATGCAACGGAGAGATTATAAAGGATATCGAATTTGCGCATGAAAAATTTGCGAAATCCGTATTATCGATGTTTTGGCGCGCTGCGATATCTAATTCTGGCATGTATGAATATTTTTCAGTCGGTCATAATTTGAGTGTTTTGATGAAATCGATATTGAAAGATAGTCAATTATCTTGTTTATCATCATTCTACGTTAGAGTGTTCAGATTAATTGACAGGTGTTTTGATGGAGAAGTTGGATTTTCACCATCTGCTCTGTCAAATTTCATATTTATGCCTGCATTGGTTGATTTATCATTGTTATCATTTTCTCACGCTGAATTGCAAAACACTACACCAGAGTGCGTAAAAATGATTATGGTAATAAAAGGGTTTTACATTGAAGTATGCTATCCAAATTTCTTTTATTTAGGTTTTAACATGTCGGGATTTTTGCGGCCTTATGGGGAACTTCTAACTATTCCGGTTGTCGATATTTTTGAATTTCCAATGATCGTGGACGCTATGGTAAAGGGTTATGAGGCCCACGTTAAGAGAAAAGTGTCTCATTCGGTTGCTAAATCATCGGCAGGGCCATAGGTGTGTCGTAACTGAAGGAGCCCGACCATGCGCGCCGAAGCGCAAGCCCATGCCGACAAGATCCAGCAGGCGCTCGACCTGCTGAGGAGGTTTCTTTGACTGGGATCGCGCGCTCCGCCGTCTCGACCAGCTGAACAATCGCGTCGAGGACCCGACGCTGTGGAACGATCCCAAGGCCGCGCAGGCCGTGATGCAGGAACGCCGCCGGCTGGATGAGGCGATCACCGCCACCAGGGCCATCGAGCGCGAACTCGCCGACACCGTCGAACTCATCGAGATGGCGGAGGCCGAGGGCGACAGCGAGATGGAGAATGAGGCCGTCGCCAGCCTCGCCGCGCTGGCCGAACGCGCCGAACGCGACAAGATCGCCGCGCTTCTGGCCGGCGAGGCCGACGCGTCCGACACCTATGTCGAGATCAACAGCGGCGCCGGTGGCACCGAATCACAGGACTGGGCCAGCATGCTCTTGCGCATGTATTCGCGCTGGGGCGAACGGCGCGGCTTCAAGGCCGAGATGATCGACTACCACAGCGGCGAACAGGCCGGCATCAAGTCGGCGACGCTGCTGCTGAAGGGCGAGGGCGCCTATGGCTGGGCCAAGACCGAGGCCGGCGTGCACCGCCTGGTGCGCATCAGCCCCTACGACAGCTCCGCCCGCCGCCACACCAGCTTCGCCAGCGTCTGGGTCTATCCCCAGGTCGACGACGACATCGACATCGAGATCAACGAGAAGGACCTGCGCATCGACACCTACCGCTCGTCCGGCGCCGGCGGCCAGCATGTCAACACCACGGACAGCGCCGTGCGCATCACCCACATCCCCACCAACATCGTCGTCGCCTGCCAGACCGAGCGCAGCCAGCACAAGAACCGCGCCACCGCGATGAAGATGCTGAAAGCACGGCTCTACGAAGCCGAACTGCAACGCCGCGAGGCCGAAGCCAACGCCATCAACGCCACCAAGAGCGACATCGGCTGGGGCCACCAGATCCGCAGCTACGTGCTGCAACCCTATCAGCTGGTAAAGGACCTGCGCACCGGCGTCACCAGCACCGACCCGCAAAGCGTCCTCGACGGCAGCCTCGACCCCTTCATGGCCGCCGCGCTCAGCCAGAAGGTGACCGGCGAAAAAGTGGACGTCGAGGATGTCGACTGAAATCCCCCTCCCCCCACGGCGCGCCAGCGCCGTAGAGTGGGGAGGGCTGGGGTGGGGGCCTGTGCGATGAGTGACACCTACACCCGCCGCGTCGAGGCCGTCCTGTTCGCCGCCGCCGAGCCGCTCCGCGCCGAGGACATCCGCAGCTATGCCGGTGACGGCGACCTTGGCGCCGCGCTCGCCGACCTCGCCGCCCACTATGGCGCGCGCGGCGTGCAGCTCGTCGAACGCGGCGGGCGCTGGCTGTTCCAGACCGCCCCCGACCTCGCCGACATCCTGCGCCGCACGCGGGAGGAACCGAAGAAGCTCAGCCGTGCCGCCCTCGAAACGCTGGCCATCATCGCCTACCACGAACCCGCCACCCGGGCGGAGATCGAGGACATCCGCGGCGTCGCCATCAACAAGGGCACGCTCGACGTGCTGATGGAGGCCGGCTGGGTGCGCCCCGCGGGCCGCCGGGAGACCCCCGGCCGGCCGCTGCAATATGCCTCCACCCCCGCCTTCCTCGCCCATTTCGGCCTCGCCAGCCGCCGCGACCTCCCCGGCATCGCCGAGCTGAAAGCCGCCGGCCTGTTGGAAGCGCTCGCCGGCGACACCATATCCGACGCACCGCTGGAAACCGTCGCCCAAGCAGGGTAAAGCGCCGGACAAAGGAGTGATGACATGGGTAGCTTGAGCATCTGGCATTGGCTGATCGTGGCCATCATCGTGCTGCTGCTGTTCGGCAAGGGCCGGATGAGCGATTTCATGGGCGACCTGGCCAAGGGCATCAAAAGCTTCAAGAAAGGTATGGCGGAGGACGACACGACGCCCGCTCCCGCGCAGCAGGTCGCCGCGCCGCCCCCCGTCACCCCCGCCGCGACCCCCGCCGTGACGCCGCAAGACGTCCCGCGCGCCTGACGCGCGGCCGGGCGCGGTCCATGCTGGACATCGGCTATTCCGAACTGCTGCTGATCGCCATCGTCGCCCTGGTGGTCATCGGCCCCAAGGACCTGCCGCGCGTCCTGCGCCAGGTCGGCCAATGGGTGAACAAGGCCCGCGGCATGGCCCGCCACGTCCGCAGCGGCTTCGACACGATGATGCGCGAAGCCGAGCTGGAAGAAATGCAGAAGCAATGGGCCGCCCAGAACGCTGCGATCATGGCGAACAACCCCTCTCCCGCGGAACGGGAGAGAAAGGGGCCCGCGGCGCAGCCGTGGGAGGGTGAGGAACAGCATCTCCCCTCCCCTTCAGGGGAGGGGCCGGGGGTGGGGACGTCGGTCGAAGAGGCACCCCCCCGCCCATGAAGGACATCGACGACACCAAGGCCCCGCTCCTCGACCATCTGATCGAGCTGCGCCGCCGCCTGCTCTGGTCGATCGCCGCGCTGCTCGTCGGCTTCATCGTCGCCTTCACCCAGGCGAAGCATATCTTCGCCTTCCTCGCCCAGCCCCTGGTCCGCGCCTATGGCGGCAACGGCGGCACCATCATCTATACCAAGCTCTACGAAGCCTTCTTCGTCGAGATCAAGGTCGCCGTCTTCGCCGCCTTCCTCATCGCCTTCCCGGTGATCGCCAACCAGCTCTGGGCCTTCGTCGCGCCGGGCCTCTACCGCAAGGAGAAGAACGCGCTCCTGCCCTTCCTGTTCGCCACGCCCATCCTGTTCACCGCCGGCGCGGCGCTCGCCTATTATGTCGTGATGCCCACCGCCTTCCGCTTCTTCCTCTCCTTCCAGAACATCGGCATCGGCGAGGGCTTCAAACAGGAAGCGCTGCCCGCCATGGGCGATTATCTCAGCCTGGTGATGCACTTCATCTTCGCCTTCGGCATCTCCTTCCTGCTCCCCGTCCTCCTCATGCTGTTGGAACGCGCCGGCATCGTCACCCGCGCGCAGCTGGTCGCCGGCCGCCGCTACGCCATCGTCGCGGCGTTCGTGGTCGCCGCCGTCCTCACCCCGCCCGATGTGCTCAGCCAGCTGATGCTCGCCATTCCGCTGATGATCCTCTACGAACTCAGCCTGATCGGCATCTGGTTCACCGAGCGCAGCCGCGCCAGGGAAGCCGCCGCCGAACCCGCAACCGAAAGCCTGACCCATGAAGCTGACCCGCCCCGACCTGTTGCGTGACCAGGCCTTCATCGGCGGCGAATGGCAAAGCGGCGACAAGACCATCGCCGTCACCAACCCCGCGACCGGCGCCACCATCGCCACCGTTCCCAACATGGGCGCCAATGAAACCCGCGCCGCCATCGCGGCGGCGGCCGCCGCCATGCCCGCCTGGGCCGCCTGCACCGCCAAAGACCGCGCCCTCATCCTGCGCCGCTGGTTCGACCTCATTGTTGCCCATACCGACGACCTCGCCGCCATCATGACCGCGGAACAAGGGAAACCGCTCGCCGAATCGCGCGGCGAAATCGCCTACGCCGCCAGCTTCATCGAATGGTTCGCCGAGGAAGGAAAACGCCTCTACGGCGATGTCATCCCCGCCCACGCCCCCAACCGGCGCATCGTGGTGCTGAAACAGCCGATCGGTGTCACGGCCGCGATCACCCCCTGGAACTTCCCGGCGGCGATGATCACCCGCAAATGTGGGCCTGCCTTGGCCGCCGGCTGCCCGATGGTCGTCAAACCCGCCTCCGCCACGCCGCTGACCGCGCTCGCCCTTGCCGTCCTGGCGGAGGAAGCCGGCCTGCCCAAAGGCCTGCTCAGCATCGTCACCGGCAGCGCCAGCGCAATCGGCGGCGAGATGACGTCCAACCCGCTGGTCAGGAAAATCAGCTTCACCGGCTCCACCGAGATTGGCAAGCAGCTGATGGCCGCCGCCGCCGGCCAGGTGCAGAAGATCAGCCTTGAACTCGGCGGCAACGCCCCCTTCATCGTGTTCGACGATGCCGACCTCGACGCCGCGGTCGAAGGCGCCATGCTCTCCAAATTCCGCAACGCCGGCCAGACCTGCGTCTGCGCCAACCGCATCTACGCCCAATCCGGCATCCACGACGCCTTCGTCGAAAAACTGCGCACCGCCATCGCCGCGCTGAAGGTGGGCGACGGCGCCGAACCCGGCACCACCATCGGCCCGATGATCGACATGGCCGCGGTCGAGAAGACCGAGGAGCATCTGGCCGACGCGCTGGCCAAGGGCGCCACCAGGGTCATCGGCGGCGAGCGTCTGGGCGGCCAGTTCCTCTCCCCGGCGCTGCTCACCGGCGTCACCGCCGACATGGCGGTCGCGCAGGAAGAAACCTTCGGGCCGCTGGCGCCGGTGTTCCGCTTCGACACCGACGAGGACGTGATCGCCGCCGCCAACGACACGCGCTTCGGCCTCGCCGCCTATTTCTACGCTCAGAATCTCGGGCGCGTGTGGCGCGTCGCCGAGGCGCTCGAATATGGCATCGTCGGCATCAACAGCGGCATCATCAGCACCGAACTCGCCCCCTTCGGCGGCGTGAAGGAAAGCGGCATCGGCCGCGAAGGCAGCCGCTACGGCATCGAGGATTATGTCGAGATCAAATATCTCTGCATCGGGATATGACCGACCTGCCGCCCCGCCGGCCCTGGCCACCCAATTTCCCCGATGTCCTCGTCCTCGCCGCGCAACAGGATCGCGACGCGCATCCCTCCTATCTGAAGGCGAAGACCGGCAGCGCAGGCGATGCGCTCCGTCTGATATTGGACCTGGTGACGTCAGACGCGGATCTCGCCGCCATCCCTGAACATTTTCGCGGCAGGCGGCCGACCGTCGTGCCTGTCGTGGCGGACGAGAATGTGCTGGTTAACGATTCCGCCGATTTCAACACGATACCGCCAACCCTTGCCCTGTTCGTCGGCATGAACGCCGACCTGCCGGTTCAGTTCGATCGGGTCGTGCAGACGAACAAGGTCGGGCACACACGCGCGCCGGCATTCCAGCGCATCGTGACGCCCGCGCGGTTCGCTGGCGCGCTTGTGGCGGGGATGGACTATCTGCTGGTCGACGATCATGTCGGGATGGGTGGCACGCTCGCCAGCCTGCGGGGCTATGTGGAGCACATGGGCGGTACAGTGGTCGGCATGATATGCCTGACCGCGAGCCCCGGGTCGGCGAAGATCGCGCTTCAATCCGACACGCTGGATATGATAAGGCAAAAGCATGGACCAGCATTGGACAGCTTCTGGCAAACCGAGTTCGGATATGGACTCGACTGTCTCACCAACCGCGAAGCCCAGCATCTATGTCGTCAACCATCCGTTGACGCCATCAAGGATCTCCTGGCTAAGGCAGCAGTCGAAGCGCGTGGCCGAGGCCTTGCGGCCGCGGTTGGATGAGATGCAGCGCAGGCCAGTGGTGCCGGTGGAATAGCGCGATGCCGGCCCGGCAGCCGGAAACAGGACATCGACGACCAGCGACAGATCAACCATCGCCGCTTCGCCGATGACCACCCTGCGCTTCGTCTACAACGCCGACGGCGGCCTCCTGAACGGCGCGCTCGACCTCGCCCACAAATGGCTCTCGCCGTCCACCTACGCCTGCCGCCTGTGCGAGGTCAGCTACTCGACCTTCGGCATGAAACCCCAATGGCGCGCTTTCGTCGAAAGCCTCGGCATTCCCGTCGTCTTCCACCACCGCGATGATTTCGCCGCCGCCTTCCCCAACGAAACCATCCCGCTGCCCGCCATCCTCCGCGACTCCGCCGGCACCCTCGAAACCCTGGTCAGCGCCCAAGACTTCGCGCAGCTCCACACCCTTGACGATCTGATCGCCACCCTCCGCCGTCACCTCGGACTTGATCCTGAGCCCATTCCGCGCCCAACACTTACGAACACCCCACCCTGATCCTCCCCCACTTGTGGGGGAGGTGTCAGCGCCGGAACGGCGATGACGGAGGGGGCCCGCCAAGCCACCCCGGAAGCCCCTCCCCCACTTGTGGGGAAGGCGACTCGCGCAGCGAGCGGGAGGGGGCCTCCCCACACGCCCCACCCGTACCGCCAACAGCCCCCTGCCTATGCGAACAAGGCCCGCCGCGGCCCCAGATAGCCGAACAGATGCGCCGCCACCTTGCGCATCTGGATCTCCTCGCTCCCCTCGGTAATCCGATAGCGGCGGTGGTGACGATAGATATGCTCGAACGGCTTGTGACGGCTGTAGCCGATGCCGCCATGCACCTGCATCGCCCGGTCTGCCGCCTCGCACACCAGCCGGTTCGCCCAGTAATTGCACATGCTCACCTTGTCAGACAGCCGCTTCTCCACCTCGGGCTTGGGCATCTGGTCCATTTCCCACGCCGTCTTGCGGATCAGCAGCCGCAGCATCTCCGCCTGCGTCGCCAGCTCCACCAGCGGAAACTGGATCGCCTGATTCTCCGCCAGCGCCTTGCCAAACGGCCTCCGCGCGCGCGCATATTTCACCGACTCTTCAATGCAATAACTCGCCGCGCCCAGCGATGACGCCGCCTGCCGGATGCGGTTCTCGTGCACGAAATGCTGCGCCAGCGCCAACCCCGCTCCCGGCTGCCCCCAGATCGCGCTGTCCGGCACCCACACATCGGTGAAGCTCACCCGCGGATGATCGGTCGGCATGTTGAACGTCCACAGATATTCCTCGATCTTCACGCCCGGCGCATCCGCCGGCACCAGGAAGGTCGTGATCCCCCGCGCCGCGCCGTCCGGCCCCTCGGTGCGGGCGAACAGCGCGCAATGCGTCGCCACATGCATGCCGGTCGTCCACATCTTCTCGCCGTTGATGCGCCAGCCCGCCACGCCATCGCGCTCCTCCGGCACGGCGCGCGTCTCCATGTGCGTCGCGTCGCTGCCATGGTTCGGCTCGGTCAGGCCGAAGGTGATGATCCGCGTGCCGTTCAGCATGCCGGGGATGAACTCGGCCTTCTGCGCCTCCGTCCCGAAATCGCGGAACATCAGCACGAACGGATTGTTGCCCACGATCGAATGCTCATTCTGCAAGTCGTTGAACAGCCCCAGACCCTTGGCTGCCAGATGCTCGCGGATCACCGCCATCCACAGATTGCTGCCGTCCTTCCCGCCATATTCCTTGGGTAGCGCAAAGCGATAATGCCCGGCCCTGTCCGCCAGCAGCTTCGCCTGCCGCAGCAACTGCTCCCACTCATGCCGCGGCAGGCCACCATTGTCGAAATCCGTCCGCGCCCATTCGCGCCGATGGTCGAAGAAGCGCTCATTGTCGTCCTTCGCCTGCAACGGCTTGATCTCCGCCTCGATGAAGGCGTCCAGCTCGGCCAGATAGGCGGTCAGCTCGGCGGGCAAGGCGAAATCCATGGCGGTCTCCTTTATCGCGCAGCCTTGTCACGCCACGCGCCGGCCGCAACCCCGCACTTTTGTGACGCTCAAACGGAGACCCAGCGTCGCCCGGCGGGCAGCGCCGGCGGAAAATCGATGGTTGCCGTCTCCACCGCGCCATCCTCATGCACCAGCACCGCGAAGGCCCGGTGGCTCCAGTTGCGATCCGGCTCCAGGTCCACCCAGCCCAGCCAAAGCCGCCCCGGCGCCGGCGCGAAAACCCGCGTCGTTCCCAGCGGATCACCGGCCGCATAAGGGACCGGGTCGAGCCAGGCGCGCGCAACGGCGCGGTCGGCCGGCGGCACCGCCGCCGCCACCCGCGCCGCCGCGCCGCCCGCGTCCATTACCGGAACGCCTTGTCCAGCAAGGTCCGCACGCGGGTCTGTGCCGCCTCCAGCCCCGTGCGCGTCTCGGGCAGCACCAGCTGGCCCGCGGTCACCGCCTGCTGGATCACTTCCAGCCCGCGCCGCAGCTGCTCCGGCCCCGGATCGGGAATGATCTCCCATGGCCACAGCTTGCGATACAGCGGCGGCAGCCGGAACACGAAATCGCTGCCGCCCAGATACAGCGCCCCGCCGCATGGCCCGTTTTGCCCGGACACCGGGTTGTCGTGCACGCCGGTGCCGTTTGCCTTCGCCCAATCGAACGCATCTTTCGCGGTCACATGGCCCTTGGCATCATGGCCCACCGCGGGCGTCAGCGTGCCGCCGCTTTCCGTATGCTCCGCCATCGCGCGAATCCAGGCCAACGCGAACGGATCGAAATTGGCGCCCCCATCCGACGATGTCGTCGCATCCACCGCGCTCGCCACATGCGTGCAGTCCGCAGTGGAGGCGTTGACGATCGGGTCGATGAAACCGCCGGCGAAGCATTGCTCCATCATCACCATCAGCCCGGCATATTGCGGCAGCGCCTTCAGCGCGTTCGCCATGTCGTCCGGCAGGATCGCCGAACCGCTGTAGGTGCACAGGGTCGAGGTGTTGCCCGACCGCCCGCCATGGTTGTTGGTGTGGATCAGCAGGCAATCCTGCCGCCGCAGCTTCTTGCCCACCGCCGCGATGGCGTCCAGCATCGCCTGCTTCGTGCCCGAGCCGTTCACACTGACCCGATACGCCGTATTGTCGCCCGGCCAGTTGCCGATCGAGCCGACATGCGGCGTCCAGTCATTGTTGTTGTATTGCAGCGTGCCGTCATAGTTCAGCACGGTGATGTTGGTCTTAGGCACGCCATAGCTGTCCACCAGCACGCGATAGAGGAATTCGATGTCGTTCAGATGCCGGTTGTTGGACGCGCCGGCATAAAGGATCGCATGCCATTGCCGCCGCGCCCGCCCGAACAGGCCGCCTGGCAGCATCGGCACCTTCAGCTTCGGCAACTCGCTCACGGGAACGAACGGTGTCCCCACATGCACCGCGCGGAAATTGCGGCCGAAATCGAAACTCGGCGGCAGCAGAGCCGGCACTTCCTGCAACAGCGCGCCACTGGCCGGATCGTGCATCAGATAGCGGCAGCGATGCCCCCAGTTGAGCGTCGGCTCATCGTCCACAAAGCTGACGATGCTGTCCTGCTTCACTTCCACCCGGTCATGCTCCGGCTGGAACACCGTACCCTTGCGGACGATCTCGGGCTGGATGAACAGATTGCTGTGCTCATGCCCGGCGGACGCCAGCCGCAATCGCGCAACGGTCGCCGCGGCCTGAACGGCGGTGCGGCGGATGGGTTCACGTGCCATGTCTCGATTCCTTTCGCCTGTTGCCCCGGATCCTCGGCGGATCCCTCTCTCAAGCGACCGTGCCGCGACTGCCGCGCGGCTTGCGATGCCAGCGCATCGAACGGCTCCAGCAATTCCGCCTGCCCATGAGCCTTGTCAATCGCCCCCGACGGTTTCAGCCACCGCCCCTGCATTTCCGTCGGATTTGTCCCAATCCGCCGCCCGCTTGCGACCGCCACCGCGCCGTGGCAAGCGAAGCCGGTAAGGGAGACAAATGATGACGACGACCTCACGCGAAATCCGCCTCGCCTCGCGCCCCGTCGGCGAACCCACCCCCGCCAACTTCACCCTCGCCACCACCGACCTCCCCGCCCCCGGCGCCGGCGAAGTCCAGGTGAAGAACCGCTGGATGTCGGTTGATCCCTACATGCGCGGCCGCATGAACGACCGGAAATCCTACGTCCCGCCCTTCGCCATCGGCGAAGCGCTCCAGGGCGGCGCCGTCGGCGAAGTCATCGCCTCGAACGATCCCGGCTTCGCCCCCGGCGACCTCGTCAACAGCATGTTCGGCTGGCGCGAAGCCTTCAACGCCCCCGCCGCCGCCCTCACCAAACTCCCCAGCCTCCCGGGCGTCCCCGAGCAGGCCTTCCTCGGCGTCCTCGGCATGCCCGGCCTCACCGCCTACGCCGGCCTCACCCGGATCGGCGAGCCGAAATCCGGCGATACCCTGTTCGTCTCCGGCGGTGCCGGCGCCGTCGGCTCGGTCGTGGCGCAAGTGGGGAAGGCGCTCGGCTGCACCGTCATCGCCACCGCCGGCAGCGACGCGAAGTGTGACTGGCTGCGCTCGGTCGGCGTCGACCACGCCATCAACTACCGCAGCTGCGGCAACCTGCTGGCCGCCGTCCAGGCCGCCGCCCCGCGCGGCATCGACATCTATTTCGACAATGTCGGCGGCGAGCATCTGGAGGTCGCCATCGAAACCGCCCGCCCGTTCGCGCGCCTCGTCGAATGCGGCATGATCGCCGACTATAACGCCACCAGCGCGATTCGGGGGCCCTCCAACATCATCCAGGTCGTCGGCAAGAGCCTGAAAATCCAGGGCTTCATCGTCACGCAATTCGCCGGCCTGCAAGCCGAGTTCATCGAAAAAATGGCCGGCTGGATCGCCGACGGGAGATTGAAATGGGAGGAAACGGTGATGGACGGCATCGAAACCGCCCCCGCCGCCTTCCTCGCCCTGTTCAGCGGCGGCAACACGGGGAAGATGCTCGTCAAACTCTGATCCGGCCTATCGTGCCTCGGCGGTGACCGCCGCCCCCGAACGAACGGGCGCCGCGCCATCGCAGACCGGGTTGCGCCGCTGCCGGCAGACATCCGGCGCCCCCGACCGCCGCCAATAGGCGGCCAGGCCGATGCGATCCACCAGCGACCAGAACCCCGCCTCCGCCGACAGCGCATTCCCCGGCGGCACGAACAACAGGGCGGTGTTCCGCTCCGTCGCCGCCTCGAAACCGATCAGCGGAAAGGAGGCGGCGTGTGTCCGGCGCGGCACCGCCGATCCATAAAGCATCGCCGCCAGCGCCAGCGCCTCGTCCGGTCGCCCCAGCGCCACCGCGGCGCGCACCCCGCGCTCGGCGTGGCCCTGGTCGTCGCGCGCCAACGCGCGATACGTGCCCAGCACAGCCTCGATCTCGGCGGGATTCCGGGACTGGACCGCCCGTGCCGTCGCCACCGCCAGCGCGAGTTCGCGCGGCGATGTCTGATCGGGGCCGCCCGCCGCGGCGATCGCCAGCGCCGCCGCCGGGCGCCCGCCAAAGGCCGCCAGGTCGAAGCGCGTGAACCAGATCAGCCGGTTGCGCGGCCACACCGTTCCCGCCCACGCGGCCACCCGCTCGGCCTCGTCCGGCCGGCCGGCGGCGGCCAGCAGGTTGATCCGCGCCGCCTGGATCCACGGGATCAGCGGCGACACCGCATTCAGCTGCTCAACCAGCGCCAGCGCCTCGCCGGTGCGCCCCACCGCCGTCAGGAACAGCACGCGCTGAAAGATCAGCGGCGCCGTGCCCGGTGGCGCCCGCTTCAGGGCATCGGTCAGCAGCCGGTCCTTCGCCCCCCACTGGCCAAAGCTGGGCGCCAGACTGACAATCGCGGCAAGCGACCGCCCCTCGCGCGGGTCGAGCGCCAGGCCCCTCCCCGCCGCCTCGCGGATGCGCGCGATCACCGCCGCGCGCCCCGCCACCGGCGTATCCGCCAGACTCAGCACATGGGCCATCGCCAGCGACCCCCAGATGGGCGCCTGCCTCGGCGACATCGCGGTTGCCTGCCGCAGATAGCCGATGCCGTCCGCCGTCCGTTCCGGCGTGCCTTCGAACACCGCGCTCAGCCCGCGCGTCTCCATGTCCGCCGCCGCGGGCACCAGCGGCGCGGCGCCACCGCCCCGGGGGCCCTCCCGCGCGAAACCGATCCACAGCCCTCCCGCCACGGCGGCGCCCACGGCCGCCCCGCCGATCCATCGCCATGCCCGGCGGCGCGCCGGCCCGGCCGGCACCACCGGGCCCGCCGCGGCCGGCGCCTCCGTCCCCGCACCGACCAGCCGGTACCCCACCCCCTTCACCGTCGCGATTTCAAAGGCCTGCCGCCCCGGCCCCACCGCCAGCGCGCGCAGCTTGGCGATGATCCGGTTCAGCGCATCCTCCCCCACGATGCGCCCGCGCCAGCAGCGCACCGACAGCTCATCGCGCGTCACGGTGCGGCCGGCGGCCTCGGCCAGCGCGACCAGCACCTGCATGACGCGCGGCGAGACGGCCGTTGTCTCGCCCTCGCATTCGATCTCCAGCAGCGACGGCCGCACCATCACGCGGCCGATGCCGAAGGGTGCCACGGCGGCAAGATCGATGGGGGTTGGCCCGTCCACGCATCCGCCCCCGGCAAAAGTCGGCCGAAAGTCGGCCAAAGGTCGGCTTGGCGGCCTTTCTAGCATGTCCCGCGCGCCCGATGATAGCCACGCCGGCATCTTTCCGCCGGGCATGGGAGAGTTCGTCATGTCGCTTCGTCTTGCTTTCGCCGCCGGCCTTCTCGGTCTCGTCCTCGCCCCCGCCGCCTCGGCGCGCATGGTCGCCTTCTCGGGCACGCTCACCAACACCAACGCCCCCGCCGCGCCCGGTGGCCGCTGCGCGCCGGCGCTGACCGTCAGCATCGGCCCGGGCCTGGGCGTTGCCGAGGGCACCTCCAACCTGGGCGCCTTCGTGCCCACCAACAGCCACTGCATCGTGCCGCCGCTGCCCACCACCTACTTCGACGGCCGCTTCAGCTTCGACTTCTCGGGCGGCGATGTGCTGACCGGCACCTACAGCGGCACGCTCAGCGCCACGGCAACGCCCGGCACCTTCGCCAACGTCCAGACCTTCATCGCCACCGGCGGCACCGGCCGCTACGCCAACACGACCGGAAGCTTCACCGGCATCGGCAACGTCGTGTTCGCCCCCGGCCAGCTGCCGGCGTCCTTCGAAACGCTCGCCGGCACGCTCGCCATCGGCGCCGTCCCCGAACCCCACAGCTGGGCCCTACTGATCACCGGCTTCGCCCTGGTCGGCGGCGTCCTGCGCCGACGCGGCGCGGCGCCCGTTGCGAGCTGACGTGCTGGCGGCGGCTGGGTTGCCCGATCCCGCCCTGTCTCCCCTCGCAGGGAGGACGACTCGCGCTAGCGAGCGGTGATGTCGCCACCCAAGCCCCCGCCCGTGCTGAAAACACCCCTCCTGCCCGGCGCAGCCGAGAGCGGGGAGTCGAAGACGACGCAACGCGTCAGCGGCGACTCGCGCGACAGCGCGGCGGGGGTGGGTGCTCTGCTGCCCTTTCTCGCAGCAGAAGAGAGACGTTGACGACAACCTTCCCCCTCCCCCACGCGATCCCAGCGAACGTAGAGTGGGGGAGCCGAAGACGACGCGAAGCGTCAGCGTTAGGGTGGGGGCGGTGCCACACAGCACGCGCTGCGGCGAACGAACGCCGAAAAGGCCGCACCATCGCCCCTCGCCTTGCCGGCACCGCCATCTGCCGGAGGCGACGTGTCCAAACTCTAATCGGGCAGCCGCACATCGGCACGCACCTGAAAGGTATATTTCGACTGGCTCGTGCCATTGGCTTCCATCCAGATCGCATCATCATCGCCCACCGGCTGGAAGGCGCCCCAATCGACGCCATTGGGCCAGAATTTCTGGTCCGCCACCTTCAGCACCGATAGCCGCTGATTGAACGACACATGGGTGTTGATGTCGGAAAAATTCATGGTCGCCGTACCAGCCGCGCCAAAATCGAATGTTTTCGGTGCGACGAAAGTGGTCTGAACGTAGCCGCATTTATTCGTGAAGGTTGTTGAAAATGTTCCAAGCTGATCGTGGAACGATGTCTGCGGAATCGCTCCGGATGCAGCCGCCGCACCGCCCGCCGCGGCCGCCACGATCAGCCCATAGCCCCCGACCGCACTGGATATTCCCGCCACGGTCGTGAAGGCCGTGATCAGTCCCGTGCGAATATCGTCCAGTTCCTCATTGTCCTGTTCAGACAGCGATGCGACCACGGTAACCGTCTGGCCATGTTTCAGGATCATGTTAAGGATAACGGGACTGTTCTCGAACTGCCCGTCCTGGTTTGTCCAGGGAATGATATTGGCGGGGGATCCTGGGGGGCCGTGGAACAGCGTCTTGCCGATCTTGGCTTCATAATAGTCATCATTGCCGGGCAATCGCGGCGTCGCGCCGATAAAATCCCCGGGCCCCTTGCGCGAGCGGAGGATATACAGCTCATCGCGATCGCCATCGCCCGGCGTCGATGTTGTCTTCTCCACGAACACCTTAGGTATTCCAAGCCGGACCCGTCGATCCGTGTTGGCCGTCGATGCGCAAGCGTAAGGATTGTCGGGCGCCGGCACCTTCTGCTTGGCCTTGGGCAAATGAACAATCTTGACCCGCCGCGCCGGAATGACGCCTGTGCCTGAAACAGGCTTGCTATAGACCGTCAGATAATATTCCTGCGCTTCCTTCGTTTTGTTGTGCACCGGCAGATAGTTTGCCAGGTTCAATGAAAACGGCGTAACATCCATGCTGCTGTCCGGCAGCGATGGAAACACACCTGACGTTATGGTCTGGCGAACAAGGGCATTGTTTACCTTGTTGAACTTGTAAAGCTCCCATTTCGCCGAGGAAGGGACATATTCCACCAGGCGCCAACGGGCCTTCATGTTGATGTTCGGTGTATCATAGAAACTCATTTCACTGACCCAATTGACGAATTCCCCCGAGTAGAGGCTCAGTTCCGTTCGTCCACTGTCAAGCCAAAGCGATGCCTGACCACGTTGCACGCTAGGCGACATTTGACCAGGTTGCGCACTGACCGCCCGTTTGCCAGCGGTCTTCTCCGGCTCGGCCTTCACAGCTGTCACCGCAACGGCAAGTGTCAGCGCGGTCGTGCATGACACAACAACGCGGATTTTTGGCACAAGATGTGCGAAACTGATATAAACAGTCATAGACGTTGCCCCTTGACCAAGGATTTACTGGCAACGACCCTGTTATTTTGTTTTCATAGACTATATGAATTGTAACCAATGTCAAGATTGCGCCATGATACGGGTTTTTGGAATTGCGGTGATGCAGACGTTGTGGAGCAGGATGTGGGCGAGTTCACGGACAGTTGCCGGACGAATAGTTCCTCACGCTCGAAACACGAACCTCCATCGACCGCCGCCACATAAGCCCGCCAAACCAACCCTCCTGCCCCGCGCACCAGGGGGCGTAAGGAGCGACTCCCGCGACAGCACGGCCGGGGCGCTTGTTCTTCCCCCCTCCCCCCGTGTGAGGGCACGAACGTAGGGTGGGAGTCGAAGACGACGCGAAGGGTCGGCTTTGGGGTGGGGGTCGTGCCACGCAGCACGCAAGTCACGTTGACACCCCCACCGTCCGGCGGCGGCATCGCCATTGCCCCTATCTCCCCTCCCCTTCAGGGGAGGGGCCGGGGGTGGGGCCGTCCGTCGCCACGGCAAAAATCCGCGACAGGCGAACGCCGGCTGATCGACGATCTTCTCAGCTCCCTCGAACGGCTGGCGGGAACTGCGCGCCAAGACCGGTATCTTGCAACAACAAGCGGCAGAATAGCGCGCAATAGCGGCCGATGCACGGGCCGAGGTGGCGTGGCTGACGGACATACTGCCCACCATCCGCAAATATGGCGCCGTCTCCGGCATGGGCGTGCTGGCAAGCTTCGGCTACGATGACCTCGGCCGCCGCACGTCGCTCAGCCGCTGCAATGGGGTGACGACCAGCTACGGCTATGATCCGGTCTCGCGCCTGACGCTGATGACGCACGACCCTGCCGGCACGGCGCAGGATGTGAACTGGGCGTTCGGTTATATGCCCTCTGGCCAGATCGCCAGCCTCACCCGCTCGAACGATCTTTATGCCTGGACCGGGCATTACAATGTCAACCGGCCCTATACGCCCAACGGCCTCAACCAATATGCCGTCGCCGGCGCCGTCACGCTCAGCTATGATGCTCGCGGCAACCTGATCGGCGATGGGGCCAGCAGCTTCAACTATGATGTCGACAACCGCCTGCGCAACGTCACGGGTGCACGAACGCTCAATCTGGCCTATGATCCCTATGGCCGTCTCGCGCAGACTTGGGGCGGCAGCAGCGGCGACACAAGGTTCATCCATGATGGCGGAGAGATTGCGGCGGAGTATGACAATGTGACCGGCAATGTGCTCCGCCGCTATGTCGCCGGCCCTGGCGCGGACGAGCCGTTGGTCTGGTATGAGGGCGCCGGCACTACCGACAAGCGCTGGCTGCTGTCGGACGAGCGCGGCAGCGTGATCGCGGTGACGGACGGTTCGGGCAATACGCTCGGGATCAATCGCTATGACGAATATGGCATCCCGTCGTCCAGCAACCTTGGCCGGTTCGGCTACACCGGCCAGGCTTGGCTCCCCGAGATCGGTCTCAGCTACTACAAGGCGCGCTTCTACTCCCCTACGCTGGGAAGGTTCATGCAGACAGACCCCACTGGCTACGACGATGGCATGAATATCTATGCTTATGTGGGCAATGACCCGGTGAATGGGCGGGATCCGACGGGTTCTGCTAAATGCATAGGTGGCGATGTTAACGGCACAATTACTGTTACCGCATCGTGCGGAAGTAGGATTGTACAACTGGGCGACCCTTGGAATCACGGCGGCTGGGCTGCTTGGGATTATGACAACACGCCACGATTTGATTGGGATTCGACGGCACCTATTGGCGGAAGTCCAGACGCTCCGCCACCGGAGTCGACACCGCCGGAGTGCCCGCTGGTCACTGTGAATCTTCCTGATAATGCTTTGCCCACTGTCGATCCCCGATTTTCTCCGGCCTTCGCAAAGATAGTCGAGACGGCGATGGCGAACCTCGAGCGCCAAGGCATTGAGCCGCAAGTGAACAGTGGCTACCGGACTGCAGCAGATCAAGCGCGTATGCGAGGTGGGGCATCTGGATCAAACCCAGCAGCTAATTTCTCTGATCATGAGCTCGGCAATGCCATTGATATAAATGGAACGCGGTCCGCTTCATTCCCACGTATAGTCGACGCGTTCAGAATGGCGGGTGCTAAATGGGGAGGAAATTACAATGGACGCAAAGATCCACCGCATTTTTATATTCGCCCAGTGAAAGCAAACTCTTCTAATACAGGCAATTGCCATAAGGAGAATGGATAATGAAACTATTATTAGCTCTGTGCTCCTCCTTCGTGTTTGGTATAAGCGCTAACGCGCAGGCAGTGTCCACTGATGCTGCCTCCTTCTGCAAGGAAAGTTCGAAGAAATCCGCTAAATTCAACGATGGTCAGGGATTTTCTAACATTGCCATTCGTCAGGGAACGTCTATCAAAGTATATCGAGAAATCGCCTCTCCCGAATTGGATTGGGCGATCTATGATGGGTATGCCTTTTCCTCAGCCGGTGGAACGAGGGTGGCATTTTCCAGAGTCATAATCTATGCAGGCAATCCAATTGTTTACGCTAGGTTTGTAGACGCGAACGGAAAATCAACTGATAATAAAAATGTATTGCCAGAAGGGTTCTACGTACCATCAGAACCTGAAATTGCGAATTTCGCCGACTTCTGTAAGCTACCTACAAAGCAAAAAAACGGTTAATAATTATTCACAGTTAATTACGGTGATGGTGTGGACGGTGCTCTGATTGGGGTTTGATTCGGCTGTGCCGACCCCTCACGGTGTAACTGTCGAGGTTCACCAGAGAGGAGCGCCCCCGGCCTTCGCCGGGGCAGGCCATGTCGAAGCTACCAACTGATTTGTCGTCTGTCACCGTTGTCGGCCTCGATCTGGCCAAGCATGTCTTCCAGGTGCATGCCCTTGATGCGGTTGGCAACGTCGTCGTGGCACGGGCGCTGTGGCGAAAGGATGAGCTGGCCTTCTTCGCCGCCTTGCCGCCAGCTTATGGGAAGCCTCGAAACAGCTTGCCAAAACCACCGACATCTGATAACCACATTGGCATCATCGAGTCAGCATCCAACGTCCACCCGTCACGCGCGACCCTCCCGAACCCCCTGAAATCGCTAAGCCCTTGATTCAGGCTGTCACTTTTTGCGAAAAACCTTCCATAATCCTACACCCCCTGCGCGGCCAAGCCGCGCGAAACGAACAGCGGCCTGCGCGGAGACAGTGAAAGGAACAAAAGGAAGAAGAAAGGGCGTGGCCAAGCCACGCTGTCGGACGGGTTCGTCGGGCAAGCCCTCCGCCCCGCCGGCCATGCTGGCGCGAGTCTCGAAATAGCGGGCTACGCCACGCTATTTCTCGCCGCGCTGCGCCTAAAACGCACTGATCCCCGTCTGGCCCCGGCCCAAAATCAACGCATGCACATCATGCGTCCCCTCATAGGTATTCACCGCCTCCAGATTCATCACATGCCGGATCACCCCATATTCGTCGCTGATCCCATTCCCGCCGTGCATGTCCCGCGCTTCCCGCGCAATCGCCAGCGCCTTGCCGCAATTATTCCGCTTCACGATCGAGATCGCCTCCGGCGCCAGCTTGTGCTCGCCCAGCAACGTCCCCGCCCGATGCGCCAACAGCAAGCCCATCACGATATCCGTCTGCATGTCCGCCAGCTTCTTCTGCACCAACTGCGTCGCCGCCAGCGGCCGGCCGAACTGCTTGCGGTCCAGCGTATATTGCCGCGCCGCGTGCCAGCAATATTCCGCCGCCCCCATCGCCCCCCAGCCGATGCCGTACCGCGCATTGTTCAGGCACCCGAACGGCCCCTTCAAGCCCTTCACATTCGGCAGCAGGCGATCTTCGGGAATGAACACATCCTTCATCACGATCTCGCCCGTCACCCAGGCGCGAAGCGAGAACTTGCCGCTGATCTTCGGCGTCTCGATATTGCCGTCGGCCCGCTCCAGGATGAAGCCGCGGATGTCATTGTCCAGATAGGCCCACACCACGAACAGATGCGCGATCGGGCTGTTGGTGATCCACATCTTGGCGCCGTTCACCCGGTACCCGCCTGGCACCTTCACCGCCCGGGTCTTCATGCCGCCGGGATCGCTGCCGGCATCCGGCTCGGTCAGCCCGAAGGCGCCGATCATCTCGCCACTCGCCAGCGCCGGCAGATACTTCCGCCGCTGCGCCTCCGTCCCATAGGCCCAGATCGGATACATGACGAGCGAGGACTGCACGCTGAATGCGGACCGCAGCGCCGAATCCACCCGCTCCACCTCCCGGGCGATCAGGCCATAGCTGACATAGGACACGCCGGGGCAGTCATAGCCTTGAATCGTCGGTCCCAGCAGCCCCGCCTTGCCGAACTCCCGCATCAACGCCGGATCACAGGTCTCGTCCCGGTTCGCCATCTTCACCATCGGCACCAGATGCTGGCCGGCGAACGCCCGCGCGCTGTCGCGCACCATCCGCTCCTCCTCGCTCAGCATCTCCTCCAGCAGGAACGGATCCTCCCAGTTATAGGAGGGCCATTTGGCCGCGGGGCTGGCGTCGACGATGCTGGTGGGGGCGTTCATGGGCGTGCTCCTTTTGCCCCGCCCATAGCGAAAGCCCGCGCCGCTGAACAGGCTTGCTGCAACGCCGCATCAGGCTATGGCTGAGCCCATGAACCTCGCCCTGCCCACCCGGACACGCCGCCCCGGCCTCGGCGAAATCCTGCTGCTCGGCTGCCTCACCGCCTTCGGCGCGATCAGCATCGACCTCTACATCCCCGCGCTCCCCACCATCGCCCAGGCCTTCGCCACCGATACCGGCCATGTCCAGCTCAGCATGTCGGTCTTCTTCCTCGGCATGGCGGTCGGCCAGCTCATCTACGGGCCGCTCTCCGACCGCATCGGCCGCCGGCCGCCGCTGTTGATCGGCTGCACCGTCTATGCGCTCGCCTCGCTGCTCTGCGCCGCCGCCCCCAGCCTCGAATGGCTGATCGCCGGCCGCCTCGCCCAGGCGCTGGGCGCCTGCGCCGGGCTGGTCGTCGCCCGCGCCATCGTCCGCGACCGGTACGACACGGTGGAGGGCGCGCGCCTGTTCAGTCTGCTCACCCTCGTCCTCGCCGTCGCCCCCATGCTCGCGCCCTCGCTCGGCGGCCTGCTGCTGCACGTCTCGGGCTGGCGCTCGATCTTCATCGTCCTCGCCCTGTTCGGTGGCCTGCTCGGCCTCGCCGTCTGGCGCCGCCTTGAGGAGAGCCGCAGCAGCCTCACCGCCGCCACCGCCGCCGCCGAAAGCCCGCTCAGCAGCTACGCCGCGCTGTTCCGCAACCGCCGCCTCATCGGCTTCCTGCTCGCCGGCGCCTTCAACGGCGCCGCGCTCTTCACCTATGTCGCCGGCGCCTCGCCCGTCTTCCTCGGCCATTACGGCGTCTCCACCGCCACCTTCGGCTGGATCTTCGCCGTCAACGCCGCCGGGCTGATCGCCGCCAGCCAGGTCAACCGCTGGCTGCTCGGCCGTTATCCACCCGCCCGCATCATCGCCATCGGCAGCATCGGCTCCAGCCTCGGCGGCCTGCTGCTGGTCGCCCTCGCGCTCACCGGCGCCGGCGGCATGGCCGGCATGATGGCCGCGCTGTTCGTCACGCTCACCAGCTACGGCTTCGTCTCCACCAACAGCACCGCGCTCGCCCTGGCGCAGGACCCGGCGCGCGCCGGCGCCATCAGCGCGATGATCGGCGGCGCCAGCTTCGGCTTCGGCGCGGTCGCCAGCAGCACCGCAGCGGCCCTGTATGATGGCACGCCGCTCGCCATGGCCGCCGTCATGGCCGCCGGCTTCGCCTTCTCCTCCCTCGCGCTCTTCGGCCTCGCCCGCCGATGACCCTGCGCATCAACCACCGCTACGCCATAGAGGAAGCCGAACTCGACCTCAGCTACATCGCCGCGCGCGGCCCCGGCGGCCAGAATGTCAACAAGGTGGCCACCGCCGCGCAGCTCCGCTTCGACCTGTTCGGCTCGCCCAGCCTGCCGGACGAGGTGAAGGCCCGCGCCATTCCCATCGCCGGCAGCCGCCTGACCCAGGACGGCATCATCGTGCTCACCGCCGACCGTTTCCGCACGCAGCTGGCCAACCGCCGCGACGCCATCGAACGCCTGCTGGCCATTCTGGCGGAGGCCGCCGTCCGCCCCACCATCCGCCGCGCCACCAAACCCAGCAAGGCGGCGAAAGCCCGCCGCGTCGAGGCGAAGGCCAAACGCGGCACCATCAAGGCCGGCCGCGGGCGCGTTCGCGAAGACTGACACAGGAACAATATCGAACGCCGGCCCTTATGCCCTTCGAAGGAGACGAGGAATGGGCAAGGGTTTGCTGCTGTGGCTGCTGGGTGTGCCCGGCATCATTGTCATCCTGCTGCTGATCTTCGGCGTGCTTTAACCCTGCACCCACGCCGCACGGGGATAGCCCTGCGCCCACAACAGCACCGTCAGGTCGCCAAACCGGACCGCCGCATCCGCCGCCGCCGCCGCCTTCGGCTTGGCGTGATAGGCCACGCCGTACCCCGCCGCCCGCAGCATGGGAATGTCGTTCGCCCCGTCACCCACGGCCAGTGACGCCGCCAGCGCATCGCCCGCCTCGGCCAGCAGCGTCGCGCGCTTCGTCTCGCTGTCCACGATCGGCTGCGCGACCGTCCCCGTCAGCCGGCCATCATGGACCTCCAGCCCATTGGCGACGTGCCGGTCGAACCCGATCATCGCAGCGACAGGCCCCGTAAACGCCGTGAACCCCCCGGAAATCAGCACCGCGCGCCCCCCGTGCGCCTTCATGGTTCGCACCAGCGTCCGCGCGCCGGGCATCAGCCGCACGCGCTCTTTCAGGCAGCGCCCGATCACCCCCGCTTCCAGCCCCTTCAGCAGCGCCACGCGTTCCTTCAGCGCCGCGGCGAAATCCAGCTCCCCCTGCATCGCCCGCTCGGTGATGGCGGCAATCGCCGGCTTGATCCCGGCATAGTCCGCCAGCTCGTCGATGCACTCGCACTGGATCATCGTCGAATCCATGTCCGCCACCAGCAGCGTCCGCCGCCGCACCGCATCCGCCGCCTGCACCACCACCTCGAACGGCAGAGCCTCCAGCGCCGCCCGCGCGTCCGGCTGCGCCAGGCCGCCCACATGCAGGTCGATGGCGCACGGCGCGTCGAACACATCCACCCCCGTCACCACTCCGCCGGCTTGCGCCAGCGCGGCGCGCGCGGCATCGGCGGCGGAGGATGGCAGACCAGCGGCGGACATCAGCGTGACGAGCAGCGACATGCCGCCGCTATGCGTGATCGCGGGCGCCACCGCCAGCGGCAAGAGCGCCTTCGCCCTGGCGCTCGCCGCCCGTGAAAACGGCATCATCATCAATGCCGACGCCAGCCAGCTTTATGCCGACCTGCGCATCATCAGCGCCCGTCCCTCGCCGGCGGACGAAGCCGCCGTCCCGCACCGCCTGTTCGGCACGGTGGACGCGGCCGACGCCATCGGCGCGGCGCGCTGGGCCGAACTGGCCCGCGCCGAGATTGACGCGGCCTGGGCCGCCGGCCAGCTCCCCATCCTCGTCGGCGGCACCGGCCTCTACCTGCGCACGCTGCTCGATGGCGTCGCCCCCGTGCCCGCCATCGACCCGGCGGTCCGCGCCATCGTGCGCGCCCTGCCCACCGCCGACGTCCGTGCCGCGCTCGAAACCGAAGACCCCGCCATGGCCGCCCGCCTGCACCCGCACGACAGCCAGCGCAACGCCCGCGCGCTGGAGGTCATGCGCGGCACCGGCCGCTCCCTGCTCGTCTGGCAATCGCAACCCGGCAACGGCCTTGCCCCCCGCGTCGCCCTGCGCCCGCTGGTGATCGACCGCTCCCGCGCCGAGCTGCACGCCCGCGCCGACGCCCGCGTCGATGCCATGTGGGCCGCCGGCGCGCTGGCCGAAGCCGCCGCGCTCGCCACCCGCGCCCTCGATCCCGCGCTCCCCGCCATGCGCGCCATCGGCGTTCCCGAACTCCTCGCCCACCGCCGCGGCGAAACCCACGCCGCCACCGCCCGCGCCGCCTGGAAGCTCGCCACCCGCCAATACATCAAGCGCCAGTCCACCTGGCTGCGCAACCAGTGCGGCACCTGGCCCCGCCTCGAACCCCAGGCGCCCGGCCAGCCCGCAATTTGCGGTTTGCACTGATGCGCCCCTTGTGACAGCCTTGGCCAAATCCATGGGGAGAATCATCATGTTCCGGATCGCCACCGCCTTTGCCGCCCTTGCCGTCGCCACGTCGGCCACCGCCGCCACCCCGCTCGTCGTCTTCGGCGATTCGCTGGTCGATGCCGGCAACGCCTTTCTGGCGACCGGCGGCGCCGCCGCCAACCCGGCGCAGGGCTATGTCGCCGGCCGCTTCACCAACGGCTTCGACTTCACCGACCATGTCAGCAGCAGGCTGAACGGTGCCCCCACCGTCGCCTCGCTCGCCGGCGGCAGCAACTTCGCTGTCGGCGGGGCGCGCGCCGCCGGCCCGGCCAGCTTTGGCCCGTTCACCGCTCCCTCCCTGCCGCAGCAGCTCGGCTTCTACCTCGCCTCCACCGGCGGCACCGCCGACCCCAACGCGCTCTATGTCCTCAATTTCGGCGGCAACGATGTCTTCGCCATCGCGTCGGGCAACACCGGCGGGCTGACCGGCGCGCAATATGCCGCGCTTTCGGTCGCCAACACCCTCAGCGCGGTCACCACGCTCGCCTCGCTCGGCGCCACGAAAATCCTGGTCATGGGCAACCCCGTCGCCAACGGCATCGGCTTCGGCATCGAAAGCGCGCAGAACGCCGGCCTCGCCGCCCTCACCCTCCCCAACACCAAACTCTACCAATACAGTTACTTCGGCTTCTATGGCCGGCTGCTGGCCGACCCCACCAGCTACAACTTCCCCGCCACAACCGATTTCGTCGGCACCTGCCAGTCGCAGCGCCCGGTCGTCGCCGGCAAGATCGACTGCACCGGCATCTACAGCCTCGATGGCACCCACCCCGCCAAGCAGGCGCATTACGCCATCGCGCGCGATCTCACACAGGTGCTCGGCGTCCCCGAACCCGCCACCTGGGCGATGCTGATCGCCGGCTTCGGCCTGGTGGGTGCCGCCGCACGCCGGCGGCGGCCCGCCACGGCCGCCTGACCGTGCCATAAATTTGCAATTTGACTTTTCCCCCCATTGTGAGAGTCTTCGCCCGTCACAAGGGGGAGATTTCGACATGATGCGCCTGGCCTTCACCGCGATGCTGCTAGCCGCCGCCACGCCTGCCGCGGCGGAACTGCAACTGTTCGGCGACAGCTTCATCGATGCCGGCAACGCCAACATCGCCACCGGCGGTGCCGCCGCGCCCGCCTCCCAAGGCTATTTCCAGGGCCGCTTCACCAACGGGCCAACCTTCGCCGACATCATCAACCAGCGCATGACCGGGCAGTTCACCACGCCCTTCCTCGCCGGTGGCCGCAACTTCGCCGTCGGCGGCGCGCGCGCGGCCGGGGACCGCGTGATCGGCGGCTTCACCGTCCCCGGCCTCCCCAACCAGGCCGCGCTCTATGGCGCCAGCTTCGGCCCCGCCGGCGTGTCGCAGGGGCCCTGGCTGCTCAGCTTCGGCAACAATGATGTCGGCGCCATCCTCGCCGGCGACACCTACGGCCTCTCCGCCAGCCAATATGGCGACCTCTACGCCGGCAACATGGCCGCAACCGTCAACGGCCTGCTGCAACTGGGCGCGCCGCGCGTCTTCGTCTTCGGTGTCCCCAACCCGCTCCAGCCGGAGGGCGTCGCGCTCCAGGGCAAGCTGAACGCGGCGCTCTCCCCGTTGCAGGCCGCCTATGGCGACCGACTGGTGCAGTTCGATTTCTTCAGCTTCTTCGGCGCCATGCTCGCCGATCCCACCGCCTTCGGCCTGCCGGCGAACACCGATTTCACCACCCCCTGCCTCGCCGTGCGTCCGGTGGTGAACGGCAAGGTCGATTGCACCGGCTATTTCAGCTTCGATGGCATCCACCCGACCGCGCCCGTCCACCGCGCCATCGCCAACAGCTTCGCCGCGCAAGCCGGCCTGCCGGTGCCGGAACCCGCCACCTGGGCGATGATGATCGTCGGCTTCGGCCTCGTCGGCGCTATTTGCCGCCGGCGCGCCGTGCCCACCACAGCGTGACGATCGCCCCCACCGCGCTCAGCAGGCTCAGCGCCGCGGCATAAAGTCCGGCGCGCGCCTTGCCGGCGTCCCACATCCAGGCGTCCAGGTTGATCACCAGCGTGGTCAGCATCACGCCCGTGAACAGCGCCCATCCCGCCACATGCAGCGCCGGCGCGATCCGCCCGCCCAGCACCGCCAGCAACAGCAGAATCGCGCCCGCGATCACGTCATCCAGCGCCTTGGGCAGGCCCATGGCATTGCCCCACCAGCGCGCCAGCTCTCCCGCGATCAACAGCAGGCCCAGCAAAAACCCCAGGATTCGTACTGAAATCATGAAACATGCTCCAAATACGTAATATTATTACTCCAAAGCATCTTTTCTCGTAATGCCATAACGGGATGTGGTTGACTCGGCCCTGCGGGCTTTCTATGACGCGCCGCACCATCGAAGGAGCGAAGCCATGCCCGGCCGCGAGTTAAGCGGAGCAGAGATCATCGTCCAGTCCCTCACGGATCTGGGCGTGGAGGTCATCTTCGGCTATCCCGGCGGCGCCGTCCTTCCCATCTATGATGCCATCTTCCGCCAGTCGCGCATCCGCCACATCCTCGTGCGCCACGAACAGGCCGCCACCCACGCCGCGGAGGGCTATGCCCGCTCCACCGGCAAGCCCGGCGTCGTGCTGGTCACCAGCGGCCCCGGCGCCACCAACGCCGTCACCGGCATCACCGATGCGCTGATGGATTCGATCCCGCTCGTCGTCATCAGCGGCCAGGTCGCCACCCACCTGATCGGCAGCGACGCCTTCCAGGAATGCGACACGATCGGCATCACCCGCCACTGCACCAAGCACAACTATCTGGTGAAGGACACCGCGCGCCTGGGCGACGTGGTGCACGAGGCGTTCCACATCGCCACCACCGGCCGCCCCGGCCCGGTGGTGATCGACGTGCCAAAGGATGTGCAGGTCGCGAAGGCCCGCTACACCCGCCCCGGCAGCATCCAGCACAAGACCTACCGGCCGGCGTTGAAGGGCGACCTGAAATCCATCGAGGCCGCGGTGGAGATGATCGCGGCGGCCGAACGCCCCATCCTCTACACCGGCGGCGGCATCATCAATGCCGGCCCCGCCGCCTCGCAACTGCTGCGCGAACTGGCGAAGCTGACCGGCGCGCCCGTCACCAGCACGTTGATGGGCCTGGGCGCCTTCCCGCACGACCATGCCCAATGGCTCGGCATGCTGGGCATGCACGGCACCTACGAGGCGAACATGGCGATGAACCAGTGCGACCTGATGGTCTGCCTGGGCGCCCGCTTCGACGACCGTGTCACCGGCCGGCTGGACGCCTTCAGCCCCGGCAGCCGCAAGATCCATGTCGACATCGACCCGTCGAGCTTCAACAAGACCGTCCGCGTCGACCTGTGCATCGCCGGCGACGTCGGCCATGTGCTCGACGACATGGTCAAGCTCTGGCGCGCCCGCGGCCACCAGAAGGCCGCGCAGACCGAATGGTGGAGCCGCATCGCCGGCTGGCGCGCGCGCGCCTGCCTCGCCTTCGAGCAGAAGGGCGAGGAGATCGCCCCCATGCACGCCGTCGCCCGGCTCTTTGCCGCGACGAAAGCGAAGAAGCCCATCATCACCACCGAAGTCGGCCAGCACCAGATGTGGGCCGCGCAATATTTCGGCTTCGACGCGCCGAACAAATGGCTGACCAGCGGCGGCCTCGGCACCATGGGCTATGGCCTTCCCGCCGCCATCGGCGCGCAGCTCGGCAACCCCGGCGCGCTGGTGATCGACATCGCCGGCGAGGCGAGCATCCAGATGAACATCCAGGAGCTGGCGACCGCCACCCAATACCGCCTGCCGGTGAAGGTCTTCGTCCTCAACAATGAATATATGGGCATGGTCCGCCAGTGGCAGGACCTGACCTACGAAGGCCGCTATTCCGAAAGCTATTCGGACAGCCTGCCCGACTTCGTCAAACTGGCCGAGGCCTATGGCTGGAAGGGCATCTGCATCGAACGGACAAGCGACCTCGACGCCGGCATCGCCGCCATGCTGGCGCACGACGGCCCCGTCTTCGTCGACTGCCGCGTCGCCAAACTCACCAACTGCTTCCCCATGATCCCCAGCGGGGCCGCGCATACGGACATGATCCTCGGCCCCGAACAGGTCGCCGGCAGCGTCAGCGCCGGCGCGGAGGCGCTGGTGTGATGGCTTCAGCAATCCTGATGGACAAAAAAAAGGCTGTTAGAGAACAGCTGATTGGCGCTATAAATATGGCGTTCTTACACGATAACTTTATTTCATCATACACCCTTGCTTGGGCAGCATTGGATTTAATGAGAGATTTGCTGAAAAATGAGGAATCAAAAACGATTTTAGATCGATACCTCGAAAATTGGAAAACTGAGGGCCGAAAAGAGGTGCTTAAGGCACTGAGAGCGCCTTACAACTTTTCAAAACACGCAGATCGAGATGCAGATAAAATTATTGACATGCCAACTCGTCAAAATTGTTCTTTAATTATTCTTTTCTGTTGCTGGTTCTATGAGACCACTTATGGTAAAAGAACTCTGGAGATGATGTTTTTTTCTGCTTGGTTTATGGCGAATAATAGAAAAATGATTGAGCCTGAATTTTTAGTTGGCTTGGAAACGCCGATGCTAAGATACGAAGGTGACGGTGGAATCCAAGCGTTGCGTGTCGATCTGAGGCAATGCAATGCTGAAGAATCCTATGTTAAAACAAGTGCCTTGGCATTAAATATCCCTGACTTGGAGCTTCAGTAGTGAACGCCAAGCTTCAACCCCTCTTCCCCCAGGAAACCGTCGAACGCCACACCCTCTCGGTGGTGGTGGACAACGAAGCCGGCGTGCTGGCGAAGATCGTCGGCCTCTTCTCCGCCCGCGGCTACAACATCGAATCCCTGACCGTCGCCGACGTGACGGACGACCACGCCATCAGCCGCATCACCATCGTCACCTCCGGCCCCCCGCGCGTCATCGACCAGATCATGGCGCAGCTCGACCGCCTCGTCCCGGTCCACCGCGTCACCGACCTCACCGAACTCGGCCCGCATGTGGAGCGCGAACTGGCGCTGGTGAAGGTCGCCGGCACCGGCGAAAAACGCTCCGAGGCGCTGCGCCTCGCCGACATCTTCCGCGCGAGGCCCGTGGACACCTCCACTGCCAGCTTCGTCTTCGAAATCAGCGGCAGCAGCAGCAAGGTCGACCAGTTCATCACCCTGATGCGCGAAGTCGGCCTGGTCGAAGTCGCCCGCACCGGCGTCGCCGCCATGGCCCGCGGCAAGGACGCAGAGTGATTGTATGGGAACGCCAGATTTATCCCTGCCATTATCCCTTGTACTGCAAGTTGTTACACTAATAGTAGCAGCTATTGGTCCATTCTTGGCTTATCGCTATACAAAGAAACTAGCATTAAGCTCTAATCGTCAGCAATGGCTGGATGCGCTCCGTGATGATGTGGCCAGCTTCTTATCATTTTCTGACCATGCGGCCTATCTTCATTCTTTGATGAACGCTAAAAAGGTAGATCAACTGATTCAGTTTGACGACTCTCACAATTATTTCAATGAGATTATCAATCTTTCGAAAGCATCGTACAGGATCAGATTGCGACTCCGCTCTGGGAATGAGATGCATCATGATCTGATCATTAAGGTAGAGAAACTTAAAAAAGCTAGGGTTGGCGAAGATAGAATTGCTCTAAGGGATGATGTATTGAAGTCGTCTGAATGTCTTATACAGCACGTTTGGCAGCAGATAAAGAATCAATGAATTTTCAACAGATCGACAGAAAGAGAAAAAAATGCGCGTTTACTATGATGCCGATGCCGACCTCGATCTCATCAAGGGCAAGAAGGTCGCCATCATCGGCTACGGCTCGCAGGGCCATGCCCATGCCATGAACCTGCGCGACAGCGGCGTGGCCGACGTCGCCGTCGCCCTCCGCCCCGGCTCCGCCACCGCCACCAAGGCCGAAGGCGCCGGCTTCAAGGTCATGACCAACAAGGACGCCGCCGCCTGGGCCGACGTCATCATGATGCTCGCCCCCGATGAGCACCAGGCCGCCATCTGGGCCGACGACCTCGCCCCCCACATGAAGCATGGCGCCGCGCTCGCCTTCGCCCATGGCCTCAACATCCATTTCGGCCTCATTGAACCGCGCGCCGACATCGACGTGTTCATGGTCGCGCCCAAGGGCCCCGGCCACACCGTCCGTTCGGAATATGCCCGCGGCGGCGGCGTCCCTTGCCTGATCGCCGTCCACCAGGACGCCAGCGGCAACGCCCACGACCTCGGCCTCGCCTACGCCAGCGCCGTCGGCGGCGGCCGCAGCGGCATCATCGAAACCAACTTCCGCGAAGAATGCGAAACCGACCTGTTCGGCGAGCAGGTGGTGCTCTGCGGCGGCCTCAGCCAGCTCATCATGGCCGGCTTCGAAACCCTGACGGAGGCCGGCTACGCCCCCGAAATGGCCTATTTCGAATGCCTGCACGAGGTGAAGCTGATCGTCGACCTGATGTACGAGGGCGGCATCGCCAACATGCGCTACTCGATCAGCAACACCGCCGAATATGGCGACTACGTCACCGGCCCGCGCATCGTCACGGCCGAAACCAAGGCCGAGATGAAGCGCGTGCTCGATGACATCCAGCGCGGCAAGTTCGTCGGCGATTTCATCAGCGACAACCGCATGGGCAACCCCCGCCTGAAAGCCGCCCGCAAACTCCAGGCCGCCCACCCCATCGAAGAGGTCGGCACCCGCCTCCGCGCCATGATGCCCTGGATCGCCAAGAACAAACTGGTCGACAAGGCGAAGAACTGAGCGAGGCGCAGCGTGCAACGCTGCGACCGACTCAGTTTCGCCCGGCCGGCGGGCCCGCTTTGCGGGCTTTGCCCGCAAACGCGGGACCCGTCCGACGACTCGGGCGAAGAACCCGCGCCATAACACCCCCATGCACATCGCCATCCCCCTGCATGACTGGAACGGCGGCGGTACCGAGCGCGTGGCGATGGCCCTCGCCACCGAATGGCTCCGCACCGGCGACAAGGTCACCCTCCTCGTCGGCCACGATCACGGCCCCGCCCGCGCCTGGGCACCCCCCGGCGCCGCCATCGTCGCGCTCCCCACCGCCATCCCCCGCTCCCCCACCTCCCGCCTGCACCTCGGCCCCGCCATGCGCCCCCTGGTCGCCGCTCTCGAACCCGACGCCATCTTCCTCCCCGGCAACTTCCACCTGATCCTCGCTCGGGCGCTGGCCGGCACCGCCCGCATCGTCGGCAAGCTCTCCAACCCGCTCTGGCCCTATCGCGGCGGCACGCTCCTCGCCCGCCCGCTGTTCCGCGCCTGGACCCGCGGCATCACCGCCTTCGCCGCCATGAACAGCGGGCTGGCCGCCGACACCCGCGCCCTCCTCGGCGATGTCGAGATCGCCACCATCCCCGACCCCCTCATCGTTGCCCGCGCCGCCACCCCCACCCCGCCCGATCCCGACCGCTTCATCACCATCGGCCGCCTCGAACCGCAAAAGGACATGGCGCTGGCGCTGCGCACCCTCGCCGCGCTGCGCCGCCATCGCCCCGATGCCCGGCTCGAGATCGCCGGCACCGGCCCCGACCTCCCCGCGCTGCAATCCCTCGCCAGCTCACTCGGCCTCCCCGTCCGCTTCGCCGGCCAGGTGGAACCCATCACCCCCTTCCTCGATGGCGCCGCCGCGCTCCTCATCACCTCGCGATACGAAGGCGGGCCGGCCGTCGCCGTCGAGGCGCTGGCCCGCGGCGTCCCCGTCATCAGCACCGATTGCTCGGCGATGCTGCGCGACCTCCTCACCCGCCCCGAACAGGGCGCCATCGTCCCCACCCGAGACCCGCAGGCCCTCGCCTCCGCACTCGCCGCGCAAACCCTTCGCCCCGATCCGCAAGACCCCGCGCTCGACGCCTGGCACCCCCAAAACGCCGCCGCCGCCTACCGCGCCCTTCTCGCGGGCTAAACCTTCTCGCTCACCCGGATCGCCAGCCGGCACCCCGCGCGAATCACCGCGCTCATCAGCGGATAGCCCGGCGCCTGCGCCGCGCCATGCGCCAGCGCCGTCTCGCGATGCTCCACCTCGTCCGCCTGGAAATCGGCGATCATCGCGCTCAACGCGGGATCGCGCGCCCCCAGCGCCGCCCGCTGCGCGGCATAATGCGCGTCGATCTCGGTCTCCACCGCCGCGGTGCACGCCATCGCCGCCTTCGGCCCCAGCAGCGCCGTCGCCGCGCCCAGCGCGAAGCCCGCCACATGCCACAGCGGATGCAGCAGCGTCGGCCGCACCCGGCGTTCCACGATCAGCCGGTCGAACGCCTTCAGATGCCGCTCCTCCTGCGCCGCCATGCGCGCGATCTCGCTCGCCACCGGATGCCGGTCCCCCATCACCGCCAGCTGCCCGGCATAGATGCGCGCCGCGCCATATTCGCCGGCATGATCCACCCGGATCATCGCATCGGTCGAGGGAATGGCGTCACCCGGCAAACTCATGCCCGCCTCCATAGCCACAGCGCCGCCAGCGCGACAGTCCCCGAGATGACAGCGTTCCACGCCGCCATCGACAGCCCCAGCAACGACCAGGGGATTGCATCACAGCGCACGACGGGTGTGGCAATCATGCTGCCGATCAGCGCGCCGCTCGATTGCGTGAAATCGATGCCGCTGCTGCACGCCGTCGGCCCCTGCCACCAGTGCTGCTCAACCCCGGCATGGAATCCGCCCAGCCCCGCCGCCACCAGCATCGCCAGCGCGGCCAGCAGGATCAGCGCGCGCGACCCCGCCACCCAGGCCAGCAGGCCCAGCGCCAGCACCGCCAGATGGGCATAGCGCTGCCAGTAACACATCTCGCACGGCGCCAGCCGCCCGATGAACTGGAACGCCAGCGCCCCCCCCAGCAGCGCGGCCGAGGTCAGCAGCAGCAGCGCCAGCGCCTGGCGCTCACGCGGCATAATGCAGCACCAGGAAACTGCCCAGCAGCAGCGCCACGAAGGTCAGCGCCAGCTTGTGGAAATGCCGGTCGATGATCGCCGCGGCCTGCGCGCCGAACCGCCGCATCAGCAGCGCCACCAGGAAGAACCGGCCCCCCCTGCCCAGGATCGACATCAGCACCACCGCCGGCAGCGAAAGCCCGGTAGCCCCCGCCGCAATCGTCGCCACCTTGTAGGGCAGCGGCGTGAAGGCGAACAGGAACATGATCAGCCAGCCATGGGCATTGAACCGCGCCTGGAAATTCTCGAACACCGGCAGATAGCCATAGAAACTCAGCAGCGGCTTCGCCACCGCATCGAACAGCAGCGCGCCGATGGCATAGCCCAGGATCGCCCCCAGCACCGACGTCACGGTGGCAATGGCGGCATAGCGCAGCGCCTTCTTCGGCTCGGCCAGCGCCATCGGAATCAGCATGATGTCCGGCGGCACCGGGAAGAAGCTCGAATCAGCAAAGGACACGAACCCCAGGAACCGCTCCGCGTGCGGGCTCGCCGCCCGGTCGAGCGTCCAGTCGTAAAGCCGCTTCAGCATTATTTCGGCGTGGCCCCGCCTGCCGCCCCGCCCGCCGGCCCGGCGGCCAGCGCTGCCGACTGCACCGGCCCCAGCCGCCCCACCAGCCGCAGCGCATAGTCCAGCTGGAAATCGGTGACCCCGCGCTTGCGCAGCGATTCGATGGTTTCGGCAAAGCGCGGATCGGGCTTGCCGTCATCCTCGATCAGCTTGTCGTCGGCCTTCTTCTCGTTGATCAGATGGTTGCGCAGGTCGGCCTCGCGCACCCGCGGCCGCTCCTTGCGGTCGGGATCGGTCAGCTGCGGCACATTGATGTCCGGCTCGATGCCATTCTCCTGCACGCTCCGCCCCGATGGCGTGAAGTAACGCGCCGTCGTCAACCGCAGCCCGGTATCGGCGGACAGCGGCAGCAGCGTCTGCACGCTGCCCTTGCCGAAGCTGCGCTGCCCCAGCACCAGCGCCCGCTTCGAATCCTGCAACGCGCCCGCCACGATCTCGGAGGCGCTGGCGCTGCCCTCGTCGATCAGCACCACCACCGGCTTGCCCTGGGTCAGGTCATCGCCCCGCGCATAATAACGCTGGATATCCTCCTTGGCGCGCCCGCGCTGGCTGACGATCTCGCCGCGCGTCATGAAGGCGTCGGACACGTCGATCGCCTGGTCCAGCAGCCCGCCTGGGTTCGACCGCAGGTCGATGACATAGCCCGCCAATGATGGCCCGATGCTCTTCTGCAGGCTGGCGATGGCATCGCGCGTCGCCGGCCCGGTCTGCCGGTTGAAGCTGGCGATGCGGATCAGGCCCACGGCGCCGCGCGCCTCGAACCGCACCGGGCGGATCTTCACGATCTCGCGGGTCAGCGTCATCTCCATCGGCTTGGCGCTGCCGGGCCGCACGATGGTCAGGCGGATCTTCGTCCCCGGCGTGCCGCGCATCCGGTCGACGGCATCGTTGAGCGTGCTGCCGAACAGCAGGTTGCCGTCCAGGTGCGTGATGAAATCCCCCGCCTTGATCCCGGCGCGCGCCGCCGGCGTCTCGTCGGTCGGGGAAACCACCTTCACCGCGCCGTCCTCCTGCGTCACGGTCAGCCCCAGCCCGCCATATTCGCCCTCGGTCTGGCTCTTCATGTTGGCGTTGTCGCGGGCGTCCAGGTAACTGCTGTGCGGGTCCAGGCTCGCCAGCATGCCGTTGATCGCCCCCTCGATCAGCGTCTTGTCGTCCACCTTGTCGACATAGGTCTCGCGCACCTTCAGGAACACATCCATCAGCGTGTCGAGCTGTTTGTAGGTATCGGCGGGCCGGGCCGCATCGGCCACCGGCGCCGCCGGCGCCACGGCTTGCGCGGTCAGCGACGAACTCAGCAACAGGGCGGGAATCAGCAGGGAAAGGGCGCGCATGGCAGGGGCCTTAGACGAAGGATGCTGAACCCAATCTAACAGGCCACCCGCCGAATCATAGCCGACGATTCGCCGCGCTCAGGCCCGGTGATAGGGGTGGCCGGACAGGATCGTGCCGGCGCGATACAGTTGCTCTGCCAGCATCGCGCGCACCAGCAGGTGAGGCCAGGTCGCCGGCCCGAAGGACAGCAGCAGGTCGGCGCCCTCCCGCACCGCCGCCGCATGGCCATCGGCGCCCCCGATCAGGAAGCGCACCTCGCGCACGCCTTCGTCACGCCAGCGGCCGAGCTGCGCCGCCAGCGCTTCCGAGGACAGTGCCCGCCCGCGCTCGTCCAGCACCACGGTGCGCGATTGTGCCGGCGCCGGCAGCAGCCGCCCCGCCTCCGACACTTCGCTGATGCCCAGCGCCTCCCCCATCCGCTCGCGATAGCGCTCCACCAGCGCCCCCTCGGGCGACCGCCCGATCCGTCCAACAGCAATGATGTGAAAGCGCATGCTCATGCTGTGGCAAAGACAAACCGGCCGCGCCAGCCGCAAAGAGTGTTCGAGAAATTGTTCAGGCCGTCGGCGAGAACGTTGATTTTTGAGCACCGAAGCGCAGCGACCTTCAGGGTCGTGAGCATCGGAGCGCAGAAAATCGACGTTCGCAGCCCGGTCTGGACGATTTATCGAACACTCTCTCAGGCGGCGCTGCGGGTCTCCGCCGGCTCCGGACACAACAGCGCATGCAGCGCATCGGCATCGCGCGCCCCCAGCAGCTTCGCCACCAGCGCCCGGTCGCGCAACGCGCGGCTCACGCGCGCCAGCGCCTTCAGATGGTCCGCACCCGCCGAATCGGGCCCCAGCAGCATGAACATCAGGCCGACGGGCGCGCCATCCAGCGCCTCATAGGCGATCGGCTGCGCCAGCCGCATGATCGCGCCGACCATCCGCGGCAGCGTCTGCACCCGGCCGTGCGGAACGGCGATGCCGCCGCCGAATCCCGTCGTGCCCAGGCTCTCGCGGGCATGAAGTGCCTCCACGATCATCTCCGGGCCGATGCCCCACTGGAAACAGGTCCTGTTGGCAAGCGCCTGAAAAGCGGCCTTCTTGTTGCTGGCCGCAACATTCACGAACACCGTCGACCGGCAGATAAGGTCATCGAAACTCATCACTACAGCTTTCGTCACCGGCCGCGGTCGCCCGCCGCAAGCCCCTGTCACCAACCCCTATACGCAGCGTCGACCCTGCCGTTGCCTACGCCCGCCGCCATAACCGCCGAACCGTGACAAGGCGAGGACAGTTTACCTTTTTACCTCGTCAGAAACTTTCATGCATCAGGAGAGCGTTTGAGAAATTGCTCAGACCGATGGCGAAAATGGTGAGTTTTGAGCACCGAAGCGCAGCGACCTTGCGGGTCGTGAGCATCGGAGCGCAAAAAGTCGCCATTTGCAGCCCCGGTCTGGGCGATTTATCAAATGCTCTCATCTGGGCTCCACCCATCCGATATTCCCATCCTCACGCCGATAGACCATGTTGAACGCGCCGGTGCGGCTGTTGCGGAACATCAGCGCGGTGGTGTTCCGCAGGTCCAGCATCATCACCGCGTCCGATACGCTGGCATCGGGAATGTCCACGCGGGTTTCGGCGATGGTCAGCGGCGCGTCGCCCGGCTCGTCCGCCTCCGGCTCGGCGGCGAACACGGTATAGCCGGCATTGTCCAGCGCCTCAGGCGGTGCTGCCACGCTCGCCAGCCCGGCACCCTGCTTGTCCTTCAGCCGGCGCATATAGCGGCGCAGCTGCTTCTCGATCCGCTCGGCCGCCCCCTCGAAGGTCGGATTCGCCTCCTGCCCGCGGTTGTGCCCCTTCAGCACCAGCCCCTGCATCACATGCATCACGATATCACAGGTGAAACCGGCATCATGCGGCCCCGGCCCCAGCACCACCTGCGCGCTCAGCGCCCGGCTGAAATATTTGCGCGCGATGCCGCCCAGCCGCTCCTCCACCAGCGTGCGGAACGCGGTGCCGGTATCGACCCCCCGACCGGTGACGCGGATATCCATGGTCATTCTCCTACGATGAAATCCTCTGCCACACCGGCTCGCGCATGGCGGCAACAAAGGCGGCGTGGCGCTGCAATTCCTCGGCGCTCGCCGCATGCGGGCGCGGCAGCCGGACGACCCGCCGGGTCTCGACCGGCGCCTGCACCTCAACCGCCACCGCCAGCGCCAGGCCGATCTGCCGGCCCCCGGTCAGCTCGACATAGACATCCGCCAGCAGCTCGGCATCAATAAGCGCGCCATGCTTCACCCGCATGCTGCGGTCGATGCCGAACCGCTGGCACAGCGCGTCCAGGCTGTGCTTGGCGCCGGGAAACCGCCTGCGGGCGATCTCCAGCGTATCGACCATCCGCTCATAGGGCAGCGCGCCATGGCCGGCACGCTCCAGCTCGAAGGTCAGGAAGCGCCAGTCGAAACCGGCGTTGTGCGCAACAATCGGCGCTTCACCAATGAAACGCATCAGGTCGGCGGCTTTCTCCGCGAACCGCGGCTTGTCCGCCAGAAAGTCCGACGTCAGGCCATGGATCGCCTCGGCGCCCGCCGGCATGTCGCGTTCAGGGTTGAAATAGCAGTGGAAATGCCGCCCGGTCAGCACGCGCTCGACCATCTCCACCGCCGCCACCTCCACCATGCGGTCGCCGTTGGCAGGGTCAAAGCCGGTGGTTTCGGTATCGAGCACAATCTCGCGCATTTGGCTGACTATCTGCCTGAAACCCCGTCGGTTCAAGCGCTTTCGGCGGAATTTCCGGCCCGTTCAGGGCGCCGCCGACAGTTGCTTCAGCTCATAGACCAGCTCCAGCGCCGCGCGCGGGCTCAGGCTGTCCGGCTGGCAATCCGCCAGCCGCTCGCGCAGCGGATCGCTGGTCGGCCTGCTGCTGGCCATGGCGGCGCTGAACAGCGGCAGCCCGTCCAGCCCGGCGCCCGGCACCACCGCGCCGCGGCCGCTCTCCAGCCGCGCCAGCACCTCCCCGGCGCGCGCCAGCACCGCGTCCGGCACGCCCGCCAGCCGCGCCACCGCCAGGCCATAGCTGCCCGGCGCCGCGCCCTCGCCCACCTCGTGCAGGAACACCAGCTCGCCCCGCCATTCCCGCACCCGCATCGTCCGCAGCGCCAGCGCATCCAGCCGGGCCGCCAGCCCCGTCAGCTCATGATAATGGCTGGCGAACAGCGCCCGGCAGCGCTGCACGTCATGCAGCGATTCCAGGATCGCCCAGGCCAGCGCCAGCCCGTCGAAGGTGCTGGTGCCGCGCCCCACCTCGTCCAGGATCACCAGACTCTTCGCCGTCGCGCCGCGCAGGATCGCCGCCGTCTCCACCATCTCCACCATGAAGGTGCTGCGCCCCTGCGCCAGGTTGTCCGACGCCCCCACCCGGCTGAACAGCCGGTCGACGATCCCCAGCGTCGCCGCCGTCGCCGGCACGAAACTCCCCGCCTGCGCCAGCACCGCGATCAGCGCATTCTGCCGCAGGAAGGTGGACTTGCCGCCCATGTTCGGCCCCGTCAGCAGCCACACCCGGCTGCCGTCGCCCAGCACGCAGTCATTGGGCACGAAGCTTTCGCCCGCCGCCAGCCGCGCCGCCTCCACCACCGGATGCCGGCCCTGCGTGATGTGCAGGCATGGCTCGTCCACCAGCACCGGCCGGCGCCAGTGCCGCGTCACCGCCAGCTCGCCGAGCGCGCTGCCGACATCCAGCCGCGCCAGCGCCCGCGCGGCGCGGGACAGGGCGTCCGCCTCGTCCAGCACCGCCTCGCGCAGCGTCTCGACATGCGCCGCCTCCGCCGCCAGCGCATGCGCCTGCGCCTGCGCGATCCGGCTCGCCAGCCCGCGCAGCTCATCGGTGTCGAAGCGCATCACGCCCGCCAGCGTCTGGCGGTGATGGAAACCGCTGCCCGCCGCCATCAGCGCATCGGCCGCCCGTGCCGCCACCTCCACATGATAGCCGATCACGCCATTGTGCCGAACCTTCAGCGTGGCGATCCCGGTGCGGGTCCGCAGCACCCCCTCCAGCTGCGCGATCGCCCGCCGCGTGTCATGCGCCAGCAGCCGCAGCTCATCCAGCGCCAGGTCGAACCCCGAGGCGATGACGCCGCCCTCCGCCACCCCCGGCGGCGGGTTTTGCACCAGCGCCGCCGCCAGTGCCGCATGCAGCGTGCCGAAGTCGGCGATGTCCGCCAGCGTCGCGTGCAGCAGCGCCGGCGCGCCGCCCTCGCTCGCCTGCCGCAGCACCGCCTTCAGCGCCGCCGCCGCCGCCAGCCCGTCCCGCACCGCCGCCAGGTCACGCGGGGACCCGCGCGCCGCGGCAATCCGGCCCAGCGCCCGGGCCATGTCGGGCGCCGCCTTCAACGCCTCGCGGGTGGCCGCGCGCACGCCGCCGGGTGCCCCGGGGTCGCCCGCGAACCACGCCACCAGCCCCAGCCGCGCCTCGATTCTCCCCAGCCCGGTCAGCGGCGACGACAGGTCGTCGGCGAGCAGCCGCGCCCCGGCGCCGGTCACCGTCAGGTCGATCGCCGCCAGCAGGCTGCCCTCCCGCGTCCCCGCCGCCGAGCGCGTGATCTCCAGGCTCGCGCGCGTCGCCGCGTCCATCGCCATGGCATCGGCCGATGCCACCTGTCGCGGCGGATCGAGGCGCACCGGGGCGCCGCGTGCCGCATCCTCCAGATGCGCCACCAGCGCGCCCATTGCCGACAGTTCGGCCCGGCCGAACGCGCCGAACCCGTCCAGCGTCGCCACCCCGAAGCGCCGGCACAGCGCCGCCTCCGCGGCCCGCGAGTCGAAGCGCGCGCGGGGCAGCGGCGTCGCGCCCTCGCGTGGCTGCTCCGCCGGCACCAGCAGCTCCGCCGGCGCCAGCCGCGCCAAGGCGTCGTCAACCGCATCGGTCAAATGTTCCACGTGGAACATTCCAGTCGAGACATCCGCCCAGGCCAGTCCGCTGCCCTCCGGCCCGCAGAACAGCGCCGCGCACCAGTTGGCGCTGCGCCCCTGCAACAGCGACTCTTCCGTCAGCGTCCCCGGCGTCACCACCCGCACGATGGCGCGCGCCACCACCGCCTTGCCGCCGCGCTTCTTCGCCTCCGCCGGATCCTCCGTCTGCTCGGCGATCGCCACCCGGTGCCCGGCCTTCACCAGCCGCGCCAGATAGCTTTCATGCGCGTGCACCGGCACCCCGCACATCGGGATCGGCTGCCCCTGGTGCGCGCCGCGATGCGTCAGCGCGATGTCCAGCGTCGCCGCCGCCCGCGCCGCATCCTCGAAGAACAGCTCATAGAAATCGCCCATGCGATAGAGCAGCAGCGCGTCCGGCACCTCCGCCTTCAGCGCCGCATATTGCGCCATCATCGGCGTTGCGGGCTGGACGGGGGCGGGCGATGAAGTCACAAGCACGGCCATAGGCCGCAAGGTGCACGGAGGGAATATGGCAGACGACGGCAACCAGCGACCGGTTTTCTCGGACCGCGAAGCCCTGCTGTTCCACTCGGCGAAACGCCCCGGCAAGCTGGAGATCATCGCCTCCAAACCCATGGCGACCCAGCGCGACCTCAGCCTCGCCTACTCGCCGGGCGTCGCCGTCCCCGTCCGCGCCATCGCCGCCGATCCGGACACCGCCTATGACTACACGGTGAAGGGCAACCTCGTCGCCGTCATCTCCAACGGCACCGCCATCCTGGGCCTCGGCAACCTTGGCGCGCTCGCCTCCAAACCGGTGATGGAGGGCAAGTCCGTCCTGTTCAAACGCTTCGCCGATGTCGACAGCATCGACATCGAGCTGAAGACCGAGGACGTCACCCGCTTCATCGACGCCGTCGAGCTGATGGAGCCGACCTTCGGCGGCATCAACCTCGAAGACATCAAGGCGCCGGAATGCTTCATCATCGAGGCCGAGCTGCGGTCGAAGATGAACATCCCGGTGTTCCATGACGACCAGCACGGCACCGCCATCATCAGCGCCGCCGGCGTGAT